>NZ_WNKZ01000084.1 GCF_009720835.1 Pseudoduganella buxea
CCGCTCGGCCAGGTCCTGCAGGCGCTGTTCGGCGGCCGGGTCGGCCCGCTGCGCCGCCGTCATCGCCAGTGACTCGATCTGCGCCGGGGTGGGCAGCTCCTCGCGCTCGCACCCGGCCACGGCCAGCGCGGCCGCCAGCAGCAGGCCGCCCCGCATCATTTCGACAAGTCGATGCTGTACTTGCCGAAGCCGCTGGCGTCCAGGCCGCCCTCGGCCGCCACGACGGCGATGCCGTTGGCGCGGGCCAGCGCCAGGTGGCCCGGCGCGGAACGCAGGATCACGGGGCCGGCCGTCTTGACCTTGGCGAACGACCAGCTGCGCGCATTGCCGTTGCCGGCCAGGGTCACCTTGCCGCTGACCTTGCCGAGCGCCTGCAGGTAGTTGCTGACGACGGCCTGGTTGGCGTCCGGCGACTTGATGATGGTCTTGCTGCCGTCGATGCCGGGCACGTTGCCGCCGCCGCCCGCGCGGTAGTCATTGGTGGCGACGATGAAGTCGTCGCCGTCGGCCACGGCCTTGCCCTGGTAGACCAGGTTGACGATGCGGCTGCCGGCCGGCTTCGTTACGTCGATCTGGTAGGTCAGCGCGTTGTTCTCGGCATAGAACACGTCGTAGTTGTAGATGGTGCCGTAGCTGGGTACCAGATCCTGCTCGGTGGCCTTGGCCGGATCGATCTGGCCGAACTGCTTGGCGGACGCCTCCAGCCAGGCCTTCAGGTCCGAACCCTTGATCTTCACGGCCTGCAGGTTGTTATTGCTGTACAGGTAAAGGTCGCCCGGATTGCGGACCTGCAGGCCCACCGGCGCCGCCGCGGTGGCGCCCGGCGCCACGTCGGTGAAGTCGGACGGCCCGTTGCGGCCGGCCTTGAACGGCGCGCTGCACGAGATCACGGGAATGTTCCTGTAGCTGGAGAGCACCGGGTCGGTCGAGCTGGCGATGAAGTTCTTCACGTAGTCGATCTGGGCCTGGTTGACCAGCTGGATGGCCGTCACGTCGCCCACCAGTGCGAAGTACGAGGACATCTCGAAGTCCGTCGTCACGCCCAGCGGCTGCTTGGCATAGGCGATGGTGGCGGCATGTTCGGTGGCGATCAGCGCGGCGATGGCCGAATCGGCCTTGACCACCGTGCTGCCGTCCGCGTACTTGAAGCCGCGCGATTCGACCGTCGTCTTCGAGGGCTGCGTCACCCACTTGCCGCCCTGGTACACCATCGTCATCCTGATCAGCCCCAAGCGCCGCCCCCAGCTTTGCGCCATCACGGTCGGCACGCCGTTGACGAAGCCGTTGATGGCATCGACATTGGCGCTGGCCGGCAGGGCGGCCAGCGACGGGTCGAGCGCCGCGGCGCCAGGCTCTTTTCCTCTCGGGAAGATCAGGTGCGAGTGGCCGATCATCAGCGCGTCGATGCCGGTGCCGGCCAGGTGGTAGCTCTGGTTCTCCATCTTCGGGCTGTAGGCGCTCGTGTCCAGGCCACCGTGCGACAGTGCGACGATGACGTTGGCGCCCTTGGCGCGCAGCTCGGCGACATACTGCTGCGCCGCTTCCTTCGAACCGCTGACGGCCACCTTGCCGGCCAGGTTCTTCTGGTCCCATTCCAGGATCTGCGGCGGCACGAAGCTCATGATGCCGATATTGAGCATCACGTTCAGGGTGCTGCCGTCCGGCGCCTTGGCCGCGAAGGCGCGAGGCAGCACGGCGTAGGGCTGGAAGATCGGCTTGCCGCTGGCGACCCCGGTGACATTGCTCAGCACCAGCGGGAAGGCGGGCGCGCCGCAGGTGCCGGCCGGCTTGGTCACACCGGGGATATTGAAGTCGGTATTGGTGACCTGCGACAGGAAGGGCAGGCCATAGTTGAATTCATGGTTGCCCATGCCGCCACCGTCGTACTTCAGCGCGTTCATGGCCTTGTGCACGGCCAGGGTGCCCGAGCAGGGCACGGGGCTGGTGACGGCCTGCAGGTCGCCCAGCAGCGTGCCCTGGATCACGTCGCCGTCGTCCAGCAGCACATTGTTCGGGTTTTCCGCCCGCGCGGCCTGGATCAGGGTGGCGGTGCGCTCCATGCCCAGGCTCGTATCCTCGGCCAGCGAATAGTAGTTGTAGCTGAGGACATTCGAATGCAGGTCGGTGGTTTCCATCAGCGCGAACGTGACGGTGGTGCCTTCCGGGATGCCGCCGGTGGGCTGCGGCGCCGGCGCCGCGGTCGCGTCGTTGTCGCTGCTGCCGCAACCGGCCAGTCCCACCAGCCCCACCGCCATCAGCGCGGCCACCATCACCTGATTCGTCTTCATGCTGCTCCTGTCGAGGAAAAATTAAAACGGGAATGTAACCGCTCCACGTGACGCGGCCATGACAGCAACGTCGGAAACATAAAAAGGCCGAGGCCGTGTCCACCTCGGGGTCAGACCCCGACAAAGACACGAACTCGGCCGTTACGTTGCTGATGTGCCCGCGTCCTGTCGGGGTCCGGAAGGAGGCAATGGCTTGCATGCCGTCGCCCGCCACGTTGGCGAGGAGCGGTGCTCCTCGCAACCCCTTCTTCGCCCGCCATGTCGGGCACGAGCTGATCGATGTTAGAACTTGACGTGCAAGCGCGCGAAGTAGGAAGCGCCGTTCAGGCCGAACTGCACGCTGTCGTACTTGAAGCCGTTGTCCGTTTCATCCGCGTTCTGCGTGGTCGGCTTGACGTTGAAGATATTGTTGCCGCCCACGGTGATCTTGGCGTTCTGGTTGATCGTGTAGGTCAGCGACAGGTCGGCCGACGTCTTCGCTTCGTACTTCATGTTCGGCACGCCCGCCGCCGTGCCGCTGAAGGTGCCCAGCGTTTGCGGGCCGAAGTGGATGATGCGCAAATCCGTCTCGATCGGGCCCGTGATGTAGTCGAAGCCCAAGGTGGCCTTGCGGCGCGGGCCGCCCTGTTCGATGAACAGGCGCTCCCGTTCGGACAGCAGCACATCCTCGTAGCCGGCCAGCGAGGCGGGGGCGTGGATGCCGTCCACTTCCGTCTTGCTGAAGTTCGCCGCCAGGAAGGTGGTCAGGCGGTTGCCGAACACGGTGCTCTTGTGCGACGCCGTCAGGTCCAGGCCCTGCGTCTTGGTGTCCACCGAGTTGACGAAGAACTGGGCCTGGCCCACGCCCAGGGTCGCCAGGCGCGCCGCCAGTTCCGGGTAGTTGTCGGCATCGAAGCGGCCGGACAGCACGATGCGATCCTTGATCTTGATGTGGTACAGGTCGGCCGTGACGGAGATGGCCGGCGTCGGCGTCCACGTCGTGCCCAGGGTGAAGCTGGTCGACTTTTCTTCCTTCAGCTTCGGAATGCCGGCCAGGTTGGCGACGGCGCCGTTGTTCGGCGCCAGCACCACGTCGGTCGGCACGCCGCCGATGAAGTCCGTGAAGGTCGACGAGAAGTAGGCCTGCTGCAGCGACGGCGCGCGGAAGCCCGTGCTGGCCGAGCCGCGCAGCAGCACGCTTGGCGCCACGCGGTAGCTGCCGGCCAGCTTGCCGGTGACGGTGGAGCCGAAGTCGCTGTATTTTTCCCAGCGCACGGCGCCTTGCAGCTTGGTCTTCTCGTTCAGGTCCGCTTCCAGGTCCAGGTAGGCGGCCGTGCTGTGGCGGCGCGCGTTGGTGACGTCGCCCGGCTGGAAGCCGGGGAAGCCCTGGCTGCCCGCGTTGCCGCCCACGCCGACGCCGTCGGCATCGACATAGGAACCGGGTTCGCCGGCGAAGATCTTGTATTTCTCGACGCGGTACTCGGCGCCGAAGGCGACGTTCAGGCCGTCGCCGGCGATGCCGCTGAAGTAGCGGTTGAAGTCCAGGTTCGTCGTGTACTGGGCGAACGAAAAGCCGCCCGCGTCGAAGTTGCTGGCGCTGACGCCCTTGCCGCCGCTTTCCAGGTCGGCGTTGGCGATCGATGCATTGAGCGTGTTGGCGATGTCGTACTTCAGGCGGTTGTAGCCGTAGGTCTGCGACAGGTCGGCATTCCATTCGCCCAGCTTGGCGCGGTGGCCGACGATGACGTAACGGTCATCGAGTTCGCCGTTGATGAAGGGGACGAAGCCGTCCGGGTACATGCCGGCCGAATTGCGCGACGGGATATCGTCGCTGCCGATGCCGCCGCGCCCGAAGGCTGCCGACGAGGCGTCGCGCTTCTGCACGCCGCCGGTGAAGTAGAAGCGTCCCGTATTGCCGGCCACGCCGGTGGGAATGTCGCCGTTCACATACAGCGTCTTGTTCTTCGATTCGGAGTCGCCGATGATGCGCGGGTTGTCCGGCTCGGAGCGGTCGGAGCGGCCCCGGTCCAGGTATTCGCCCGTGATGCCGACCACGCCGCCACCGAGGGCGATGCCGCAGTAGGCCGACGCCAGGTAGTTCTTGCCGTCGCCGGCCGAGTACTGGCCGTAGCCCGCCACCGCTTCGCAGCCCAGGCTTTTCTTCAGGCCGATGTCCATCACGCCGGCAATCGCGTCCGAGCCGTATTGGGCGGCGGCGCCGTCGCGCAGCACCTGCACGTCCTTGATGGCCAGCAGGGGAATGGCGTTCATGTCCGTGCCCGTGTTGCCGCGGTTGCGCGCGCCGAACAGGTTCACCAGCGACGAGGTGTGGCGGCGCTTGCCGTTCACCAGCACCAGGGTCTGGTCGGAGCCCAGCCCCCGCAGCGCGGCCGAGTCGACCAGGTCGGCGCCGTCCGCGCCGGTCTGGCGGGTCGAGTTGAACGAAGGCGAGATATTCGTCAGCGTCTGCGACAGGTCGAACTGGCCGCCCCGTTCGGCCGATGCGGCCAGCGGGATCACGTCCACCGGCGAGACCGTATCGGTGGTGGAGCTGGTGGCGCGGCGCGAGCCGACCACGGTGATGACCTGCAGCGATTCGCTCGATGCCTGCGCCTGCGGCGCGCTCGTTTGCGCGGCGACGTTGGGGGCGACGGTGAAGATGGCGCTGCCGTAAAGGCTCAACAGGACTGCCTTGCGCAGTGGTTTCAGTGCTGGGGATGTCGAAAACACGGGGTTGCTCTCCGAAGGCAAAAAACGATTCTAATCGGCTCCCCCCGCGCGGCACCACGACCAAATTCGAAGTTGTGACAATTTTGCACAAGTACTTTGTTTACAACCGTGCCCGGGTCGAACTACTATATGCTGCCCAATTTGCGCTCCCCACTTGCGCGCGCTTCGGCCGCATCGTCCCTTTCGTATCGTCCCTCAATCCCGTTGCAGATAGTGCGCCGCGCCGCCAAGCAGTATGCAGCCGTCTTCGAACGCCGTGCGCAGCAAGCATGGCCGGCCGACGTTGGCGCCCTGGTACAGCGTCACCGCCTGCCCCAGCAGCACCGTCAGCGCGCCTGCCGCCACGCCCGTGGCACTGTCTTCCAGCGCGGGATCGAGGTGATTGAAGTTGCGCCCTTCAAGGCTGCCGTCCGCCCGGCGGCACCACGCGTAGCAGCCGCTGACGCCAGCTTCCTTGCCCCATGCGTGGATCGCCGCCAGGTCCGGCCGCAGCGCCTGCAGTGCCGACGCGTCCCGCACTTCCAGCAGCAGTTTCGGGCTGCCGACGGAAGCGATGGCCGGCGCCGACACGAGAACGATGCCGGGCACCAGCCGCGTGGCCAGTTCCGTCGTCAATGCCGGCGCCGGCACCGGCTGTGGTGCAAGTTCGATGAAGACGTCGCCGCCGCGCCGGCTCAAGACCAGGCGCTGCCCCCGCAGTGCCGTGCGCACCGTCAAGGGGCCGGGTGCCATGTCGAGCAGCACGCGCGCGGCCGCCAGGGTGGCATGCAGGCACAGGGGACTGCGCGCATGGGGTTAGTAGAAGTCCAGGGTCAAGTCATCGTCGCCGCCCGTGTCGACGAACGCGCAGGCAGCGCGCCCGCTGGCATTGGCGAAGTGCTGGCGTTCGGCGTCGTCGCGGCTGTCGTCCAGCAGGACCAGTGCCGGGTTGCCCTCGCCGGGTCGGGTGCCGAAGCAGGTCAGTTCGAATTGGCGCATCGTTGCAGCTTGCCCCCCGCAGTTTGCTTTACAGTTCAGCCTTGCAGCTTACCCCATCGTGATCAATTTTTCGACGGCAGCATCGCGATGACGCCCTTGATCGCGTCGACCACTTCGGTGGGGCTTTCCTGTTGCATCTGGTGGGCCGAATCGAGGAAAAGCCTGGTCGCCTTCGGATACAGGCCCCTGACCAGCGTGGTCGTCTCCTTCGAATGGTTCATCACGCCGAAGTCGACCGGTATGGCGAACGCACCCGTGGGCCGGTTGATCAGCTGGACGATGGGCTTGTCGTCGATGGGGCCGAGCGCCAGCACCTGCTCGCCGGTCTGGTGGATCAGGTCAATCTCGTCGTTGACGGTGGCCGAGAAGAACAGGCGCTTGGCGCCCCGTGTCAGCAGGGGGAAATCCTCCGGCTTCTTGATCACGCCCGGATACAGCGAATCCACCAGCACCAGGCCGCCCACTTCATCGGGATAGCGCCGCGCGAACAGCTGCATGTACAGGCCGCCCAGCGAATGGCCGACCAGGATATACGGCGGCGCCAGGCCCTTTTGCTTCAGCATCCGCCGCAGCTCCTCGACCACCGTGGCGCCGTCGCGGGGCGTCGCCGCTTCCTGGCTGTTGCCATAGCCGGGCCGGTTGTAGGCGAAGATCGAGGCGCTGGACCGCAAGGGGTCGATCACCTTGCTCCATGAATCGACTGTCGCGCGCGAGCCGTTCTCGAACACGACGCAGGCCCTGGCATCGGGATTCATGATGGTCACCGACTCGATGCGCTGCCCGGCGATGACTTCGGCGACGATTTCGTTGGCCGCGCCGGCGGCGACGGCATGGCCAGGGGCCAGCAGGCAGGCGACGGCCAGGGAAAATGAAGGGACGAGGGCAAGCGCACGTGGGCGCGGGAGCCGGGGCAGGGCAGGCGTCATGGTCGACAAGCGGTGGTGGGAAAGTGCCGATCGTGGCACGACGGCTTCGTCCCTTCGCGCCGAATGCGCTGGACTGCATCCGGCGCGGACAGGCTGCGCGGAAAGCGGATTGGATGAGGTGCGCCTGCCGTGCGGCCAGCCTGCGCCGGGGTGGTATGATACTGTACGTTTATACAGTATCAAGAGCCGCGATGTCTGCCCTGCCACCCTATGCGGAACTGTTCTGCATGTCGAATTTCTCCTTCCTGCACGGTGCCTCGCATGCCGAGGAGCTGGTGGCGCGTGCCATCGCCCTCGATTACGCGGCGCTGGCGATCACGGACGAATGCTCGCTGGCCGGCGTCGTGCGCGCCCACGGCGAAGCCAAGGCGGCCGGCTGGCAGCAGCACCTGTTGATCGGCAGCTGGTTCAAGCTCACCAATCCGGATGGCAGCCATGCGCTGTCGCTGCTGGCCATTGCGCGCAACCGCAACGGCTACGGCAACCTGTCCGAGATGATCACCCTGGGCCGCACGCGGGCGCAGAAGGGCAGCTACCTGCTGCACCCGGACGACTTCGCGGCGCCGCCGCCGGAGCGCGCCCACCTGCAGGGCATGCCGGACTGTTCGCTGATCCTGCTGCCCGCGTATCCCGCCTGGGACAGCGCGGACGTCGACCGGCTGCACCGCCAGGCCGCGTGGATGGGCGCCACCTTCCCCGGGCGCGCGTGGGTGGGCCTGGTGCTGCTGCAGCGTGCCTTCGACGAAGGACACCGCCTCAGCATCGACGAGGTGGCCCTGCAGCACGGCCTGCCCGTCGTGGCGGCGGGGCACGTGTGCATGCACGTGCGATCGCGCAAGCCGCTGCACGACACCCTGACGGCAGTGCGGCTGGGGAAAGCCGTATTCGAATGCGGCTACGACCTGGCGCAGAACGCCGAACAGCACCTGCGCTCGCGCCTGCGCCTGGCCAACGTGTATCCGCCCCAGGCCCTGGCCGAAACCCTGCGCATCGCGCGCCAGTGCCGCTTCTCGCTCGACGAGCTGCGCTACGAATACCCGAACGAGCTGATACCTGCCGGGCACACGCCGTCGTCCTACCTGCGTCAGGAAACCTATATCGGCGCCCACGTGCGCTTCCCGCACGGCATACCGGGCAAGGTGCAGGACCAGATCGAGAAAGAGCTGGCGCTGGTGGCGGAGCTGAAGTACGAGTTCTTCTTCCTCACCGTGTACGACATCGTGCGCTTCGCGCGGAGCCAGGAAATCCTGTGCCAGGGGCGCGGCTCGGCCGCCAATTCGGCCGTGTGCTACTGCCTGGGCATCACCGAGGTCAATCCGGCCGAAAGCAATCTGCTGATGGGCCGATTCATCTCGCGCGAGCGCGACGAGCCGCCCGATATCGACGTCGACTTCGAGCACCAGCGCAGGGAAGAAGTGATCCAGTACATCTACGCCAAATATGGCCGGCACCGCGCCGCGCTGGCGGCCACCGTGATCTGCTACCGGCCCAAGAGCGCGCTGCGCGACTCCGGCAAGGCGCTCGGCGTCGACCTGGCCATCGTCGAGAAGGTGGCCAAGTCGCACCACTGGTTCGACAGCAAGCACGAATTGCTGAACCGCTTCGCCGAATGCGGGCTCGATCCGGCCTCGCCGCTGGCGCACCAGTGGGCCAGCCTGGCGCAGCGCATGCTGGGCTTTCCCCGCCACCTGTCGCAGCACGTGGGCGGCTTCGTCATCGCCCAGGACAAGCTGTCGCGCCTCGTGCCCATCGAAAATGCGTCGATGAAGGACCGCAGCGTGATCCAGTGGGACAAGGACGACCTGGAGGAGCTGGGCCTGTTGAAGGTGGACGTGCTGGCGCTGGGCATGCTGTCGGCGCTGCGCCGGGCCCTGAACCTGATCAGCGTGCGGCGTGGCGAGGAGTTCCGCATGCAGGACATTCCGCGCGACGACAAGCCCACCTACGACATGATGTGCGAGGCCGATACCATCGGCGTGTTCCAGATCGAATCGCGGGCCCAGATGACGATGCTGCCGCGCCTGCGGCCGCGCCGCTTCTACGACCTCGTCATCGAGGTTGCGCTGGTGCGGCCCGGACCGATCCAGGGAGGTATGGTGCATCCCTACCTGCAGCGCCGGCTCGACCCCAGCCTGATCGATTATCCGGAAGGCCTGGACGAGGCGCTGAAGCGCACCCTGGGCGTGCCCATCTTCCAGGAGCAGGTGATGCAGGTGGCGATGATCGCGGCCGGCTTCTCCGAAGGCGAGGCGGACCAGCTGCGCCGCGCGATGGCGGCCTGGAAGCGCAAGGGCGGCATGGACAAGTACCGGGGCCGCATCATCTCGGGCATGACGGAGCGGGGCTACGACATCGAGTTCGCCGAACGCATCTGCGAACAGATCCAGGGCTTCGGCGAATACGGCTTTCCCGAGTCGCACGCGGCCAGCTTCGCGCTGCTGACGTATGTCAGCTCGTGGATCAAGTGCCACGAGCCGGCCGCGTTTTTATGCGCGCTGCTCAACAGCCAGCCGATGGGCTTCTACGGCCCGTCGCAGCTGGTGCAGGACGCCAAGCGCCACGGCATCGAGGTACGGCCCGTCGATATCGCCGTCTCCGGCTGGGATTCGACCCTGGAGGAAAAGGACGGCATCGTCCAGCCGGCCGTGCGCCTGGGCATGTCGCTGCTGCGCGGCATGCGCGCCGAGTCGGCCGAACGCATCGAGCAGGCCCGGGCCCTGCGCGCCTTTGCCGACGTGGCCGACCTGGCCCGCCGCGCCCAGCTGGACCGGCACGACCTGCAGGTGCTGGCCAGCGCCAATGCGCTGCACGCGCTGGCCGGCAACCGTCGCCAGGCCCTGTGGCAGGCCGTGGGCGCGGTGCCGGACAAGGACCTGCTGCGTCCCACCACGCCGGACGAGGAAGCGCCGCTGCTGCGCCCGCCCAGCGAAGGCGACGACATCATCGGCGACTATCGCGCCCAGGGCCTGACCCTGGGCCGCCATCCGCTGGCCCTGCTGCGGCCCGCGCTGCTGGCCAAACGCTTCCTGCCGGCCGATGTGCTCAACACCTTTGCGGACGGCCAGCTGGCGCGGGGCGCCGGCATCGTCACGGTGCGCCAGCGGCCCGGCACGGCCAAGGGTGTGCTGTTCATTACCATCGAGGACGAGACGGGCAACGTCAACGTCATCGTCTGGCCCGACCTGGTCGACCAGTACCGGCGCGAAGTGCTGGGCGCCTCGCTGCTGGGCGTGTACGGCGTGTGGCAGCAGGAAGGCATCGTGCGCCACCTGGTGGCCAAGCGGCTGGTCGATCTGTCGCCGATGCTGGGCAAGCTGCCCACGTCGAGCAGGGACTTCTGTTGACACGCCTGCAAGCGTCGCGCACACGCGCTATGCTTGAGGCTTCCATTCGAGAGGAGAAACCTTGATAGAAATCCGTCACGCCGGCCTGCCGCGCGATATCGCCATCGTGCGCGAACTGTTCCGCGAATACGCGGCCACCCTCGGCATCGACCTCGATTTCCAGAACTTCGAAGGCGAACTGGCCGACCTGCCCGGCAAGTACACGGCACCGGGCGGCTGCATCCTGCTGGCCTGGCAGGACGGCGCCCCCGTCGGCTGCGTCGCGCTGCGGCCCGTCGATGCACGGCGCGGCGAAATGAAGCGGCTGTACGTGCGCCCCGCTGCACGCGGCCTGCGCGTGGGCCACGCCCTGGCCACGCGCGTGTGCGACGAAGCCCGCGCCGCCGGCTACCAGGCCATCTGCCTCGACACGCTCGAGACGATGACGCCGGCCCTGAACCTGTACGGCGCGCTGGGCTTCGCGCCCATCGCGCCGTATGTGTTCAATCCGCTGCAGGGCGCCGTATTCCTGGGGCGGGAGCTGTAGGCGTTGCGGGCGTCGCACCGCGGCCTTAAGCATGCGCAAGGAGCCAGGGCGCCGTTTGGCTAACCTTGGCGGACCTTCACTACCACCGGGGATGTCATGCGTACTGCCGCTGCGTTGCTTTGTTCCGCCCTTTGTGCCCTGCTGCCGGCTGTCCCGACGCAGGCCAGCCAGCCCGACTTCACCAATACTGCCGCTTTCGACAACTCCTGCACCGGCTTGAAACGCAGCCTGCGCATGACGGTGCAGGAGCAGCAGGCTTTCGTCATCTGCAAGGATGTCGCGCTGATCCAGCATATCTGGACCTTTGTCGAGCGGGGCGGAAAGCGCTTGCAAGGCAGTCGGGTGCCGCCCGGCGAGGTAGCGCTGGCAGTGCGGGCCGAGCTGACGCATGCACGCGAACAGATAAGGCAGGGCCGCCAGATGCTCGAACGCATCCGCATCAAGTCGGCCTCGGACGGCCTCTTGATCATGCCGGCCACCTGGGTGCGCGACCTCAATGGCGACGGCACCATCCAGACGGCGGAGCGCTACTTCTTCGCCATTCCGGCTCGCAAGGACTCGCCACTGCGGGTGGGCACCCCTTCGGAGGAGGACGATTACTATGCGGCCGAATACAATCTCGATGCGGCGATCCGCCTCGACCAGGCCGATATCGACTGGGCCTTGAGCTACCATTACTTTACCGAGGCACTGCTTGAAATGGCGCTGTCGTACCAGTATCGCGCCGAGGAGCGTGTGTCCAGGCGCTCGTTGTTTCTCGCCCATCCTGAAGGCATGCGGCGCGCCCACCAGCTGCTGGTGTCGGGCATGCAGACTTCCGAGAAGATGCGCCGTGCCGTGCTGGCCGAAACGGACGACGATCTGGAATGGATCGCCAACTCGCGCCAGGCCAACACCGTCTTCCCCGTGCCGATGGATGACGGCGATTTTCGCGTCTGGGGAGAGCTGATGGCCCACCTGATTCCGCTGGCCCAGGGCAGGACCCTGCTGCCGAAGACGGACAAGATGGCCGGCGATCTCGATGCGCTGGCCCGGCTGTGCCCCGCCGGCCAGGGCTTTTCGATCCCGGCCTTCTTCCAGCAGCCGCCGCGCTACCCGCTGGAACTGATGCGCGACAGGCAGGCCGGCAGCTACTGCCGGAAAATCGATGCGGCGCATCCCGTCACAGGCCTGTATGCCTTCATTCAAACCTATGCCGACAAGCCGGACCAGACCGACAGCGCGGCAATGCGCTATCTGCGTCGCCTGCTGTGGGTGAACTGAAGCAGGGGACCACGCTGGGACAGATGGGCAAAGGGCGCGTTACCGTGGCAGCACTTGCCTGAGCAGCACAGCGCCATCCGGCGCCAGGGTCACGCCGCTGCCGCCCACCAGCACCGTGTCGTGGCAGTCGGCATCCGTGCACTGGCTGGTGCAGCCGGTGCAGGCTTCGGCCTCGCCACCCCGGAAGGCCTTGCAGGCGTCATAGGTGGCCGGGATGACGATGGCGAAGCGTCCGGCGGCGAAGTAGCCGCAGCGGCCGTCGGCGGCCTGGAAGCGCCCGATGCCCCCTTCGGCGTCCGGATAGTCGAAGTCGCCCGTGTGGCGGATGTCCGGCACCACGACCCGCCCCTTGCGGTCCACCGCCAGCAGCTCGCGCGGCTGGGCCACCAGGATCGTCGCCATGCCGTGGGCGTTCCAGGCCAGCCGGTCCAGGTAGCCGGGCTTGACGCGGCGTTGTTCGCCCTGGCCGGTAAAGCAGGCGGCGCTCCAGTCCTCGCCGCCGGCGGGGCAGGGCGCGGCCGCGCGGGTCGCTGGCGGCAGGGCGGCCAGCGCGGCGAGCAGCAAGAATGCCTTCATCGATGTCCTCCAAATCATGGCAGAATGGCCAAATGGATAACATTACCATTCGCCCGGCCACGGTGGCCGACGCGCCCGCGCTGGGCGCCATGGTGCTGGACCTGCTGCCCTACCTGACGGTGCATCCGCAAGGGCTGGGGGCGGAAGAATTCATCACGCACGTCGATGCGGCGGCCCAGCTGCGTTACCTGCGCCAGGCGAACTTCCGCTACCGGCTGGCCACGCGCAACGGCGTGCTGGCGGGCTTCGTCGCGCTGCGCGACAACAGCCACCTGTTCCACCTGTTCGTCGCGCGCCAGTGGCACGGGCAGGGGCTGGGGCGGCGCCTGTGGGAGCAGGCCAGGGATGAAGCACTGGCGGCCGGCAATCCGGGGGAGTTCACCGTCAACGCTTCCGACCATGCGCTGGCAATGTACACGCGCTTCGGCTTCGCCCCGACGGGGCCGCGCGAGACGCAGCGGGGCATCGCCTGGACACCGATGCGGTGCCAGGTCCCGCAAGCGGAGTAAACGAAAAACGCGCCCTCCGGGCAGAGGGCGCGCAGCGGCCGGGTTATGGCCGATTGGGGGACAGTACTGCTTGCCCGCCGGCGGCCCGCGCAGGACACAACCGGCATTCATGGCGGCGCCGCCCATGCAGGACCGCGCCGCCGACGTGGCGGCCAAGGGGCCGCCCACCGTCAGCGCAGGCTCTGGTTTTGAGGCGAAGCGCTGGTTCCGTAATAGCTGTGGACTTCGTTGACCCAGGCGGTGTTGGCCATGTCGGGCCAGTGGTCCTTGTCGAAGCCGGGGGCGGCTTCGATGCGTTCCTTGTCGATGTTCATGCGCAGCTGGTGGTTGGCCGGGTCCAGCACCAGCGCTTCCCACGGCACGGCGAACAGTTTCTCGCCGATCGTCAGCACGCCGCCCGAAGCCATCACGACATAGGCGATCTGGCCGCGCTGCATGTCGATCATGATTTCCTTGACGGTGCCCAGGTGTTCATTGCGCATATTGTGGATATGGTCGCCGATCAGGGTGTCGGCGCCCATCAGGCGCGGGCCCGGGCCCTGGTGGCCTGCGTCGACGTAGTTTCCGGTTGCATCGGTATCGTAGCTCATGGTGGCCTCCTGTTGAAATAAAGGCCATTTTCCGCCCGGACAGCAGCGCGGGTCTGTTCGCTCGCGCACAATGGCGCGGGTTGCCTTAAGGGAATCCATCAGGTCGAATGCTGAAGAAGGCGGCGGATTAGGCTATAATTTCAATTTCCCGCAGCGTGCCGACCGGCACCCTATCTCGCAATGACCAAATTTGTCTTCGTCACTGGTGGCGTTGTGTCGTCCCTTGGTAAAGGGATTGCCGCCGCCTCCCTCGCCGCGATCCTCGAATCGCGCGGCCTCAAAGTCACCATGCTCAAGCTGGACCCGTACATCAACGTCGATCCGGGCACGATGAGCCCCATGCAGCACGGCGAAGTCTTCGTTACCGACGATGGCGCCGAGACCGACCTCGACCTCGGCCACTACGAGCGCTTCATCTCGACGCGCATGCGCAAGGTGAACAACTTCACCACCGGCCAGATCTACGAATCGGTGATCCGCAAGGAGCGCCGCGGCGAATACCTGGGCAAGACGGTCCAGGTGATCCCGCACATCACCAATGAAATCCAGGACTACATCCGCCGTGGCGCGGAAGGCTATGATGTGGCCCTGTGCGAAATCGGCGGCACCGTGGGCGATATCGAGTCGCTGCCGTTCCTGGAAGCGGCGCGCCAGCTGAGCCTGCGCGCCGGCCGCAAGAACTCGGCCTTCGTGCACCTGACCCTGGTGCCGTTCATCGCCTCGGCCGGCGAACTGAAGACCAAGCCGACGCAGCACTCGGTGCAGAAGCTGCGCGAGATCGGCATCTCGCCGAACGCGCTGCTGTGCCGCGCCGACCGCGCCATTCCGGAAGACGAGCGGGCCAAGATCTCGCTGTTCTCGAATATCGAGGAACGCGCCGTGATCTCCGTGTGGGACGTCGACACCATCTACAAGGTGCCGCAGATGCTGCACGACCAGGGCCTGGACGCGATCATCTGCGAGGCGCTGGACATCGATCCGGCACCGGCCGACCTGTCCGTCTGGTCGAAGCTGATCTACACCTTGGAACACCCGAAGTCGGAAGTGTCGATCGGCATGGTGGGCAAGTATGTCGACCTGACCGAATCGTACAAGTCGCTGACGGAAGCGCTGCGCCACGCCGGCATCCACACGGAAAGCCGCGTCAATATCGAATACATCGACTCGGAAGAAATCGAGGCGAAGGGCACGGCCGACCTGGCCAAGTACGACGCCATCCTGGTGCCGGGCGGCTTCGGCAAGCGCGGCGTGGAAGGCAAGATCAAGGCCGCCCAGTTCGCCCGCGAGAACAAGGTGCCTTACCTGGGCATCTGCCTGGGCATGCAGGTGGCGCTGATCGAATATGCGCGCCACAAGGCGGGCCTGGCCAGCGCCAACTCCACCGAGTTCGAGCCGCAGACGGACCAGCCGGTCGTGGCCCTGATCGACGAATGGCAGAACCAGGACGGCAAGGTCGAGAAGCGTGACATCAACTCCGACCTGGGCGGCACCATGCGCTTGGGCGCGCAGGCCTGCGCCGTCAAGCCGGGCACCCTGGCGCACGAGATCTACGGCGGCGTCGTGACGGAGCGTCACCGCCACCGCTACGAGGCGAACAACCATTACCTGTCGCGCGTGGAAGAAGCGGGCCTGGTGGTGGCGGCGCGCACGCCGACGGAAGACCTGTGCGAAATCATGGAACTGCCGCGCGAAGGCAGCAACGCGCACCCGTGGTACATGGGTGTGCAGTACCACCCCGAGTTCAAGTCGACGCCGCGCGACGGCCACCCGCTGTTCACGTCGTTCATCAAGGCGGCGCTGGCGCACAAGGCCGCGGCCGGTGCGGCCGCCAACAACGGCGCGGCGGCTGTCCAGTCGCTCGCCATCGAAGGAGATGCAGCATGAAACTGTGTGGATTCGATGTCGGCCTGGATCAGCCGTTCTTCCTGATCGCCGGCACCTGCGTGATCGAGTCGCGCCAGATGGCGTTCGACGTCGCCGGCGCGCTGAAGGAAATGACGACCGAACTGGGCATCCCGTTCATCTACAAATCGTCCTTCGACAAGGCCAACCGCTCGTCGGGCACGTCCTACCGCGGTCCCGGCATGGACAAGGGCCTGGAAATCCTGGGCGACGTAAAGCGCGAGCTGGGCGTGCCCGTGCTGACGGACGTGCACTCGATCGAGGAGATCGAAGCCGTGTCGGCCGTCGTCGACGTGATCCAGACGCCGGCATTCCTGTGCCGCCAGACCGACTTCATCACGGCCTGCGCCCAATCGGGCCTGCCGGTGAACATCAAGAAGGGCCAGTTCCTCGCGCCGCATGACATGAAGAACGTCATCGACAAGGCCCGCGCCGCCGCCAAGGCCAAGGGCCTGAACGAAGACAACTTCATGGCCTGCGAACGGGGCGCCTCGTTCGGCTACAACAACCTGGTGTCGGACATGCGCTCGCTGGCCATCATGCGCGAAACGAATGCCCCCGTGGTGTTCGACGCCACCCACTCGGTGCAGCTGCCGGGCGGGAACGGCACTTCGTCGGGCGGCATGCGCGAGATGGTGCCCGTGCTGTCGCGCGCGGCAGTTGCCGTCGGCGTGGCCGGCCTGTTCATGGAAACCCACCCGACGCCGGCAACGGCGCTGTCGGACGGCCCGAACGCCGTGCCGCTGGGCCGCATGAAGGACCTGCTGTCGACCCTGATCCAGCTGGACCGCATCACCAAACAGGCCGGCTTCCTCGAGAACAGCTTCGAGTAAGCCCGCCCGCTGCAAAACGAGAGGCCCGCGCCGCCATTGGCTGCCGGGCCTTTTTTTCATGTTGTCGTATGGGCAGTCGATACGGATGTAGTAAGCCTTCGCGCTTCCCTACAAAGCCATCCTCTGTTACCCTTGCTGCAATTTTGCGCGGCGGCCAAGGAAAGGGCGTGCAACGGCGTCTGCCGGCCTTCCGCGCACCAGGCGGTTCCCCCAACTTTGGAGACATCAAATGAGTGCAATCGTAGACATCATCGGCCGTGAGATCATCGACTCGCGCGGCAATCCCACCGTCGAATGCGACGTGCTGCTGGAATCGGGCGTGATGGGCCGCGCGGCCGTGCCGTCGGGCGCGTCGACCGGTTCGCGTGAAGCCATCGAGCTGCGCGACGGCGACCCGAAACGCTATTTCGGCAAGGGCGTGCTGCAGGCCTGCGAGAACATCAACACGGAAATCTCGGAAGCCATCATGGGCCTGGACGCCAATGAACAGGCCTTCCTGGACCGCACCCTGATCGACCTGGACGGCACCGAGAACAAGTCGCGCCTGGGCGCCAACGCCATGCTGGCCGTGTCGATGGCCGTGGCCAAGGCCGCCGCCGAGGAAGCCGGCCTGCCCCTGTACCGCTACTTCGGCGGTTCGGGCTCGATGCAGCTGCCCGTGCCGATGATGAACGTCATCAACGGCGGCGCCCACGCCGACAACAACCTGGACATCCAGGAATTCATGATCATCCCCGTCGGCGCACCGACCTTCAAGGAAGCGATCCGCTACGGCGCCGAAGTGTTCCACACGCTGAAGAAGATCCTGCACAAGAAGGGCCTGAGCACGGCCGTCGGCGACGAAGGCGGCTTCGCCCCATCGCTGGCCAACCATGAAGAAGCCATCAAGCTGATCATCCAGGCCATCGAGGAAGCGGGCTACGAGCCGGGTACGCAGATCGCGCTGGGCCTGGACTGCGCCGCCTCCGAGTTCTACAAGGACGGCAAGTACGCGCTGGACGGCGAAGGTCTGACCCTGACGGCGACTGAGTTCACCAACCTGCTGTCGACCTGGTGCGACAAGTACCCGATCATCTCGATCGAGGACGCCATGCACGAAGGCGACTGGGAAGGCTGGGCCATCCTGACCGAAGCGCTGGGCAAGAAAGTCCAGCTGGTGGGCGACGACCTGTTCGTCACCAACACGAAGATCCTGAAGGAAGGCATCCAGAAGGGCATCGCCAACTCGATCCTGATCAAGATCAACCAGATCGGCACCCTGACGGAAACCTTCGCCGCCATCGAAATGGCCAAGCGCGCCGGCTACACGGCCGTCATCTCGCACCGCTCGGGCGAAACGGAAGACTCGACGATCGCCGACATCGCCGTGGGCCTGAACGCGCTGCAGATCAAGACGGGTTCGATGTCCCGTTCGGACCGCATGGCGAAATACAACCAGTTGCTGCGCATCGAAGAAGACCTGGGCGATATTGCCAGCTACCCGGGCCGCGAAGCGTTCTATAATCTGAAGTAACAGCAACTTTTATTTCTACTCTCCGGCCGGTACACACTACCGGCCGGTTTTCCATTTTATGCGTCTGATTTCCCTCGCCCTGGCCGTCCTGCTGCTGTTGATTCAATATCCATTGTGGCTGGGCAAGGGCGGATGGCTGCGCGTGGCGGACCTGGAACAGCAGGTCGATGCGGCCCACGACAAGAACGACGCCTTGAAACGCCGTAACGCCAAGCTCGATTCCGAAGTGCGCGACCTGAAGGACGGCACCGGTGCCGTCGAGGAACGGGCCCGCTACGAGCTGTCGATGATCAAGCAGAACGAGATTTACGTGCAGATACTGCGCAAGGGCCAGGACATGCCCGGCGACGGCGCCACGCCGGCGCTGCCGCCTCCGCCCGAGAAGGACAAGCCGGGCGAGGCGGCCAAGCGGCGCTGAGTTGCCGCGCTGCCGTTCAGGCGGCGGCCCGGGCCACCATGCCCGCTTCTTCCGGCCGCAAAGTCAGCACCGCCACGCCGTCCTTCGTCACGGCCACCGTATGTTCCCATTGCGCCGACAGCGAGCCGTCGCGCGTGACGACCGTCCAGCCGTCCGCTTCGGTGCGCACGCTGCGTCCGCCCCCATTGAGCATGGGCTCGATCGTGAACACCATCCCCTCCTGCAGCACCAGTCCCGTGCCCCGTTCGCCGAAATGCCGCACCTGGGGGGCCTCGTGCATCTGCCGGCCGATACCGTGGCCGCAATACTCGCGCACCACGGAGCAGCCGTTACGCTTGGCGTGGCGCTCGATGGCCCAGCCGATATCGCCCAGGCGGGCGCCGGGCCGCACGGCGCGGATGCCTTTCCACATCGCTTCATACGTCACCTGCACCAGCCTGCGCGCTGACGGGGCAACGTCACCCACCAGGTACATCTTGCTGGAGTCGGCGACGTAGCCGTTCTTCTCCAGCGTGATGTCGAAGTTGACGATGTCGCCATCGCGCAGCACCACGTTGGCCCCGGGCACACCGTGGCACACGACGTCGTTGACGGACGCGTTGAGCACGAAGCCATAGCCATACTGGCCCTTGCTGGCCGGGCGCGCCTGCAGCCGGTCGACGATGAAGCGTTCCACCATGGTGTCGACCTGCAGCGTCGACATGCCGACCAGCGGCGTCCGATCGAGCATGCCGAACACGCTGGCCAGCAGCCGGCCCGCCTCGGCCATCAGGGCCAGTTCCTGCGTGGTCTTGATCATGATCTCTCCTTTATATATGATTCGTATACGTATTGTATACGTCGCATATATAAATGCGCAATGGTTGGGTCTTGCCAACCTGCGCTGTCGTGGTGCCGACCGCATCATGTCGAGCGCCATCGTTGCGCAGCGATGCACCAGTCCGGTGCTGGGTAGGGAATAAACTTCGGCATGACCGGCCGGCGCCCTGCATTCGTGCACCGCTCCCCAAAAAGGCACGCTTCTTGCTCTCTCCGGGAGCTTCATGCACAGAGAGGGAGCAGGTTTCATGGCAGTCAGTAATACCAGCGCGGATGCGCTGTTCGTCCTGCTGGGCGGCGTCATGGTGCTGGCGATGCACGCCGGTTTCGCATTCCTGGAGCTGGGCACGGTACGCAAGAAGAACCAGGTCAACGCCCTCGTCAAGATCCTCGTCGATTTCGCCGTGTCGACGATTGCCTATTTTTTTGTCGGCTACGGCATTGCCTACGGCGTCCATTTCTTCGGCCCCACCACGACGATGGTGGCCGACAACGGCTACGGCCTCGTCAAGTTCTTCTTCCTGCTGACCTTTGCCGCCGCCATTCCCGCGATTATTTCCGGCGGCATCGCCGAGCGGGCCAGGTTCTATCCGCAGATGGCGGCCACGGCCTTGCTGGTGGGCCTCATCTATCCCTTCTTCGAAGGCATCGTGTGGAACAACCGCTTCGGTGTCCAGGCCGCGCTGGAGGGGGCGTTCGGGGCACCCTTCCACGACTTCGCCGGCTCCGTCGTCGTGCACGCCGTGGGCGGCTGGGCCGCGCTGCCGGCCGTGCTGCTGCTGGGGTCGCGCCGGGGGCGCTACGGCAAGGACGGCCTCATCGCCGCCCACCCGCCGTCGAACATTCCCTTCCTGGCGCTGGGCGCGTGGATACTGGCTGTCGGCTGGTTCGGCTTCAACGTGATGAGCGCCCAGACCCTGGACAAGATCAATGGCCTCGTTGCCGTGAACTCGCTGATGGCGCTGACGGGCGGCACGCTGGTGGCGCTGGTGTTGGGCCGCAACGACCCGGGCTTTGCCTATAACGGCCCGCTGGCGGGCCTGGTGGCCGTGTGCGCCGGCTCGGACCTGATGCATCCGCTCGGTGCGCTGGTGACGGGCGGCGTGGCCGGCGCCATCTTCGTCGTCACCTTCACCCTGGCGCAGAACCGCTGGAAAATCGATGACGTGCTGGGCGTGTGGCCCCTGCACGGCCTGTGCGGCGCCTGGGGCGGCATTGCCGCCGGCATTTTCGGCAGCGGCGCGCTGGGCGGGCTGGGGGGCGTGTCGATCCTGTCGCAACTGGCCGGTACCTTGCTGGGCATCCTCGTCGCGGCCATCGGCGGCACGGTCGTCTACGGCGTGCTGAAGAAGACGGTGGGGCTGCGGCTGGACCCGGAACGGGAATACGACGGCGCCGACCTGTCGATCCACAAGATCAGCGCCACGCCGGAGCGGGAAACCAGTTCCTAGAAATTAATTGAAAATGAGAATCATTCGTATTAAAATGACGGCCTGACGCCAGCATCCTTGCCAACACCGTTCCGGTCCAAGAGCCAGCCTTTTCCCGACCTCTTACCTGGAACGATATGGCTGCATCCTCCTTGCGCCGGCGCCGCTGGCCCGTGCTCCTGACCACCTGTGCGCTGGGTCCGCTGGCCCAGGCCGCCACCCCATCCGCGCCCGCCGGCGCTGCCATCGATGCCGTCGACGCCGCCGACACCGTCGTCATCACGGGCAAGCGCGCCGACGATCCGGGCACCATGACGGTGCTGGGCGCGGCCGAACTGGCCCGGCGCGGCGCCAACGACATGCAGAACATGGCGCGGTATTCGCCCCTGGTCGCCGTGCCGGGCGCCGTCAGCGGCAGCGGCAACGTGTGGGACGGCGCCGGCAACACGGGCTTCAATATCCGCGGCATCGAAGGCAACCGCGTCAGCCTGGACCTGGACGGCATCGCCTTGCCGGACGCGGCGCCGAAGCCCGATGCGATGACGGTGAACGGCTTCGGCATCGGCCGCGACTACTTCGATCCCGAAACCTTCCGCAGCGTCGAGATCAGCTCCGGTACCAGCGCGGCCGGTGCCGGTACGCCGGGCCTGGGCGGCAGCGTTGCCTTCGTCACGAAAGCGCCGCAGGATTACGTCAGCGCCGAACGCCCGCTCTACGCCGACTACAAATTCGGCTTCGACGGCGCTAGCGACATGCGCATGCATGCCGCAACGGGCGCCCTGCACAGCGGCGCGCTGCAGGCACTGGCGGTGCTGGTGCACCGCGACGGCAGTGCGCTGGAATCCGCCGGCAGCGTCGCCGTCAACCCCGACGACTGGTCCTCCGACGCGCTGCTGGCCAAGCTCTCCTGGTCGCCGTGGCAGGGCCACAAGTTCACGGCCGCCATCGACGCCTTCCGCGCCCGCCACGCGCGGACCTTCGACAACAAGCCGGGTGCCTCCTACCCGGATGGCGCGGCGCAGGACTCGCACACGCGGCGCACCCGCGCCAGCATCGAGCACGCATATGCCGGCAACGGCGCCTGGTTCGATACGCTGGATAGTCGGCTCTACGTGCAGGACGCGAAGGTGGAGGACAACACGGCCGCCCGCTACATCACGGGCAACCAGCCTTACGAGCGCCGTATCGCTACGGGCTACTTCAACAGGAGCTTCGGCGCCGCCAGCACGGCCACCAGGGCCTTCGGCAAGCATGAGGTGACGTACGGCGCCAGCGCCGAGAAGGTGGAGACGCGCCGGCCGTGGGTCGAAGACCGCACCGTGCTGGCCACGGGAGCGCACCAGTTCACGAACAAAAACCGCATGGCCGATACGGACACCGTGAAGCTGGCCGCCTTCGCGCGCGGCGACATCGCCGTGGGCCCCTTCACCGTCACGCCGGGCCTGCGCTGGGACTGGCGCGAACTGAAACCCGAAGGGCAGGGCTATGCCATTGCCGTGCCCGGTGCCGCCGGCGAACTACGCGAGAAAACGGACAGCACCTTCACGCCCAGCCTGGCCCTGTCGTATGCGCTGCGTCCCGACTTGACGGCCTACCTGCAGTACAGCCGGGGCACGCGCCTGCCGACGGCGGCCGAGCGCACCGGCACCTACGATTCGTTCAGCTACACGGGTACCGGCAACGGCTACGCGGTGCTGGGCAATGCGGGCCTGAAGAAGGAGACCAGCAATGCCTTCGAGCTGGGCGTCAAGGGCCAGCCTGCACGGGGCGTGCGGCTGCAGGCTTCGCTGTTCCACACCCGCTATGAGAATCTGATCGAATACGCCGCCCAGGCGCCGGACCCCGTCAACTACCCCACCATCACGTATGGCCTGTACCGGCCGGAGAACGTGGGCACGGCCCGCACCTGGGGCGGCGAAGTATCGGCGCGCTTCTACATGGGCCAGTGGCAGGCAGCGCTGAACGGCACCAGCCTGGCGCTGGCGGCGGGCGTGCAGCACAGCCGCGCGCGCAACGAGCAGACGGGCGTGGAAAGCGAGCTGGCTTCGACCTTGCCGCGCAAGGCCAGCGCCACCCTGGCGTGGGACGATCCGGCCAGGCGCGGCGGCGCCTCGCTGTCGGTGGTGTACGTGGGGGCGAAACAGGCCGAACCCGACGTCATCACCAGCACCAGCGCCACCACGGGGGCACGCTTCGCCGTGCCGTCGTCCACCGTGTTCGACCTGGCCGGCTACTGGAACGTGGGCCGCCATGCCGAGCTGACGGCGGGCATCTACAACCTCGCCGACAGAAAATACTGGGACTACGCCTCGGCGCGCAGCCTGGCCGCCGGCACCACCGCCGCGACACGGGCCGACATCGAACGCCTGGCCCGCCCCGGCCGTTATGCGGCCGTCACCCTGAAACTCGTGTACTGAAAGGACACCTCATGAAAGCTCATCGACGTCACTTGCTGGCCATGGGCGGCGCCCTGATCCTGTGCGGTACTTCCGGCAGCGTGCTGGCCGCTACGCTGGCCGAACGCTGGGCCGCGCTGCGCGCCGAGCAGCCGAAGCTGGCCATCCGCGACGCGGCCCGCGCACTGCAGGTCTCCGAGGTGCAACTGCTGGCCACCGGCATCGGCAGCACTGTCACGCGGCTGCGCGATGCCGACCATGCGCCGCGCGAGATCATGCGCCGCGCGCTCGAGCTGGGTCGCGTGATGGCCCTGACGCGCAACGAGAACGCCGTCATCGAAACCACCGGCATCGCCAGCCGCATCCAGCAGGCCAAGCAGGGTGATGAGGGCGCCAGGGATGCGGAACGGGAAGCGCGCGAGCTCAATATCGCCGGCGGCTACCTGGGCGGCCCGATCGACCTGCGCTTCCAGTTCCCCAAGTGGCGGCATGCCTTCGCCGTGGTGCAGCCGGGCCGCGACGGCGCCGTCTCGCGCAGCCTGCAGTTCTTCGACGCCAGCGGCGCGGCCGTGCACAAGGTCTACCTGAAGAACGATGCGGCCGTCCCCGTGTTCGACAAGCTCGCCGCCGACTTCCGCCACCCCCGCCAGGACGGCGAGCTGGCCATCGTCGCGGCCGCGCCGAAGGCGGCGCCCAAGCCGGACAGCGCCATCGACGTCAAGGAATACCAGCAGGCGTGGAAGGAGATGTCCGACGTGCACCAGTTCAACCGCATCGTCGCCGAATTCGGCATGACGCGCGAACAGGCGCTGCGCCTGGCCCCGCCTGGTGCCGTGCGCAAGGTGGCGGCGCAGTCGGTGCGCCAGCTGCTGGAGCAGGCGGCGAAGCAGCAGGTCGCCATCATGGCCTTCGTCGGCAACGGCGCCGTCACGCAGATCTACAGCGGCAAGGTGGGCAAGGTGGAAGCAGGCGGGGGTTGGTTCAATGTCCTGGACCCGGACTTCAACCTGCACCTGCGCGACAGCGCCTTGCGCTCGGCCTATGTGCTGCAGCGGGCCGGCGTCACGTCCGTCGAGTTCTTCGATGACCAGGGCGAGCTGGCCGTGTCGTTCTTCGGCGTGCGCGAGCGGGGCAAGCCGCAGCCGGCCGCGTGGACAGCCTTGGCGGCAGGACTGCCGGCTGATTGACCTGGATCAAAGTCAGGCATTTTACATAGGCGGGCATTTGCAACTGCCGCTCATTTGGCGTAGTTTGACAGCTCAAAGGAGGCAAGCATGGCTGCAGATGAATCCAATCTCGAGCGCCGCCGGACGCCGCGCAAGGCGGCAGAACAGCCGGGCCAGCCCGTCGATACCGTGGCGGAAGGCGTCGGCCAGGCCTTCACGGACCTGTATCAGGCCGGAGCGCAGCACCGCATCGCGTTGATCCGCCAGGGCGTGGCGGCCTATGAGGTGGGGGAGCTGTCGGCCTTGCTGGACGTGCCGAAGGAAAGCCTGATGGCCTCGCTGGGCATCGCCCGCGCCACGCTCAGCCGCAAGGTGCGGGAAAACCGCGCCTTGTCGCCGGATGAGTCGGAGCGTGTGCTGGGCCTGCAGGCCCTGATCGGGCAGGTCCAGGCGATGGTGGGCGAGTCCGGCGAAGGGGGCGGCTTCGATGCGGCGGCCTGGCTGTCGGGCTGGCTCAACACGCCGCTGCCAGCGCTGGGCGGGGCCCGGCCAGCAAGCTACCTGGACACGGTCGAGGGGCAGAAATTCATCGCCCACTACCTGGCCATGGCGCAAAGCGGAGCCTATGCATGACGGTGCTGCTGTGGCGCATCGCCGCAGTCACGCCCCATTACACGGCCGACGATTTGTCGGGCAAGGGTGCTGAAACCACGGGCGGGCGCTGGAACCGCCGCGGTACGCCTGTCGTCTACGCGTCCATCAATATCGCGCTGGCGTCGCTGGAAACCCTGGCTCACCTGGGTGTGCAGGGCCTGCCGCTGAACCGCTACCTGGTGCGCATCGACGTGCCGGCCGATATCTACGCGGCGCGCGCGGTACTCGATCCGCTGCCGCCCGGCTGGGATGCGCAGCCCTACGGCAGGCCCGGCGTGGCGGCGGGCGAGGCCTGGCTGCGGGGCGCGACGTCGGCGCTGCTGCAGGTGCCGTCCGTACTGGTACCGGAAGAAGCCAACCTGCTGATCAATCCGAGGCATCCCGATGCCGCCGGCATCCGCGCCGGCATCGTCAGGCGATGGCTGTACGACCCGCGGCTGCGGCAGTCCTGAGGGATTACGCTGGAATCAGCTTCTCGCGCTTGAGCCGCTCGAACAGATCGAAGAACGCATCCGGCGTCGACTGGTAGTCGAGGAAGCCGGCCTTGCGGCTTTTCGTCATGTCCGTGATCACTTCCATCGGCCGGCCCAGGTCCGCATCCGTGTGCCACCACGAGGCCAGCTTGCCCACGTCCGCCTGCACCAGGCCATGTTTCTGCGCGATTTCGCTCCACAAGCGCGGCGCGTCGGCCATGCGGCTTTCGAGCGGGCTGGTTTGCGCCGGCAATGGCGCGGCCTCGATGCCGAAGTAGTCGGCCAGCCTGGGCCACATCCACTGCCAGCGGAACACGTCGCCATTGACGACATTGAAGTCCTCGTCGTGGCCGGCGTCGTGCGTGGCGGCCCATTGCAGGTGGCGCGCCAGCAGGCGGGCGTCCGTCATGTCGGTCAGGCCCGACCACTGCGCGGCGCTGCCGGGAAACACGAACGGCGCGCCCGTGTGCTTGCACAGCGAGGCGTACACGGCCAGGGTCTGGCCCATGTTCATCGCATTGCCGACGGCGTAACCGATGATCGTGTGGGGACGGTGCACGCTCCAGCCGAAGCCGTGCCGCGCGGCCGCCTCGAACAGCCGGTCCTCCTGGGCATAGTAGAAATTGGCCACGTCCTGCCGGCCTTGTTCCTCGCGGAAGGGCGTGACGGGCACGGCGCCCTGGCCGTAGGCTTCGAACGGCCCCAGGTAATGCTTCAGTCCCGTCACCAGCGCCGCGTGGCGCACGCTGCCGCCCGGGCCGACGGCGGCCAGCACGTTCTCCACCATGCCGCCGTTGACCCTGATGTTTTCTTCCTCGCTGGCCTGGCGCGACCATGCCGTGATGAAGACGTGGCTGGGTTCCACCCCGGCCAGCGCGGCGGCCAGGCCGGGCGAGGTCAGGTCGGCGCTGATCTGCGTCACGCCCGCCACGGTCGGGGTGCGCCCGCGCGAGACGCCGGCGACTTGCCAGCCTTCGGCCAGCAGCCGTTCTGCCAGCGCGCTGCCGACCACGCCGCTGCTGCCGATGATGAGTGCCTTGTTGTTCATATTGTCCTCCGGGTGACGAAGGCATCACTGTAACGCGCATCGGCACGGGCGGCCCGCACGGTGCGCGCGCGCCGCCCGTCCTCGACCGTTCAGGCGTCCACGGCTTGCCGGCCCAGCGCCGGATCGTCGGTGAAGAAGCCGTCCAGTCCCAGCGCCAGGTAGCGCTTGATTTCCGCCACCGAGCCGGCCTCGTTGCGCGCGTGCTCGCCGGCGCCGTCGCGGAAGTCCGCGGCCAGGAAGCGGTTCTCGGGCCGGAAGGTCCACGTCTCCAGGCGCAGGCCGGCGGCGCGCACGTCCTGCGCCAGCGCCGTCGGCGCGTCGAGCCGGC
>NZ_WNKZ01000085.1 GCF_009720835.1 Pseudoduganella buxea
GATGGCCAGCGCGGCGCGGCCGGCGTCCAGCGTCAGGTTGGCCAGCAGGACCAGCACGGCCGCGGCCAGGCCGGCCGCCACCGACCAGCGGCGCGCATCGGCGTACAGCACGACCGTCTTGGCATGCGTGCCGGCCAGCTCCAGCAGGTGGCTGCCGGCCAGCGCGGCCAGTCCCAGCGGGACGGCGGCCCAGCACAGCATCCGCGCCATGCGTGGGTATTCCGCCAGCGCGCCGGCCAGCAGGGGGCGCATGGCCAGCAGCGTGGGCGCGCGTGCCGCAGTGACGATGGCGCCCGTCAGAAGCGGCGACAACGCCAGCATCAGCACGATGGCCACCAGGCCCGCCGTGCCCAGCGCGCCGGATTCGCGCTCGGCCACGGCGGCCAGGTCGCCCAGCGCCAGCAGGTCCAGGGCCCGTGCCAGCGCCGGGGCTCCCACGGCGTGGTCGAGCTGCCCGGCCAGCAGGCCGTGCACGGGGAAGGCCACCAGCAGGGTGGGCAGCAACACGCAGGCGGCCCACAGCAGCAGCAGGCGCCATTGCAGCGCGGCCCGGGCCGCGCTCATGAAAGGGGAAGTGGTCATATTGTCGCGAGCAGTGCCAGCAGGGTTTGCACGATGGTGCCGAAATCGAAGGTCCAGCGCTGCGACGCGCTGTCGTCGGCCTTCAGGGTGCGGCCGTCATCGAGCTTGTTCGCGTCCAGCAGGTGCCGGCGCTCCGGGTCCAGCTGGGCCGACACGGCCTGCACGGGCTTGACCCATTCGAATCGCTTCCACCGCTCGCTGCCCTGCCATTGGACGCTTTCGCGGCTGCCGTCGGCGAACGTCACCACCAGCGTCTGCGGCACGGCCGCGCCCTTGCGGCGCAGCAGCACGGCGGTACGGTAGGGGAAGGGGCCGCGGCCTTCGGCCGCATCGGGGTGCGCTTTCTCCCACCGTTCACGCTCGGCCTCGGCCTGTTCCTCGGCCTGCTCCTGCGTCACGTTGACCTGCTTGCCGCCCACCGTGCGATAGCCCGGCTGCGGCAGCACCTCGGAGCTGGTGAAATCGGCGATGCGGTCGTCCACCGGCTGCACCGCATACACCTGGCGGGCAAAGGTGCTTTCGACCAGCGCGCGCTGGCCGCTCACGTCGGCCAGCGTCTCGCGCAGGTCGGCGATGCTGGGGTGGCGGAACTGCCAGCGGCGGTAGTATTCGCGCATGGCCTTTTCCATCACGTCCCGGCCCAGCTGGGCTTCCAGGTCGTGCAGCATCAGCGCGCTCCTTGTGTAGACGGGGCCGATGCCTTCGAGCCGGCCGTAGGCGCTTTCGCCCAGGGGATCGGCCGGGTCGTCCAGCCCGGAACCGATGCGCTCGAAATGGAAGGGGTCGAAACTGGGCGCGAAGCCCAGTCGCCGCCACAGCGACGTCGTGAAGTGCAGGCGCTGTTTGCGTTCGCGCAGCATGCGCAGGTTCCAGAATTCGTTCAGGCCCTCGTCCAGCATCGGTTCCTCGAACTCGTTGCTGGCCAGGATGCCGTAGAAATAGCCGTGGCCGAATTCGTGGATCGTCACCAGGTCCAGGTCGATGCGGCCCAGGGTATCGGGCGCCGGGTCTTCCACGCTGTTGGCCGTGAAGAAGGTGGGGTACTCCATGCCGCCCGCCTCGCGGCCGTTGAACGGCGGGATCACCGCCGTCACGGTGCGGTAAGGGTAGGGGCCCAGCGTGCGGCCGAAGTAGGCCAGCGAGTCGAGCGTGGCCTGCAGCACGGGCGCCGCGTTGGAACGGTACTCCGGCGGGAACAGCACCGTGACCTCGACCGGCTGCGCGCCCGGCTGCGGGCCCTTCCACGTGGCGCGCAGGGGCGGGGCCGTGCGGCTGTCGGCTGTCCACGCGAAATCGTGCACGTCGCCCTGCATGTAGTGGTGCGTGACAAGGCCATTCTTCTCGACCGGCTGGCCCTGCAGCTGGCCCGTGGCGCCCACCGTGTACCCTTTCGGCACCGTCAGCTTCACGTCGTAGTGGCCGAAGTCGGCGTAGTACTCCGACTCCGCGTGGTATTCATGGGCATTCCACCGCACCTCCTTCGCGCCCCGCTCGCCCGGCAATTCCAGCACGGCGATCTTGGGGAACCACTGGGCCAGGAAGTGGAAGGTGTCGAAGTAACCCATGCGCACCGTCAGGCGCGGCAGCTGGTCGAAGAAGGCGATGTCCAGGGTCGTGCTGGCGCCGGGTGCCACGCTGTCGGGAAGGTCGAAGCGCACCACCGTCTCGTCCGTGGCCGGGCCACCGTCGGGCTGCACGAACTGCCACGGCACGGCCTTGCCGTCCTGCCGCACGTGGCGCAGCTGTGTATAGCCGAACTTCGCGTCGCCCACATCCAGGCCCGAGCGGAAGGCTTCGCCGCCATTGCGCTCTTCCGTATAGAAGGTGCTGTTCTCGTTCTTGTGGGCGTTCAGGTACAGGTGGACGTACACGCTCTTGATGTCGCGGGCGCTGCGGTTGCGCCACGTGAGCTGCTGGCGCGCGTCGATGGTGTGGCGCACCGGGTCGAGCGTGGCCTCGATGCGGTAGTTCGCCACCCGGTCCGACAGGGTCTCTTCCGTACCGGTGCGCGGGCCGCCCCAGGCATCGGGCGCGCTGGGTGTCGTGACGGCTGCGGCATTGGCCGGGGCGAACGGGATGCCCGTGTCCGTGTAAGGCTGCGGCACGGCGGCTACCAGAGCGCCCTGGGCCCACAAGGTGGCCTGGACCGCCAGCAGCGCCACCACGGCGACGCCTCCCACCCATTTCACTATTCGGCTGCGCTCCATGTGCTCCTGCTGCTCCTGTCGGGTTCGATGATGCCACTATAGCCACTGGCATGCCATTGTCGCAACGGATTTGTTGCGTCCGCCCGCCACGCGGCGTGCCGCGCCTTAAACGCCGCTTAATTTCGCCGCAGGGGTGAAACGGCAGCGCAAAAGATGGTAATCTCGCGGCGTTTACCATCGGGATTGCCCGAGCTTTCGCAACCAAGACAAGAAGGAAGATCATGCGTTTTCTGCGCCTCATGCTTGCCGCCACCGCCCTGCTGGCCTTTACCGCCACCTCCGGCGCCGCCGAAATCCGCGAGGGAGCCGGCTACACGACGCTGGCCCAGCCGGTTCGCACCGATACGGGCAAGAAGGTCGAAGTCATCGAGTTCTTCATGTACACCTGCCCGCACTGCAATACGCTCGACCCGATGCTGTCCGAATGGGTGAAGAAGCAGGGCGACAAGATCTCGTTCCGCCGCCTGCACTTCCCGGCCAGCGGCGAGAAGGACCCGCTGGCGCACGCCTACATCACGCTGGAGGCCATGGGCCTGGCCGAGCAGTTCCACCACAAGTTCTTCAACGCCATCCACGTGCAGCGCGACCGCATCTACCGCAGCGACGAACAGATCCTCGACTTCCTCGTCAAGAACGGCGTCGACAAGGCCAAGTACCAGCAGTTCTTTAATTCCTTCGCCGTCCAGACTAAACTGAAGCGGCTGGGCCCCACGATCGGCAGCTACCGCATCGAGAGCGCGCCGACCATCGTCGTCGATGGCCGCTACGTCACCTCGCCGAGCCAGGCGGGCGCACCCGGCATGCCGGAACTGCAGGCCGGCCAGCGCACGATGGCCGTGCTCGATCACCTCGTCGCCAAGGCGGCGGCGGAGAAGAAATAAGGAGTTTCATCATGAGCGACCGCGAAGAAGTCATCATGAAGGCCTACGAGGCGCTTGAACCGGATGACAAGCGTCTCTTCAACGTCAGCAATGTCAATCACTTGGCGTGGAGCCTGGTCGTGCTGCTGGTGCTGCTGCTGGGCTGGTTCGGCAGCGCCCTGGTCAACGCGGAAAACCAGCGCCATGCCCTGATGACGAAGCAGTGCCAGGACCGCGTGTTCAAGGAGGAGGTCGACAAGACCTGCCTGCTGAACGTGCGCTCGCGCGAGCACTGGTGGCAGCACGTGTCGTATGCGCTGACCAACCTGTCGCCGCAGAAGTAGGACAGGAAGAAAAGCCCCGGCAGCCATCGCAGGCTGCCGGGGCTTCTTCATTGGGGCGTTACATGCCGCGCGCCCCGTACGCGATCCATGCCCATGCCAGCAGTCCCAGCAGCAGCGGCACCGCCGCCGTGGCACCGTAGCGAAGGAGCGGACGGCGCCGCGACCTGAGGAACACGGCGCCGGCGAACAGGCCGCTGACGCCCGCGCCGGCAAGCCCGAACAGGAACAGCAGGCCGATGGCGCTGCCGGCGGCGGCACCGGCATAACCGGACCCGGTCCTGAGCGCGTCCATCGCGCTCGCCAAGCCAAGTGCGCCGACCACTTCGGCGATGCCGATGGCCGCGCCGGTGAGCCCGGCGCGCAGGGTGGACATTGGCTTGTTGTTTGGCTTGTTGTCCGGCATGGCAGGCAGGGCTAGTCAAAACATCGACTATACCTGCCGCCGGCATTGCGCCTCACGCCACCATCAGCTTGACGGATTTGAGCGCCACGCTGTCCGCGCCCACGTGGATCGTGAAGCTGCCCGGTTCCACCACGCGCTTCATGTCGATATCGAAGAACCACAGGTCGCTGGGGCGGATGTCGAAGCTCACCGTGCGCCGCTCGCCGGGGTTCAGGCTCACGCGCTGGAAGCCCTTCAGTTCCAGCACGGGCCGCGTGACGGACGAGATATCGTCGCGGATATACAGCTGCACCACCTCGTCGCCCTGGCGCCGGCCCGTGTTCGTCACGTCCACCTCGACCCGGGTCGATTCGTTCGCCCGGATCGTCGCCTTGGCCAGGCGCGGCGCCGAGATGTCGAAGCTCGTGTACGAAAGGCCGAAGCCGAAGGGATACAGGGGCTTCGTGCTGCCGTCCAGGTAGCCGCGGCGGGCCGACGGCTTGTGGTTGTAGAAGATGGGCAGCTGGCCCACGTTGCGGGCGATCGACACGGGCAGCTTGCCACCCGGGTTGGCGCGGCCGAACAGGATGTCCGCCGCCGCATGGCCCGTTTCCTGGCCCAGGTACCAGCCTTCCACCAGCGCGTCGGCGCGTTCGGCCAGCAGGTTCACCGACATGGGGCGGCCGTTCAGCAGGAACACGACGGTCGGTTTGCCCAGGTCGAAAATGGCCTTGGCCAGGTCGTTCTGCTGGCCCATCAGGTCCAGGCTGTTGCGGTCGCCCAGGTGGTTGTCGGCCCAGGCCTCGCGGCTGGTCTGCTCGTTGTCGCCCAGGACCAGCACGATGGTGTCGGCGTTCTTCGCCGCTGCCACCGCTTCACTGATCAGTTTCGCGTTGACGTCGGCCGGCGTGAATTTGACTTCGTCCTTGCCCCAGATGCGTTCCTCGGTGATGCGCACGCCTTCGCGGTAGTCGAAGCCGAAGCCCTGCGCCTTCGCCTCGGCCTGCAGCGCTTCGTGGATCGACACGACGTGGCGCGGCACATCGGAATAGCCGCCGATGGGCGTGTCCTTCGCGTGCGTGCCGAGCAGCAGCAGCTTGCCCATTTTTTTCCCGTCCAGCGGCAGCAGGCCCTGGCCGTTGTTTCCACTGTTCTTCAGCAGCACGACGGAACGCACGGCCGCCTCGCGGGCGAGCGCCACGGCATCCCGGGTGGCCGTCAGGCCGTCGGCCAGTTGCGCGTCCACGTAGGGCTGCTCGAACAGGCCCGCATTGAATTTCAGTTCGAGAATGCGGCGCACCACGGTGTCGATCTCGGCCACCTTGACCTTGTTCTCCCGGACCAGCTGCGCCAGCTCGCGGTAGCCGTGGCCGTCCGGCGTCTCGATGTCGACGCCTGCCTTGATGGCGAACAGGGCCGCATCCTTCGGCGTGGCGGCCAGCTTGTGCCGCGTGATCAGTTCCTTGATGCCGAAATAGTCGCTCACCATGACGCCCTTGAAGCCCCATTCCTCGCGCACCACCTTGTTCAGAAGCCAGCGGTTGGCATGCGAAGGCACGCCGCCGATCTCGTTATAGGACGGCATGATGGCGGCGACATTCGTTTCGCGCACCAGCTTTTCGAACGGCGGGAAGAACTCCTCGCGCAAGGTGCGCTCGGACACTTCGGCCGGGCCGATATTGGTGCCCGATTCGGGCTGGCCGTGGCCCGTCATGTGCTTGAGCGTCGTCAGCACCTTGTCCTTGCCCAGCTTGCGCCCCGTGCCGGAAAAGCCCAGCACGGCCGCCTTGCCCATTTCGCCGCAGACGAAGGGGTCCTCGCCGAAGGTTTCCTCGATGCGGCCCCAGCGCGGTTCGCGCGCAACGTCCACCACGGGGGCCAGCGCGAAGTTGGCGCCCCGTGCGCGCATCTCGCGCGCCGCCACGGTGAACACCTTTTGCGCCAGTGCCGGGTCGAAGGTGGACGCCAGCGCGATCGCCTGCGGGAACGAGGTGGCGTCGCGCGCCACATAGCCGTGCAGCGCTTCCTCGTGCATGAACAGGGGAATGCCCAGGCGGGTCTGCTCGACGGCCCACTTCTGCACCGCGTTGACATACGTTGCCGTCTCCAGCGCATTGCGGTTGGCGCGCGCGCCGCTGTCGCCGGCACCGCCCGCCGCCGCGGTGGCGGCGCTGGCCTGGCCCTGGCGGTCCGACGGGCGGGCCATCATGCCCAGGCCGTGCGGGTACACCTTCGTCGCCTTGGCCGGGGCGAAGTCGCCGTTGGCTTCCTCGATCAGGTTCTTCTCCTGCCACACGCAGTCCATCTGGGCGATCTTCTCTTCCAAGGTCATGCGTTTGAGCAGGTCATCGACCCGTTTCGGCACGGGCGCGTTGGCATCCTTGTACAACGGCCGGGGTGCGGCCGCGAAGGCGGGAGCCGATGCGATGGTGGCGAGCGCCGTCATCGACGTGAGGAACTGGCGGCGCGGGGTATTCGTTGTCTTGGTCATGCTGTCTCCGTTCTTATGGTGTTGTTCAGCGCTTGCCGGCCCGCGTGGCGACGTCGACCCAGACTGCCAGGGTCAGGATGAAGCCCTTGACGATCATCTGCCAGTAGGTGTCCACGTCCAGCATCGACATGCCGTTATCCAGGCTGGCCATGACGAGCGCGCCGATCAGGGCGCCGTAGACGGTGCCCGAGCCGCCCCGCATCGACGTGCCGCCGATGAAGCAGGCGGCGATGGCATCGAGTTCGCCCGAGGTGCCGGCCGACGGCGAGCCGGCCGCCAGCCGGGCCGTATTGATCAGGCCTGCCAGTGCACACATCAGGCCCATGATCCCGAAGATCCACAGCTTGACCGCCTTGACGTTGATGCCGGAGAGCCGGGTCGCTTCCATATTGCTGCCCACGGCGTAGATGCGGCGGCCGAATACGGTCTGTGTCGTCATGTAGGTGAATACGGCCAGCAGTGCAAGGAGCAGCAGCACGGGCAGGGGAATGCCTTCATAGCTGTTCAGGGTCGTGACAAAACCGGCCAGCACGGCGGCGATCAGCACCAGCCGCAGGCCGTCGCGCCAGACCGGGGCCTGCGCCAGCTGGTGACGCGCGCGGCTGCGGCGCTGGCGCCACGTCAGGAACACGGCGACGGCGAACAGCACCAGGCCAAGCACGATGCCCAGTTGCGGCGCCAGGTAGCCCTGGCCCAGGTGCACCAGTTCCGGCGACACGGGTGCCACCGTCACGCCGTCCGTCACGCCCAGCACGACGCCCCGGTAGGCAAGCATGCCGCCCAGGCCGACGATAAACGACGGTATGTGCAGGTAGGCCGTCAGGTAGCCGTTGAACAGGCCCAGGAACAGGCCGATGCCCAGCACGGCCAGCAGGTTGACGGGCAGCGGCAGGCCGTGCGTCACGTCCAGCACGGCCGCGATGCCGCCCAGGAGACCCAGCAGCGAGCCGACGGAGAGGTCGATCTCGCCGGCGATGATCACCAGCGACATGCCGCAGGCGACGATGCCCGTGATGGCCATCTGGCGCATCAGGTTCGACATGTTCCGGGGCGTGATGAAGCCGCCTTCCGTCTTGAACGTGAAGAAGCCCCAGATCAGCGCGATGGCGATCAGGAGGGCCAGCATCTTGTACTGCGTGAACAGCTTTTTCAGTTGATTGCTTTTCATGGTTTTTATTGGTCAGTGGGTCAGCGCGGCCGCCAGCACGGTTTCCTGGCTCAGGTTGTCGTTGACGAAGTCGCCCCGCACCCGGCCTTCGCCGATCACCAGCACGCGATCGGAAATGCCCAGCACTTCCTGCAGCTCGGACGACACCATGATGATCGACATGCCCTGCTTGGCCAGGTCGAACATCAGCTGGTAGATCTCGAACTTGGCGCCGACGTCGACGCCGCGCGTGGGCTCGTCCAGGATCAGGATCTTCGGGCGCGTCAGCAACATCTTCGACAGCACGGCCTTCTGCTGGTTGCCGCCCGAGAGGCCCGTGATCTTCAGGAATGGCGTCGACGTCTTCAGTTTCAGGCGGGCGATTTCCTCGCGCACCGTGCGCAGCTCGGCCTCGGCGTCGATCCGGGTGGCCTGCGAGAACTCGTGCAGCACGGCCATCGTCATGTTCTGGCCGACCGACAGGTCCGGCACGATGCCGTGGTGCTTGCGGTCTTCCGGCACCATCGCCAGGCCGGCGCGGATGGCCTTGAGCGGCGTGGCGGTATCGAGCCGCCGGCCTTCCAGCAGCACTTCGGCCTCGTAGGGCCCGTCGTAGGCGCCGAAGATGGCCGACACCAGCTCCGTGCGGCCGGCGCCCACCAGGCCGGCGATGCCGAGGATTTCGCCTTTCCGCAACGTGAACGACACGTCGTCCACTCTTTTCCTTTGCGGGTTGTCGGCATCCCAGCACGTCACGTGGCGCGCCTCGAACACGACGTCGCCCAGGCTGTGCTCCTGCTGCGGATACAGCTGGTTCATCTCGCGGCCCACCATCTGGGCGATGATGCGGTCGATATTCATGTCGCGCATCGGCGTGGTGGCGATGTGCTGGCCGTCACGGATCGTCACGATGGTGTCGCAGATGGCGGCGATCTCGTCGAGCTTGTGCGAGATGTAGATGCAGGTGACGCCGTTGGCCTTCAGCGAGCGGATGATGTCGAGCAGAACGGCGATCTCGGAAGCCGTCAGCGACGACGATGGCTCGTCCAGGATCAGCAGGCGCGCGTTCTTGTTCAGCGCCTTGGCGATCTCGATCAGCTGCTGGTGGCCGCCGCCGTACTGCTTCACGGGCAGCACGACGTTGACGTCGCGGATATTCAGTTCGGCCAGCAGCTCGACGGCGCGGCGGTTCATGGCGTCGTAGTCCATGCGTCCGCCCGGCAGCTTGATCTCGTTACCGAGGAACAGGTTCTCCGTCACGGTCAGCTCCGGCACCAGCATCAGTTCCTGGTGGATGATGACGATGCCGGCGGCCTCCGTCTCGCGGATCGACGTGGCGCGCAGGGGCTGGCCCTGCCACAGGATGTCGCCCTCGTAGGTGCCGTAGGGATAGACACCCGACAGCACCTTCATCAGGGTCGACTTGCCGGCGCCGTTCTCGCCGCACAGGCCGATGCATTCGCCGCCGTTGACCTGCAGGTTGATGCCGTTCAGCGCGCGCACACCGTCGAACTGCTTGACGATGCCGCGCATTTCGAGAAGGTAGTCGTTCGCCATGGTTCAGTTCAGGCCCAGCTGGGCCTTCGTGTAGAAGCCTTCGTCGGCCAGGATCTGCACGTTCGCTTTCGTGAGCGGGATGGGTTTCAGGAGTACCGTGCTGACCTGCTTCAGCCCGTTGTTGTATTGGGCGTTGAAGGCCGGCTTCTCACCGCGCACGAGCGCCACGGACAGCTTGGCCGCTTCGGACGCGATCAGCTTCAGGGGCTTGTAGACGGTCAGCGCCTGGGTGCCGGCGATGACGCGCTTGACGGCTGCCAGGTCGGCGTCCTGGCCCGATACGGGGACCTTGCCGGCCAGCTTCTGCGCCGTCAGGGCCTGGATGGCGCCGCCCGCCGTGGCGTCGTTCGAGGCGACGATGGCGTCGATCTTGTTGCCGTTGGCCGTCAGCGCGTTCTCGACGATGGCCATGGCCTCGGCGGCGCTCCAGTCCTTGACCCACTGCTTGCCCACCACCTTGATGTCGCCTTTGTCGATCAGCGGCTGCAGCACCTTCATCTGGCCTTCGCGCAGCATCTTGGCGTTGTTGTCGGTGGGTGCGCCGCCCAGCAGGTAGTAATTGCCCTTCGGCTTGATGGCGACGACGCCCTGGGCCTGCAGCTCGCCCACCTTCTGGTTGTCGAAGGAGATATAGGCGTCGATGTCGGCGTTCAGGATCAGGCGGTCGTAGGACACCACCTTGATCTTGGCCTTCTTCGCTTCGCGCACGGCGTTGTTCAGCACCGTGGCGTTGTACGGCACGATGACGAGCACGTCGACGCCGCGCGAGATCAGGTTCTCGATCTGGGCGATCTGGCGCTGCTCGTTGGCGTCGGCCGACTGCACGAACACCTTCGCGCCCAGCTTCGTCGCCTCGGCGGTGAAGAAGTCGCGGTCGCGCACCCACCGCTCCAGGCGCAGGTCGTCGATGGAAAAACCGATCTTCGGGTTCTTGGCGTCCGCCTGGGCGGTACCGAGGGACAGCGCGAGCAGGGTGCCCGCGACTGCGATGGTCAACAGTTTGTTCATTTTCGTCTCCAGAAAACGGGTCATGGGTGACCTCTTGTTCTTGGCTTGCGTTGAAAGGGGCTTACTGTTTGGTCACTCAGTGATTGTGCCTCGGCATGACGGCGGCCACGCCGCGATATTCGACGGCCAGCTCCATGCAGGCCCCCGTGTGCATCTGGCCCACGGTTGCGCGATACAGCGCCTGCCACGGCGTCTGGCTGGGCGGCACGGGCGGAATGCCTTCGGTCTTCCGGCGCGCCAGTTCGGCATCGTCGACCAGCATGTCGCAGGTGCCGGCGTTCAGGTCGATGCGCACCGTGTCGCCCGTGCGGATATAGGCCAGGCCGCCGCCGACGGCCGACTCGGGCGACGCGTTCAGGATCGACGGGCTGTCCGACGTTCCGGACTGGCGCCCGTCGCCCAGGGTCGGCAGGTTCTTCACGCCCCGCTTGATCAGCGCGTCCGGCGGCTGCATGTTCACCACTTCGGCCGAGCCGGGCCAGCCGATCGGGCCGGCGCCGCGGATGACGAGGATGCAGTCCTCGTCGATATTCAGGCTCGGGTCGTTGATGCGGGCGTGGTAGTCGCCGGAGCCGTCGAACACGATGGCGCGGCATTCGAAGATGCCTTCCTGGCCCGGATGCGACAGGTAGCGGGCGCGGAACTCGGGCGAGATGACGGACGTCTTCATGATGGCGAAGTCGAACAGGTTGCCCTTCAGGACGAAGAACCCGGCCTGGGTCTTCAGGGGCTGGTCGAACGGCGTGATCATCTCGCGGTCGACGCTCTCATGGCCCTGCAGGTTTTCCGCCATCGTCCTGCCGGTGACGGTGGGGCGCGCCGAGCGCAGCAGGCCGGCCTGCTCCAGCTCCCACATCACGGCCGGCACTCCGCCGGCGCGGTGGAAGCGCTCGCCCAGGTATTTGCCCGAGGGCTGCATGTTCAGCAGCAGCGGCACGTCGTGGCCGTATTCCATCCAGTCCTCCAGCCGCAGCTCCACGCCCGCGTGGCGGGCCATGGCGATGATGTGCTGCTGGGCGTTGGTGGAGCCGCCGATGGCGGCGTTGACGACGATGGCGTCGAGGAAGGCTTCGCGCGACAGGATGCTGGACGGCTTGATGTCCTGCCGTGCCAGTTCGACGATGCGCCGGCCCGTCTCGTAGGCCATCTGGCCCCGCTCGCGGTACGGCGCCGGAATGGCCGAGCAGCCCGTCAGCGACATGCCCAGCGCCTCGGCGATGGCGTTCATCGTCGATGCCGTGCCCATCGTGTTGCAGTGGCCGGCCGACGGTGCCGACGCGGCGGCGATCTGCAGGAACTTCTCGTTGTCGATTTCGCCGGCGGCCAGGCGCCGGCGGCCCTTCCAGATGGCGGCGCCGGAGCCCACCAGTTCGCCGTCCAGCCAGCCGTCCAGCATCGGCCCGCCCGACAGCACGATGGCGGGGATGTCGACGGTGGATGCGGCCATCACTTGCGCCGGCGTCGTCTTGTCGCAGCCCGTGGTCAGCACGACAGCGTCGATCGGGTAGCCGTGCAGGATTTCGACCAGGCCCATATACGCCAGGTTGCGGTCGATGGCGGCCGTGGGGCGCCGGCAGTTCTCGAAGATGGGGTGCAGGGGGAACTCCATCGGAATGCCGCCCGCATCGCGGATGCCGTCGCGCACGCGCTTGGCCAGCTCCAGGTGGATGCGGTTGCACGGGCTGATGTCGCTGCCCGACTGGGCGATGCCGATGATCGGCTTGCCGCTGCGCAGTTCGTCCGGGGTGATCCCGTAGTTCATGAAGCGCTCCAGGTACAGGGCGGTCATGTCGATATGGTCAGGATTGTCGAACCAGTCCTGGGAACGGTAACGGCGGGTCATCGAGAATCATCCAGTGTAAAGAGGTGCGCGGGCAGGCCGGGCACGGCGACAGGGAAGGCGAACAGGCCGCCGGCGTGCGGATGGCGTGCACGCTCCTCGTCCGTCATGCCCTTCCACGCGGTGGTGGCAAAGGCGGTGCGCAGGTCCGGCCCGCCGAAGGCGATCTTCGTCACGTTCGGGCAGGGGAAGGCGACGGCGTCAAGCAGCTCGCCCGACGGCGCATAGCGCTCGACCCGACCGCCGCCGAACAGGGCCACCCACACGCAGCCGTCGGCATCGACGGCGGTGCCGTCCGGCCAGCCGGTGCCGGCGATGGTGGCGAAGACGCGCTTGTTGGACAGCCGGCCGTGGTCATCCACGTCGAAGGCGTGGACGATCTTCTCCAGCGTGTCGGTATGATAGAAGGTGCCGCGATCCGGGCTGAAGGCGGGGCCGTTGGTGATCACGTAGCCTTCGTCCTGGCGGCGCAGGGTGCCGTCGTAGCGGTACAGGGCGCCCGTGCGCGTTTCCTCGGCATTGTCCATCGAGCCGAACCACAGCGCGCCGTCCGGACCCACGTGGGCGTCGTTCATGCGGTTGCCGGGCAGGTGCTCTTCCAAGGTGACGACCGGCGTGAAGGTGCTGCGCACCGTGTCGTAGTGCACCAGCTGGCCGGGCAGGCCGCAGATCATGCCGCCGCCGGCCACGGGCAGGGCGAAGCCCGTTTCGTCCGGCATGTCGAAACTGTCGCGCGCGCTGCCATCGGCCGCGCAGCGGTGCAGCTTGCGGCCCTTGATGTCGACGAAGTACAGCCGCTCTTCACCGGCGTGCCAGACCGGGCCTTCGCCCAGCCTGGCGCCGATGGGCCAGATGCATGCGGGCGTACCCGCCGGGCTGGACGCGGCTGTCATGAACCGTACCAGCCGGCGTCGACAAAGTAGTCCCGCCCCGAGCAGCGCGCCGCGTTGTCCGAGGCCAGGAACAGGGTCAGCGCCGCCACGTCTTCCGGCTCGACACGCTCGTGCAGGCATTGGGCCGCCAGGATCGCCGCCTCGTCTTCCGGCGAGTGCCACAGCGCCATCTGGCGCGGCGTCTTGATCGAACCAGGAATAATGCAGTTGACGCGGATGCCGTCTCCGCCCAGGTCGCGCGCCAGGCCCCGCGTCATGCCTTCGATGGCCGCCTTGGCCGTCATGTACAGCGACAGGCTGTCCAGCGCCAGGTGCCAGGAGATCGAGCCGAAGTTCAGGATGACGCCGCCGCCGGCCGCCTTCATGCCGGGCGCCACGGCCTGGGCGCAGAAGAACTGGTGGCGCAGGTTGACGGCCAGGCTGTCGTTCCAGTACTGGGGCGTCACTTCATGCACCTTGTGGCGGTGATCATTGGCCGCGTTATTGACCAGGATTTCGACGGCGCCGATTTCGCCGGCAACCTGGGCGAACACCCTGGCCACGCCATCGAGGTCGGTCAGGTCGCAGTGGATGAAGCGGGGCGGATGCGTCACGCCAGGGGTGGCCGCCAGGCCGGCGGCCAGCGCCTCGGAGGCTTCGGTGGCGATATCGAGGAAGACCACCTGCGCGCCTTGGCGGGCGAAGGCCTCGACGATGGCCGCGCCGATACCGGTGCCGCCGCCCGTGACGACGACGCGCTTGCCGGCCAGGTTGGGATAGGTCGCATACACCATCGGTGCTCTTGCCTTGATGGGTGCATCAGTCATTGATTGTTCTCCGTTGGTTGAACCTGCAGGCCGCGCCGTGCCAGGTTACTGTACAGGGCGCGCACGCCGAAGGTCCATGGCGCGATCGTGTCGCTGCGCTGGACATGGTTGACCAGTCCACCCAGGGCCGGCGTCGCGATGGTGACGCGGTCGCCCAGGTGGTGGGTAAAGCCGCCGCCCGCGCTGTCGCGGTCCTTGATCGGCGAGAACATGGTGCCCAAAAAGAGCATGAAGCCGTCCGGGTATTGGTGGTGCCGGCCGCAGGTCTGCGCCACCAGGTCGAGCGGATCGCGGCTGATCTGGCGCATCATGCTGACGCCATCGAGCTCGAAGCCGTCGTCGGGCCCTTCGATGGTCAGCCGCACCTCGGCGTTGCGCACCGAGTCCAGGGTGAAGCGCTCGTCGAACAGGCGGATGAAGGGGCCGATGGCGCAGGAGCCGTTATTGTCCTTGGCCTTGCCCAGCAACAGGGCACTGCGCCCTTCGATATCGCGCAGGTTGACGTCGTTGCCCAGCGCGGCGCCCACGACCTGGCCACGGCTGTTCACGGCCAGCACGATCTCCGGTTCCGGGTTGTTCCACTTCGAATCCGGGTGCAGGCCCACATCCGCGCCGAAGCCGACGGCCGACATCGGCTGCGACTTCGAGAACACTTCCGCATACGGGCCGATGCCCACTTCCATATACTGCGACCAGGCGCCCCGGCTGATGAATTCCTGCTTGAGCTTTTCCGCGTCGGGCGAGCCGGGCTTGATGCTGGACAGGTCGGTGCCGATGGTGGCCAGGAGCTCGCCGCGCAAGGTGTCGGCGCGGGCGGCGTCGCCACCGGCCTGCTCCTCGATCACCCGTTCCAGCAGGCTCACGGCGAACGTGACGCCGCAGGCCTTGATGGCCTGCAGGTCGCACGGTGCCAGCAGGCGCGGCGTGGTGCTGTCGCCGGCCAGCGCGGCCTCGATCAGCGCGGTGGCCGGGCCCAGGTGCTCGCCCGGCGCGGAGCGCGCCAGGGCGGCGGCGTCTTCCCGCTCGAACAGGTCTGCCGTGGTGGCCACGTGGGCCGTGATGTCGAACACTTCGCCGCCGCGCACGGCAACGACGCAGGGTCCGTTGACATCGCCGCCGCGCCAGACCCGCCCGACCAGCAGTGCATCGGCAAGGTCGGCCGGTAACAGCGCTGTCGATGATGCTTCCTTCATGCTTGTCTCCTTGTTTTGATTGTTGTCAGCGCCCGAGGCTGGGCAGCTTGGGCGAATAGGTCCAGCCGGGCGCCAGGTACTGCATCGCCATCGCATCGTCGCGGGCGCCGGCGCCCACCTGCCTGTACAGCGCGTGTGCGGCCATGATGCGCTCCATGTCCGGCTCGATGCCCAGGCCCGGCTTGTCCGGCACGGCGACGGCCCCCTCGACGATCCGCAAGGGCTCGCGCGTCAGCCGTTCCTGGCCTTCCTGCCAGATCCAGTGCGTGTCGATGGCCGTGATGCGCCCGGGGGCCGCGGCCGCCGCGTGGGTGAACATGGCGAGCGAGACGTCGAAGTGGTTGTTCGAGTGCGAGCCCCACGTCAGGCCGAAGTCCTGGCACAGCTGCGCCAGGCGCACGGAGCCCTGCATGGTCCAGAAGTGCGGGTCGGCCAGCGGGATGTCCACGGCGCCCAGCAGGTGAGAATGGGCCATCTGGCGCCAGTCCGTGGCCACCATGTTCGTCGCGGTGGGAATGCCCGTGGCGCGGCGGAACTCGGCCATGATCTCGCGGCCCGAGTAGCCGTGTTCCGGCCCGCACGGGTCTTCCGCGTAGGCCAGCACGTGGCCCTGGCCCCGGCACAGGGCGATGGCTTCCTCCAGCGACCAGGCACCGTTCGGGTCCAGGGTCACGCGCGAATCGGGGAAGCGCGCCTTGATGGCACTCACCGCAGCCATTTCGTCCGTGCCACGCATGACGCCGCCCTTGAGCTTGAAGTCGCGAAAGCCATAGCGTTCCACCGTGGCTTCGGCCTGGCGCACGATGGCTTCCACCGTCAGCGCTTCCTCGTGCCGGATGCGGTACCAGTCGTCGGCGCCGCCGCTGCCGGCCAGGTAGGGCAGGTCGGTGCGGGTGCGGTCGCCTATATAGAACAGGTAGGCCAGCATCGGCACGGTGTCGCGCTGCTGGCCCGATCCCAGCAGCTCGCAGACCGGCACGCCCAGGTGCTGGCCCAGCAGGTCCAGCAGCGCCGCCTCGATGGCCGTGACGACGTTCTCCAGTCGCAGGTTGATTTCGTGCGGCTGCTTCAGCACCAGCGCCTCGGCGGCCGACGTGACCTGGTGCTGCGTGACGCCCGGCGTGTCCTTGCCGGCAATCGCCGCGCGCACGCCGTTCAAGGTGCGGTTGTAGCGGCCCACGCGCGTGCCCACCACCAGCGGCACGGCCCGTTCCAGCGCGCGCAGGATACCGTCGCCGCCCGGTACTTCGCCGATGCCCGTGCGGCCCGCGCTGTCCGTCAGCAGCACCAGGGTGCGCGTGAACCAGGGCGCATGCGCGCCGCACAGGTTGAGCAGCATGCTGTCCTGTCCCGCCACCGGAATCACCTGCATGCCGGTGATCGCCGGGCTGTCTCCGTTGTTTTGTTTTGTTGCGTGTACCATTGGCTTAACCTAAAATGAATAGCGCTAACATTTGCGAAGTGTGCGGCAATCGGGGGGCTAAGTCAACACGTGGCGATGCAAAAAAAGTCACTTCGGCGCGGCCCCGACGAGGCGCTCGGTCAAGCGTGCCAAATGATGTGTGGTGTCATGGCCGGCCGTGCCGTCGCGGCCTTCGGATTTGGCCAACCCTGGCAGCAATGACAGGAAAAAAACACGACGTGCCCGACTCCGGCGGCAAAGACCGGGGCGGGCCCGATCGATAATGGAGACGACAAATGAAGAATCACCGTAGCGGGGCCGCCGCGCTGGCGTGCGTCCTCTTGCTGGCCGCATGCAGCACCCCCCAATACAAGCAGGTCGACAGCGCCCCTGCGTCCGCCTTGCACTGGGTGGCCTCATGGGGCACGGCGCGGCAGGTGCCGGAACCGCAGAACGAACTGGCGCCGCACCTGTGGCGCGACGCCACCTTGCGCCAGATCGTCCACACGTCGCTGGGTGGGGACATCCTGCGGGTGCGCATCAGCAATGCCTTCGGCACCGAGCCCTTGTTCGTCGACGGCGCCGGCATCGCGCTGGCCCGCGCACCCGGCGACTCGGCCCTGCAGCCGGGATCGGCGCGGCCGCTCACCTTCGACGGCCGCGCCACCGTGATGATTCCGGCCGGCGGCGAATACCACAGTGATCCCGTGACGCTGGCCCACCAGGCGGGCGCGGACCTGGCGATCTCGCTGTACTTCAAGGCGCCGCCGGCCCGCCAGACCGGCCATCCCGGTGCGCGCGCCACCAGCTTCGTCGTCCAGGGCAATCGCATCGCCGATATGGCGTGGGACAAACCCGAAAAGGTCGAGCGCTGGTACGCGCTGGCCGACGTCGAGGTGCAGGCGCCGCGTACGGTGCGCTCGATTGTCGCCGTGGGCGACTCCATCACGGATGGCAACGGCGCCACCCTGGACGCCAACAACCGCTGGCCGGACCTGCTGGCCGCGAAGCTGCGCCGCGACGGCCATCACGTCGGCGTCGTCAATGCCGGCATCGGCGGCGGGCGCATGCTGCGCGACGGCCTCGGTCCGAATCTCGTGTCGCGCTTCGAGCGCGACGTGCTGGGCCGGGCCGGCGTGTCGCATGCCATCGTCATGATCGGCGTGAACGACCTGGGCGGCCTGCACCGCAACAAGCCGGACGATCCGGCCGCGCGTGCGACCTTGCTGGCGGACCTGCGGCTGGCGTTCCGGCAGCTGGTGGACCGCGCCCACGCGCGCGGCGTCTGCGTCATCGGCGGCACCATCACGCCGTACTCGGGCAGCGACTACTACCGGCCGTCGCCCGCCAACGATGCCGACCGGCGCGCCCTGAACGACTGGATCCGCAGCGCCGGCGTGTTCGACGGCGTGGCCGACTTCGACGCGGCATTGCGCGATCCGGCCAAGCCCGAACTGCTGCGCAAGGACTACGACAAGGGCGACGGCCTGCATCCTTCGCCAGCCGGCATGCAGGCGCTGGCGGACGCGGTACCCCTGGCGCCGCTGCGAACATGCAAGGTGGCCGAAGGAGGCCGGCCATGAAGGCCTTGATGACGGCGGCCCTGCTGGCCGTGGGGCTGGCCCAGGCGGCTCCGACGACTTACCGCAATCCCGTGCTGCCGGGCTTTCATCCCGATCCCAGCATCTGCAAGGTGGGCCAGGACTTCTACCTGGCCACCAGCAGCTTCGAGTACTTCCCCGGCGTCCCGATCTTCCACAGCCGTGACCTCGTCAACTGGCGCCAGGTCGGCCATGCCCTGACGCGCCCCAGCCAGCTGCCGCTGGCGGGCCAGCGTTCGTCGCGGGGCATCTATGCGCCGACCCTGCGCTGCAATGCGGGTGGCTTCTACCTCGTCACGACCAATATCGACAACGGCGGCAATTTCTACGTGCATGCGAAGGACCCGGCGGGCGAATGGTCCGAGCCCGTGTGGCTGAAGGAGCCGGCGCCGTGGATGGACCCGTCGCTGCTGTTCGACGACGACGGCCAGGTCTACTACACGCGCCACGACGGCGGCGAGCGGGGCGGCATCGTCCAGGCCCGTCTCGACGTCAAGGCCGGCAAGCTGCTCGACGCCCCGCGCCGCATCTGGAACGGCACGGGCGGCGTCTGGCCCGAAGGGCCGCACCTGTACAAGGTCGACGGCATGTACTACCTGATGGTGGCAGAAGGGGGCACGTCCTACGAGCACATGATCACGGTGGCGCGCGCGAAGACGCCATGGGGGCCGTTCGAATCGAATCCCGGCAATCCCGTGCTGTCGCACCGCGATCGACCAGACCTGCCGCTGCAGGCCACCGGCCATGGCGACCTGGTGCAGCTGGACAACGGCAACTGGTGGATGGTCCTGCTGGGCATCCGGCCGCAGGGCGGGCGCCATCACCACCTGGGCCGCGAAACCCTGCTGGCGCCGGTGACGTGGCGGGACGGCTGGCCGCAGGTCAATGGCGGCAAGCCGCTGGCGCTGGCGATGAGCGGCGCCGGCCTGCCGCGCTCGCAGCCGTGGCCTGCCGCGCCAACTCGCACGGACTTCGATGGCAACAAGCTGGGACTGGAGTGGACCCACCTGCGCGCGCCGATCCCGCACCTGTTGTCGCTGGCCGAACGCCGCGGCATGCTGCGCCTGAAAGGGTCGGACGATACGCTGGACGACGTGGCGGCGCCGGCCTTCGTGGCGCGGCGCCAGCAGCATTTCAATCTGCGCGCGGCCGCCTTGCTCGACTTCACGCCGGCGGCGCCGGGCCAGACGGCCGGACTGGTGCTGCGCATGAACGAGGCCAATCACTACCAGCTGCGCGTCGCCGGTGCGCCGCAGCGCCGCGTCGAGCTGGTCACGCGCGTCAAGGGCGTGACGACGACGGTGGCGACCGCGCCGCTGCCGCGCGGGCCAGTCGAACTGCAGATCCGCGCCTGGCCCGACCGGTACGAATTCGGCTGGCGCAGCGGCAAGGGGACGATGCGCACCCTGGGCAGCGCGCCGACGGCAGCCCTGTCGTCCGAAAGCGCGGGCGGCTTCACCGGCGTCTTCGTCGGCATGACGGCCAGCGGCAAGGGCGCCATGCCGCCGGCCGATTTCGACTGGTTCGACTACGAAGCGCTGGGAGACTGAGATGCGGACCTTGTTCATATTCCTGGCCGCGCTGGTACTGGCCCCGGCCGCCCATGCGCTGGGCAACCAGTCCCTGGTGCGTTTCGATACGCGCGGCGCCGTCACCCTGGCGGCGCACGGCAAGGCGGCGCCCCTGTACGTGGATGCGGGCGATTACGTGGGCGTGCTGCGGGCGGCCGGCGATTTGCGGGCCGACATCGAGCGGGTGACGGGCACGGCGCCGGCGATGCACAAAGGCGCGCAAGCGGCAGGGCGCGACGTCGTCATCGTCGGCACCGTCGGCCACAGCGCCCTGATCGACAGCCTCGTCGCGGCGGGCAAGCTGGACGTGTCGGCCATCCGCGGCAAGTGGGAAGGCTGGCTGGTGCAGACCCTGGAGCGGCCGCTGCCCGGCGTCGAGCGGGCGCTGGTGATTGCCGGCAGCGACAAGCGGGGCACCATCTACGGCATCTACGAGCTGTCCGAGCAGATCGGCGTGTCGCCGTGGTACTGGTGGGCCGACGTGCCGCCGGCGCGGCAGGCGGCGCTGTCCGCCACGGCGGCAAGCCCCGTGTCGGACGCGCCCGTGGTGCGCTACCGGGGCATTTTCCTGAACGACGAGGCGCCCGCGCTGACGGGGTGGGCCAGGGAGCGTTTCGGCGGCTACAACCATCGCTTCTACGAAAAAGTGTTCGAGCTGATCCTGCGCATGCGCGGCAACTACCTGTGGCCCGCCATGTGGGACGCCGCCTTCTACGCGGACGACCCGAAGAACGGCCGGTTGGCCGACGACTACGGCATCGTCATGGGCACCTCCCACCACGAGCCGATGATGCGGGCGCACAAGGAGTGGACGCGGGGCGGCACCGGCCCGTGGGACTACGCACGCAATGCCGGCGTGCTGCAGGAATTCTGGCGCGGGGGGCTGCGCAACACGAAGGACTTCGAGAAGGTCATCACCCTCGGCATGCGCGGCGACGGCGACGAGCCGATGTCGCGCGACGCCAACGTGGCCTTGCTGGAAAAGATCGTTGCGGACCAGCGTCGCATGATCGGCGAGGAAATCGCACCGGACGTGACGAAGGTGCCGCAGGCCTGGGCCCTGTACAAGGAAGTGCAGGAGTACTACGAGCAGGGCATGCGCGTGCCGGACGACGTGCTGCTGCTGTGGTGCGACGACAACTGGGGCAACCTGCGCCGGCTGCCCACGGCCCAGGAGCGCAAGCGCGCCGGCGGCGCCGGCGTCTACTACCACTTCGATTATGTCGGCGGTCCGCGTTCGTACAAATGGCTGAACGTCACGCCCTTGCCGAAGGTATGGGAGCAGATGCACCTGGCCTGGCAGTACGAGGCGACGCGGATGTGGATCGTCAACGTGGGCGACCTGAAGCCGATGGAGGTGCCGACGGAGTTCTTCCTCAGCTATGCGTGGAACCCGGCGCGCTGGCCGGCAGACAGGCTGCAGGACTACCTGCGCCAGTGGGCCACGCGTGAGTTCGGTGCGGCCCATGCGGACGATATCGCCGACATCGTCGCCAGGTACGCCAAGTACAACGGCCGGCGCCGACCCGAGATGCTGGAACCCGGCACCTACAGCGCGGTGAACTACGACGAATGGTCCCGCGTGGTAGCCGACTACAACGCCATAGCCGCGCGCGCGGAGAAGATCTCGGCCAGCCTGCCGCGCGAACGGCGCGACGCCTTCTACCAGCTGGTGCTGCATCCGGCCAAGGCCAGCGCCGTCGTCAACGAACTGTATGCGACCGCGAGCCTGAACCACCTGCACGCGAAGCAGGGCAGGGCATCGGCCAACGCGCTGGCCGCGCGGGCCAGGGCCCTGTTCGCCGAGGATGCCGCGCTGACGCGCCGCTACCACCGCGATATCAGCGGCGGCAAGTGGAACCACATGATGGCGCAGACGCACCTGGGCTATACCTACTGGAACCAGCCGCCCGTGAACGTCATGCCCCCCGTGAGCGAGGTGCAGCTGCGCCCCGGCGCGGACATGGGTATTGCCGTCGAAGGCAATGAGCATGCGTGGCCCGGGCCGGAGACCGACAAGCTGGCCGTGCCGGCGCTGGACGCGCACGAGCGCCGCGCGCGGTCGATCGACGTGTTCAACCGGGGTGACCGGCCGTTCGACTTCACCGTACGCGCTGTCGAGCCTTGGCTGGTCCCCAGCCTCGTGCGCGGCACGGTGCGGGAAAGCCAGCGCATCACCGTCGATGCGCGCTGGGACCAGGTGCCGGCTGGCGTGGCAGGCGGCACGGTGATCGTCTCCGGCCCGGGCGGCGACGTGCGCATCCGCGTGCCCGTGCACAAGCCGGCCGGTCCCGCACCGGGCAAGGGCTTTGTCGAGGCCCATGGCGTGGTGGCCATCGAGGCGGCGCACCATGCCCGCGCGGTGGCCGCGCCCGGCCGGCAGTGGCTGACGGTGCCCGATCACGGGCGCACGCTGTCCGGCGTGACGACCCTGCCGACGGATGCACCGGCACTGACACCGCAAGACGGCATGCGCCTGGAGTACGACATGCACCTGTATTCGAAAGGGCCGGCCACCGTCAATGTCACCTTGGCGCCGACTTTGAACTTCCAGCCGGGCCAGGGGTTGCGCTATGCCGTGTCCTTCGACGACGAGCCGCCGCAGCTTGTCGCCATCCACGCCGACACGTCGCTGGCGGCCTGGGAAAAGCGCGTGGCCGACGGCGCCGCTACGTTCAGCACCCGCCATGCGCTGGGCAAGCCGGGCGCGCACGTGCTGAAGTTCTGGGCCATCGACCCTGGCGTCGTGCTGCAGAGGGTCGTCGTCGACCTGGGTGGCCAGCGCAGCAGCTACCTGGGACCGCCGGAAAGCCCGCGGGTGGAATGAAGCAATCACGATGATGGAGAACGCATGAAGAACTGTACCAGGATTTTTGCCGCGTTGGCCTTGCTGGCGCTGATGGCGCCGGCGGCGCCGGCTTGGGCGCAGGAAGAAGACGGCTACGAGCTGTGGCTGCGCTACCGGCCCGTCAGAGAAGCGGGCGTGGTGACACGCCACGCCCGGTCGATCGTCGCCCCGGCCAACCCCTCGCCGACGGTGCGGGCGGCGGTGGCCGAGCTGCGCCGGGGCGTCAAGGGCATGACGGGACGGGAACCCGGCGCGGCCACGCGACCGGGCGCGGGCACCATCGTGCTCGGCACGCCCGCGACCTTGCCGGCGGCGCTGGTGCCGGCAGGGATGGCGGCGCTGGGCCCCGAGGGCTATGTCGTGCACAGCGCTGCCGGCGGCATCACGGTGATCGCCGCGAACAGCGATACGGGCCTGCTGTACGGCGCCTTTGCCTGGCTGCGCGCGGCCAGCACGGGTGCCGCGCTGGCCGGCCTGGCTCAGCGCTCCGCGCCGAAGCTGCAGCTGCGCGTACTCAATCACTGGGACAACCTGGACCGCACCGTCGAGCGAGGTTATGCGGGCGAGTCGATCTGGAACTGGTGGGCGCTGCCGGACGTGCGCGACCGCCGCTACGTCGACTACGCCCGCGCCAACGCGTCGCTGGGCATCAACGGCACGGTGCTCAACAACGTCAACTCGAAGCCGGAAATCCTGACCGCGCCGTGGCTGGCCAAGGCGGCCGCGCTGGCCGATGTGCTGCGTCCCTACGGCATCCGCGTCTATCTGTCGGCGCGCTTTTCCACGCCGCTGGAATTGAAGGAGACGGCGACGGCCGACCCGCTGGCGCCGGAAGTGGCGGCGTGGTGGCGCGCCAAGGCCGACGAGATCTACCGCGTCATTCCCGACTTCGGCGGCTTTCTGGTCAAGGCCAATTCGGAAGGCCAGCCGGGGCCGCAGGACTATCGCCGCAGCCATGCCGACGGCGCCAACATGCTGGCGGCGGCAGTTGCACCGCACGGCGGCGTCGTCATGTGGCGCGCCTTCGTCTATGCGGCCGAGAATCCCGTGGACCGGGCCATGCAGGCCTACGACGAATTCAAGCCGCTGGACGGCAAGTTCGCCGCCAATGTGCTGGTGCAGGTGAAGAACGGCCCGATCGACTTCCAGCCGCGCGAGCCTTTCCACCCCCTGTTCGGTGCCATGCCCGCCACGCCCCTGATGATGGAATTCCAGGTCACCAAGGAATACCTGGGATACGCCACCCACCTGGCCTACCTGGGCACGATGTTCGAGGAGACGCTGCGCGCGGACACCGAGCGCTCCCCGGGCGGCCTGACCGTGGCCCAGGTGGTGGAGGGCGCCCAGGGCCGGCCGGGCCGCCCCACCGGCATGGCGGGCGTGGCCAATATCGGCAGCGAGCGCACGTGGAGCGGTTCGCACTTCGACCAGGCCAACTGGTATGCCTACGGCCGGCTGGCATGGGACCCGCAGGCGTCCAGCCGCGCCATCGCGCGCGAGTGGGCCGCACAGACGTTCACGCGCGAGCCGCGCGCGCTGGACGGCATCGTCGCCATGATGATGGACTCGCGCGAGGCGGTGGTGAACTACATGACGCCGCTGGGCCTGCACCACATCATGGGCACGGGCCACCATCACGGTCCGGCGCCATGGGTGGCCGACCTGGAACGGCCGGACTGGAACCCCGTCTATTATCACAAGGCTGGCCGGGACGGCATCGGCTTCGACCGCACGGCCGCCGGCAGCAATGCGCTGGCCCAGTACGCGCCTTCGCTGGCGCGCAAGTATGCCGACCCGCGCACGACGCCCGAGCCGCTGCTGCTGTGGTTCCACCACCTGCCGTGGGATTACCCGATGCCGTCCGGCCGCACGCTGTGGGCCGAGCTGGCGAACCGCTACGACCAGGGCGTCGCGCAGGCGCAGGCCTTGCGCGCGCAGTGGACGGCGCTGCGTCCGTACATCGACGCGCGCCGCCATGAGGACGTGGCCACCCTGCTCGACGTGCAGGTGCGCGAAGCGCAGTGGTGGCGCGATGCCTGCCTGGCCTATTTCCAGTCCGTCTCGGGCCGGCCGCTGCCGCCCGGCGTGAAAGCGCCGCCGCTGCCGCTGGAGCGCTACAAGGCGCTCCAGTTCCCCTATGCGCCGGGGCGGGGCTGACGCTGTGGTAAAGTCCGCGGGTTCGATGGCACAATGACAAATTCCGAATCCACCAACAAGATCGTTTCTTCGATGACCAAATCCAAGGCGAAACCGGACGGCGCACCTGCGCCGCAGCCGGCCACTGATGCATTGCCGCCCAGGGTCCGCGCGGCCATGGCCGACAAGCCCGGCGTGCCCACCATGTCCGACGTGGCCAGGCTGGCCGGCGTGTCGCCGATGACGGTTTCGCGCGTGATGAACGGCGACCCGAACGTGCGCCAGAGCACGCGGCGCAAGGTCGACGACGCGGTGGCGGCCCTGAACTACGTGCCGAACCAGGCCGCGCGGCGTCTGGCCGGGGCGCGGCCCATCCGGGTCGGCTTCTTGTACAGTAATCCCAGCGCCGGCTACCTGTCCGAATTCCTCGTGGGCCTGTTGAACCAGGCCAGCCTGCACAATGTGCAGCTGGTGGTGGAGAACTGCGAAGGCGAGCGGGCCTGGGATGCGCAGACGCGGCGCCTGATCGACAACGGCGTGGACGGCATCATCCTGCCGCCGCCCCTGTGCGACACGCCGGCGCTGATCGACCTGATCGACGCCGCCGGCATGCCGGCCGTGACGGTGGCCTGCGGCGAGCCGGACGTGCGCGTGGGCGCCGTCAGCATCGACGACTACGAGGCGGCCTATGCGATGACCTGCCACCTGATCGCGCTGGGCCACCACCGCATCGGCTTCATCATCGGCCACCCGAACCAGACGGCCAGCGCGCGCCGCCTGGCCGGCTACAAGGCCGCCATCGCCGCCAAGGGGGCCGAGAGCGCGCCCGAGCTGCTGGTGCAGGGCATGTTCACCTACCGCTCCGGCCTGGATGCGGCGGAAATCCTGCTGGGACTGGAGCGGCGCCCGACGGCCGTCTTCGCCAGCAACGACGACATGGCGGCAGCCACTGTCGCCATCGCCCACCGCCTCGGCCTGGACGTGCCGGGCGACCTGACCGTGGCCGGCTTCGACGATACGGCCCTGGCCACGACGATCTGGCCCGAGCTGACGACGGTGCGCCAGCCGATCACGCAGATGGCGGAGACGGCGGTGCAGTTCCTCGTGCGCCATATCCGCGCCCGCCGCGACGGCCTCGATGACGGGCCGCAGCACCTGGTGATGGACTTCGACCTGGTGCGGCGCCAGTCGGACGCGGCACCGCGCATGCGGCCGAAGATCTCGGGTAAAGCCTTGAAGGGCTAGCCTTCCCAACTGACGGCCGGCGCCGGCGCGCGCTGCCGGCGCCACCATTTCCACAGCACGGGCACCAGCGGCAACAGCACGGCGCCGCTGAGCCATTGCCAGTGCTGGCCCAGCCAGTCCGCCGCCGTCACCTCCACTGTCAGGGTCTGGCTCCACGAGTAGAAGCGGTGCACGTCCTGGCCGCCCCGTACCGGCAACTCGCCCGTCACTTCCACCATCAGCCGGTACTCGCCGCCCTTGTCGGCCGTCACGAGCCATTCCCACAGCGCGCCGTCGACGCGGTCGACCGACTGGCGCTGGGCGGCGGACGGCTGCACCGTCATGTCGGGCGCATACAAGGTGGCGATCATGGAACGGGTCAGCTTCACGCTGTCGCGGCCGGCGAACTGCAGGTCCGGCGCCGGCGCACTTCCTTCGAGCCGGCGCAGCTTTTCCAGCAGGACGGCGCTGCCGCCGGGGCCGACGATGGCCCGCACGGTGAAGGTGTCGCCGCGCCGCACCCGGCTGGGCGCGCTGACGGCGCCGGCGCCCCTGGGCAGGCCGGCGAAGT
>NZ_WNKZ01000086.1 GCF_009720835.1 Pseudoduganella buxea
TGGCCACGCCGTCCAGCGCCGCGCCGATGCGGCGTGCATGCAGGTCGTTCGCGGCCAGCTCGCCGGCAATGGCGCGCCGCTCGGCCTGGGCCACGGTCGCGTCGAGCCGCGCCAGCACCTGCCCGGCCGCGACTGTCTCGCCTTCGGCCACCAGCAGTTCGCGCAGCACACCCGCTTCGGCCGGCTGCACCACCTTCACCAGCGTTTGCGGCACCAGCCGCCCCTCGGCCGTGGCGACGATGTCGAGCTGGCCAAAGGCGGCCCAGGCCAGCATGATCGCGGCCAGCGCGCACACGCTCCACAGCACGATGCGGCCGATACTGGCGGGCGCCTCATCGCGGATCAGGCGCAGCGGATCGTGCCAGCGATGAGGTAGCGGCGCCGTGGCGGCAGGCGCTATGCCGCGGCTCGGCGGCATCATGACCTCTCGGCCCGCGCGGCCGCCGGGGCCGGCGCTTCGGCCAGCGACTGGGCCCCGTGCGGCCCCAGGCGAAACACGCTGTCGACCTTCAGGCCGCGCGGCAGTCCATGGGTAATGAACAGCATCGTCACTTTCCCCCTCAGGGCATTGATGGTGTGGGCGAACAGCTCGGCGGTCGGCCCGTCGAGGGCGCTGGTGGCTTCGTCGAACACGAGGATGCCGGGACGCTTGAGCAGGGCGCGGGCAATGGCGATGCGCTGTTTCTGGCCGCCGGACAGCCCTGCCCCCCGTTCGCCGATCTCGCTGTGGTACCCCTCCGGCAGCGCCTCGATGACGTCGTGCACCTCGGCCATGCGGCAGGCGGCCACCACCTGCTCGAACGTGGCGTCCGGGCTGGCCATGCGCAGGTTGTCCCAGATCGTGCCGGAGAACAGCACTGTCTCCTGCGGCACGACGCCGAAGTGGGCGCGCAGTTCGTTGGCCGACAGGTGGGCGATATCGACGCCGTCGACGACGATGCGCCCGGCGCTGGGCTGGTAGAAGCCCAGCAGCAGCCGCGCCAGCGTGCTCTTGCCGCAGCCGGAGGGGCCGATGATGGCCACCGTCTGGCCGGGAGCCACCGCCAGCGACAGGTTCTCGTACAGGGGCGCGCCATGCTCGCCGTAGCGGAAGGCCAGGTTCTCGATGCGGATGGCGCCGCCCGGCCCCGGCGCCCTGCTGGGGCGCATCGTATATGGCTCGACGGGCGCGTTCATCACGTCGCCCAGGCGGGCCACGGCCAGGCGGGCCTGCTGGAACTGCTGCCACAGGCCGGCCAGGCGCAGCATCGGTTGCGACAGGCGCCCGGCGAACATCTGGAAGGCCACCAGCATGCCGATGGTGAAGCCCGTGTCGTACATGACGGTCCAGGCACCCACGCCCAGCACCAGCAGCGCCATCAGCTGCTCGGCCAGGCCGGCGAAGGTGTTGTATGTATTGGCCAGCTGCCGGGCGCTGAAACCGGCCGTCAGGTAGCTGGCCAGGTAGGCGCCGTAGCGCGCGTTCAGCTGGGGTTCCAGCTGCAGCGACTTGACCGTCTCCAGGCCGGCCACGTATTCCGTCACGAAGGCCTGGTTGCGCGCGCCCAGCTGGAACTGCTCCTGCAGGCGGCGCTGGAACACGGGCGCCACCAGCATGCTGGCGGCGGCAATGACCCCCAGCACGGCCAGCACGAGCAAGGTCAATGGCACGCTGTAGTACAGCATGATGGCGGCGAACACCAGCAGGAACGGCAGGTCCAGCAGCACCGTGACGGCGGCGCCGGCGATGAACTCGCGGATCGTCTCGGCGCATTGCAGGCGCGCCGAGATGACGCCCGTGGGCCGGTGCTGGAAATAGCGCGGCGGCAGCTTGAACAGCCGCTCGAACACGGCCGCGCCCAGCACGGCGTCGACCCGGTTCCCCGTATGCAGCACCAGGTACTGGCGCAGCCACGTCAGCGCAGCGCCGAACAGGATGAAGATGGCCATGCCCAGGAGGACGACGACGAGCGTGCTGCCGGTGCGGTGCACCACGACCTTGTCGATGATGGCCTGCGTGAACAGGGGACTGGCCAGGGCGATCAGCTGGATCACCAGCGACGCGAGCACGATCTCCTGCCACAGCCGGCGGTGGCGCCGCAGCTCGGGCACGAACCAGGCGAAGCCGAAACGGCGCCGGCCCAATGCCTGCGCGGCGTCGTCGGCGTCCGCCGGCGCTTCGTGCGCGGGGGCGATGCGCATCGCCTGGCCCGTGTACGCAGCGGCGAAGGCATTTAGCTCGACGGTGCGGGGCGCGCCATCCCCGGGTCCGGCCACCACGAGGCGCTCGCCGTCGGCCTGGAAGACCAGCAGCGGCATGCAGGTTCCCGTCGCCTCGTCGGTGCACAACGCCAGCACGGGAAAGGCCGCCTCGCGCCGCAGCGCGCCGGCCGCCACGCGGCACGGCCGGACATCGAAACCGAGCGCGCGGCAGGCCTGAGCCAGCGACGCAGGCGTGTACGGCGCGGCGCACTGCTGGCGCGCCAGGCCGGGATCGTAGGGCCGCGCGAACATCGTGCACAGGCTTTGCAGGGTCCAGAAGAAGACTTGCTGTTCGAGGTGGGCTGTCATGGCGGTCGAGGGGTCGGGGCAGCTGTCGATGGTGCCGCATATTCCCCAAGGCAATATTGCAAATCATCAATGTTCTGCCCGCTGCGCGCAGAAACAACGGTCCGCCACGTCATGGTCCGGTCACATACCACTTCCAGCAGTATGTAAATTGGTACTAACGATATAACAAAACGTCTCATTTGAGACATCACCAGGATTTGCAGCTTTGCCAGGCGCGCGGCGTTACCGCTGCGCCGCACCGGCACGCCGAGTACCGCGAAAGTGGGCGTTCTGAATTGCAACTGGTCTTTATTGGTCCGCATTTTCTAAAACCACTTGACTACCACTTTGGGCGGGCACATTCTGGCCGGGACAGCCGCACCCGCGACCACTGACGATGGAGGAGTACGATGGAACGTGCAATAACGAGAAGCACCCTGGCAGCCGGCTTGATCGGTACCATGCTGGCCGCCTGTGGCGGTGGCGGCGATGGCGGCACCACCCCGCAGGCGGCGAAGACGCTGGGCGCGGCCGTGGTGGCCGAGGACTGTCCCGCGTGGAGCGCCAGCGCCGTCTACACGCAGGGCATGTGCGTGACCTACAACGGCACGACCTACACGGCCAAGTGGTGGACGCAGAATAACGTGCCCGGCGCCGAGCAGTGGGGCCCATGGCAAGTCCAGGCCACCACGCCGACGCCCACGCCCACTCCGACACCAACACCGACACCGACACCGACACCGACACCGACACCGACGCCTACTCCGACGCCGACGCCGACCCCGAACGGCCGCGAGATCGGCTCCTACTTCGCCCAGTGGGGCGTGTACGGCCGCGCCTACGAGGTCGCCGACATCCACACGACGAAGACGCCCGTCAATGGCGTACAGACCAGCGTGGCCGACCAGCTCACCTTCATCAACTACGCCTTCGGCAACGTCTACCAGAAGAACGGCGGCTACGAGTGCGACATGGTCACGCGCGCCGAATCGGGCGACGGCACCGGCGGCGACGCCTACGCCGACTACCAGCGCTCGCCGGCCCGCACCGTCAACGGCCAGGCCGTGCCGTGGAACGCTCCCCTGTCGGGCAACTTCCTGCAATTGAAGCTGTTGAAGCAGCAGCATCCGAACCTGAAGGTGTTCATCTCGCTGGGCGGCTGGAGCTGGTCGAAGTACTTCTCGGCCGCCGCCAAGACGGACGCGCTGAGGAAGCAGCTGGCCAGGTCGTGCATCAAGATGTTCATCGCCGGCGACCTGCCGGTGCAGGACGGACGGGGCGGCCCAGGCTCGGCCAAGGGCGTCTTCGACGGCATCGACATCGACTGGGAATACCCGGGCGGCGGCGGCATGGCGTACAACACGGTGGACCCTGCGGACAAGCAGAACTTCACCTTGCTGATGGCCGAGTTCCGCGCCCAGCTGGACGCCCAGGGCGCCGCCGACGGCAAGCGCTATGCACTGACGGCCGCCATCGGCGCCGGTGCCGACAAGATCGCCAACACGGAACCGGCCAAGTATGGGCCGTACATGGACTGGGTCAACGTGATGACCTATGACTTCCACGGCGGCTGGGAAACCACCACCAACTTCCATGCGCCCCTGTTCCGCGATCCGGCCGATCCGTCCACGGGCAATGTCGCCAAGTACAACGCCAACGACGCCATCACGGCGCTGGTGGCGGCCGGTATGCCGAAGAACAAGATCCTGCTGGGCGTGCCGTTCTATGGGCGAGGCTGGAAAGGCGTGTCGGCGGGACCGAACGGCAATGGCCTGTACCAGGCGGCGACGGGACCGGCGGCCGGCGCCTACGAGGCCGGCATCGACGACTACAAGGTCCTCGTCAACAAGGCCGGCCAGCGCTGGTACCACCCGCAGACCAAGCAGCTGTTCCTGTACACCACGGGCGGCGAATGGTGGAGCTATGACGATCCGACCGTGATCGCCACCAAGATGCAGTACGTGCGCGACCAGGGCCTGCGCGGCGCCTTCTCCTGGGAGCTGGACGGCGACGCCAACGGCGCGCTGACCAGCGCCGTCTGGCAGGGCCGCTGACCGACCCGGCGCCGGCCTCCCGCCGGCGCCTTTTTACTTCCAGGAGCCCTCCATGAAACGCCGCACGGCCGTGCAAGCCACGGTGACAAGCATCGGCATCGGCGACGAATGGCGCCGCTGGATCGCCGAAAACCTGATCCTGGGCAGCCACCCGGACACCCTGGACGGCATCCTGCGCCGCTCCGGCGTGCCGGCCCAGGTGGCCCGCGACGAAATCGCCGCCGCGCTGGCCAGCCCCTACCTGCACGGCGTGCTGCGCCTGCACAACCGGCTGGCCAAGCGCGACTGGCTGCTGGGCATCCAGGCCAGGCTCGATCGCATCGCGCCGCCGGCCTTGAGGCCGGCCATCGAACGCCGCGCGCGGCTGGACGGCGACACCTTCCTGCGCGAGCACTACCTGACGAACCGGCCCGTCATCATCACGGGCATGCTGGAGGACTGCCCGGCCCGGGCCTGGACCCTGGCGGATTTGGGCGAACGCTTCGCCACCCGCGAAGTGGAAGTACAGCAGGGCCGCGCGGCCGACCCGGACTACGAGATGAACAGCATCGCCCACAAGGCCCGCATGCCGTTCGGCCACTACGTGGCCCAGGTGCGCGCGGCCGCGCGCAGCAACGACTTCTACATGACGGCCAATAACGACGGCTGCAACCGCGCCGCGCTGGACGAACTGTGGGACGAGATGCCGCGGCTGCCCCACTACCTGACGGACGAGCGCAAGGGCTTCTTCTGGCTGGGACCCGCCGGCACGGTGACGCCCTTCCACCATGACCTGACCAACAATTTCATGATGCAGCTCATCGGGCGAAAGCGCGTGCGGCTGATCGCGCCCTGCCATACGCCGCAGCTGTACAACACGCGGCACTGCTTCACGCCGGTGGACGGGCGCGCCATCGACATCGAACGCTTTCCCGCCATGGCGGGCGTGCCGGTGCTCGACTGCGAGCTGGCGCCGGGCGAGATCCTGTTCCTGCCCGTGGGCTGGTGGCATTTCGTCGAAGCGCTGGACATCTCGCTGACTGTCTCGGCCACGCACTTCCGCTGGGATAACGATTTCTACAGCAGTTACCCGAACAACCACGATTTCTAACACGAGTTTTCAAGGATGGAGACAAGCATGACGATGAAAACGAATCTGCTGATGCTGGCCCTGGTGGGCAGCGCGGTGGCGGCCTGCGGCGGCGGCACGGGCGGCGAAGCGTCGCCCCAGGCGGCCAAGCTGATGGGCGGCGCCACCGTGGCGGCCGACTGCCCCGAATGGAGCGCCGGCGCCACCTACACCCAGGGCAACTGCGTCACCTACCAGGGCAAGACGTACACGGCCAAGTGGTGGACCCAGAACAATGTGCCGGGCGCCGAACAGTGGGGCCCGTGGCAGGTACAGGACGTGACGCCGACGCCGACGCCGACACCCACCCCTACGCCGACGCCGACCCCTACTCCGACGCCAACCCCGACGCCCACCCCGACGCCAACACCGACGCCAACCCCGGTACCGAACGTGCCGTGCCGCCCGGACGGCCTGGTCTCGCCCGTGCCGAACGTGCCCTATTGCGGCGTCTACGATGCCGCCGGCCGCGAGAAGCTGGCCAACGGCATGAAGCGCCGCATCGTCGGCTACTTCACCAGCTGGCGCACGGGCACCAACGGCGCCCCGTCCTATCTGGTCAACAACATCCCATGGGACAAGGTCACCCACATCAACTACGCCTTCGCTACCGTGGACGCCAACAAGGTGCAGATCGGCACGGGCGCGAACAACCCGGACACGGGCCTGACGTGGCCGAACAACCCGGCCGCCGCGATGGACCCCGCGCTGCCGTACAAGGGCCACTTCAACCTGCTGGCCCAGTACAAGAAGAAGTACCCGGCCGTCAAGGTGATGCTGTCCGTGGGCGGCTGGGCCGGCAGCGGCGGCTTCTACACGGCCACCACGAACGCCGACGGCAGCATCAACACGGCCGGCATCAACACCCTGGCCGATTCGATGGTGGCCTTCCTGCACCAGTACCCGTTCTTCGACGGTATCGACATCGACTACGAGCACCCCACCACGAACAACGAGGCGGGCAATCCGCTCGACTTCGGCGTGTCGAAGCCGCGCCTGGCCGGGCTGATGAAAAGCTATAACGAGCTGCTGAAGGTGGTGCGCCACAAGCTCGACACGGCAGCCGTGGCGGACAACAGGTACTACCTGCTGACGATCGCCGGCTCGGCCTCCGGCTGGATCCTGCGCGGCGAGGAAAACCTGTCGGGCCTGAAGTACCTCGATTACGCCAGCCTGATGTCGTATGACCTGCACGGCGGCTGGAACCAGTATGTCGGTCCCAACGCAGCCCTGTTCGACGACGGCAACGACGCCGAACTGAAGGCCGGCAACGCCTACCAGTACGGCGGCATCGGCTACCTGAACGTGGACTGGGCCTACCGCTACTACCGGGGCGCGCTGCAGGCGGGCCGCATCAATATCGGCGTGCCTTACTACACGCGGGGCTGGAAGGACGTCACGGGCGGCACCAACGGCCTGTGGGGCACCAGTCCCACCGTCAACGACACCGTCGCCTGCGCCGGCGTCAAGACCTGCGGCACGGGCGCCGTCGGCATCGACAATGTGTGGCACGACCTGGACGTGAACGGCAAGCCCGTACCGGGCGGCGGCAATCCCCTGTGGCACGCGCTGAACCTGCAGAACGCCATCGTGCCGGACTACCTGGACGCCTACGGCACCACGGAGAAAACCCTGACGGGCACCTACGCGGCGCACTACAGCAGCACCCTGGCCGCGCCGTGGCTGTGGAACGCCACCCGCAAGGTCTTCCTGTCGACGGAAACGGCGCAGTCCATCGCCGCCAAGACGCAGTACGTGATCGACAACGGCATCGGCGGCATCATGATCTGGGAGCTGGCCGGCGACTATGCATGGGACGCGGCAAAGAACGGCGGCAAGGGCGAGTACTTCATCGGCTACACCCTGACGAGCAATATCGCCACGGCCTTCAAGGCGGCCACGCCCTACGGCGCCGTGCGCAGCGAAACGGCCCTGCCGGCCAGCAGCGCCAACGTCACCATCGAACTGGGTGGCTGGAAGCTGGGCGACAGCAACTACCCGATCAACCCCGTGATGACGGTGACGAACCGCAGCACGGTCACGATCCCGGGCGGCTCGGTGGTGGAGTTCGACTACCCCGTCTCGACGCCGGCCACGATGAGCGACCAGTCGGGTTACGGACTGACGACCATCAAGTCCGGCTACACGGGGCCGAACAATATCGGCGGCTTCAAGGCCAACTTCAACCGGGCGAAATTCACGATACCGGCCTGGCAGTCGCTGGCCCCGGGCGCCTCGGTGGCATTGACGTTGAACTACCAGCTGCCGATTTCGGGTCCATCGGCCTACACCATCACCGTCAACGGCGTGAAGTACGCGCTGGCCGATGAATATCCGGACCTGCCGGTGGCGTTGAAGTAAGCAGGGACGGCCTGGCAGCGGCCCGTGAATCACGGACATCACCGGCGGTGATGTCCGTTCGCACTGCCAGGCCGCTATCGTTTATTGCCATGCAACAATAATCAACGGCTTGCATAAGTTATTCAGCATCTTTATACCGGACATCGAAACTCGTCATTGGACGCATAACTCTCGCCGGCGTAAGCTCTCAACATCGCCAGAAAACCATTGAGAGAATTCGTCATGTCCGCCACACCCTTCCGCGTCGCCGACGCTCCCGCCATCGTCATCGCCGACGCCTACAAGCGTTTCGTGCCCGTGCTGAAGGCGCGCCTGCGCCGCCTGTTCGAGACATGGGGCGCCAACTACGTCGACGGCCGCTTCCCGCCGGCCTGAGTCAGACCGGGACGGCCAGCGCCGCCCCGCATTCCCCCTTCGATCAGGCCCCTGCCCTGCGCAGGCGCCCCGCCCCCAGCCACAATCCGGCCAGGCCCAGCACGCCCAGTGCCAGGAGGCTGGCCGTGGCAACGCTGCCACCGTCGCCGCCCCGCTGCCACACCGGCAGGATGGCGAAATCGGCCGGCCCGAACGGGCGGTCGTTGAACACATACGGGTAGTAGAACCTGCGCAGCCGCGCATGGAAGGCGGCGATGCGGTCGTGGTACGCCAGCTGCGCCTGCAGGTCCGTGTCGGCCAGGCGGTGCAGCAGCACCTGCACGCCGACGGACGGCAGCAGCCACGCGCTGTGCTCCGTCCATGCCTCGCGAGCCATCATCGCCTCGCGGTACTCGCGCACTTCCTCCGCCACGGCGTCGTCGCCGGCCTGGTGCATCGCGTAATACCATTTCCACTGGAAGGCCTCCGTCGCCGGCGGCGTGCGGCGCCATTCCGGATGGGTGCGGAAGAAGCGTTCCATGGTCTGCTGCTTCGGCTGGTCCCACGCGCTGTGCACGGCCTGGCGCTGCACCAGCGACAATTCCGCCCCTTTCGACACGGGCACGGCCCGGCCGATGACGCCATTGACCAGGGTCGGCAGCACCAGGGTCAGCACGACGAACACGGCCAGCAGCACGGCCGCGCCGGTGCTCGACGCGCGCACGGTGGCCGCAACAAAGGCCGACACGCCGAACCAGAACGCCAGGTACAGGGCCGCCACGCCCGCCACCAGGAGCGCGGCCGTTACCGGGGCGCCGGCGGTGGCGGCACCAAGGCCGAACGGCAGCAGCAACGCCGCCAGCACCAGCGCGAAGCGCAGGCGGATGCGGCGCCACCACAGCCGCGCGCCCGGCGTGGGCAGCGAGGCGATCAGCCGCAGCCGCCCCGCTTCCCGCTCGCCCGACACCAGGTCGTGCATCAGCGCGATGACGAACAAGGGCGCCAGGTAGACCAGCACGAAGGCGAAGTCGAAGCGCCCGGCAGCGGCCAGTTCGGGATTGACGGACTCCGATTCGTACAGCTGCGCCTGCAGCCCGAGCAGGCGTACCCGCAGCGAATACGGCTGCACGTCGCGCTGGCCGAAGGCGGCAAAGGCCAGCGGCGCCGGCGGATTGTCCGTCAGGTGCGGCGTGTAGTAGCCGGCCAGTCCGGCCTCGCCGCCCTTCCGGTAGTTCTTCGCCACGGCGGCGACGTCGTCGCGCTGGACGGCGGCAATGCGCTCCAGCGCCGCGCGCTGGCTGGCCGTGGCCGACAGCCCGCTCCAGACGGACAGCAAGGACAGGGCCAGCAGCAGCACCAGCGCACCGGCCGCCAGCCGCGAATGCAGCGCCAGGCGCAGTTCAAGCATCAGGGTATTCATGGGTTCCTCTCGTTGTGCTCTTGTGATGACGGCTCACCGCGCGCTCTTTTCCAGCCGGCGCGCGAGCCACCAGGCCGCGCCCACCAGCAGCGCCACCCAGGCCGCGAACACGGCCAGGGCCGGGCGCACGTGGCGCTCGGCGATGGTGGACAGTGACAGGGGCACGTGCTCGAAGCGGGGCAACTCGCGCCAGAACGACGCGCTGATGCGGGTCTGCTTGTCGTTGGCGTAGCTCACCTGCGTGGCGTGCAGGCGATTCAGCGCCTGGATCATGCGGTAGCGGTAGGCCTCGCCTTCGAGCAGGAAGCGCTCGTGGCTGGCCCGGTCGGTACCGGCCAGCGCGTTCGACAGGCGCCGCAGCGCCAGCACGGGGCTGGCCATCTGCGCCAAGCCGACGATGCCTGCCTGGGCCTCCTGCCGCGCGAACTCCGCATGCATATGGCGCACGAACAGTTCGCTCGTCAGGCGCTCGCCTTCCTCGATGACGAGGCCCTTGTAGTTGACGGGCAGGTCCTCGATGCGTTCGACCCCGTATTTGGCCAGCACCTTGCGGCGGAATTCGGCGTAGTGGGGATCGTCCGGGTTGTGGCTGTCGCCGTACGCCGCCAGCTCCTTGTGGATCGTCACGTCCGTCTCGATGCGGGTCGGACGCGGCACATGAAAGGCCGCCACGTCCGGCATCACGCGCGGCAGCAGGATGACGGTGACGATCCAGCAGCCCACCAGGGCCAGCAGCGCATCGCGGGCGCGCGGCGTGGCCGCCGAAACCAGCACGGCGGCAAAGGCCCACACCAGCACATAGGCGGCGTAGCCCGTCGCCATCCAGGCAGCATGCGCGCGCACGGAGGCATCGTAGGCGCCGATCAGCGCCAATGCCGCCAGCGCGGGCGCGGCCAGCAACAGCGCCACGGTGCCATGGCTGGCCAGCTTGCCGGCCAACAGGGCACCGCCGGGCAGGCCCTGCGACAGCAGCAGGCGCAGTTGCCCCCGCTCGCGCTCGCGCGCCACGCTGCCGAAGGCCAGGAAGGCGATCACCAGCGGCGTCAGGGTCTGCACGACGAACGCCGGCGTCAGCTGGCCGAAGCGCAGCAGCACGGACGACTGGCCCGCGTCGCTGAAGTTGGCGCTGTTCTGCCGGTGCCCTTCCAGGTACAGGGTGTGGCCCGTGTACGGGTCGACGCCGAAATCGAAGAAGGCCAGCGGGCTCAATGGCCGGAAGATGTAATGGCCATAGTGGACCACGCGGTGCGGGTGGCGGTCCGGCTGGGCGTTCCACTGCGTGTCCGACTCCTGCTGCAGGTGGGCGCGCTCGGCGTTCACCACGCGCATCTGCTCGTAGCTGACAAGGGTGGCGGCCACCGTCAGGGCCAGCAGCAGCGCGGCGGCCGTCACGGCGACGGCGCTGCGCCGCAAGGCCCGCCACTCTTCGCGGCAGACGGTCCACGCGGCGTGCAGGAAGCCCGGCCGGGCACGGTGTCCGGCCTGGCCCTGATGCAGTGTCGCGACGCCGCTCATGCCGCCCTCCGCGCGCCGGCATAGCGGTCGAACAGGGCCTGCACGTCGAAGCGGGCGGCGCCGTCGGACGCGCGCGCAGCTTCCAGTTCCTGCACGATGCGTCCGCCGTCGAGGAAGCCGATGCGGTCGGCCACTTCGGCCGCGCCCAGCAGGTCGTGCGTGACCATCAGGATCGTCACGTGCTGGGCCCGCAGGGCCTGCAGCATGGCGTTGAATTCGCTGGTAGCCTGCGGGTCCAGTCCCGTGGTGGGTTCGTCCAGCAGCAGCACCGGCACGGCGCGGGCCAGCGCCAGCGCGATGGCGACCTTCTGGCGCATGCCTTTCGAGTAGCCGCCCAGGCGGCGGCGCCAGGCATCCGGCGCCAGGCCCACCGTCGTCAACGCCATCTCGATGCGGTCGCCGTCGCGCGCCGGATCGAACGTGCCGTCGGCCAGGCGCAGGAAGTACGCCAGGTTTTCCAGCGCCGTCAGGTGCTCGTACAGCGCCACGTTTTCCGGCACGTAGGCCAGCGCGGCGCGTGCCGCCAGCGGATCGGCGGCGACGTCGATGCCGCATACCCGTACCCGCCCCGCCTCCAGGGGCACGAAGCCCAGCAGCGCGTTGATCGTGGTCGACTTGCCGGCGCCGTTGCCGCCCAACAGGGCGTAGATCTCGCCGCGCCGCACGCGCAGGCTAAGGCCCTGCAGCACGGCCGCCGCCTTGTAGCGCACCGTGGCGTCGCTGACCTCGATGGCGCTGATATTTTTGTCCAATGTCGTCATGATGTTCTCCGTGGGTTCGTATTCAGAATGTCGTTTGCAGGCCCAGCACGACCGAGCGCCGCGCGCCGGGCGCGACCCACGTCGACTGGTAGGAGCTGGTGTAGAAGGTGCGATCGAAAACGTTGTCGACGTCGAGCGACACGCGCAGCGCCGGCGAGGCCCGCCACCAGCCCGACAGGCGTGCCGTCGTATAGGCCGGCAGCTCGAACACGGGCACGCCTGCCGCCGCCTGGGCCTGCGTGCGGGCGTCGCCGGGCCGGCGCGCGCTGTAGGTGACGCCGCCGCCTGCGCCATACGTGCCCAGCGAGGCCGCCCCTTCGTACATCAGCAGCAGGCTACCGTTCAGGCGCGGCACGTTGACGAGGCCCGCGCCGACGGCCAGCGTGTTGTCGCGGGTGACGCGCGCATCGATGAAGGACAGGCTGCCGTTGGCGCGCCAGTGGCGGTCGAGCTGGCCCGTGAAGTCGCCGTCGAAACCGCGGCTGCGCACGGCGCCGGCCAGTATCGAATAGCCGGGATTGGCCGGGTCGCCCGTGACGACGTCGCGCTTGCGGATGTCGTAGAAGGCCAGCGTGGCGCCAGCCCGGCCGTCCGCGCTTTCCCACTTCGTGCCCGCTTCCACGGCGCGGCCCTGCTCGGGCGTCAGCGCCGCGCCGGCGGCCGTGGTGCCCGTGTTGGGGCGGAACGAACGGCCCGTATTCGCATACAGGGTCCAGCGGGGCGTGGCGAGGTAGGACAGGCCGGCGCGAGGCGAGCGGCTGTCCGGCGACTGGTCGGTGCGGCTGCCGGTGCGCAGGTTGTGCAGTACCTGGTCGTAGCTGTCGAAACGCATGCCCAGCAGCAGGCGCCACCGGGCCCCCAGGTGCAGGGCATCCTGCAGGTACAGGGCGCGGTCGCGCTGGCGCTCGATGGTGTCGGTGCTGGGCAACACGGCCGGCAGCGGCTGACCATAGACGGGCGCGAGGATGTCGATCGCGTACGGCGCGGCATTGGTCGGCTGCACGCGCAGCATCAGCTGGTCCGAACGGAAGCGGTAGCCGGACACGCCCAGCAGCAGGTCGTGGCGCACGGTCCCCGTGGCGAACTGGCCTGCCAGCTCGAGCTGCCCGGCGCCATCATGGGAGGTGTAGTCCCGGAAGCGCCGCTGGCGGCGCAGGGTGCGTCCGTCCTGCTGCACCGTGGCCGCCGCCTCGGTTGCGTAGCCCAGGATCGACCCTTCCTTCCACGCCAGGCCGGCGCGCAGGCGCCATTCGGCGTTCAAGGGATGGTCCACCATCAACTGGTGCGTGCTGTTTTCCACCGTCAAGTCGCCGTCGCCCGGTTCGCCCAGGAAGCGGCTGCGCGGCATCACGCCCAGGCGCCCTGCCACCGCCGCCACGCCCCGGTCCATGGCGCCGCGGTGGCGCTGCACTTCACCCCGGTAGTCGACGCGGGTGCCGTCGTCCAGCTTCCACGTCAACGCGGGCGCCAGCAGCGTGCGGCGTGTGTCGACGTAATCGCGCATGCTGCCCCGCTTTTCCAGCGCCACGTTGACGCGATAGGCCACGTTCTGCGCCAGCGGGCCGGTCGCATCGAGCGTGCTGCGATACAGATCGTCGCTGCCGAGGTAGGCTTCCAGCGCGTGGGCGGCGCGCCACTGGGGGCTCTTCGTGACGATATTGAGCGTCCCGCCCGGTTCGCTGGCGCCGTACAGGGCGGCGGCGGGTCCCTTCAGGAATTCGATGCGCTCGATATTGGCCGTGTCACGGGGGCCGTTGTAGCCCCGGTTGCCGGCAAAGCCGTTCTGCAGCAGGGCCATGCCGTTGTTCGAATCGCCCGCCAGGCCGCGGATGGCGATGTTGTCCCACATGCCGCCGAAGTTGTTCTGGCGCGAGACGCCGCCGACGTAGTCGAGGGCATCGTCCAGCCGGGTGGCGCCCAGGTCGTCGAGCGACTGGCGCGACATCACGCGCACGGCCTGGGGCAATTCGCGCAGGCTCATTTCCGTCTTCGTGCCGGCGGCCTCGCCGGCGTGATAGGCGCCGCCGGCACGGCGGCCGACGACTTCGACAAGGTTGGTGACGGCCGCCGTGCCGGCGGTGTCAGGAGACGCAACGTCCGGTTCGGCCGCCTGGGCGGCGCCGAAAGCGAGCAGCAAGGTGGCGACGAGAAGCGCGGCCACGCCGGGGGCGCGACCAGGGGAGGTCTGGTTCAGTTTCATCGTGATTTCACAGGTGCGGACGCACGCCGGCGCATGCCGCGCCCATGGCGAGGCGCGGCCGCGGCAGTCGATGCCTCCGCGGGAACAGCAAACACCCGGCCGCGACGGCGCGCGCCGGTGCCGGACGCCGAATTCGTTCAGCGAGCCGTCACGGGCGAGCGCACCCGCGCCACGATGGGCGCAGGCAGGCCGGAATCAGAAGGAAGAAGAGGAAGCGGCGGGTGGCGCCTGGCGCGCCGGAATCAGGTACGAAGGCCGGCGGACGCAGACATAGGTGCCCTGGCGCGCCAGCACATAGGCCACGGCCAGGAGCACGTCCATCAGCACGGCGTTCATGGGCGGCACGTCGGCCAGCAGGTTGCCGGCCGCATGGCAGCTGACGCAATCGGTCTTTGTGTCGCCCAGGTCGTGATGGTGCACGGACGACAGCAGCATGCCCAACGCGAACACGGCCACGCACAGCCACGCCAGCATCCGCAATGAGCGGGGCAGCGAGCGACTGTTGGTGGTGGATTGTTCGGTGGTGACGTGCATGGTTCCGGTGATCGGCGCGCCCCGCGACGTGCGGAGCGCGTGCCAATATAGCATCGGGGGCCTTGCGATGGCAAGGCATCCCGGGAGGACAGCCGGGGTCGGGGATCAGAACTTGTAGTTCAGCCCCAGCACGAAGGACCGCCCGGAGTGCACGTACAGCAGGGTGTCGTTGCGGGCGCTGTCGCGGCCGTAACGCAGCGCTTCGTCCGTCAGGTTCTGCCCTTCGAAGCTCAGGCGCAGTTGCGGCGTCAGGTTGTACGAGATGGAGAAGTCGATATTCGTCGATGGATCGACCGTCGTGTTGTCATGCCCCTGCACATCGCCCAGCACGGCCAGCAGGTAGCTGGAACGGTGCGCGGCCGACACGCGCGCGCTGAACTTCGGGTCCTCGTAATACAGGGTCAGGTTGGCCGCGCGCGGCGACAGGCCCGTGAAGTTGTCCGTCACGGTCAGCTGCTCGTTGGTGCTCGTTACGGGATTGTCCACCCGCGTGATGTAGGTGATCTTCGACTTGACGTAGGTGTAGTTCGCCAACAGGCCGAAGTTGCTCCATTGCCCCGGCAGGAAATTGAACGGCGCTTGCAGGTTGAACTCCAGGCCGTTGAGCGGGCCGCCCGGCGTATTGACCTTGCGGCTGACCACCACCGTCGTCGACGGCAGGGTCGGACACCCCGGCGTGCCGCCCGTCAGCGAGCAGCCGCCGCCCAGCAACAGGGCGTCGGGCAGGCCCAGCGACGAGTACACGGCGCGGTCCGACACGGTCTGGATGAACGAATCGATCTCCTTGCGGAACACGCCCACCGACACCATCGCATTGCGGTCGTAATACCACTCGGCCTGCAGGTCGTAGGTGCGGGCGCGGATCGGGTCGAGCTCCGCGTTGCCGATCGAGACGCTCTGGGCGAACGGTGCCACCGTGGCCGACGGCGCCAGGTCGACGTACTCGGGCCGCGACAGCGTCTTGCCTGCCGAGAAGCGCAGGAAGACGTCGCGCGGCAGCTGCGCCGTCAGGTTCAGCGCCGGCAGCCAGTCGCGGTATTTTTTCGTGACGACGTTCGGCACCAGCACGCCGTTGGCGTTGATCAGCGCCGTCGACGTGGCCTTCGTCTCTGCGCCGCGCACGCCCACATTGCCGCGCCACGTAATGCCGGCCAGTTCGTAGTTGAAGTCGACCATGCCGTACAGCGCGTCGATCTTTTCCTCGACGGCCCGGTTGGCCTGGCCCAGCACGTTGTACTGCGAGCCCGGCACGGCCGCGCAGTGGCATTCGATGTCGTACACGGCGCGCAGCTTGTCCAGGTCGACGGCCGTCCAGGAGGTCGGCACGCCGCTGCCGCCGAGGCCTGATCCGAAGCCCGTGATCTGGCGCGTCAGGCTGGCCAGGCTTACCCCGGCCGGCAGGGCCAGGCCGTTGCCGCCCGAGCCGATTTCGAAGTTGGTCCACGTGTTGGTGCGCTTCGAGACGCCCAGCCTGGCCGTCAGGTGGTCGTCGATTTCCCAACTGCCGTTGATTTCCGTCGTTTTCAGCTTGTTGCGGGTGTTAAGGTAGCGCCCCACGAACTGGCCGTGCAGGGTGCCGTCCGCTTCCTGCGGCGCGAACGTGAAATTGTTCGGGTCCGACACGTCGATGCCGAAGTTCAGGGTCGGCACGTTGCGGTTGTCGCGGAAGTCGAAGGAGAAGCCGTTCACGTTGGGCGCATCGAACTGCACGGTGGCGCGCATCGGTTCATCCAGCTCCGAGTCCGACGTGCCATGCAGGAAGTTCACTTTCAGACGGTCGGTGAACTTGTGGCTGCCCGACAGCACGTGCTGCTTGAATGTGGTCGTGTAGACGTCCAGCAGGCCTTCCGTGCGGATGTCCACGCCGTTGAACTTGCCGTAATCCCAGCTGCCGTTCTCGTCGAAGTGGGCGTCGACGATCGACGTCTGCGGCTTGCCGTTGGCCTGGGCCAGCGTCCGGCCGAAGGAGATGGCCGAGATGTAGTTGTCGTAGCGGCGGTTCTCGAATTTGCCGTACATCAGATCGAGGTTGACGTCCGTGGCCGGGCTGGGGCGCCACTGCAAGGCCCCCGTCAACCCGGTGCGTTCGTAGTCCGTCTGCGAGCGGCGGTAGCGGGGGATGCGTGGGTGGTAGGCGCCCGAGCCGCCCGGCGGCGCGGCCACGGTGCCGCCGTAGTCATCCAGCCGGCCCATCACGTCGTTCCAGGCCGCCAGGCTGCCGCTGCGCGGCACGCCGAAGCCGCAGTTGGCGGCGTCGATACCCTTGACGGCGCTGCTGGCCGGGTTCTGCGACGCGCCCAGCGGCGCGCAGAAGCCGCCGTCGGCGCTGGCCGACAGCAGTTCGACGCCTTCGTAGCCCTCCTCCATCGCGCGCCGCTTGGCGTAGGCGCCGGAGATCAGTGCGCCAAACTTGCCGTAGCGGGTGTCCCAGCGGTCCGACAGCAATCCCGTCAGGCGCGGCTGGGTTTTCTCGGTCAGCGTATTGTGCGAGGCCTGCGCACCCAGGCTGACGGTGCGGCCCTTGAAGTCGAACGGGCGCGCCGTGCGCAGGTCCACGGTGGCGCCCAGCGAGCCCTCCTCCACCGATGCCTCGGAGGTCTTGCGCACTTCCAGGCTGTTGAACAATTCGGAGGCGAACACGCTGAAGTCGAAGCCGCGCGAACGGTTGGTACTGCCGTTGATGTCGGAGGAACCCGTGGCAGCGACGCCTTCGATGCCGTTGATGCGCACGCGCGTGAAGCCCGCGTTCAGGCCCCGTACCGTGATCTGCTTGCCCTCGCCGCCGTCGCCGCGCGCCAGCGCCACGCCGGGCACCCGCTGCAGCGACTCGGCCAGGTTCGCGTCGGGGAACTTGGCGATGTCCTCGGCCTTGATGACGTCGACGATGCCGTCCGAGTTCTTCTTCGTGTTCAGCGCGCTGTTCAGGCTTGCGCGAAAGCCCGTCACGACGACGACGCTGGCGTCCTGCGCGGCCGGGGCGGCTGCCCCCGCACCCTGCTGCGCTGCCGCCATGCCGTGCGTCGCCAGTGCGGCCACCGCCAGCGCGATGGCCGTTGGCCGGCCCGTCCTGCTGTGTTTTTGATGATTCATTCTTATCCTCGATCGGTCGTATGGATGCTCGTCTCCCGAGCGCTCCGATCTTAGGACGTGTTGTTTCGGCCGGGCGTGCCGTCCCGCAATTACTCAAGCACTTGAGCATTGCAAGCCCGTTTGCGGGCCGTTCGCGCGCCGTTCCCGCCAATACGTGGTGCTTTTGCCACGTCCGCTTCGGCGGACGGGGACGACGGAAATTGCTATTGTTCAGTAAAATGCCGGGATACCACCAACGGACCTCCTGTGCCCACCACCCAAGACGAACAAGCATTCCTGAACAACGGCGGCATCCTGGGGGCCCGTACCGCCGCCTTCGACTGGGTCGGCCATCCGCTGGGCCCCACGGCCGGCTGGTCGCCGTCCCTGCGCACGGCGCTGGGCATCGTGCTGGGCTCCTCCTTCCCCATGTTCCTGGCCTGGAGCGAGGACCTTTACCTGTTCTTCAACGACGCCTACCAGCCCGTGCTGGGTGACCGCGTGGGCGACGCGCTGGGGCGGTCCTTGCCCCAGGTCTGGCCCGAAGTGTGGGACACCATCGGCCCCATCGTGCGCGGCGCGCTGGCCGGCGAATCGTTCTTCTTCGAGAGCTTTCCCGTCACGCTGGAGCGCCACGGCTACCCGGAGCAGGCATGGTTCACGTTTTCATACAGCCCCGTGCGCGACGAAGGGGGCAAGGTGCTGGGCCTGATCTGCATGGTGGTCGAGGATACCGAGAAGGTGCGCGCGCTGGAGCGCCACAAGCAGGCCGAGGAAAGGCTGGCGCTGTCGCTGGAGGCCTCCGGCAATATCGGCACCTGGTCGGTGGATCTGGAGACGGGCGCCACCTTCGTCGACGAGCGCTTCGCCCGCCTGTTCCAGGTCGATGCCGCCCAGGCCAGTGCAGGCACGGAGCTCGATCGCTTCACGTCGATGATCCACGACGACGACCGCGCCCGCGTGCTCGACGCCATCGACACGGCCATCCGCCACGAGACGCTGTACGACATCGAATACCGCATCCCGCAGCTGTCCGGCCTTGACGCCTGGGTCAATGCGCGCGGCAAGGTGTTCGCCGATCCCGTCACGGGGCGGCGCCGCTTCGCCGGCGTGGCCGTCGACATCTCGGCCCGCAAGGATGCGGAGCGGGCCCGCATCGAGAGCGAGCGCATCGCGGTGGCCGCTTCCGGCCGGGCCGAGGAAAACAGCCGCCGGCTCGACGTGCTGCTCGACGCCGCGCCGGTGGGCATCGTGTATGTCGACACCAGCGGGCGCCTGCTGATCGCCAACGCCAGCAACCGCGCCATCTGGGGCGAGCACCTGCCCACCGCGGGCATCGACGACTACGCCGCTTGGCAGGGCTGGTGGCCACCGGGCGGGCCCGGAGCCGGCCAGCGCCTGGGCTTTGATGAGTGGCCGATGGCGCGCGTGCTGCGCGGCGAGGCCACGGCCGGCGCCATCGTCGAGATCGAGCCCTTCGGCCAGCCCGGCGTACGCAAGACCATCCTGATCCGCGCCGCCGCCATCCGCAACGAACACGGGATCGTCATCGGCGCCGTCGGCGCGAACATGGACATCTCGGCCCAGGTGACGGCGGAAAAGGCCTTGCAGGAGAGCGAGCGCAAGTTCCGCACCATCGCCAACGTGATCCCGCAGATGGTGTGGTCGGCCAATGCCGACGGCGTCAATGACTACATGAACAGCCGCTGGCAGTCCTTCACGGGCGTGCCCATCGAGCAGCTGGCCGGCGACGGCTGGCGCCCCTACGTCCACCCCGACGACCTGCCCGGCATCGACGCGGCGTGGCGCCGCAGCCTGGCCGACGGCAGCGCCTTCGAAGTCGAGCACCGCCTGGCCCACCACGGCGGCCAGCAGCGCTGGGTATTGAACCGCGCCCTGCCCGTGCGCGACGACGACGGCCGCATCACGCGCTGGATGGGCACCCTGACGGACGTGCACGACCAGAAGGTTTCGGAAGAGGAACTGAAGGCGGCGGCGCGGCGCAAGGACGAATTCCTCGCAATGCTGGCGCACGAGCTGCGCAATCCGCTGGCGCCGATCAGCAACGCGGCCCAGCTGTTGACCCTGGCCGCGACCGACCCGGCCCGGGTGCGCCAGTCCAGCGCCGTCATCACACGCCAGGTACGCCACATGACGGACCTGGTGGACGATCTGCTGGACGTGTCGCGCGTCACGCGCGGGCTGGTCGAACTGGATCGTCAGCAGGTCGACATCAAGTCGGTGGTGGCCAACGCCGTCGAGCAGGCCCGCCCGCTGATCGAGGCGCGCCGCCATGCGCTCGACCTGCACATGGAGCCAGTGCCGGGCTGGGTCATCGGCGACCGCACGCGACTGGTCCAGATCGTCGCCAATATCCTCAACAACGCGGCCAAGTACACGCCCCAGGGAGGGCGCATCGGCCTGGCCGTCGGCGTCGAGGAAGGCCAGGTACGCATCGCCATCACCGACAGCGGCATCGGCATCAGCCAGGAACTGCTGCCGCACGTGTTCGAGCTGTTCACGCAGGCCGAGCGCACGCCGGACCGCTCGCAGGGCGGCCTGGGACTGGGCCTGGCCCTGGTGCACAGCCTGGTGCAGCTGCACCATGGCCACGTCCAGGCCTGCAGCAAGGGGCGCGACCAGGGCAGCACATTCATCGTCACGCTGCCGCTGGCGCCGGGCGCGCAGTTGCCGGCCGCGCCCGAGTCGCACGCCATTGGCGGCGGCGCACAGGCCGGCGCCAGCCGTTCCGTGCTGGTGGTGGACGACAATCTCGACGCGGCCCAGTCGCTGGCCGAGGTGCTGCGCTCGCTGGGCCACGAGGCCCGCACCGCCGCCACGCCCACCGAAGCGCTGGCCAGCGCGGCCAGCGACTGGCCGCAGGTCTTCATCCTCGATATCGGCCTGCCGGAGATCGACGGCTACCAGCTGGCCCGGCGCCTGCGCGCACTGCCCGGCGCCGGCCCGGCCCTGTACCTGGCGCTGACGGGCTACGGCCAGGCGCACGACCGCGTGCTGTCGAAAAGCGCCGGCTTCGACCACCACTTCGTCAAGCCGGTCGACCTGCCGGCGCTGGCCGCGCTGCTGGCCCGGTCATAAAAAGTTGCTCGAAAAATGGGGTCTGTCCCCATTTTTTGAGCAATATCGGCGCCGGGACAGTGCGGCCGGGGCGCAACGCCTGCGTTGCCGCCGGCGACACGGCGTTGTCATTTCGCTATAATTCGTCGCTTGTCCATCTCGCCGCGCAGGAACGCCATGGCCGACGACCAAGCCTATAAATTCTCGAACAATTACAGTGACCTGAGCAATTCCTCCGGCGTCGATGCCGGCTTCCAGTTCGAGTTTTACTGCCAGCGCTGCAGCGACCGCTGGCGCACCAACTTCAAGCCTTACCGCAGCGGCCAGGCGTCCGGCTGGATTTCCAAGGGCGCCAGCCTGTTCGGCGGCCTGCTGGGCAGCGCCAGCTCGGTGGTGCACGGTTTGGCCGAAGCGGGCTGGCACTCGGCCCGGGACGACGCCTTCAAGGAGGCGGTGGCGGATGGCAAGCGCCACTTCAACCGCTGCGGCGCCTGCCACAGCTATGTCTGCGGCCCCTGCTTCGACACGGAAAACGGCCTGTGCTTCAACTGCGCGCCGGACGTGAAGGTGGCCATTACCCGTTCACGGGCCCAGGGCGAGATGCAGAGCGCGTCGGAGGCGGCGCACGACGAAGGCCGCTCGCGCGGCAACCGGCACGACGTGCGCCAGGAGATGCAGCTGGTCTGCCCGCAGTGCCGGTGCGAGACGCACGGCGCCAAGTTCTGCCCCGAATGCGGCTACAAGATGGCCCAGCAGGTCCAGTGCCGCGGGTGTTCCACGAGCCTGGAACCGGGCACGAAGTTCTGCACCGAGTGCGGCCAGCGCCAAAGCTGACCGTCCCGCTCCCTTACGCCATCAGCGCCTGTGCGATCCGCTCGGCGCTTTCCGGGTCGCTCGGGCGCAGCGCATCGACCAGTTCGTCGGCCGACGAGCCGCAGGCGAACAGCAGCACGTCGCCCGGCTGGCAGCGGCCCAGCGAAGCGCGCAGCGCCTCGCCGCAATCGAGTTCCACGCTGGCCACCGCGCCGGCACTGGCCGCGATAACGGCGGCGCGCTCGCCGCGCGCACGGCCGCGGTCCTCGCAAGGCCATTCATACACCAGCACTTCGTCGAAGGCGGCAGCGCAGGCGGCACCGATGGCGGCCAGCGTGTCGTCGCGGCGGTCGCCCGGCGACGTCACCACCGCGTGGGCGCGGCCGCGCGTGAGCGAGCGCGCCATCTCGCCCAGGGCCTGGTAGGCGGCCGGGTTGTGGGCATAGTCGACGATAACCTTGATGCCGCGCACATCATAGATATTCGTACGCAGCGGGTTGCCATGGCCATCGCAGACGAACGAGGCCAGGCCGTCGGCGATATCGCCCATGCCGAAGCGGCAGGCCATCAGCGCAGCGGCGGCGGCCAGGCCATTGGCGATATTGTGGCGCGCCGTGCCTTCCACGGCGGCCGGCATCTCCTCGGCCCACAGCAGGCGATGGCGCGCCTGGCCGTCGGCCAGGATCAGTGCCCCGTCTTGCAGGTAGGCGCCACGGCCCTTGTTCTCCAGGTGCCGCAGCAGCACGGGCGCGTCCGCATCGACGGCGAAGTAGATTACCTCGACGCCTTCGGGCAGGCTTGACGCCATCTGCACGCACAGCGGGTCTTCCGCGTTGAGCACGCAGGCCTTGCGCGCCGAGCGTGCCACCACGGCCTTGACGTCGGCCAGCTGCTCGAGCGTGTCGATACCGTCCATGCCCAGGTGGTCGGCCGTGACGTTGAGCACGACGGCGACGTCGCAGGTGTCATACCCCAGGCCCCGCTTCATGATGCCGCCCCGCGCCGTTTCCAGCACGGCGAACTCCACCTCCGGTGCCGTCAGCACGGAGCGCGCCGACCAGTAGCCGCTGCAATCGCCCCGCTGCACCATGGCGCCGTCGATATACACGCCTTCCGTCGTGGTGCAGCCCGTGTTCAGGCCTGCCTGGCGGGCTGTGTGCTCGAGCATCAGGGTGGTGGTGGTCTTGCCGTTCGTGCCCGTGACGGCGATGACGGGAATGCGGCCGTCGCTGTCGCCGAACATCGATTCGACGATGGCGGCACCGGCGTCGCGCGGCGTGCCGGCGCTGGGATATTCGTGCATGCGGATGCCCGGTGCGGCATTGATCTCGATGACTGCACCGTTGCCGTCGGCCAGTGGCGCGCTGATGTCGCGGCACACCAGGTCGATGCCGGCCACGTCCAGGCCCACCTTCTGCACGGCGCGCACGCACAGGGTACGCGTCAGCGCCGGCAGCAGGTCCGTCACGTCCTCGGCGGTGCCGCCGCTGGACAGGTTGGCGTTTCCGCGCAGGCGCGCCGTCACGCCGGCCGGCAGTACGCTGTCGAAGGTATGACCCTGTTCGGCCAGCGCCGTTGCCGTCAGGCCGTCCAGCGGTATCTTCGTCAGGATATTGGTGTGGCCGTCGCCGCGCGCGGGATTGGCGTTCTCGATCTCGACCAGCTGGCGGATCGTGCTGCTGCCGTCGCCCGTCACCTGCGGCGGACGGCGCCGCGCCGCCGCCACCACGCGGCCGCCGGCCACCAGGATGCGGTAGTCGTCGCCCTCGATGAAGCGCTCGACGATGATGGTGCGGCCATGCTCGCGGGCGCGGGCGAAGGCGGTCGCCACTTCCTCGGGCGTACCGCAGCGGGTCGTCACGCCCCGGCCATGGTTGCCGTCCAGCGGCTTGACCGTCACCAGGCCCCCCAGCCGGCGCGCGGCGCGCTGGGCTTCCTCGACAGCGCGCACGGCCGTCCCCCGTGGCACTGGCACGCCGGCCTGCTGCAGCAGCGCCTTGGTCAGGTTCTTGTCGCAGGCGATTTCGACGGCGATATGGCCCGTGTCGCCCGTGATGGTCGCCTGCAGGCGCTTCTGCTGCGTGCCCCAGCCCAGCAGGAACATATTGGCCTGCTCCGTCAGGCGCACGTACGGAATGCCGCGCTGGCGCGCCGCGCGCAGGATGGCGCCCGTGCTGGTGCCGATGGCGTGGCGTTCGGCCGTGTCGCGCAGCGCCGCGAGGGCCGCGCCCAGGTCGAAGTCTTGCCCGTCCGCCAGCGCCGTCACCAGCGCGAGGGCCGTGTCGAACGCATCCTGGACCACCTGTTCCGTCGCATACGACGTCACCACGCGGTACTGGCCCGGTGCGTCGCCGGGCCGGGTGCGGCCGAAACTTGTAGTAGTGCCGGCTTCGCACTGCAGGGCCAGCGTGACGTGTTCGACGACGTGGGCCAGGTTGGTACCGGCCCGCAGTGCCTGCACGAAGCCCACGTCCTTGCCCGCCGAGCAGCGGTGTTCGACCAGCGACGGCAGGGCCGCCAGCAGGCGCTCGTCAAAACCCGGCAGCTCGTGCGTCAGTCGCGCGGCGTGCTGCTGCAGATCCAGCACCGTCATCAGGCAGGGTTGGTCGCAGTAGTAGTTACGGCCGCGCAGGACGCGTTGTTCGATGATTTTCATGGTCGGTCGGTATCAAGAAGGTGTTGGAATAGGGTTCTCAGGGGGGCCGGCACGGGCCGCGCGGCATCGGGCGCGGACGAGAAGCTGGTACCGGCCGGGATCACGTGAAGCCGCACGCCCAGCAGCAACGGGATGGTGCCGGGCGCCGTGTCGACGATGTCCGATTGCAGCTCGCTGGCATCGACGATCGTGACGGCGCCGGCACCGATGACGGCAAATCGGGCACCGGGACCGACCACCAGGGCCGTGTCCTCGTCGATGCCGATGCCGCTCAGCTGCGGGTTGCGGGCCACCAATGACAGCAGGCGGTTGATGCGGTGGCGCTGCGAGAAATGCTGGTCGATGATGCAATGCGGGACGAATCCCAGTCCGGCGCCCATGCCGGCGGCGCCGACGGCGGGATTGAAGTCGGGCTGCCCGTGCGTCACCATGTGCACGCCCAGGGCCGACGCGCCAGCGCTGGTGCCTGCCAGGCAGGCGCCCCGCTGCACGGCCGCGTGCAGGGCATCGTGCAGCGGCGTACCGCCGATCCTGGCAAGAAGGCGCTTCTGGTCGCCGCCGGCAATGAAGATGCCGGCGGCGCCGGCCACCGCTTCCAGTACGGCCGGCAGGCTCGCATCGGCCCGTGCGAGCACGTGCACCGGCACGCAGCGGCGCGCGCCCAGGGCCCTGAACGCCTGTTCGTAGTGGCCCCACACCTGGTCGGCGATGTTGCTGGCGGCTGTGATGACGGCAATGGGCGCCTCGGCGCCGCCGGCCAGTTCGATGAAACGGCCGAGAATGTCCGCGTTCTCCGCGTTCTTCTCGGTGCCGCCGACGATCAGCAGGCTGCCATGGGTGGAACGGTGATTCAATTGTATCCCCGGTAAAGACTTTATTTACTTTGTTAGTAAAGAAGTATCCCGGCTGGCGCACGCGGCTGCCATGGGCGCACTGCCTGCTCTGCTGTCAGCATCGGCCTACGTGCGCCGTACTTGTTGCAAGCGGGCCTCACGCGCTGGCGCCGTGACGTGACCGCTGCGTCGCGATTGGCCCGACTGAGGCATGATGCGGCAATGCCAACCCGGGAGACCGCCCTCCTCATGCGCACCCACAGTACTCCCGCGCCAGCCGCCCTCGCGGCCGGCAACCTGCTCTGCATGGCGGCCTACGTGGCCGCCGCAGCCCTGTGCGTCGCCATGTCCATCCCGCGCGGAAACGGCAGCCCGATCTGGCTGCCCACCGGGGTCGCGCTGGCCGTGCTCCTGTATTGGGGCCGCTGGCTGCTGCCCGGCGTCGCGCTGGGCAGCCTGGCATTCAATCTGTACCTGATGCAGACGGGCCATGGGCTCACTGCCGTTACGGCCGGCGCGGCCGCCGTGATCACAGCCGGCAATGTACTGGCGCTGCTGCTGGCCGAACGGGGCGTGCGTGCGCTGTCGCGCGCCGTCAAGCGCGACAGCGGCGCCATCGTGCACGGCTATCTGGCCATCGTCGCCGCCTGCGCCGTCGTCAGTGCCGTGACGGGCGCCGTCGTGCTGGCGGGCGCCGGCGTGGTGCCCCCGCCCGAGCGCGGCGCCGTCGCCTTTGTCTGGTGGCTGGGCGACGTGACGGCAATGCTGCTGGTGACGCCATTGCTGGCTGCGTGGGTTGATCCGGCCGAGCGGGGCCGCTTGCGGCGCCGTGGTGCCGAGGCCCTGGCCGTGCTGGCGACGACAGTGGCGCTGACGGTTGCCGTGTTCCAGCTGGAGTGGCTGGGCGGACCGGATCGCTACGGCCCGCCGTTCGTGCTGCTGGTGCCGGTGGCCTGGGCCGCGCTGCGGCTGGGCGCGGCCGGC
>NZ_WNKZ01000087.1 GCF_009720835.1 Pseudoduganella buxea
CGGGCGCGGCCACCCGATCCTGCAGCTGGCGCGCATCCAGGCCAGCCTGCTGGTCCACCGGCACGGGCAGGCGGCGCTGGCGCGGCTCTTGCTGGCCGCCGCGCCGCAAGCGGCCTGCTGGTGGCTGGTCGTGCCGCTCGCAAAGCACGCCGAAAGCGCCATCTTCGTGCACCTGGCCTGCGCGCTGACGGCCGCCCTGACTTCCGGCTTTTTCCACACCTTCCACGTGGCGCGCCAGCCGCTGGTGCCCTACCTGCGGAGCATGGCCTTCGCGGCATGGCGGCTGACCCTGGCCGAACACCTGCTGGTGCTGGGCGCCACCGCGACCCTGTACGGCATCGCGCTGGCCTGCCTGGCCGCCGGCCTCGGCAGCGCCGCCGCCGGCGCCGTCATGCTCGGTCCCGCCTTGTACTGGCTGGCCTGGCTGCCCCTGCTCGGTTTGCCCCTGATCCAGCGCCACAAGGATGGCATCCTGGTCAAGTTTGGCTTGCTGATCCTTGCCCTTGTTTTCGCACTGACCCTATGACCACCAATCACCCTGCGGCAACGCCGCTCCTGGCCGTGGACGGCCTGCACATGCGCTTCGGTTCGCAAGTGCTGTTCGACGCGCTGTCGTTTTCCTTCAACAGCGGCGCCGTCGCGCTGGTGGGCGGCAACGGCACCGGCAAATCCACCTTGATCGCCCTGCTGTGCGGCATGACGGCGGCGCAGGCCGGCACGATCCGGGTGGGCGGACACGACCTGGCCGCCCGGCCGCACCGGGCCAAGGCGGAACTGGCCTATGTGCCGGACGAATCGGTTGCCTACGGCTTCATGACAGGGGCGCAGTTCCTGGCCATGGTCGATGCCTTGCGCGGACGCCGCGATGCAGCCGGTGCCGCCGACCTGATCGACGGCTTCGGGCTGGCGCCGCATGCCGGCAAGCGCTTCGATGCCATGTCGCTGGGCACGCGCAAGAAATTCATGCTGGTGGGGGGACTGATGAGCCAGTCCCCGGTGACCTTGATGGACGAGCCGACCAACGGCATCGACGCGGACGCCAAGGGGTTCCTGATCGACCTGATCCGGCAACAGTCGGCCCGGCGGCTGTTCCTGTTTTCCACCCACGACCAGGAACTGATCGGGCAGACCGGCGCCGGGCTGCTCCGCCTGGGGCAGCCCGGCCACTGAGCCCTCGCGAAGCCTGCGTCAGTGCAGGGCTTCGCCGAGACCCTTGCGGGCCAGGGTCGACACTTCCTGCCGGTAGGACAGGCCGAGACCGCCGCGCAGGTGCGCCAGCGCCGACGGCTGCTCCGCCGCGTCCAGCGCCGTGCGCGCATAGGTGCGCACCATCGTGTCGGCATCGTCCGCATGGCCGCACAACACGGTCTCCACCCCGGGCGGCGCCAGCCGCACCATGCTGTCCAGCGCGGCGACACGGGTGCGCCGGTTGCTGTCGCTGGCGGCCAGACGGTGCAGCAGCTCGGCCGTGCGGGCGTTGCCGATATGGCCGGCAAGCTGGATCAGGGTATTGCGCTGGAATACGGCGGCGCTGTACGGCAGCCCGGCGATGCGCCCCGCGTCCACGTCGAAGAAATACTGGTCGCGCGCCTGCAATTGCGGCTCCAGCACCATCAGGTTCAGCGAGATGGACAATTCGGCCGGCGGCAGTTGCAGGTGCACGTCGACGCTGGGACGGTACAGCATGACCTTGCCACGGGGCAGTCCGGTGCGTTCGAGGAAGCGCAGCTCGACAGGCTCGTCGACATAGCCCTGGACCTTGGCGTGATCGTATTCGTAGATATCGGTTTCGTAGCCGGGGCCGTAATAGCCCACTGTCATGAAGTGGAAATTGTGGTCATGGGCGATGTGGTAGGAAAACACCCGCTCCTCCAGCGCGCGCATGGCAGCCTGCTGGGCGATGGGGCACCAGACGTTCCCGCGCACGAAAAACATCTTCTTGTCCGTGCGTTTGCCGCCGATCACGAACGATTGCGGGCTGTACTGCGTGGTGCGCCCGCCCGCCAGGAAGTTCTTCAGGTTCTGGTTGAAGATATCCGCCACCAGGTCGCGGTTGTTGCCCAGGCTTTGCAGGGCCGGGGCCGACGCCGCGATAGCGTCGATGTCGGACACGTCCACCTCGTCCAGCACATATTCCAGGTAGTCTTCGATGCTCATCACCGCATCGTTGGGACACGCAATGCTCAGGGCCATGCTCTGCTCCTCGGGTACTCAGACGTTGACGGGGGTGCCGGTGGTCTCGGCGTGCCGGCGCAGCGTGCGCTCGGCAGCGGCCACGATATGCGGATGCGGGTCGCGCAGCGCCGCCGTCACCGCTTCCAGGCCGCTGTGCAGGTCGATATTGCCGATGGCCTTCACGGCATCCCAGCGCACATGGTGCTGCGCATGGCTCCGGGCCACGCGCCGCAGCAGCGGAATGGCCGCGACGTTCTTCAGCTGGCCCTGGATCTGCACCATCATGGCGATCTCGGACGTGCGTTCGGTGCCGGCGATGGCCTGGACCGCGCGCAGCGTGGCGCGGTCGAAGGCCCATTGCAACGACTCGAACGTCGACGTGTACAGGCGGATCGCCGGCACCGGCTCCGTCACCTTGATGTCGATGACGGTCTTGCAGGCATCCAGCAGGATCACGTCGCCCTGGTGGGCGACCTGTTCCTGCCCGTCGTGCAGGCGGACCGTGTGGTCGAAGACGGCGTTGTCGTAGCCGGGCGGCAGCGCGTAGCGGGTGTAGTGCAGCGGCAGCACCGAGGCCGGTGCGATCATGCCGTTGAACGGCAGCGTATACAGGTGGGCCGGCTCATGTTCGTAGATCGAATAAATCAGCGACCAGCCCGGTTCGGCGTGCACCACCAGGCCATTATCGAGCAGCCGCGGCGAGCGAAAATCCGATTGTTCCAGCGCCAGCTGCAATTCGCGGTTGACGGCTTCGCATACCGCGTCGCCCGCCAGCAGGCGGCGAAAGGCGCTTTCGCACGACCAGAAATCGCCCGGGTCGCGTGAGAATATCCCGTTCAGTTCCGTCTTGAATTCGTCCAATGAGAATGTCATATGTTCTCCGTTTCAGCCATGCGGGGGTGTACCGAAACCGAATTGCGCGATACTGAATGCCACGGCGCTCCAGAACAATATACCCAGCAGCAGCCACTTGATAATACGATCGACCTGTGCTCCCATCACCAGCCCCAGCGCGCCCGATAATGGCGCACCGACCAGCAGGATGCCGATCATGCCGAGTCCGGGCGCACCATAGGCGTGGAATAAACGGGCACTGCGCGATTGCATGACGGCCTCGCGATGGCCGAAGATGCGGTTCACCAGCACGGCTCGCCCTGCGGCGCCCACGAGGCAGATCACGAGGACGCCCACGATGGCGCCCATGGCCGACGCCAGCGCGGTCTCCCACGGCGTCAGGCCGAGCTTGATGCCCAGCGGAATGGCCAGCCACAGCTCGACCGACCCGGTCATGAATACCGACATCAACTTGGAAATATAATTCATGGGATCACCAATATCGGCGGGCTGCCGCGAACGCGGCAGCCCTGTTTCGACCTGCCCTGTCGGCGTGCCGCTCTTATTCAGCGGTGGAAGGCCACAGAACAATCACGACGAATACGGCGCCGCAAGGCAGGCCGCCGACGGAATCGGAAACACCAGCTGGGGCAATCGTGACGTCCAGGTCTTCAACGTGCAGTGCGTTCATGCTTTTCTCCAAATAGTGGGCTGATAAAAATGACTGACCGGTATGGGCAGCTTATTTAATGTCGCTCATTTACTTCCGACATTGGAGAAGAGTATTTCACGCTCGCCACGCCTATAAAACTACCAATACTGATAGCCGTGCACACGGCTTGGCAAATCGTTACCAGACCCGGTAGGTGCGGCCGTTTTCCGCCCCATCGACGCTGCGCGCATAGGCCAGCGCCACGCGGCGCCCTTCGGCCGTTTCAAAGCCGTGGAAATACTCGCCGTACTGGGGCAGCGATTCCGTCAGCAAGGTGGGATCGACCAGGTTGATGCGCACGCCCCGGGTCATTTCGATGGCCGCGCCCCGCACGAAGCCTTCCACGGCCAGGTTGACGGTGCTGGCGTTGACGCCATGGCGGATCGGCTGATGGCCGACGATGCCGCTCGTGAGTGTGATGGAACCGCCATCCTTCAGCGCGTGCTGGGCCGCCAGCGCCACATGCACCTGGCCCATCAGCTTGCTGTCCAGGCCGATGCGGAACTGCTCCGGCGTCATGTCGGCCAAGGTGCCGAAATGCAGGTCGCCCGCCGCGACGACGACGCCGTCGACCGGCCCCGTGCGCTCGAACAATGCCGCCACGCTGCTGCTGTCCTCGATGCGCACCTGGTATTGCCCGCTGTTGCGCCCTGCCGTGACGATGTCGTGCCGCTGGCCCAGCTCTTCGACGACGGCCTTGCCGATGGTGCCGCTGGCACCGATCACGATGATTTTCATGAGTCCTCCTGGTTGGTGAGAGCCCAGTATCGTCCCGAACGCTTGGTCGATAAATGGGCTAGCATGACGGGGATTACTAACTCGGGGTTCGGAATGGACAAGCTCAGGAGCATGGAGATTTTTGTCGCCACGGTGGACGCGGGCAGCTTTGCCGGCGCGGCCGAGCGCTGCGGTATGTCCGCCGTCATGGTAGGCAAGCACATCCGCGCGCTGGAACAATTGCTGGGGGCGTCGCTGCTGACGCGCACGACACGCCGCCATGCGCTGACGGAAATCGGCCGGCAGTATGCGGCGCACTGCCGCCAGATCCTGGCCCAGATCGCGGATGCGGAAAGCGTGGCCGAGAGCATGCGCGCCGCGCCGCGCGGGCTGCTGCGGGTGACGGCGCCCGTGTCGTTCGGTGCCACGTGGCTGAGCCCCGCCGTGACGGACTACCTGGCGCGCTGGCCGGACGTCAGCGTCGACGTGTCGCTGAACGACCGCACGGTGGACCTGGTGGAGGAAGGATTCGACGTTGCCGTGCGGGTCGGGCCGCTGCCCGATTCCTCGCTGGTGGCGCGGCCCTTGCGGCCGTATGGCATGACCGTCTGCGCGGCGCCGGCTTACCTGGAACGGCGCGGCACGCCGCAGACGCCGGCCGACCTGGCGCGGCACGAATGCCTGGAATTCACGGGGTGGGTGCCGGAGGCACGGTGGAAACTGAAGGGCGAAGCGGACGGCCGGCATATCCCGCCCAGCCGCTTCCGGGCCAACAGCACGCAGGCGCTGCGGATGGCGGCGCTGGCCGGCTTCGGCATCGTCATGCAGGCCGAAATGATGCTGCGTCCCGACATCGAAGCGGGCCGCCTGGTACCGCTGCTGCAAGCATTCCTGCCAACGCCCCGGCCGATGCACCTGCTGTACTCGTGCGACCGCCAGGCCACGCCGAAGCTGACCACCTTCGTCGACTTCCTGCTCGAACGCTTCGGTCCCGCCTGAATGCAACATTGCCCGAAAAATGGGGACAGACCCCATTTTTCGGGCAACGTTTCCTTAAAACCAGGGACAGTCCCTGGTTTTAAGGCAATTACGCGACTTCGGTGACAAACTGCTCGCGTGGGCGGCGTACCTTCGGCAGGTCGACCAGCCAGTCCTGCTCGGCCTTGCGGTAGCCCAGCGGCAGCATGACGACGCTGCGCAGGCCACGGGCACGCAGGTCGAGGATTTCGTCGACGGCGGCCGGGTCGAAGCCTTCCATTGGCGTGGAATCCACTTCCTCGAAGGCAGCGGCAATCACCGAGGCGCCGAGGGCGATGTAGGCCTGGCGGGCGGCGTGCTCGAAATTGACCTGGGCGTCGCGTTTCGGGTAGGTGGCCAGCAGTTGCTGGCGGTAGGCTTCCCAGCCTTCGTTCTTGAAGCCGCGTACATCGTTGACGAGGTCGAACATGCCGTTGATGCGCTCGGCCGTGTAGTTGTCCCATGCGGCGAACACGAGCAGGTGCGAGCAATCCGTCACCTGGGCCTGGTTCCACGACACGGGCTGGATGCGGGCGCGCACTTCCGGGTTCGTCACGACCAGCACTTCGAAGGGCTGCAGGCCGCTTGACGTGGGCGCCAGGCGGGCCGCTTCGACGATGCGTTCGATCTTGTCGGCCGGCACGGCGCGTTGGTTGTCCATGGCCTTGGTGGCGTAGCGCCACTGCAGTTTGTCCAGCAATTGCATGTGAATCCTTGTGTTTGATTGAGTGAAGGCATTGTATTTTGCGCGCGCGTGCAAATAAACTACGCGCTTGGCAAATCATTTGTTCTACAGGAGACAAAATGGCCCGACGCTTCGATCACCTTTCCGATGTCGAAGTCCTGCTTAACGTGGTCGAGCATGGCTCCCTGACGGCCGCTGCCGTCGTCTTGGCAACGACGCCGTCGGTCCTGTCGCGTGCCATCGCCCGGCTGGAAAAACGCCTCGGCACGCAACTGCTGCGCCGCACGACGCGCAGCATGGGGCTGACGGAAGCGGGCCGCCAGTATGTCGACCAGGCCAGCGCCGCGTTCGCGCTGATCGACAAGGCCGAGCGCGCCATCCAGGGCAGCGAACAGCAGCTGACGGGGCGGGTGCGCATCAGCGTGCCCACCAGCTACGGCCATGCGCGCCTGCCGCCGATCCTGGCCGGCTTCGCGCGCCAGTACCCGCTGGTGCAGGTGGAAGTGAACATCACCAACCGTAATGTCGACCTGGCCGCCGAGGGCTTCGACCTGGCCATCCGCTCCGGCCCCCTGCCCGACAGCAGCATGGTGGCGCACCGGCTGGAGGATGCCCGCGTCATCCTGTCGGCCTCGCCCGATTACGTGCGCCAGGCCGGCCCGCTCGCCACCTTCGAGGACCTGCAGCGCCAGCGCTGCATCGCCTTCCTGCGCCCCAGCACGGGTCGGGTCTCCCCCTGGCCGCTGCGCAACGGCGATGCTGAAATCGACTGGACGCCGCAGGCCGCGATCACGGTTTCGGAAGACGTCGTGGGCGTCGTCTCGCTGGCCGAGCAGGGATTGGGCATCTGCCTGTGCCCGGAGTTCATGGTCACCCGCAGCATCGCGGCGGGCCGGCTGGTCGAAGTGCTGCCCGCCCTGTCCTGCCGCAACCGGCCCTTCTCCGTCCTGTTCGCCCCGCACCGCGGCCTGTCCACCGCCGCGCGCGCCCTGATCGACACGCTGGTGGCCGCGACTCGCTGAAACCGCTGCCGCACGCCGACATCGGCGAACATCGCTGCGCCAAGCGATGTTGCTCGTGAACCGTATCTGACACCGGTTTACGGGCGACTAGCAGCTAGCGGGCGGCTGTGGCTGGCGGCGTCAGTTGGGCCAGCGCGCCTTCGGGCTGCCAGCCGGCGCCGAGGGCGCGCGCGACGGCGACGGCGGCGAGCAGGCGCTGGGTGCCGATCTGCACGCCGGCGCGGTCCGCCGCCAGGCTGCTGCGCTGGGCGTCCGTCACGTCCAGGTAGGTCGACAGACCGCGCTCGTAGCGGGCCCGCGCCACCAGGTAGGCGCGCTGCGCCGCTTCACGTGACGTGCCCTGCACCTTGCCCTGGCGTGCCTTCTGCTGCACGTCCGACAGCGCATCTTCCACTTCGCGCAGCGCCGTCAGCAGGCGCTCGCGGTGGTTGGCCTGCGCCTCGGCATAGCGGGCCTGGGCCGACGCCAGGTTGGCCTTGTTGCGGCCGCCGTCCAGGATCGGCAGCGACAGCGCCAGGGGCCCCGCGCTGAACTGGCGCGAGCCGCCCTTGACGATGTCGGACAGGCTCTCCGAAGCGAAGCCGAAGTTCCCCGTCAGCGACACGGACGGATAGAAGGCGCCCTCGGCCACGCCCACCTGGGCATTGGCGGCCTTCAGGGTGGCCACGCTGGCGGCCAGGTCGGGGCGCTGGCCCAGCAGGCTGGCCGGCAGGCCGACGGGAATGGCGGGCGGCTGCGGCAGCGTGGCGCTGGCGACGACCGGCAGCACCGGCGTCGACGGCGATGTACCCAGCAGCACGGCCAGGCCGTGTTCCAGCGCATTGCGCTGGCGCTGCACTTCTTCCAGGTCGGCTTCTGCATTGGCCCGTTCGATGCGGGCACGCGACGTATCGAGTTCGTTCGACAGGCCGGCGTCGAAACGGGCCGTCACCAGCTGCTCCGTTTCGCGGCGCGTCGCCAGGGCGTCCTGCAGGATGGCGAATTCCGCGTCCAGGCCGCGCAGCTGCCAGTACGTCGTCGCCACTTGCGACGTCAATACCAGCATGACGCCGTCACGGTCGGCCTGCGCCGCCAGTGCCTGCGCGTCGGCCGCTTCCACGGCGCGGCGCACGCGGCCCAGCAGATCGAGCTCGTACGAGAACGCCGTGCCGACCGAGTAGTTGTTGCCGCTGATGGAGCGGTTGCCCAGCGCGAGACCCTGCGACGTATTGGCCGACGTGCGCGCGTTCGAGATGCCCGTGCTGACGTTGAGCTGCGGCCGCTCGCTGGCGCGCGTGACGCCCAGCTGGGCCTCGGCCTGCAGCAGCCGCTGCGCCGCCGCCTGCACCGTGGGGCTGTCGCGCAGCGCCTGCTGTTCCAGCCGGTCCAGGGTCGCGTCGCCGAACACGCTCCACCAGTTCTGCGGCAGGCGCGCCGCGTCGCTTGTTGGCGCATGGCGGAAGGTAGCGTCGGCGACATTGGCCGGCGCCTGGAAGTCGGTGCCGACGGTGGCGCAGCCGGACAGCAGCGCGGCAGCCGTCGCGACGGCGAGGGTGATTGTTTTCATACCAGTAAACATAGCGATACCTCTTGTATTTTTCAGTGTCCGCCACCGCCGCCGCCCGGCGAGATGACTTTGTCCGACAGCCACAGGATCAGGATGCAGGACAGCAGGATGGCGCCGACGATGAAGAAGCCGTCGTTGTAGGCCATCACGAAGCTTTCGCGCCGCACGATGCCGTCGATCGCCTTCAGCGCCATATTGGCCGCGCCGGCGGGGTCGAAGCCCTGGCCGATGAAGCCCTGCGTCATCTGGTCCAGCCGCTCCTGCGTGGCCAGCGAAAAGCCGGTGATCGACTCGCCCAGGCGCTGCGAGTGGAAGTGCTCGCGCTGCGTCAGCGACGTGGCCAGCAGCGCGATGCCGATCGAGCCGCCCAGGTTGCGCGTCATGTTGAACAGGCTCGAGGCCGACGGCATGTCCTTCGGCGCGATGCCGTTCATGGCGAAGTTCGACAGGGTCAGCATGACGAAGGGCTGGCCCAGCGCGCGCACGACCTGCGACAGCATCAGCTGGTCGTAGCCCGTGCTGGCATCCATGTACGCGTTCATCAGGCAGGAGCCGCCGAACAGCAGCAGGCCGAAGGTGCACAGGATGCGGTTGTCGACCTTGCCGGACAGCTTGGCCACGAACGGCATGATGAACAGCTGCGGCAGGCCGACCCACATGATCACTTCGCCGATCTGCATCGGCGAGTAGCCGGCGATCTGGCCCAGGAACAGGGGCAGCAGGAAGGACGAGCCGTACAGGCCCATGCCCATCACGGCCGACAGCACCGTGGCGACGAGGAAGTTGCGCTGGCCGTACAGGCCCAGGTTGACGAAGGGCTGCTCGCGCGTCGTGCTGGTGATGACCCAGCCCAAGAGGCCCACCATGGCCAGGGTGGCGAAGGTGATGATGAACAGCGAATCGAACCAGTCCTTGCTGTTGCCCTCTTCCAGGAAGATGGTCAGGCAGCCCAGGCCCATGGCCATGAAGCCGATGCCCAGCCAGTCGGCGTTCCACAGCTGGTCCAGCCGCATCTTCTCCTTGTCCAGGCCATAGGCGATACCGGCCATCAGCAGCAAGCCGGGTACCCAGTTGATGTAGAAGATCGACGGCCAGCCGTACAGTTCCGACAGGTAGCCGCCCAGGGTCGGGCCCATGGCCGGCGCCAGGGTAGCGGTCAGGCCGAACAGCGCCATGCCGGTGGCGCGCTTCGACGGCGGCAGCTTCGACATCACCAGGGTCATCGCCATCGGAATGAGCGCGCCGCCCGTGAAGCCCTGGGCCATGCGGAACACGATCATGCTTTCCAGGTTCCACGCGAAGCCGCACAGGGTAGAGAAGACTAGGAACAGCGCGGTGGTGCCCAGCATGTAGCCGCGCAGGCTGAACACGCGCGTCAGCAGGGCCGTCAGCGGAATGACGATGATCTCGGCCACCAGGTAGGCGGTGGAAATCCACGAGCCCTCCTCCTGCGTGGCCGACAGCGAACCGAGGATGTCCTTCAGCGAGGAGTTGGTGATCTGGATGTCGAGGACGGCCATGAAGGCGCCCAGCATGCCGGCGGCCACCGCCACCCACGTGCGCGACGAGACGGCACCCGTGACCTGGCCGTAGGCCGGGAGTGTTTGTGTGGTGCTCATGGCGAGCTCCTTGCCTTAGTGGGCCTGCGCCGTGGCGTGGGCGGCCGTGGCGTGCTGCGCCGGTTCGGCCTTGTCCTCGCCGATTTCAACTTCGGCGATGACGGACATGCCGGGCACCAGGCGGCCGGACAAGGCCTTCATGTCTTCCGGTTTCAGGGTGATCTTGACGGGCACGCGCTGGACGATCTTGGTGAAGTTGCCCGTGGCGTTATCGGCCGGCAGCAGCGCGAACTGGTTGCCCGAGGCGGGCGAGAAGCTGTCGACACGGCCCGTCAGTTCCCGGCCGGGGATGGCGTCGATGGCCACGTGCACGCTCTGGCCCACGCGCATGTCGGCCAGCTGGGTTTCCTTGAAGTTGGCCGTCACCCACACGTCGTCCTGCACCAGCGCCGTCAGCTGCTGGCCCGGCTGCACGCGCTGGCCCACTTCCACGCTGCGCTTGCCGACACGGCCCGACACGGGCGCGACGATGCGGTTGTACGCCAGCTGCTGTTCGGCGTCCTTCAGCTGCACCTTCAGCACGTCGATCTGGGCCTTCAGCACGTCCCGGGCCGAAGCGGCGGCGGCGATCTGCGCCCTGGCGGCCGTGGCGCTGTCCTTGCGGGCGGCGACGTCGGCCACGGCGCTGGCGCGGGTGGCGGTGGCGGCATCGAGTTCGGCCTTCGACACGGCCTTCATCTGGCTGGTGAACAGCTGGCCGTAGCGCTGGGCGTCCTGGTTGGCGCGCACCAGCATGGCCTCGGCCTGCTTGACCTGGGCCTGGGCGGCGCTGGCCTGGGCCTGCACCTGCGCCACCTGCGCATCGGCCTGCACGACCTGGGTCTGGGCGCTGGCGATCTGGGCCTGGATCTGTTCCACCTTGACGCGCTGGTCGAACGGGTCCAGCTCGGCGATGACGTCGCCCGCCTTGACGATCTGGTTATCGTCGATCAGCACCTTCGTGACGATGCCCGAAATGCGCGCCGACACGGGGTGCACGTGGCCGGCGATATAGGCATTTTCCGTTTCGACAAAATGGGCACTGCGGTACCACATGCGGGCACCGGCACCGATGGCGGCCAGCGCGATCAACCCGGCCACGACGAGGACCTTGCGGTTCGGCGGCTTCTTGGCCGACGCCGGGGCGGGCGCGGCAGCACTTGGCGGGATGGCGCTGAGCTTTTGTTCTGGTTGAGGGCTGGACATGAGGTGCTCCGAAAAATGAAATGGGGTAGGTGCATTATTCGACAAAGATTGGCTGAAGTCAAGAAATGAAACGATTGCATTTCATTTCTAGGTGGAATAAAGTACCGCCATCTGATAGCCTCTTCTTTTTCCCCAATGTTGCGAAAAATGCCTGACGAGCCATCGCCGGAACCCATCGAACGCCTCCAGTGCCCAATCACCCGCACGGCAGGCCGGCCCCGCGCCTGCGACGCCGAGGCGCGCATGCAGGAGCTGGTGACGACGGCCGCCAACCTGTTCCTGGAAAAGGGCTACAGCAAGGTCAGCCTGGAACAGATCGCCCGCAAGGCCCATGTGGCCGTGCGCACCATCTACGTGAAGTTCGGCGGCAAGGCGGGCCTGTTCCGGGAAATCCTGAAGTCCGGCCGCGAAAGCTATTTCGCCACGATGGAAAACCTGGAAACGAATGTGCGGCCCATCCGCGAAGTGCTGATCGACTTCGGCATGCGCATGAACCAGCTGATGGCCGCCCCGGCCGCCACCAGCCTGCACCGGATGGTCATCGCCGAGGCCGATACGGACCCGGAATTGGCCGAAGCCTTCTTCGAGGCGGGCCCGCGCCAGACGCGCGAGGCGCTGCGGGTGTTTTTCGCCCGCCCGGACGTGCGCGCCCAGCTGTGCGACATGCCGCCCGAGCAGCTCGCCATTCACCTGCTGAACTGCCTGATGGGCGACCAGTTGAAGCGCTACCTGTTCAAGGCACAGGCCAGCAACCTGGAACAGGACCTGATGCTGGTGGAACAGCGTGTCGACCTGTTCCTGCATGGGGTGATGCGCTAGCAGATTTACTAGGGCGACGCCCTTCTGCTGCTCTGCGGTATGTGCGCTGGCGCACGGAGCGGGTATGATGGGCGAGAGATAATACTTTCCTGAAAACCATAATTTGTAGGGAGGCAGTATGAGCAGGATCGATCGACTCGAATGGAGCCAGAAAGTGGCGTCGCTCAATGAGTGCATTCGCGGGTTCCAGGCCAATCCCAGCAAGGAACAACTGGACCGTGCCATCAGCGAATTGCGCGCGTATGCCGATGCCGCCGAGGGTGGCAACATGGAAATTCCGTCGCGCTTCATTGCCAGCTGAATTCGACAGCCGAATCGTCAGCTGAGCGGCGCAGGCCGCACACACTGCAACCGGGCCATCGCCCGGTTTTTTTACGCGCTGTCACCCGGTCGCAGGGAACTGGCTTCGCAGCAATCAACTTCCTGCCGGGAATAGTGCAGCCCGTAAAAATTGCTGCGGCGTACTCAGGTGCCGACAGTCGAGCCCGTGAATCCAGCCCAGGTAGTGGGACAGGTAGCGGCTGGCCACGCCGTGAAAGCGGATCAGCCAGGTCTTGAAAACGGCGTGGTAGCGGTTCACGTTCTGGACGTGGATTTCCCCCAGCACGCGCTCGCCCTGGCGCAGATTGACGGCCCGGTGCGCGATGCCATGATCTTTCGCAAACTCCCGATACGCTGTCGCCGCATCGGTGGCCAGCAGCACGGCCCTGTCCAGCACGGGCAGCAAATGCTGCTGCAACTGCGCCACCGTGACGGGCCCGCGCCCCGGCACGAAATCGCAAGTGAGTCCTTGCCGGTCGCGCGCGACCAGGATGCAGTCGAGTTCGCCGCTGATGCCGCGCTTTTTAGCGTGGCCGCCGCGCCGCCTGGGAGGCCGTGTCATGTGGCGCGAGCCCTTCTGCGATTCCAGCAAATATGTTTCGTCGGCCTCGACGATGCCGCTCAAGGGCTTGGGCCGATCGTCCTTGGCCATGGCGAGAAAACGGTGGCGCCAGCGAAAGCTCGTGTTGCGGTGAATGCCGGTTGTTTCCGCTGCCGCGCGTACCGTCATCGAACCCAACATGCACTGCAGGAACGGCAACCATTTCTCGCGCAGCCGGATAAAGGCCAGCGGGGTCTTGGTCAGCGCATTGAAGGACTTGCGGCACTGGCGACAGCGGTAGCGCTGCAGGCCGCGCAGGGTGCCATGCCGGTACAGCTTGTCGCCGCGGCAGTGGGGGCAACAGCGCAGGTGCGCGCCACGCTCTTCGATAATCGCCAGGCAGTCGGCCAGCGAGGCACACCCTTCGAACAGTTGTCGCAACCCGTCGCCCTGCTCTCCGGTCAGCCTGGTCAGCCACGCCAGGCACTGCGTCCGTACGGCTTGGTACTCGTCGATTTCCATGCGCGCCTCCGTCTTGGCTGATGCCAACTTACGGTATGACAATGGTCGAGCCAACAAGTTCCTTGCGACCGGGGCACAGCGTCTTTTTTTTATGCGCTGTCACTTGGCCGCGGTAAATTGTCCAGCCGGCATCGCACTCGCAATCGGTCCAGCGCCTTTTTTCGCGCCCCCTCCCCTTTCCACGAAACATTCTCAGCCGCGATTGACACGTCCGGCGCCATGCGGTTTAATGCTCGAACAACTTTGAAAACGATTTCATACACACATGAGCGATCAACTGCACTTCCCGCCGTCCTTCTTCTGGGGCGTTGCCACCAGTTCCTTCCAGATCGAAGGCGCCGCCAGCGCCGACGGCAAGGGTCCGTCGATCTGGGACACGTTCAGTCACACGCCGGGCAAGGTCATTGACGGCAGCAATGGCGACGTTGCCTGCGACCACTACCACCGCTACCCGGAAGACGTGGCGCTGATGGCGAGCCTGCACGTGGATGCCTACCGCTTCTCGATGGCGTGGGCGCGCGTGCAGCCCGCCGGCAAGGGGGCATGGAATGAGGCGGGGTTTGCCTTCTACGAGAAGCTGCTGGACGAACTGGAGAGCAAGAACATCGCCGCCCACGTGACCCTGTACCACTGGGACCTGCCCCAGGCCCTGCAGGACGAAGGCGGCTGGCTCAACCGCGACACGGCGTATCACTTCGCCGCGTATGCCGCCGAAGTGGCGCGTCGTTTTGGCCATCGCTTGAAAACGATTGCAACACACAATGAGCCGTGGTGCACGGCCAACCTGGGCTACGGCAACGGCCAGTTCGCGCCAGGTGTGACGGACCTGAAACAGTCGATCCAGGTGTCGCACCACCTGTTGCTGTCCCATGGCCTGGCCATGAAGGCCATGCGCGCCGTCGGCAGCACGGCCCAGCTGGGCATCGTGCTGAACCAGTGGACTTCCGACCCGGCAACGGACAGCCAGGCCGACCGCGACGCCGCCGACTTCGAATATTCCCGCTCGGTGGAATGGTTCATGGACCCGATCTTCAAGGGCCGCTACCCGGAGCTGGCCCTGCGCGTGCATGGTGCCGATGCGCCCGACGTCAAGGACGGCGACTTCGACATCATCCGCCAACCCATCGACTTCCTCGGCGTGAATTATTACTTCCGCCATTTCGCCAGCACGGACACCCCGCCCCGCAAGCCCGAAGCGGCCCTGGGCACGACGGACATGGGCTGGGAAATCTACCCGCAAGGCCTGACGGAACTGCTCGTCAAGCTCAACGCGGCCTACGACCTGCCGCCCATCTTCATCACGGAAAACGGCATGGCCAACCCGGACCAGGTGGTCGATGGCGCCGTGCCGGACCGCGAACGCATCGACTTCGTGCAGCGCCACCTGGCCGCCCTCTTGGACGCGATGGGCCAGGGCGTCGACGTGCACGGCTACTTCCTGTGGAGCCTGCTGGACAATTTCGAGTGGAATTCCGGCTATGCGAAGCGCTTCGGCATCGTCCACGTCGACTACGAAACGCAGCAGCGCACGCCGAAGGCCAGCGCCCTGTGGTACCGCGAATTCATCGACGCCCAGCGCAAGCAGGCCTGACTTTTGAAGGAGACCCCGCAGCATAGCGGGGCACTACAATGAGCACACCCCAACCAGGAGACACCATGCCCAACGAGGCCACCCTTCCATCCGGCCCCGCCGCAGCCGCGCCGGCCGTCGCCGCCCGGCGCACCAGTCCCCTGCTGTGGGTACCGACAGGCTACTTCACGATGGCCCTGGCCTACGTGATGCTGACGAACGTGACGGCCATCATGTTCAAGAACCTGGGCATGGACAACGGCCGCGCGGCGGAATACGCCAGCTACCTGATCCTGGCCTATACCATCAAGCCGTTGTTCGCGCCCTTCGTGGAGATGTACCGCACCAAGAAGTTCTTCGTGCTGTGGACGCAGGTGGTACTGGCGGCGGGCTTCGGTGCCGTGGCGCTGGCCATGGCGCTGCCCGGCTACATGGTCATCATGGTGGCCCTGTTCATCCTGCTGTCGTTCATCGGAGCCACGCAGGACATCGCGTCGGACGGCGTCTACGTGACGAGCCTGGACAGCCGCTCGCAATCGCTGTATTGCGGCATCCAGAGCCTGTCGTGGAATATCGGCCCCATCGTCGCGTCGGGCGGCCTGGTCTTCCTGTCCGGCTGGCTGCACACGAATACCTTCCACCACGATGCCGGCACCTTCGGACCGGACTGGATCGACAGCTGGCGCGTGATCTTCTTCATCGTCGCCGGCGTCACCCTGGCCATGGCCCTGTGGCACTGGAAGACCATGCCCGATGGCGCCAGGGCGGAAAACGCGCCGGCGTCGGTGGCCGACGCATGGTTCATCCTGAAGGATTCCTTCGTTACCTTCTTCCAGAAACGCGACGTGTGGCTGATGATCGGCTTCGGCTTCCTGTTTCGCCTCAGCATTGGCCTCCTGGAAAAGATCGGCCCCTTCTTCATGGTCGACCCCGTCGCCAAGGGCGGCCTGGGCCTGTCGAACGAAGCGCTGGGGCTGTACTACGGCACCTACGGCCTCGTGGCCGTGCTGGTGGGCTCGCTGCTGGGCGGCATTTTCGTCGCGCGGCGGGGCCTGAAGCCGACCCTGTTTTTGCTGTGCTGCGCCGTGAATATCCCGAACGTGACGTTCCTGCTGATGGCCATGTACCAGCCCACGGACGTCGTCGTCATCAGCGCCGGCGTCGCCATCGAAAAATTCTTCTACGGCTTCGGCTCGGTCGGCTTCATGATCTACCTGATGCAGCAACTGGCGCCCGGCAAATACACCACCACCCACTATGCCTTCGGCACGGGCCTGATGGGCCTGTGCATGATGGTGACGGGCCTCGTCAGCGGCCACCTGCAGGAAATGCTGGGCTATGTGAACTATTTCTGGTTCGTCATGGCGGCAACGATTCCTTCGTTCCTCGTGACGTGGTTCGCGCCCTTCCATCACAAGGAAGGGTGATCCTGGCCGGAGGCTAGTCCCGCTGCCAGGACAGTCCGGTCAACCGGTAATGCCGCATCTCGACGATGTCGTCGATGAAGGGCCGGATCAGCACGAGGAATGGCGGGAAATTCGGCCCGCGGCGAAAGCCGTTCATATGGGCCTCGCTGGAGCCCCACTCGATGCGCAGGATGCATGTCGACGGCTCGTCCTCGCAGACCGTCATCTCGTAGCCGAGGCACTCGGGCGCGGCGCGCAAGTGCTGCGCCGCCGACGTGTAAGCGTCCACCAGGCTGTCGGTGGAATGGTGCTTCAATGCGTAGCGGATGTATTCGACGATCACGATCGCTCTCCCTGGTCTGTTGGCCGTGGCCTGATGCTGCTGCGACGATCTATTTGGCCGCCGCCTCGATCAATTCGATAAGCTCCTTCTTGCCTTCAGGCCCCCAGCCGGAACGCCGGTCGACCACCTTGCCGTTCCGGAGCAGGTAAAAGGCCGGTATGAACGTGCCGTCGACGCCATGCCATTGCGCTGCGCTGTACGGGGCCAGTATCGGCATAGCGGGATGGGCCGCATTCCACCGGGCCATCAACCTCGTCTCCACACCGGCACTCGGCCCCGTGACCAGCACCAGATTCGCCGCGCGCAGGCGGGCCTGGAGCGCGGTATCTTCGGCAACCGCCTGCAAGGCGTTGGCCGAGTTGTGGCAGCCATCGCTGACGACCATCACCAGTTCCGTGCTGGCCGCAGGCAGGGCCAGCCGGGTCAGGGTGTTCCGGCCGGCGTCATATGCGAACGCGCTGCGGCCTTCGAAGGACGGACCCAGCGGATCATCGACCTGCGGGATGGCCGTGCCGCCGAGATGTGGTCGACCGGCGGCAAAGGCGCGCGCCTGGTCGAAGCGGCGCGCGGCCAGCATCGCGGTCAGCAGGCTATCGTCAAGGGTGCGGCGGGTGTCGATACCGCGAGCGCCCAACTTCCGGTGCAATCGCACCAGGTCGTCGAGGGCCGACGAAGCCGGATTGCCTTGCGCTGCCACGGTAGCCGCATCGAACAGGGGCACCAGGTCGCCGAGGGGCTGGGCTCCCAGCGTTGCCGGCTGCAGTCGCGCGCCGAACAGTTGCCGATAGCGCCGCAGCACGGCCGGCGCGCTTGCCTCGCTGGCGGACGGCAAGGCTGCGGCACGCCGCGCCCTGTCTTCGTCGTTGAACTGGCGCAGCGCCAGCAGGTCCTGCTCCATTTGCACAGACGGCGCCGGCAGGCGCAGCGGCGGACCGACCAGCGCCCGGGCCAGCCCCACCACGTAGCTGTCGAGATCGAGGAAGTGCAGGATCGCGGCAAGTTGCGCCTGGTCGAGCTCCCGGATCAGGGGCGCCACACCGAAACCCACCAACTCATGCTCGCGCCAGCGCATCTGCCGGATCAGCTCACGTTTGCCGTAAGGCGTCAGGGCATCGAGCGGTGTCGGTTTGCCGGATTCAAGCGTCGCCTGCAACGTCTGCTGCGGGGGCACGGCGGCCGGCTGGCCCCATGCATGGCCGGCCCATTGCGCGCACAGGCAAAACGCCAGTCCGCTCAGATACCTCGTGTGCGTGCGCATCGTGTCTCCCGAACGACCGTGGCCGGCATCTGGCGCCACGGCAAATCGTGTCCTCGTTACTATCCAGTGTACGGCCCCTGTTGCGTCGCCGGCAAGTAAAAGCCGCGCATGCAAGTCACCCAGGCCCGGCACGAAAAAAAGCCCCGGCTCGGAGGAGCCGGGGCTGGCAGGGACAACCGAAACGAAACTTAGAACGTGTAGCCGGCGTTGAAGCCGATGGTGCGTGGCGGCAGGTACTGGGCTTGCCAGATTTCCTGCGGGTTCTGGGCGCTGGTCTTGATGTCCTTGTCCGTGGCGTTGCGCACGAACAGGTCCACATACCACTTCTTGTCGGCGTCATAGCGCAGGCCCAGGTCCAGCTTCGAATAGGACTTCTGGCGGTCCGGTTCACCCAGGTTGAACACCGACAGCCAGCTGGACGATTCCCAGTGGGCCGACAGGCGTGGCGTCAAGGTACCGGCCGGCAGCTGGAACACGTGCTGGTACATCAGCTGCGTGCTCCACTTCGGCGAGTGCGGCATCGTGTTGCCCGTCACATCCAGGCAGTTCGTGATGCCTACGATCGGGCACGGCGGCAAGGTGTAGTCGTTGCTGCCGCCGATCAGCTGGCCCAGCTCGGCATGCGTGTAGGTGCCGGTGAACTGCAGGCGGTCGGCCTTGGTCAGCTTGGCCGCGATTTCCGTCTCGAAGCCATACACCTTGGCGCCTTCGGCGTTGTAGGTCGACAGGCTGCGGCTGCCATCCGGATTCGTCACGGGCGCACTGAACTGGAAGCCCTTGAACTTCTCGTAGTACAGGGCGTTGTTCATGCGGATCATGCCGTTCAGGAAGGTGCTCTTGCTGCCCACCTCGTAGTTCGTCAGCGTCTCCTGGCCATATGGCTTGCCGCCGTCCTGCAGGCCGCCGGACTTGTAGCCGGTCGACACGCTGGCGTACAGCATCGACGTCGGCGTGATGTCGTAGCTGGCGCGGGCCAGCCACGTTGCCTTGCTGCCCGAGAACGAACCGCTGTTGTACGAATCGACCTTGTAGCCGGAACCGGGCGCGAACGGATTGACACTGGGGTTCAGCGGGATCTGCGGCACGGAGGCGTCGCCGATCCAGCCGCTGCCGGTGCCGCCGATGTTCTTGCGCTTGTCGTCCGTGTAGCGGGCGCCCGCCGTCAGGTGCAGCTTGTCGTCGACATTCCACGTGGTCTGTCCGAACACGGCCTTCGATTCCACCGTCTGCTTGGGCTGGATGAACGAGCCCTGCCAGTTGACGGTGCCCTGCTGGGTGCCGTTCATGATGGGAATGTCGAAGCGGATGGCATTGTTCTCGTGGCCGTAGTACAGGCCCAGCAGCCAGTCCACGGTTTTCTTGCCCGTCGACTGCAGCTCCACTTCGTGGCTGTAGTTCTTGTATTTCGAGAAGACGGTGTTGTTGGCCTGCTGCTTGCCGCCCGTCGTGAAGCTGGTCGGTGGCAGCACGCCGCCGTCCTGGTCGTAGGTGGACGAGCCGTTGAACGAGGACCAGCCGGCGATATAGGCCAGGGCCATGTCGGGGTTGATGGCCCAGTCCACGCGGCTGCGCACGGAATTCGAATCGCGCTTGACGGAAGGCGCCGTGTCGATCAGCGCGGACCAGCGGTCCTGGCCGGGACGGGGGTTCTGCATCAGGTTCATGCCCGGCGTGCCGCGGTCCTGGTAGCGCTCGTAGGCCACGTTCCAGTGCAGCGCCGGCGTGATTTCATACAGCAGCGACAGGCGCAGCGCCGTCTGGTCCTGGGCGTTGTACTTCTTGCCGCCCTGGACGAACAGGCCCGTGTTGATCGGCTGGAAGGCGATCGGGTTGTTCGGGTTGGCGGCATTCCACGCGGCGATGACGGGCGCGGCGGCGGCCTGCTGCTGGGCCAGCGGAATATTCGGCGGGGCCTGGTAGTCGACGTAGCCGTCATGCTGCTCGTGCACGAAGGCGATGCGCATGGCCGCCTTGTCCGACAGCGGGATGTTGACGGCGCCACGGCCGCCGATGCGGCTGTAGTCGCCCATGCCCGCTTCCACGTAACCGGACGAGCTGCCCAGGGTCGGCTTGGCCGTCTGCATATTGACGGCGCCGACGGTGGAATTGCGCCCCCACAGCGTGCCTTGCGGGCCGCGCAGCACCTCGATGCCTTCCAGGTCGAACAGCAGGGTCGTCGCGCCTTCGGGACGGGGCGAGTAGATGCCGTCGACAAAGATGGCCACTTCCGGGTCGGCATATTCCGTCTTCGCGCTGTCGTTGCCGATGCCGCGCATCGTCATCGTGATGACGCCGTGGTCGCCCTGGCTGGTGGCCGAGAAGCCCGGCACCAGGTTGACGACGTCCTGGATGGTCTGCACATGGTTGTCGTCCAGCGCCGCGGCGCTGATGGCGGTGACGGCAACGGGCGTGCGCTGCAGCGACGTGCTGCGCTTGGTGGCCGTCACGTACACTTCGGGAATGACGGTCGAGCTCGCTTCAGCGGCCTTCTGCGCCTGCTGCTGCTCTTTCGGTGCTTCCGGCGTCGCATTGACACCGGTGGTCTGCGCATAAGCGCTGTTCAGGCCGGCGAGCAAGGTCAGCACGGCAAGCTGAATCGGCGAACCCAGCTTGCGGATTCGTGGGGATGGGGTGGTCATAAGTCTCCTTGGTGCAGCACTACGGCGGTGCTAACATATTGTTTGAAAACGATTTCTTGTAAATGAAATCGTTTTCAAATAAACTGAAAACGATTTCCTGCTTGTTGAAACCGTTTTCATACTAGCCAAGTTGGAATGTTGATGTCAATTTAAAAATGCTGCATAAGTACTTTGTTTTGCTGGACCGTGTGGGCGGGCTGCAACAGATCCGGCATGGATACCCGTCGCCCGCCCGAGTCCGTGTCGACATCGGGGCCGGGCACGAAAGTTCACCCCACCTTGTCCACTTTGGGGTCAGACCCCGACATTGTCCACTTTGGGGTCAGACCCCGACATGGACACGAGCTGGGCTATGCAGCGGGTGCGGGTGGCGACATTCGGGTCAGGCACGAAAGTCGACATGGGCGCGGCTGTGGCAAGGCGAGCAACGGCTGAGTCCGTGTCCATGTCGGGGTCTGACCCCAGGGTGGACACGAGCTGGGCAGTAGATGGTTGGACGAACATATTCTTGAGAGGGACTGTATGGCAGCAATCCGCACTATTCTCGTCGTCGGCGGTGGCACGGCCGGCTGGCTGGCCGCCGGCTTCCTGGCCAAGACTTTGGGCACGCAAGGCGGCGGGGTCGCCATCACCCTGGTGGAGTCGAAGGAGATCGGCATCATCGGCGTCGGCGAAGGAACTTTCCCGTCGATCCGCGGCACCTTGTCCGTGCTGGGCATCGACGAGGGCCGCTTCATCCGCGAGTGCAATGCCACGTTCAAGCAGGGGGTGCGCTTCAACCACTGGGTGCGCCCGCCCGGCGCGCGCGGCGCCGACCATTATTTTCATCCGTTCAGCCAGCCCAGCCAGCGCCCCGGCGGACCGGAACTGCTGCCCTACTGGCTGCTGGGCGCGGCCGGCGACGGCGTGCCCTTCGCCGCCGCGGCGACGATGCAGAAGCACGTGGCGGACATGGGCCACGCGCCCAAGCGCACCGGCGACGCGGATTTCCACGGCCCCCTGAACTATGCCTACCACTTCGACGCCACCGCTTTCGCCAGGCTGCTGGCCAGCCATGCGCAGACCCTGGGCGTGCGCCGCATCGAGGCCACCGTCGATCAGGTCAAGCTGGGCGCGGGCGGCGCAATCGCCTCGGTCGTCACGCGCGAGGCGGGCGAACTGACCGCCGACCTGTTCATCGACTGCACCGGCTTTGCCGCCCGCCTGATCGGCGGCGCCCTCGGTTCGCCGTTCAGGAACATCAACGACACGCTGTTCGTCGACCGTGCGCTGGCGATGCAGGTGCCGTACGACCGGCCCGACGCGCCGATCCCGTCGTACACCATCTCCACCGCCCACGAGGCCGGGTGGACGTGGGACATCGGCCTGCACGAGCGCCGCGGCATCGGCTACGTCTACTCCAGCCGCCACACCAACGACGACCGCGCCGACCAGCTGCTGCGCCAGTACATCGGCCCGGCCAGCGACGGCCGCGAGCCGCGCCTGCTCAAGCTCAACGTGGGCTACCGCGAAACCCAGTGGGTGAAAAATTGCGTGGCCATCGGCCTGTCCGGCGGTTTCCTGGAGCCGCTCGAATCGTCCGGCATCGGCCTGATCGAGGCGGCCACCTACCTGGTCTCCTACCTGTTCCCGCACGACGGCAACCTGGCGCCGGCCGCGAAGCTGTTCAACGCGCAGATGAAGGCACGCTATGAGCGCATCGTCGATTTCGTCAAGCTGCACTACTGCCTGACGCAGCGCACCGACAGCAGCTTCTGGACCGACAATGCCGACCCGTCGTCGATACCGGAATCGCTGCGCGAACAGCTGGCCATGTGGCGCACGCGCGCGCCGCACCGGCTCGACTTCGTTACGGACATCGAGATGTATCCGCCGTCGAGCTGGCAGTACGTGCTGTACGGGATGGAGTTCCCCACCCGGATGCTGGCCCATCCCTCGACCTTGCCCGATGCCACCGCCGCCCGGCGCGAGTTCCAGACGATCGCCCAGCTGTCGCACCACGCGCTGGCCGACCTGCCCACGCACCGGGCGCTGGTCGAGCACTACCGCCGGCAGGGAAAGCCGACGTTCGCACCGTCCGGCTCGCAGTGGCTGCGGCAACGGGCCTAGCATATGCTACCCTTCGACGTATCGGGGCCGATGCCATCGCCGGCCCACTCCCACACCATGCAGAAGAACTTGAGCTCAGACGACCACTCCAATCCGACCACCCTGCTCGACGTGGCCCGCGCGGCCGGCGTGTCGGCCAGTACCGTGTCGCGCATCATGAACGGCACCGCCCGCGTGGCCGACGACAAACGCAAGGCCGTGCTGGCCGCCATCGAGAAGATGCACTTCGCGCCGAACCAGATGGCGCGCAGCCTGAAGAAAGGCAGCACGATGACGATCGGGATCGTCGTGCAGGACATCAGCTCCCCCTTCTTCGACGAGACCTTGCGCGGCGTCGACGATGCCCTGAAGGGCACCGGCTACACCAGCGTCATCGTCAGCGGCCACTGGAACGCGGACGAGGAATCGGACCGCATCCGGCTGCTGCTGGCGCGCAAGGTGGACGGCATCATCCTGCTGACGGGCCGCATCTCCGATGAGACGGTGCTGAAGTTCGCCAACCAGCGCCCCATCGTGGCCACGGGCCGCGCGCTGCGCACGTCGAACGCCATCGGCTTCAAGGTGGACAACGAACACGGCGCCTACCTGGCAACGCGCCACCTGCTCGACCTGGGCCACCGCCGCATCGTCTTCATCAAGGGGCCGGACAGCAGCAGCGATGCCAACGAGCGCCTGGCCGGCTACCACCGCGCGATGGCCGAGGCCGACGTTCCGGTCGACCCGCAACTGGTGGTGCAAGGCGACTTCCATGAGCCGAGCGGCCAGGCCGCCATCACGGCCCTGCTGGAGCGTGACGTGCCGTTCACGGCCGTCTTCGCGGCCAACGACCTGTCGGCCTACGGTGCCCGCCTGGCCCTGTACCGCAAGGACCGGCACGTGCCGGACGACGTGTCGCTGGTGGGCTTCGACGATCTGCCCGGTTCGTCGTACACGGCGCCGCCGATGACGACGGTGCGCCAGCCCCTGTACGACCTGGGCAAGGCCGCCACCAACGCGCTGCTGTCGCTGATGGGGCGCGAAGCCTTCGACGAGGGCGTCGCGCCGGTCGAGCTGATCGTGCGCGAGACAACCCGCGCCGTCGAATGACGCGTGTGCATCAACGGTCCTGCGGCGCGATCGCCCTGATCGGCGCCGCAAAGGCCGCATGCGCGGCCGGATCGACGGGCCGGTGCTTCACTTCCGTGCGGGCCGGATCGCGGCCCAGGTAATTGTCGCCCTTCCAGTTGCGTGCCGGCCGCACGGGCCGCGGCACGAAGCCGCCGCCGCAATTCGGGCATACATTTTCCAGCACTCCTTCCACGCAGGCGGCGCAGAACGTGCATTCGTAGGAGCAGATGCGCGCCTCCGGCGCGTGCGGCGGCAGGGCCTTGTTGCAGTGTTCGCAGGTCGGTCGCAGTTCCAGCATGGCTTTTCCTTTCATCGTCGGGGCAATTGTAGGCCGGCGGCGTTTGACAGCCGTGACAGTCATGGTGGAATATCTGCCAATGTCCCCCTCCCGCGCATCTCCCCCTTTCGACATCTGGCTACTGGTCTTTCCCGGCTTCCTGCTGCTCGACGCCGCCGGCCCGATCCAGGTCTTCGCCAGCGCCAACGACGAGGCACGCGACGCCGGCCTGCCGCCACCCTACCGCATCCACCTGGTCGCCGACGGCGGCGGCGCGATAACGTCATCGGCCGGCGTGGCCATGCTCGCCGCGCCTCTGCCGCGTCGGGGCATCCCCGGCGGCACCCTGATCGTGGCCGGTGGCGGCGGCGCCGACCTG
>NZ_WNKZ01000088.1 GCF_009720835.1 Pseudoduganella buxea
CCGACGGCGCGTGGTCGCCGGCCGGCTGGAAGACGGCCGCCGGGTCGTCACCGTCTGCCGCTTGCCCACCGGGCGTGGGGGCGTGGCCGCCCTCGCCCTGGCCGTTGTACAGGGCGCCGATGACGATGGGGCGGTCGATGTCGTTCTCGATGAACTGCACCAGCACTTCCTGGCCGATGCGCGGCAGGAACTGGCTGCCCATGCCGCCGCCGGCGGTTCTCTGCGCCACCCGCACCCAGCACGAGGCGTCGCTGCTGTCCTGCCAGTGGTAGCGGATGCGGATGCGGCCCAGCGCGTCACAGTACAGTTCATCGGCGCCGCTGGCCTGGTCGCTGCCGTCGGCACCGATGACGATGGCGCTTTGCGCGCCGTGCGCCGTCGGTTTCGGGTGGCTGCGGGCGTCGCTGCCCGGCAGTTCCGGGCGCCACGGGACCTCCGCCGCCAGCGCGTCGAAGCGGTTGGCGTAGCCGAGTTTGCGGGCCTGGTCGATCACCAATGCCATGTCGTCGTCGGCCAGGTCGGCTTCAAGGAGCACGTCTTCCAGCAGTTCCGGGATGGGGCCGAACAGTTCGGCCAGGGCCTGCACGGCCGGTGACGGCAGGTTGTTTACGCCCACGCTGGTCACGCGCAGGACCGTGTAGCTGGCCGGGGCATCGCCGAACATGGCCAGTGGCCCCTGCGTGACGTCGATGCGGGTGCCGGCGGCCAGGGTGCGCACCGTCGAACGGCCTTGCCAGGGCTGGCTGCGTGCCTCGCGCGCTTCCATCTGCAGTTCCGCATAATGCTGCGCCAGGGCGCCGCTGGCAAACGCGTACTGGCCCGGCACGTCGTAGCTCTCCAGCACCGGCAGCTTGGCGAACTGCTGGCGCGACGGGGCGCTGGCACCGACGGCCTTCTTCGCCTTGTAGTCGTAGCTGAGGAGGGTCGTCAAGGTCGAGACGACGCTGCGGCGTTTTTGCAGGGCCTGGATACTGTCCTGCTTTTCAGCCGTGCGGGCGCCGTGGAAGCGGATGCCGCCATCCTGTTCGCTGATGTGATCGGGCGGCATCGCGCATTCCTGGCTGCTGTCGGCAAACAGCACCAGGCCGTGGCCTTCTTCCAGTTCCTCGATGCGCCAGCCCAGGCCTTCTTCCGTCAGCAGGCGGCGCACGAAATCGTAGTCCGACTCGCGGTACTGGCAGCAATAGCTGCGCGGCGGGACGTCGGCCAGGAAGCTGTCCGTCTCCTCGCTCCAGCGCCACTGGGCCAGCGGCTGGTAGGCCGACAGCACGTCGTCGACGATGTCGACCACGGTTTTGTCCTGCCATACGCGGCTGTTGCGCACCTGGCTCAGGCGCCACAGCCATGGTGTCAGGCGCAGGCGGTAGCGCGCCAGGCCGCCTTCGCTGCCCAGCATGGCCGCGTGGGTGATGTCGCCACTGAAGGTGGTGCGGCTGCCGTCGGCAAGGCTGATGTGGAGCGTAGCTTGCCGCCCCAGCAGCGGCACCAGGTCGATATGGCGCTGGTGGACAAGGCGATGATGTCGCGTGCGCCTGTGTCATGCACGATGTCGTCGGCCGCGAAGGCCTCAACCAGCAAGCCGCCCGAGCCCAGGTCGGCGCCGCTGTCGTCGCCGTGCAAGGTCAGCTCATATAGCCGGGTCGCGCTGGTGAACTGGGCCAGCGCCGTCGTGACTTGCTCGATCAGTGCGATGCTCATGAATCGGATGCAACCTTCTTTTTAAGGCGCGCCTTGCATTCCGGCTCCTTCTGGGCGCCGTTCGCGCATAAACGCGCACGGCATTGCTCCGCGCCCGCCGCATTATATTGACGGCAGATCTGCAGTTGCTGCGCCGGCGTGCTTTTTCGCGGGATATGGCTGTTCGGCTGCGTATGCGCCATCAGCGCCGCCAGCAAGGTGGCGTCCCGATCCTTTGATTGCGGTTCGGCCTTGGGCTTGGGCGGCGCCTTCGGTTTCTCCTTCGGCGCCTGCTTGCGGCCTTCCGGCTTGGCGTCATGGTGCGCCAGCCTGGGCTTCTCGACCTTGTTCTCGGCCAGGGAATCGGCCTTCTTCTCGTCCGGTGTGGCTTTTTGCGCGGGGCGTTCCAGCGCCTGTGTCAGGGAATCCGTCGCCGGGCCGGCTTTTGCCGCCACGACGGGCGCCTGCTTCGCAGCCGGCTCCTTGGCCGCGCTGGTGTCCTGCAGGATGGCAGCGGTCGACACGTCCGAATCCGGCGGTTCCACCGTTGCCGCAGTCGCCGGCGCGGCCACTGCCGCAGCAGCCACCACGGCCGGCGCCGGCATGCTGGCCACCGGTGGGACCACGGGCGCCGCCGTTTCAGCCACCAGGGTTTCCTCGTCCGGAACGCTGGCCATCCATACCAGCGCGCCGCCGGCAACCGTCACCAGGGCGGCAAACGCAGCGCTCCACAGGAATACGCCACGGCCCCTTGTGGACGCCTGCGCCGCCGGCTTGCCATGCGACGGCGAAGCTTGCTTGATGCCGGCATCGGCCTTGGCCTGTTTTGCCGCTTTGGCCGGCTTGCCGTCGAGCGCGCTCAATACACTGCGTCCGTCCGCCGGGTTATTCTGCTCGGCGGACAGCAGGCTGGGGCGCCCGCCGCTCGACACGCGATCGTCTTTACTAACCAAGATATACTCCTTGCTTATATTCTAATACTTTTCTGTTACTTTACAGGAGTCAAGAAAAATACGCCGTATTCCAGGGAATAAATTTTCCACGAAAGACCGACATTTTATTCAATTGTGCGAGACATTGCCATAACGGTAAGTTATACTGTAGGGCAATGCTTTGAAGATACGAACGATGCTTGTCGCTGTCAGGAGAAAAGAGTGTGGCTGCTGGCGATAATTCTTTATTTTTTGCTTGCCTGCCTGGTCACTTGGATGATCCTGTTCCCGGCCGGCCGTGAGTTCATGCTGAACGGCTTGAGCGCAGCCGGCCAACGCCTGCAGCGCCGCGTCGGCCAGGCCACGCAGCGGCGCCTGCGCGACGCCGACAAGCTGCGTTCCAGCGGCAGTGCCTCGGTCGGCGCTGTCAGTGCCTTTCTGCGACGCCACTATATTCTGTGCGCCGGCGGGGCGGCCCTGGTCTGCCTGCCGCCGCTGCTGGCCGTGCTGCTGACCGACGGCGGAACGCTGGGCGGCTTCGAGACGTCCACCCGCGAAGTCAATACGCAAGTGGCCGAGCTGCTGCAGGGCGAGCAGCTGGTGCCGCCGCCGGCCCTGCCGCCGCTGGTGTTCGCATCTGCCGAGGTGGCGCAGGAACGTCCCCTGCTCGTCTCGGCCAGCCGCGACTGGAACCGGATGAACGCGGACTACACGCAGCGCCTGCTGATGGTGTTTCGTATCATGAAGGAGCAGCATGGCTACGACATGGCGATCCTGGAAGGCTACCGCAGCCCGGAGCGCCAGAACCGCCTGGCCGCGATGGGCACGAACGTGACGAACGCCGCGGCCTTCCAGAGCTGGCACCAGTACGGCCTGGCCGCCGATTGCGCCTTCCTGCGCGACGGCAAACTGGTGATCTCCGAGAAGGACCCGTGGGCCATGCGCGGCTACCGCCTGTATGGCGAGGTGGCCGAGTCGCTCGGCCTGACGTGGGGCGGGCGCTGGAAGATGATGGACTTCGGGCATACGGAACTGCGCCTGCCCGGCGTCATGCGCCGCAAGCAGGATTGAGCAGGCACGATTCAACCAAACGACTGATATTGATACGGGAGCAAACGTGGCAGGACCTTTGATCACATTGGGCGACAAGACATCGCACGGCGGCACCGTCGTGGAAGCATCGCAGCTGTCCGATACGGGCGGCAAGGGCATCGCGCGCGTGGGCGACAAGGTCATGTGCCCGAAGCCGGGCCACGGCGCCACCACCATCGTCAGCGGCGACCCGACCCTCATCATCGACGGCAAGCCCGCCGCGCGCCACGGCGACAAGACGTCCTGCGGCGCCACCCTGATCGCCGGCCAGCAGCCCACCGTCGATAACGTCTGACCGATGCTGTCCTGGCTCAGACCCCTGCTGCTGGTCGCCGCCGCCTTTGGCGCCAGCTGGATCGGCGCGATCTGGTACTGGCGCGCCAACAACCGCATTCCCGCCACGGCGGACCTTGTGCTGTACCTGCTCGTGCTGCCCCTGGCCCTGCTGCTGGCCTTCTGGATCGGCAAGAAGATCTACCGCAGCGTGACGGCCGGTGCCGCCGCTGCCGCCACCGCCACGCCGGTAGCCGCCGATGCAGCGCCAGTGGACACGGCGCCACCCGTCGGCATCGCGATGCTGGCGGCCAGCGTGCGCGCGCCGCATGGCGCCTCGCCGGACGAACTGCTGGCCGCGCTGGCCGATGGCGCGGCACGTCCTGAACTGGACAACACGCTGTACGACGACTACGGCTTCCCCATCATGACGGCACGCATCGCCGATATCGACGTGGACGCGCTGCGTGAGGATATGGCGCCATGGCTGGAAGCGCGCGGCATCGATCCTGCCGTCTTCACCGAAGAACAATGGCGCGCCCTGCATGCCGGCAGCGCCGTCGTGCAGGAGCTGGCCGCCGTCCTGGCCGACCATCCGCAGCTGCTGGAGCACGACACCCGCCTCGACACCCGTACCCCATCGCCCCTGCCGATGCTGCAACTGCTGCCGCTGTGGTCCGCGGCCTGGCCCGTGCCGGCCCGCGGCACGGCGGAGCAGTGGCTGGCGCACCTGGTGGCGCAGGCGGGGTGGCCGAAGGAACGCATTGCAACCTTGCCGGCAACGGGGCCGGGAGACGAAGCGCCTGCCGACGCCGTAACCGTGCTGACCCCCTTGCTGGCGCGCGTGCAAGCCCAGGCAGCATCGCACAACGCCACGCCAGCCGCATCGACCCTGGCCCTGGTGCTGGCCTGCGATTCCCACCTGAGCGAAGCCGGCATCGACCGCCTGAGCGGCGCCGGCATGCTGTTCGCCGCACAGCGGCCGCAGGGCCAGATGCCCGGCGAAGGTGCGGCCGGCCTGCTTCTGGCCGATGCCACCCAGGCTGCGCTCCTGTCACGGGACGAAGCGCAGACAATGCTGCGCGCCGTCGGCTCGGCCCAACTGAACAGTTCCGCCGATGCCGCCGGCCGGCCTGATGCCACCGTGCTGCGCCAGCTGGCCGCCGGCGTGCTGGCCACGAGCCGCTGCGACAGCGCCGGCGTGCTGGCCCTGGCCACCGACACGGACCACCGCACCGGCCGCGTCATGGAAACCATGGCCGTGCTGTCGGAGCTGCTGCCGCAGCTCGATACGACGCTCGACACCTGTCACGTCGGCGCGGCCTGCGGCAGCTGCGGTCCAGTAACTTACCTGACGGCGCTGGTGCTGGCACGCCAGCAGGTAATTGAACGGGGCGGCCCCGTGCTGTGCCTCGGCACGCTCGATCCGTACCGGCGCGATGCGGCGCTGGTCGCGCCCCCGCCGTAGTACTGAAGCCCTGATCCTGACGCAGTAAAGCTGACGCAGTAAAGCTGATTCTCCCGTGCACAGCACAACCCTGAAACCGAGTCTCATATGATGCAAAAAACCTGGGAATTTCTGACGAAGCGCCGCAGCCTGATCGTGATCGGCTGGCTGGCCTTCGCCGCGTCCTTGTTCATCGCGACGGCCCTGCTGCAATGGCCGGCCAACGTGCCGTGGACAGTGCTGGCGGTGGCGCTCGTGTTCGGCGCCATCGTCTGGTCGTGGCGCCGCTGGCGCCGCCGCCAGCGCGCCAGCCAGCTGGGCGACATGCTGGAACAGCAGGCCGCCGCGCCCGTCAAGGCCGACGCCGTGCACCGCCAGGAAACGGAAGTGATCCGCCAGCGCCTGATGGACGCCATCGGCACCATCAAGAGCTCGAAGCTGGGCCAGTTGTCCGGTAACGCAGCGCTGTACGAGCTGCCCTGGTATATGGTCATCGGTAATCCCGCCGCGGGCAAGAGCACGGCCATCGCCAGCTCGGGCCTGCAGTTCCCCTTCGCCGACACCAAGGTGGTGCACGGCGTGGGCGGCACCCGCAACTGCGACTGGTTTTTCACCACCGAAGGCATCCTGCTCGACACGGCGGGCCGCTACTCGGTGGTCGACGAAGACCGGGCCGAGTGGTTCGGATTCCTCGATTTGCTGAAGAAGCACCGCAAGAAGGCGCCCATCAACGGCGTCATCATCGCCGTCAGCGTGGCCGAGCTGACCCGCAACCGTCCGGAATTCGCCATCGACCTGGCCAAGAACCTGCGCCAGCGCGTGCAGGAACTGACCGAGCGCCTGGAAGTGCACGCACCCGTCTACGTCGTCTTCACGAAGGCCGACCTGATCACGGGCTTCAACGAATTCTTCCAGGACAGCGAACGCAATGAACGCGACCGCGTCTGGGGCGCCACCCTGCCCTACAGCCAGAACACCGGCAGCGAGCAGCTGCTCGACCAGTTCGACACCCGCTTCGACGAACTGTACGACGGCCTGAAGGACCTGAGCCTGGCCAATATGTCACTGCAGTGGCGCGAGCGCATGCCGCCAGGCGTGTTCACCTTCCCGCTCGAATTCGCGTCCGTGAAACCTGCGCTGCGCTCGTTCATCGCCACCCTGTTCGAGGAAAACCCCTACCAGTTCAAGCCCGTCTTCCGCGGCTTCTACTTCACCAGCGCCCTGCAGGAAGGCGAGACCGTGTCGGCCTCGTCGCACCGCGTGGCCCAGCGCTTCGACCTGAAGCTGCAGCCGCAGGCGCACGAGGAACACCATAACCAGCAGGGCTACTTCCTGCTCAACCTGTTCCGCAAGGTGATCTTCGCCGACAAGGACCTGGTGGCGCAGTATGCCAGCCCGGCCAAGACGCGCATCCGTTACGGCATGTTCTTCGCCGCCACCGCGCTCGTGGGCCTGGCCCTGGCCGGCTGGAGCTGGTCGTTCATGAACAACCGCCAGCTGACGGCCAATGTGCAGGCCGACCTGGACCAGGCCATCAAGGTGCAGCAGAAGAGCCTCGACCTGCAAAGCCGCTTCGCCGCGCTGGAAATCCTGCAGGACCGAATCGAGCAGCTGGACGCCTTCGAGGAAAGCCGTCCATTGAAGCTGGGCCTGGGCCTGTACCAGGGCGATGTGTTGAACCGCAAGCTGCGCGAAGAGTACTTCAACGGCGTGCGCGAGGTGATGCTGAAACCCGTGGGCCAGTCGCTGGAATCGTTCCTGGCCGAAGTCAACAGCGGCGCGGCCCAGCTGCAGCCGATGAACCGTCCCGTCTCCGGCACGACGACGGGCCAGGCGCTCGATGCCGCCGCCGTCAACAACGGCGCCATGCAGTTCAAGGACGCGTCCCCCGCCAACGCGGAAGATGCGTACAACGCGCTGAAGACCTACCTGATGCTGTCCGATAAATCGCGCGCCGAGGCGGCCCACCTGAACGACCAGCTGACCCGCTTCTGGCGCGTCTGGCTCGATTCGAACCGTGGCGCGATGCCGCGCGAGCAGATGATCCGCAGCGCCGAGCGCATGATCTCGTTCTACCTGACCCAGGTGAACGACCCGTCGTGGCCGAAGCTCGACAGCAAGCTGGCTCTGGTCGACCAGACCCGCGACAACCTGCGCCGTGTCGTGCGCGGCATGCCGGCGCGCGAGCGCGTGTACGCCGACGTCAAGGCCCGCGCCGCCACCCGCTTCCCGTCGATGACGGTAGCGCGCATCGTGGGCGAGCAGGACAAGGAACTGGTATTGGGCAGCTATGCCATCCCCGGCAGCTTCACCCGCGCGGCCTGGGAAGGCTTCGTGCAGGAAGCATTCAAGGACGCGGCCAACAAGGAACTGCAAAGTGCCGACTGGGTGCTGAAGACGTCCGCGCGCGACGACCTGACGCTCGAAGGCAGCCCGGAACAGATCCAGAAGTCGCTGGTGGAGCTGTACAAGAACGACTACGCGAAGGAATGGACCAAGTTCGTGCAGGGCGTGACGATCCGCGACCTGGAAGGCTTCGAGGCCGCCACGGCGGCGATGAACCGCCTGGGCGACCCGCAGATCTCGCCGCTGAACAAGCTGGTGGCCACGGTCTATGAACAGACCTCGTGGGACAACCCGACCCTGCTCGACGCCGGCATCCAGCGCGCCCAGCGCGGCATCACCGGCTGGTTCCGCGAGACCATCCTGCGCCAGAAGCCTTCGCAGATCAACGTCAATATCCCGACCTCGACGACGTCGGCGCAGAACGCCGCGCTGCCGCTGGGTCCCGTGGGCCGCGAGTTCGCCGGCGTGGCACGCCTCGTTGTCGTCAAGGACAACAACGCTTCGCTGATGCGCGGCTACATGGACCAGATGTCGAAGCTGCGCGCCCGCCTGAACCAGATCAAGAACCAGGGCGACGCCGGTCCCGGTGCCAAGCAGCTGATGCAGCAGACGCTGGACGGCAGCGGTTCCGAGCTGGCCGACGCGCTGAAATACGTCGACGAACAGATGCTGGTGGGGATGACGGACGCGCAGAAGCAGGCCATCCGTCCCGTGCTCGTGCGTCCGCTGATGCAGACCTTCGCCGTCATCGTCAAGCCGACCGAGGCCGAGATCGACAAGGTGTGGCAGGCGCAGGTCGTGCAGCCGTTCCAGAAGAACCTGGCCCTGAAGTATCCGTTCGCCACCGAGTCGAAGCTGGAGGCGACCAATGCCGAAATCGGCGAGATCTTCGGGCCGGAAGGCGCCATCGCCAAGTTCTTCAACACCACCATCGGACCGCTGGTGGTGCGCCGTGGCGACGTGCTGAGCGCGAAGACCTGGGCCGATATCGGCATCCACCTGGCGCCGCCCGTGGTGGCGGCCTTCCCGGGCTGGGTCGCGCCGCTGGCCGCCAACGGCGTGGCCAACGCGGCCGCCGCCAGCGGTGGCGAGGAACAGACCCGCTTCGACGTGCAGGCGCTGGGCGCCACCGGTGCCACCGAATTCACCCTGGAGATCGACGGCCAGGCCCTGCGCTGGCGCGGCCAGCCGCAACCCTGGGTGCACATGACGTGGCCAAATCCGGCCGGCGTGCCCGGCGTGCGCATCACGGCCATCACGCCGGCCGGTGCCAACGTCGTCGTGCTGAACGAAATGGGCCACCAGGGTCTGAGGAAGATGATCGACGCCGCGCGCCGCAAGCGCAAGGACAACGGCGTGTTCGAACTGGCCTGGGACAACACGGGCAGCGGCGTTACCGTCACGGCCAACCTGAAGATCATCGGTACGTCGGTGGCGCCGCCGCAACCGGTGCCGCAGCCGGGCACGGGCTTCAAGCGCCTGCGCCTGCCGCAGACCATCATCGCCGACGCGCCGGCTGCCCCTTCGGCACCGGCGGCCCCGGCACCGGGCGCCCCTGCCGCGCCCGTGCCTGCCGCACCGGCGGCACCGGCAGCACCAAGGCCGGCGACCCGCACCGTGGGAGCAATGCCATGAGCCGCGGCGTGACCCCGATTTCCGTCGGCTACTTCGGCAAGATCCCCAGCCGGGGCGACTTCGTCAAGGCCAGCGACAGCCCTGCCCTGATCAAGGTGCTGGACGACTGGCTGTCGCAGGCGATGGACCTGATGAGTACCGACGCGCGCTGGAAGCTGAACTACGACTCCCTGGCGCCGCTGCATTTCGCCTTCGTCGGCCCCCGCCGGCGCCATGCCATCGGCGGCCATATCGTCGCCAGCACGGACCAGTCGAGCCGGCGCTATCCGTTCATGATGATGAGCGCGATGGAAGTGGCCGAACCGGACAGCTTCGTGCAGAACGCCCCGCTGGTGCTCACGCGCCTGTGGAACCGGCTCGAAGGCCTGACGGCCGGCGTGCGCGCGGCCAGCGACGCCACCCAGTCGCTGCAGGGTTCGACCAGCCAGCCGGTGGAGCTGGACCTGCGCGCGGCCGCCTACGATGCCGCCTTCGAGGACTTCCTGGAGCTGCAGACCATCGGCGCGCTCGACGGCATGCTGGCACAGGCGGGCTACGAGGGCTCCGTGCGGCAGGTGCTGCTGGCCCTGGGCATGCTGCTGCAGCCCGTGATGGCCAGCAGTTCTAGCCGGCTGGAAAAGAGCCTGGTGCTGCCGCTGCCGCTCGACCCCATGTACCGCAACCTGGTGGCCGCCTTCTGGATGCACCTGATCACGCCGTTCCTGGCCCGGGCCGACTTCGAACTGGCCCTGTTCATCACCCGGCTGGGCGAACGGCCGGCGCTGGTGCTGGGCTTCTCGGGCGCGTCGGCGCAGACACTTCGCGCCATCATGGACCCGCAGGTGGGCCGCGACCACCATATCGACTTCGACCAGCTCGACTGGGTGGAGGAGCAGATCGACACCGATTACGCCGTCAAGAAGCTGTCCACCTACCTGTCGCAAGGCACCCTGTCACTCAAGTCCGCGCTCGATTCGGTCGGCACGGCGTTTCTCGGAACCTGACCATGCGATTCATTCCCTCCCCTGCCCTGGCCTGCGCACTGGCCCGCAGTCTCGCCCTATCAGGCCTGTTGGTCTGCGCGTCCGGCGCCATCGCGCAGAACGTCGCCCCGGCCGCGCCGGCCACGCCCGAACCGGGTCAGGTGACCGTCAGCGGCACCGTGCCCGATGAAGCCAGCAAGGCCGCCGTGCTGGCCCGGCTGCGCGAACTGTACGGCCAGGACAAGGTGGTCGACCAGATCGCCGTCGGCGCCGTCGCGATGCCGGCGAACTGGAACGGCTATGTGCAAAAGCTGATCACGCCGGAACTGAAGCAGATCAGCCGCGGCCAGCTGAAAATCGACGGCAACACCGTCAGCCTGCGGGGCGAAGTGGCCAACGAGGCCGTGCGCCAGCGCATCGCCAGCAATGTCGCTACCAGCCTCAATCCCACCTACACGGTCAACAACGGCCTGCGCGTGTCGGCGGCCGACCAGGCGGTGCTGGACAACACGCTGGCCAACCGCACCGTCGAATTCGAAAGCGGCAAGGCCACCCTGACGCCGGCCGGCAAGGCCATCGTCGACGAGATGCTGGCGGCGCTGCTGAAGATGAAGGGCCGCAAGGTCGAGATCATCGGCCACACGGACAGCGCCGGGCTGCGCTCGTCCAACCTGGCCCTGAGCCAGGCCAGGGCCGACACCGTCAAATCGTACTTCGCCAGCCACGGCCTGAACGGCGACCTGCTGACAGCCACGGGCCAGGGTCCGGACCGTCCCATCGCCAGCAACGACAGCGCGGACGGGCGCGCGCGCAACCGCCGCATCGAGTTCCGCATCTCCCAATAACCCCACTTCATTCCGAGGTCCCATGTTCACAGCCGAACAGCTCCTAATCCCCATCAGCGACAGCAAGCCGTGTGGCGACAACATGGCTTTTTCCAGCGAGCTCGATGCCATCGCGCACGCACGCAAGTTCGACGACCCGTCGCTGGCGCAAGGCGCTTGGGAAACGGAGCTGAAGGAAGCGGACTGGGACTTCGTCGTCGACCGCTGCGCCAAGCTGCTGAAGGAAAAAAGCAAGGACCTGCGCCTGGCCGTGTGGCTGACCGAGGCGGCCGCCAAGCAGCATCACCTGCGCGGCCTGGGCGAAGGCTACCGCCTGCTGGCCGGCCTGTGCGACCAGTTCTGGGACCTGGGCCTGTACCCGGACGCCGACGACGGCGACAATGACCAGCGCATCGGCAACCTGTCGTGGATCCTGGCGCGCACGCGCACCCTGATCCGCGAACTGCCCCTGACCGAAGGCCGGGCCACCGGCTACTCCACCGTCGACTTCGAGGCCGCTCGCAAGCGCGCTGCCAGCGGCACGGAGGAAACCGAAGGCGCGGGCGGGCCGAAACTGGCCGACATGGAAGCGGCCAAGGCGCGCAGCTCGCCCCAGTTCCGCGCCACCTTCGCGGCCGACGCGCGCTACTGCATGGACTCTCTGCTGGAACTGGAGCGGGTGGCCGACCAGCGCCTGGGCCAGGACAGCCCCGGCTTCGCGCAGGCGCGCGATGCGGTCGAATCGATGCTGCACGTGATGCCGACTGTCAGCACGGATGCAGCGCCATCGGCCGAAGAAGGCGCCGGCGACCAGCCGGGCTCCGGTGACAGCGTGCAGGCCACGCAAGGCGGCCAGCCCGGCCAGAACGGTCCCCTGCGCAGCCGCGCCCAGGCCATCGCCCAGCTGCGCGCCGTGGCCCAGTTCTTCCGCGAGACGGAGCCCCACAGCCCTGTCTCCTACTTCGCCGAAAAGGCGGCGGCCGCCGGCGAGCAGGACCTGCACACATGGCTGCGCTCCGTCGTCAAGGACCAGGCCTCCCTGGCCCATATTGAGGAAATGCTGGGCGTACCGCCCGCGAATTGAAGCCAACCGCCCCGTTCGTGTCCACCTGGGGGCGCAGCTGGGGTTTCGGGAAGCACTGCTTTCCGCCAGCGTAGCGGGCAATGGCCTGCATGCCATTGCCCTGTCCAGACCCCGACAAGACACGGGCTCGACAACATTAACGGGTGGACGGGTGTCGACGTCGGTGCCTGACCCAGATGTTGCCATGGACGAGCTTGTGTCCGTGTCGGGGTCTGACCCCACGGTGGACACGGGCTGGGCAGTAGAATAGAGCCGCATATGTCCACTTGGGGTCAGACCCCGACAATGTCCACTTGGGGTCAGACCCCGACAAGACACGGGCTCGACAACATTAACCGCTGGGCGGGAGTCAATATCGGTGCCTGGCCCCGATGTTGCCATGGACGAGCTTGCGTCCGTGTCGGGGTCCTGGACAGGGCAACGGCGTGTAGGCCATTGCCCGCTTCGCTGGCGAGAAACTGTGGTTCTCGAAACCCCGGCTACGCCCCCACGGTTGACACGGGCTGGGCAGTCAGAAAAAGAGCCGCATATGCGGCTCTTGTCGTTTCTGCAGACGGTGCTTACTTCACCGTGTACTTGAATGCGCCGTTCTTGCCGGCGCCCACCTTGATCTTGGCGATGGCCGCGCCTTCGGCCATGCGCGCCAGGACCGACTCGGCCACTTCCGGCAGCAAGGTGCCGTTCAGGATGTTGTCGACGTTGCGGGCGCCCGAATCGACTTCCGTGCAGCGTGCCAGCACCGCTTCCACCAGCGCCTCGTCGTAGCTGAATTCGGCCTTGTGGTTGACGGCGATGCGCTGCTTGATCTTGCCCAGCTTGAGTTCGATGATCTCGACCAGCACGTCGTCGCTGATCGGGTAGAACGGAATCACCTTCAGGCGGCCCAGGAAGGCCGGCTTGAACTGCTTCATCAGGGCCGGGCGCACCAGTTCCTCCAGCGCTTCCGGTGCCGGCAGTTCTTCCGCCGGCTTGTTCAGGCAGGCCTGCATCAGCTGGGACGAACCGATGTTCGACGTCAGGATGATGATGGTGTTCTTGAAGTCGATCTCGCGCCCTTCGGCGTCGTCCATCACGCCCTTGTCGAAGACCTGGAAGAACAGCTCCATCACGTCCGGGTGGGCCTTCTCCACTTCGTCCAGCAGCACGACGCTGTACGGGTTGCGCCGCACGGCTTCCGTCAGCACGCCGCCCTCGCCGTAGCCCACGTAGCCGGGCGGCGAGCCTTTCAGGCCCGACACGCTGTGCGCTTCCTGGTATTCGCTCATGTTGATCGTCACCAGTTTGCGCTCGCCGCCGTACAGCACGTCGGCCAGGGCCAGCGCCGTCTCCGTCTTGCCCACGCCGGAGGGGCCGACGAACAGGAACACGCCCTTCGGCTTGTTCGGGTCGTCCAGGTTGGCGCGCGAGGTACGCACGCGCTGGGCCACCGCTTCGATGGCATGCGACTGGCCCAGCACGCGCTGCTCCAGCAGATCCTTCAGGTTCAGCACCGTCTTGATTTCGTCCTTGACCATCTTGCCCAGCGGGATACCGGTCCAGCCGGCGACGATCTCCGCCACCACATGGCCGTCCACCTGCACCGGCACCATCGGCGTCTCGCCCTGCAGCGCGCGCAGCTCGACCTGCAGCGCCTCGACGTCCTTGACGAGACTCTTGTCCGCCGCTTCGCCGCTGTCGAGCACCACGCGGGCTGCCTTGATGCGTTCCGTCAGGTCCTTTTCCTTCTCCCACCGTGCCGCCAGGGCCGCGTGTTCCTCGCTGGCCGCCTTGCGCGCCGCTTCCAGCTCCTTCAGGCGCGCCGTGTGGGCGGCGCCGCCGGTGGCCTGCTCGCGGGTCAGGGAAGCGCTTTCCACCGCCATCCGTTCGAGCTTGCGGGCCAGGTTCTCGATCAGGGCCGGCGTCGCGTTCTGTCCCAGCGCCACCTTGGCGCAGGCCGTATCGAGCACGCTGATGGCCTTGTCGGGCAGCTGGCGGCCGGAGATGTAGCGGTGCGACAGGCGCACTGCCTCGGTGATGGCTTCGTCGTAGACGCGCACGTTGAAGTGCTTTTCCATCAGCGGCGCCATCCCGCGCAGCATGGCGCAGGCCAGTTCCTCGCTGGGTTCCTCCACCTTGACGACCTGGAAGCGCCGCGCCAGCGCGGCGTCCTTCTCGAAATACTTCTTGTACTCGCCCCAGGTGGTGGCGGCAATCGTACGCAGCTCGCCCCGCGCCAGGGCCGGTTTCAGCAGATTGGCCGCGTCGTTCTGGCCGGCCTGGCCGCCGGCGCCGATCATCGTGTGGGCTTCGTCGATGAACAGGATGATGGCGTGCGGGCTTTTCTTCACTTCGTCGATGACGTTCTTCAGGCGGTTCTCGAACTCGCCCTTGACGCTGGCGCCGGCCTGCAGCAGGCCCATGTCCAGCGTATGGATCTCGACGCCGCGCAGCACTTCCGGCACGTCGCCTTCGGCGATGCGCAAGGCGAGGCCTTCGACGACGGCGGTCTTGCCGACGCCCGCCTCGCCCGTCAGGATCGGGTTGTTCTGGCGCCGGCGCATCAGGATGTCGATGGCCTGGCGGATTTCCAGGTCGCGGCCGATGACGGGATCGACCTTGCCGTCGCGGGCGCGCTGCGTCAGGTTGGTGGTGAACTGGTCCAGCGCGGGCGTCTTGTTGGCCGCCTTCGAGGCCAGCTCGCCGACCGGGTCGCCGCCCGGATCGTCATTCTGTCCGGCCGCCGCGGCGGCGGCGGGAATGGACACGGCTTCCTGCGAGCCGGCCGTGACCTTGTCCAGGTTGTGCTTGATCTGCTCCAGGTCGAATTTTGCGAACAGCTTGGAGCTGCGCGCCGCCAGTTGCGCCAGTTCCGGCTCCGTCAGCAGCGCCTGCAGCAGGTGGCCGCTGCGGATCTGGGCCTGCTGGCCGGCACGCAGGTCGAGCGAGGCGATCAGCCAGGCGTGCTCGAACAGCTTGGGCATGCGCTCGGAGAAGACGGGCGTGCGCGAATTGCCGTTCTTGAAGCGCGCCACCTCGGCCTGCAGGTCTGCTTCCAGCATCGACAGGCTGATGCCGTTCTGGCGTGCGATGGCGACGAAGTCGCTGCCTTGCTGCTCCAGCAGGGCCAGGAACAGGTGTTCGATATCGACTTCGTAATGGCCCAGCGAGACGCAGATGCTGGCCGCGCGGGTGGCCGCGGTGCGGCTGGTGTCGTTCAGTTTACCGATCAGCGTTTTCAGGTTGATGCTCATGATTCCCTCTTTTTATAGCGCGTGAATTTCATAGCGCACGTCGGCGCGGTCTTCGGTCTCGCTGCCTGCCAGCAGGAAGCTGTCCCAGCCCAGGCGGCCGCCGATGCGGTCTTGTTCGAGCTGCACGCCGCGCACGTCGGCGGCGCGCAGCACCAGCTGCACTTCGTATTCCAGCGACAGGCCCGTAAACATCGTCAGCATCTCGCGCAGCGAGCGCGCGGCGCGCCCGCCCGGCAGGAACGATTCGTAGGTGGCAAGGTCGAGCGGGCCGATGACAAGGCGCATGCGCAGGTCGCGCTGCCACACGCGGGCACCGGCCATCGCACCGGCACCCAGTACGGCATTGCTGACGCCCAGCGTGGTCTGCTGCGCGGCCGGCACGTCGTACCAGTGACCGACGAACTGCTCGACGGCGACCTGCTGGTTGAAGTATTCCGACAGCACGCGGGCGATCTGCACGCTCGACGCGGGGCGCTGGCGCATCGACGTGGCGAAGTAGGCCAGCGATTCGTCCAGCACGCCGTCGCCATGGTCGGACAGGCGCCGCCGCAGCGAATGGTTGCCCATGCCGGCCAGCGACAGCAGCAGCGGCAGGAAGGTGTCCTTGCCGTCGATCTCGTAGCGCAGCTCGAGCCGGTACTTGCGCCAGGCCTCGTAGAACAGGGCCAGCGAGCGGTTCGAGAAGGTGTCGAGGAAGGCGCGCGGCCCGTCGTCCTTTTCGTACAGGCCGTGTGCGGCGATGCGTTCCGTGTAGTGCGCCGGCAAGGTGCCGCTGGTGCCGAGAAAGCCCATGAAGGTGGGCGTGACGCGGATGTACTTCAGCCGGGTCGATTGCAGCGCCTCGGCCAGCGCACGCCGGTCCTTCGGCAGCTCGCGCGGCTCCGTCTGCAGCGACTCCAGCTCGCTGGCGGGAAAGGCCAGCGACGTGGAATTCTGGAAGCGCAGGAAGTTCGCCACCGCGCCGTCGGCGGGCGTGCCGTGGCGCCGCAGCCAAAGCTCCAGCATCCGCACCGCCTGGAAGTAATGGAAGCGGTACGGCTCGGCGAACAGGCGCTCGATTACAGCAGGCTCAAATCGCCGCTTCGCGGGGTGCATCGCAACAGCTCCTCTCCGTTCTTGTTCGACACGATCACCAGCTGGGTGAAGCTGTTGGCGTGCACATACAGGCCGAGGAAGCGCTCGACGATATGGGCAAAGGCATGGATGCCGCTGCCGACAAAGGCTTCCTCGTCGATCGTCAGGCGCACTTCGATGCCGCGCACCAGGCAGGCGAACGGGTTCCCCGCCAGCCAGGCCGTGGCGGCCTTGTGCGCCACGGCCAGCACGCCGCCGATCTGGCGTTGCGAGGCGGGCGAGCGTGGCAGGTCGTACAGTGTCAGCATCTCGCGGAAGGCATCCAGGCCGCCGTCCGTCAGCGACAGGTGGTTCAGGGCCAGGTGCGAAATCAGGCGCCAGTGGGCGCCGCGCCCACGCTCGAAGCGGTGCGACGGCGAAGGCTTGCGCAGGAAGCTGATGCCGCGCACGCTGGAGCCCCCTTCGAGGAACAGGTCGCCGCCGCGCAGGCCGTAGCTGAGCGAGGCCGGCAGGTCGCGGTTGGTGCAGGTCAGCTCCAGCGACAAGGTGTCCGTCTCCACGTCGGCCGGGTCGAAATCGATGTCGACGATGGAGATCTGCGTCTCGAAGCCGGGGCTCTTCTCGGCCAGCATGTCGTCGCGGCGCATGATCCAGTAGTGGCCGTGCTTCTCGGGGGTCTGGCCGTGGCGCAGCGAGTAGAACGGCCGGAACTCCTGCACCGATTCACCCTGCGGCGTTTGCCGCACCAGCTTGACCGAGTCGATCGACTGCACTTCGAAAGCATAGGCGCGGCGGGCATCGGCCAGCACCGGGTAGCTCGCCGTCGTGTGCGTCAGCCGGATCGGCTCGCCGCGCTGGCGGAACAGGTTGACCACCGGCGTGCAGCCGAGCAGCACGTTATTGGTCGACAGCGTGCCCAGGATGCGCGCCGTGTTCGAGTCCGTGCGCAGGCCCGACAGGGCCAGGTGCAGGGTGATGCTGCGGCAGCCCGACGGCAGCACGGCGCCCAGCGCCGCCAGGTCGATGTCGAAGAAGTTGAACTTCTCCGGGAAGGAGAAATACTCCGTCAGCAGCCGGTAGGCGCTGTGCGAGCGCGCCGAGAAATCGATCAGCGATTCGTCCTCGTCGAAGCCGGCCGGCGTCAGGGGGATCTTCGACAGCGGCAGCCAGCGGCCGTTGCCGTCCGCTTCCGCCCAGGCGCAGACGCCGCGCATGAACAGCGCGTCGCGCAGGGCCGCGCAGAACGACGGTTCGCCGTCGATGAAGACACGCAGCTTCGCCAGCTTCAGTTGTGGCAGCGCCACCTGGGCCGACGTGCTGGCGATGGTGAGGCTGATGCTCGACGTGGCGGTGGGCGGCAGGCGGATCGCTTCGGGCGCGTCGATGATGGCCGCGAACGTGGCGGCCTGCATGGCCACGGGCGCGATCGTCACGGGATAGGCGGTGCGGAAGGTGCAGACCGCGCCGCGCACGGGGCGCGTGGTCAGCTGCGTGCCGCGGGGGATCTCGCTGGCCGTCGTCAGCTGGGCGGCCGCGCCGGCGAAGTCCATGCGCGCGATCGAGCAGGACGGGAACGGGCGCAGGTAATGCGGGTAGAGCACTTCCAGCAGTGCTTCTGTGAATTCGGGGTAGTCGTCGTCGAGCCGCTTGGCGATGCGCGAATTCAGCAGCGCAAACGATTCGATCATGCGTTCGATGTGCGGGTCTTCGCACACCTCGCCGCCGATCAGCAGCCGGCCGGCGATTTTCGGGTAGCGTTCGGAGAATTCGCGCGAATAGCGGCGCAAAAATCCCAGCTCCCTTTCGTAATACGGTAGTAACTGGTCCAACGGTTAGGCTCCCGGCTGCGCCGGGCGGCGCGCCTTGCTGATGGTGTAATGCAGGCTGGACGGCTGCAAGACAGCGTCGAAATTGACCGGCTCGTGCGCGGTGCTGACCACCAGCAGCGCGGTGATGGCGAAATTGAGGCGGTTGACGGCGTCGGCCCGCAGTTCCAGGCTGGCCTGCACATTGCGCAGGCGCGGCTCGTGGCGCGCGATGGCTTGTTCCAGGCAGCGGCAAATGAAGGCCCGGTCGTCCGCGCTCGACAGTGACAGGCCTGCGAAATCCTGCAGGCCATACGTCACGATCGAGCGTCCGCATTCGGGATACTGCGTCAGGAGTTCTTCCGGGATCACGGTGCGCGTGTTGAGGAGCGCCTCCAGATCGCGCGCGACCGAGTCCTTCAACTCCTCGATCGACATGCGCGATACCGTTCCGCTGGCGGCGCCATTGGCCCGTGTATCCATCAGCCGGTCGAACAGTCCCGGCGTGAACCCCTTCATCGGTATCCCATCGGATCAGGTCCGCTTAATGCGCGGGTGCGCGATTAAACGGTCTTGTTGCCGGACAGGTCCCAGCCGCCCGACGTGTTGCCGCCGATGCCGCCGCCGACCTTCTGCTGGGTGTACTTCCACTTGACCTTGGAGTACTTGATCGACACGTCTTCCGTCAGGATGTTGCCTTGCTGGACGGTTGGAGCGACGCTGCTGATCAGCACGTTTTCCAGTTCGATTTCGAAGTACTTGACGCGGTCGCCGTTACCGTCAGCGCGCATGAACTCCAGCTTTGCTTTTGGAATGGTTTTGCCGGACGAGCAGGTTTGCAGCAGGATCGGCGTAGCCAGGTCGGCCAGCTTCGACACGACGATATCTTTGTGTTCGGTACGTTCCGCGGTGTGGCCGCCACCGGTCGAAGCGGTCGCCGATTTCGGTTGCAGGACTTGCCATTCCACGCTGGAGACTTCGATCCAGTCCTTGTGGGTGGTGTCGGCGGATTCGCCTTTGATGCCGTCGATTTGCAGGTAGACGTCGATTGCCATGTTATTCCTTTCGGTTGTTGAAGTAAAAAACTACAGTGCTTAGTTTTTGGTCGATCCCGGGAGCTCCGCGACCAAACGGAGTGAAACGGACAGCTCATCGAGCTGGAAGTGCGGACGCAGGAACGACACGGCGCGGTACACGCCAGGCCGGCCCGGTACTTCCGACACCTGCACCGACGCTTCACGCAGCGGGAACTGGGCCTTCTGTTCCTGGCTGGCGTTATCGTCCAGCAGCACGTACTGCGTCAGCCAGCGGTTCAGGAAATCCTCGACGTGCGATGCGGCGGTGAAGCTGCCGATCTTGTCGCGCATCATGGCCTTCATGTAGTGGGCGATGCGCGATACGGCGAAGATGTACTGCAGCTGGGCCGACAGCACTGCGTTGGCGTTGGCGGCGTCGTTGTTGTACTTCCGCGGCTTCTGCGCCGACTGCGCGCCGAAGAAGGCCGCGTAGTCGGTGTTCTTGCAATGGACCAGGGAGATGAAGCCCAGGTCCGACAATTCTTTTTCACGGCGGTCCGTGATGGCGATCTCGGTGGGGCACTTCAGCGCCACTTCGCCTTCATCGGTCTTGAAGGTATGGGTCGGCAGGTCTTCGACCAGGCCGCCGCCTTCGACACCGCGGATGGCGGCGCACCAGCCGTAGTCCTCGAAGGCGCCCGTCAGCTTGGTGCCGAAGGCATAGGCGGCGTTACACCACAGGTATTTCTGGTGGTCGGTACCGTCCACGTCCTCTACGAAGTTGAAGCCTTCCGTGGTGGCGCCATCGGCCGGATTGAACGGCAGGCGGCCCAGGAAGCGTGGCAGGGTGAGGCCCACGTAGCGCGAGTCCTCGGATTCGCGGAAGGTCTTCCACTTCGCGTATTCGGCCGTATCGAACACCTTCGAAAGGTCGCGCGGCTTGCCCAGGTCGGAGTAGGTCTCCAGGCCGAACAGCTCGGGCGAGGCCGACGAGATGAACGGCGCATGCGCGGCCGCGGCCACGTGCGACATCTGCTCGATGAAGTACATGTCCTCGGGCTGGCGGGTGATCTCGAAGTCGCCCAGCAGCGCGCCGAACGGGGCGCCGCCGAAGGTGCCGAATTCCTCTTCGTAGATTTTCTTGAACATCGTGCTCTGGTCGAATTCGAGCGCGCTCTGGAAGTCCTTCACCAGTTCGCGCTTGGTCGCGTTGAGCATCTTGATCTTCAGGTTCTGGCCCGTGGCGCTGTTGCGCACCAGGTAGTTCAGGCCCGTCCAGCTGCTTTCCAGCTTCTGGAACTGCGGCGCGTGCATCACGGCCGACAGCTGCGCCGAGATCAGGCGATCCAGTTCGGCCACGCGGGCATCGATGGTGGCGGCCAGGTTGTCGGAGACGACCACGGTGCCTTCCATGACCTGGGAGACCAGCTCCGAGATCAGGTCCTTGGCACGCGCGTGTTCCGCGCTGGACTTGGCGACCTTGCTTTGTTCGACGATGGAGTCGAGCAGGCCGGCTTCCGCGTGAGGTGCGGCGGCGGCAGCGGCCTGAGTGGCTTGTGCGGACATGTTCACTCTTTCGTGGTTTGCTGGCCCAGTTCGGCCAATTTCTCGGTGCTGTTCAGGACATCGTTGAGCAGGTCTTCCAGCTTGTCGTTACCGGCCAGCTTGTTGCGCAGGTCGGCCAGCTTGGTGCGTGCTTCCAGCAGCTTCTTCAGTGGCTCGACCTGCTGCACCACCGATTCCGGACGGAAATCTTCCATCGATTTGAAGGTCAGGTCGACGGCAAATTCACCGCCCTCTTCGCTCAATTCGTTTTTCACGCGGTAAGCCGCGCGCGGCTCGACACCCTTGAGCACTTCATCGAAATTATCCTGGTCGATGGCGACGAAGCTGCGATCCTTCAGGCGCTTTTGCGCCACGTCCGAATTACCGCCGAAATCACCGACGACGCCGACCACGAGGGGCAGTTCCTTGTTTTCGATCGAATCGCCGATTTCAACGTCATACGTCATCTGCACCCGCGGCGGGCGCACCTTCTGCAGTTTTTTCTGGACGCTGGATTTGTTTGACATGGGATGCCCCTATCGTTGGATTAAATACAAACGGTTATTTCAGCAGATCGAACGGGCTGGCGTTCGTGGTTTCCGCCTTGACCTTGCCTTTGGCGCCCTTGACGTTCTTCGGATTGCGCGTAGGCGCCGTCGGCGGCACCGGCTGCGGGACCAGGACGTCATCGCCCAGGCTCTTGCGCAGCAGCTTGGCCAGTTCCTGCGACTCCGTCTTGGTCGAGCCGGACAGGTTGTTTTGGCGGCTCAGCTCGGACAGGGCACGGGTCGACAGGCGCAGGCCGCTGATGGCGATGATGCTGTTGGCCAGGCTGTCGTTGGGGTCGCGCACCAGCACTTCCTGGGCGTTGACGATGGCCTCGCCGTACTGGCCGGCCTCGTAGCGGGCCTGGGCGATATTGGCCCAAGGCGTCTTGTCGGTCGGGAACGCGGCGGCCGCTTCCTTCCAGACAGTGATGGCTTTTTCCTTCTGGCCCGTGCTGCTCGCTTCCGTCGCCTTGCTGAGCAGGTCTTCCATCTTTGGCAAGGCTGGCTTCACGGCCGCCACCTGTTCCGCGGTGGTGGCGCAGCCTGCGAGCGTGGCGACGCAGACGGCGGCGCCGAGGAGTTTGCCGAAGCGGCCGAAGTGTCGATTGAACTGTGTTGCTGATGTCATGCTGCCCTCAAACTAGTATCAAGAAAGATGCTTATTATATAATTATACCTAACAGACTCGACAGCTTGCATATTTTATTTTTGTAATGAACTTGTGGTATCCGGGGCCGCCCGGGACAATAAGTTCCATTAAACCCGGAACAGCCGGATTTTATACACCGACACGCATGACGTACCACAAAGCAAACGCCAACAATTCGCGTAGAAATGTTACCCTTCTGCTACTTGGCATCAGCGCACACCAACAGAAGGATGCGACCACGAATGAGTAACAAAATACTATGGGGCGATGGCCTGTTCCTGCGCCCGCAGCACTTCCAGCAGCAGGACCAATATCACGAGGGGCGCCTGCACCGGGGCCTGCAGGCAGTGCATCCTTATGCCTGGGGTGTCGAGTCGATCGAAATCGACCGCGATGCGCTGGGCAATAACGCGCTGCGCCTGCTGGGCCTGACCCTGCGCTTCCAGGACGGCGAGCTGGTCGAGGCCCCCGGCAGCGACGAGCTGCCCGATACCGTCGACCTGAGCCAGCTGCCCCAGGGCGGCCAGAGCGTGACGTTCTACGCCGCCCTGCCCGCCTTCAAGCCGTTCGGCGGCAATTTCGGCGACGGCGCCAGCCAGGGCGCCAACGCCGTGCGCTTCCAACAGGACAACCGCGACACGCCCGACCTGTACACGCACGCGGCGCCGGCCCAGCTGTCCTACCTGAAAAAGACAGTGCGCCTCGTCTCGGAATTCGAACCGCGCGACTCGTACGTGCACGTGCCCGTGCTGCGCCTGCGGCGCGCCACCACGGGCGGCTTCGAACTCGATAGCGCCTTTGTCGCCCCCAGCCTGTCCGTCAAGAGCGCGCCGGTGCTGTTCCAGCAGCTGCGCCGCCTGATCGACGCGCTGCAGGCCAAGGTCAGCGCCCTGTACGGCCACCACCGGGAGCCGAGCAAGAACGTCATCGAGTTCCGCTCCGGCGACATGTCCTCGTTCTGGCTGCTGCACACGGCCAGCACGGCCTACGCCTCGCTGTCGCACTACTTCCACCACCCTGCCCTTCATCCGGAGCGCCTGTACGAACAACTGCTGGCACTTGCGGGAAGTCTGATGACGTTCTCGAAGAGCTGGACGCTGGCCGACCTGCCCCCCTACAATCACGCCGACCCCGGCCCCGGCTTCGCGACGCTGCACCAGATCATCCGCGACCTGCTCGACACGGTGATCTCGTCGAAGTACTTCGCCATCGCGCTGCGCGAGGTCAAGCCTTCGTACCACCACGGCGTGCTCGATTCGCAGAAGATCGACGACAAGACGACGTTCTATATTGCCGTCTCGGCCGACCTGCCCGCCAGTGAGATCGTCGACCTGGTGCCGCTGCGCTTCAAGGTCGGCGCGCCGGACGACGTCGACAAGTTCGTGTTGTCCGCCATGCCCGGCGTGCGCCTGCAGCACGCGCCCCAGGTACCGGCCGCCATTCCGGTGCGCCACGACGCCGTCTATTTCGCCATCGAGGCCAAGGGCATGATGTATGAACGCATGCTGCAGGCCCAGTCGATTTCGATCTACGTCCCGGGCGGCATGCAGGACCTGAAGCTGGACCTGGTGGCCGTGACGTCGTAAGGGCCGAAGCACGCAGGGCCGCACAATCGCGCGCCGAAGTCCGGCGCCAGAATTTGAGGATATTGAAATGAGTACCGCAACCGCACCTTCCCTGATGGGTGGCGCCCCTTCGGCGACGGCCAATGCCGCGCCCCAGACCCTGCTCGACCTGATGTACGACGGCTTCTACGCCCTGTTCATGCTCAAGAACGGCAACGGCCCGCAGGACGACGGCGACTTCGCGCGCAAGATGACGCAGTTCCTGGACGACTTCGGCCGCGCCGCCAAGAAGCACGACGCTTCACCGGACGACGTCGACGCCGCCAAGTACGCCTTCTGCGCGGCCGTCGACGAGATCATCCTGCGCTCGTCGTTCTCGATCCGGGACCAGTGGGAACGCCGGCCCTTGCAGCTGGTGCTTTTCGGCGACCAGCTGGCCGGCGAGAACTTCTTCAACCGGCTGGAAGACCTGCGCGCGCGCGGCAGCGCCCACGTGCAGGCGCTGGAAGTATTCCATATGTGCCTGCTGCTGGGCTTCCAGGGCCGCTACATCCTGGAAGGTTCGGAGAAACTGGCCTACCTGACGTCGCGCCTGGGCGACGAGATCGCGCACATGAAGGGCAAGCGCGGCGGCTTCGCACCCCATTCGGACCGGCCCGACCAGGTCAAGCACCAGCTGCGCAGCGACCTGCCCGTGTGGGTGCTGTGCTCCGTCTTCGCGCTGATCTGCGTGCTGGGCTACGTGGGCCTGCGCGCCACCTTGTCGCGCAACACGCAGAACCAGATGAATGCCTACAGCGACGTCGTGAAGATGGCGCCGCGCGCGGCCAACCTGACCATCACGTTGCCCTGATGGACCTGCTGGCACAACTCTCTTCGGCCCTGGGCATCTTCGGCACGGGCCTGTCGCAGCATGCGCGCCTGATCACGCTGGCCAGCGCGCAGGAAACCGCCTTGCCTGAGGCGCTGATGCCGGAACGCTTCGCCGGCCGCGAAGGCGTCAACGAACTGTACGACTTCGACGTACAGGCGCTGAGCACCTCGACCGACCTCGATCTGGACCAGTTCATCGGCGAGGAAAT
>NZ_WNKZ01000089.1 GCF_009720835.1 Pseudoduganella buxea
CCATCCAGGCCGGCACTGAGCACGATGACGGCGCGCGTGCCGGCCGCGCCCAGCTGGTGCACCAGGCCCGGCACGGTGGCAGCCGGGGTGCAAATGACGGCCAGGTCGGGCGGCGCCGGCAGGCTGGCCACGTCCGGGTACACGGGCCGGCCGGCCAGCGTGGCGTGCTTCGGGTTGACGGCATGGATGGCGCCATGGAAGCCGCCGTCCAGCACATTGCGGTAAACCGTGGCACCGACGCTGTGGGGCCGGTTCGAAGCACCGATGACGGCGATGGAGGCGGGCTGGAACAGGTACTGCAGGTTGCGGACGGTCATCGCTTCTCCTGTGGACGATGCCGCGAGGTTAGCGAATCGCCCAGTCCAAAAGATTGATCCAGATCAAATCCGGCCCCTTCCCTGCCCTATTTGACGCGCTGCTTCTCCAGCTTGCGCGCCAGGGTGCGCCGGTGCATGCCGAGGCGCCTTGCCGCTTCGGAGATATTGAATTCCGTTTCCGCCAGTACCGTGTGGATATGCTCCCACTCCAGGGTCTTGACGGAGGTGGCGCGGTTGGTGAGTTCGACCTCGGCGCTGCCGGCCACGTGCTCGAAGGCGGCCTCGATGTCGTCCGTGTTGGACGGCTTGGCCAGGTACTGGCAGGCACCCAGCTTGACGGCCTCCACGGCCGTATTGATGCTGGCATAGCCGGTCAGCACGACGATCAGCATGGCCGGATCGTAGTCGTGCAGCATCTGCACGCAGGCCAGGCCGGAGGAATTGCCCTTCAACTTCAGGTCGACGACGGCGTAGCCCGGCTCGCCCGGGGCCAGTTCGGCCGTGTCGAGCAGTGCGCTGGCCTCGTCCACATTGGCCGCGTGCAGCACGCGGTAGCCGCGCCGCTCGAACGAGCGCCCCAGGGTGCGGGCAAACGCTTCGTCGTCCTCGACGATCAACAGGGTGCGCTGCATCTCCGTCATGCCCTCAGTCATGCAATTCCTTATCCACGTTCATTCAGTGCGTTCTTGTCCAGCGCGATGGCCGACAGGGGCAGCCGGATCGTCACTGCCGCCCCGCCGCCGCCCTTGCCTGGTTCGTTGCCGTCGTCACGGTTGCGGGCGGCCACGGTGCCGCCCAGGGTGCGCGCCACGTTCACGACAAGGAACAGGCCCAGGCCGCTGCCGGGGCGTCCCTTGGTCGAATTATACGGTTTGCCCAGCTGCGCCAGCACGGCGGGGTCGAAGCCGGGGCCACGGTCCGTCACGCGCAGGATCAGGTGGCCGTCCTCGCGCATGGCGTCCATGCCGACCCAGTCGGGCGACGCTTCCAGTGCGTTGTCGAGCACATTGCACACCATCTGCTTCAAGGTTTCGTCGAAGACGACAGGCAAATCGGCGCCGATGGCGTTGTGGTAGGCGAAGGCGACGACGGGGCGGCTGCCCTGCCACTCGCGCGCCAGCTCGTCCAGGAAGGTGCGGATCGTCGTCTTCACGGACGATTCGCCACGCGCCTCGCCGGCCGACAGCAGGATGCCGCTGACGATGGCCTTGCAGCGCTTCAGTTGCACCTGCATCTCGCCAATCTCCTCGAGCAGCTCGGGGTTGCGGGAGAATTCGGGCATGCGCTTCCAGTCGCCCAGGATGACGGACAAGGTCGCCAGCGGCGTGCCCAGCTCGTGGGCCGCGCCCGACGCCAGCAGGCCCATGCGTACCACATGTTCCTCCTCGGCGGCGCGCTGGCGCAGGTTGGCCAGCTGGGCGTCGCCGGCACGCAGGTTGGCCGTGATGCGGGTAATGAAGAACACCAGCAGCGCGGCGTTGAGCATGAAGCAGATCAACAGGCCCTGCACGTACAGCGACTCGATGCCCCGTTCGTGGTCCAGCGCCAGCGGCAGCGGCAGGTAGTGGCGCGACAGGCCGGCCAGGCAGCTGGCCGTGATCAGAACAAAAGTCCACGCATAGGCGGGGCGCAGCAGCACGGCCGACAGGATCACCTGCAGCAGGAACAGGAAGGCAAAGGGATTGGTGGCGCCGCCGGACAGATAGAGCTGGGACGTCAGGATGGCCACGTCCACCAGCAGGGCCATGAACAGTTCCGTGTTGCGCACGTAGCGCACTTCGTGCCAGCGCAGGTGGCTGGCCACGTTGAAGGCGATCAGGCAGGCCAGCACCTGCAGCATCGGCACCAGCGGCAGGCGGATGTCGTACACCAGGTTGGCGCCAGCAATCGTGGTGAGCTGGCCGATGACGGCGAACCAGCGCAGCTGGATCAGCTGCATCATGTTCTTGTGGCCGGCCGTGTATTCGACGCCGGCCGCCGCCACGCGCACCTGCTGGTGCGAGCCCAGCCGTCGTTCGGGGTCGTCAGTGTTGCGCGTCATCCTGGTCTCTCGTCTTGCGGCGCTCGAAGCGCAGCACGAGATAATAGCCGCCCGCGACCATTGCCGCCAGGGCGAACCAGGTCAGCGCGTAGACCAGGTGGTTGTTCGGGAAGGCAATCACCGTCAGGCCGCCGGTGGGCTTTTCGGTGGCGTCCTGCGGGTATTCCTGGCCTGCCGGGGCGTCTATGAAGAACGGTGCTGCCCGCGGCAGGTTGCGTGCTTGCGCAATGACCGGCACGTCGCGCACGTACCAGCGCTCGTTGGCCGGGTCGTTCTCGCGCAGGATGCGGCCCTTCGGCTCGGGCATGCGCAGCAGGCCCGTGATCTCGACGGCGGGCCCGAATGCGCCGGCGCAAGGCTCGGCGCCCGCTCTGGGGGGCGCCGGCCGGGCCAGGTCGCCCGACTGCATCGGCACGAAGCCGCGGTTGATGAAGACGATGGTGCCGTCGCCCGTGCACAGGGGCGTCATCAGCCAGAAGCCGATGCCCTTGGCCGTCGTGGTCTGGACGCGGGTGGTGAGTTCGTAGAGGAATTTGCCGGACACCCGCACCTTGCGGTATTCGTCCGATGCGGCGGTGACGCCGGCCCACTTGTCGGGGGCCGGCGGTGCCACGGGTGCTGCGTGCACGCGCTGGTCGATGCGCTCGATCAGGTCGAGCTTCCATTGCAGGCGTTTGAGCTGCCAGGTTCCCAGGGCGGCGAACATGGCGAAAAAAAGCACCGCGAGGACAGCCAGGACAGACAGGAAGACCCTGCCGGCCCCGGGGCGCCGGGGCGCCCGGCCGTCTCGCAGTGCCGTCATCATGGCATGTCGTGCATCTGCTGCGGCGTATGGCCTTCCATGGTCGGCATCATGTTGTGGTTCATGTGGTACATGACCCACAGCGAGCCTGCCAGCGTGATGACGACGATGATGACGGTGAAGATCAGGGCCAGCATGTTCCAGCCGCCTTCGGACTTCGAGTTCATGTGCAGGAAGTACACCATGTGCACCACCATCTGCACGGCGGCGAAGCCGAGCAGCACGAAGCCCAGGGTGGCAGGGTCTTCGATCACGTGGTTCATCACGAGCCAGAACGGGATCGCCGTCAGGATCACGGCCAGCACGAAGCCGATCACGTAATCCTTCATCGAGCCGTGCACGTGCGAGCCGTCGGAATGGTCGCCGTGGCCGTGATCGTCGTGACCGTGGTCGTGGCCGTGACCGTGGTGTTGATTGTGGTCGCTCATGGCAGCACTCCCATCAGGTAGACAAAGGTGAACACGCCGATCCAGATCACGTCCAGGAAGTGCCAGAACAACGACAGGCAGTTCAGGCGGCGCATATTGGCCGCGTGCAGGCCGTGCTTCGAGATCTGCACCATCAGGGTGACGAGCCAGATGGCGCCGAACGTCACGTGCAGGCCGTGGGTACCGACCAGCGCGAAGAACGCCGTCAGGAAGCCGCTGCGCTGCGGACCGGCACCTTGATGGATCAGGTGCATGAACTCGTAGATCTCGACGGCCAGGAAGGCCAGGCCGAACAGGCCCGTGATCCCCAGCCACAGCAGGGTGCCGCCCTTGTTCTTGACCTTCGCGGACAGCATGGCGAAGCCGTAGGTGATCGACGAGAACAGCAGGAAGGCCGTGTTCAGGGCGATCAGCTTCAGGTCGAACAGTTCGGCGCCCGTCGGACCGCCGGCATAGTTGCGGCCCAATACGGCATAGGTCGCGAACAGGCAGGCGAAGATGAGGCAATCGCTCATCAGGTAGATCCAGAAACCCAGCATGGTGCCGTGTTCCGGATGGTGCTCGCGCACCAGGTAGCGCGAGCTCGGGTCGGCGCTCATCGCGCCGGCGGAGGTTACGTGAATATCAGACATGGCTTCCCAGCAAAGCGGTGTGGCGTTCCTCGGTACGGGTCACTTCTTCCGCCGAGATGTAGTAATCGCGCTTGTAGTTGAACGTGTGGACGATGATGGCAACGATCATGGCAACGAAGGCCACGGCAGCCACGGCCCACATGTGCCAGATCGTCGCGAAGCCCACCACGGCCGACAGCGCCGCGATGATGAAGCCCGCGCCGGTATTGGCCGGCATGTGGATCGCCACGAAGTCCTTCAGCGGACGGGCGTAGCCGTTCTTCTTCATGTCGGCCCACGTGTCGTTGTCATGCACGACCGGGGTGAACGCGAAGTTGTAGTCCGGCGGTGGCGAGGACGTCGCCCACTCCAGCGTGCGGCCATCCCATGGGTCGCCCGTGACATCGCGCAGCTTCTTGCGGCGCATGAAGGAGACGACGAACTGCATCAGCATGGCGCCGATGCCGGCCGCGATCAGGAGCACGCCGATGAAGGCGACCACGAAGTACGGCTGCATCGACGCATCTTCGATATGGCTGAGGCGACGCGTCACACCCATGAAGCCCAGTGCATACACCGGCATCCAGGCGATGTAGAAGCCGATTACCCAGCACCAGAACGAGACCTTGCCCCAGAAGTCGTCGAGCTTGAAGCCGAACGCTTTCGGGAACCAGTAGTTGATGCCGGCGAACAGGCCGAACAGCACGCCACCGATGATGACGTTGTGGAAGTGCGCGATCAGGAACAGCGAGTTGTGCAGCACGAAGTCGGCTGGCGGGATCGCCAGCATCACGCCGGTCATGCCGCCGATGGTGAAGGTCACCATGAAGGCGATGGTCCACATCATCGGCAGTTCAAAACGGATACGGCCGCGGTACATCGTGAACAGCCAGTTGAACAGCTTGGCGCCCGTCGGGATCGAGATGATCATCGTCGTGATGCCGAAGAACGAGTTCACCGACGCGCCGGAGCCCATCGTGAAGAAGTGGTGCAGCCAGACCAGGTAGGACAGGATCATGATGACGCAGGTCGCATACACCATCGAGGTGTAGCCGAACAGGCGCTTCGAGCAGAACGTCGACACCACTTCCGAGAAGATGCCGAAGCACGGCAGGATCAGGATGTAGACCTCAGGGTGACCCCAGATCCAGATCAGGTTCACGTACATCATGGCGTTGCCGCCCATTTCGTTCGTGAAGAAGTGGGTGCCCAGCAGGCGGTCCATCGACAGCATGCCCAGCACGGCCGTCAGGACGGGGAAGGCGGCGACGATCAGGATGTTGGTGCACAGCGCGGTCCACGTGAAGACGGGCATCTTCATCATTTCCATGCCGGGCGCGCGCATCTTGATGATGGTGACGATCAGGTTCACGCCGGACAGCAAGGTACCGACACCGGCGATCTGCAATGACCAGATGTAGTAGTCCACCCCCACGTCGGGCGAGGCCAGGATGCCGGACAGAGGCGGATAGGCCAGCCAGCCGGTACGGGCGAATTCGCCGACGAACAGCGAAGCCATGACGAGCACGGCGCCCATCGTCGTCATCCAGAAGCTGAAGTTGTTCAGGAACGGGAAGGCGACGTCGCGCGCGCCGATCTGCAGCGGCACGACATAGTTCATCAGGCCTGTCACCAGGGGCATCGCCACGAAGAAGATCATGATGACGCCGTGGGCCGTGAAGACCTGGTCGTAGTGGTGCGGCGGCAGGAAGCCGGCACTGTCGCCGAAGGCGATGGCCTGCTGGGCACGCATCATCAGTGCGTCGGCGAAGCCGCGCAGCAGCATGATGAGACCCAGGATCATGTACATGATGCCGATCTTCTTGTGGTCGATACTGGTGAACCAGTTCTTCCACAGGTGGCCCCACACACGGAAATACGTCAGCGCGGCCAGGAGTGCGCCGCCACCGATGACGACGGCAGCGAAGGTGGCGAGCAGGATCGGTTCGTGGAACGGAATCGCTTCCCAGCTCAGCCTGCCGAAGATCGGATCAGTTTCAGTTGGATACGCTTGCATTGTTACTCTTCATGGAAATGGTGGGCTTGTCGGCGGTCGTGCATACCTCTGCACCCAGTTGGGCAACCTTGGCGATGTCGCCGACGTTGCCATTCTTGCTGGCCTGATGCTGGGCCTTGCGCTGTGCCGCGGCGGCCGCGTTGCGGTTCTGGTCGTCGTGCATCTGCTTGGCCATGCAGGCCGTGCCCGGTTCGACGCACAGGTTGACGATCGCGCTGTACAGCGACGGATCGACGGCGGCGTAGCGGCGCACGGGGTCCTTCTCGCTCGGCTTGGCCAGCTGGACATAGTCGGTGCGGGTCAGTTCGCCGCCGCCGGCCTTCGTCTTGGCCACCCAGGCGTCGAAATCGCCGTTCTGCATCGCGTGGTACTTGAAGCGCATGTGCGAGAAGCCGGCACCGCTGTAGTTCGACGAGAAGCCGTCGTACGTGCCGGGCTTGTTCATCACGGCGTTCAGCTGCGTTTCCATGGCCGGCATCGCGTAGATCATGCCTGCCATCGCGGGAATGTAGAACGCATTCATCACCGACGAGGCCGTGATCTTGAACTTGATGGGGCGGTCGATCGGCGTGACCAGCTCATTGACGGTGGCGATGCCCTGCTCCGGGTAGATGAACAGCCATTTCCAGTCCAGCGCCACCACTTCCACCGTCATCGGGGTCATGCCGGCCGGGATCGGACGTTTCTCGTCCAGGCGCTGCAGCGGACGGTAAGGGTCCAGCAGGTGGGTGCTGATCCACGTAATGGCGCCCAGCACGATAATCAGCAGCAGGGGCACGCCCCAGATCACCAGCTCGAGCTTGGTGGAATGGTCCCAGTCGGGATCGTACTTCGCTTCGGTATTATTTTTACGATAACGCCAGGCGAACAATAGGGTCAGGACAATGACGGGAACGACGATCAGCAGCATCAGGAAGGTCGAAACGACAACCAGATGGGCCTGCTGCGCCGCGATATCACCGGACGGATTCAACACCACCGTATTGCAGCCGGTGAGCCACAACAGGGGGAGAAGCATCAGTCCGCTGCGAACTTTTGATGATTTCATTAAGTTATGTGCGCTACAGAGGATTGAGAACATGTTACTGTACCGTCACAGGCATGCGGAATGGAATTGGACACTTTGTCCCACCCCCGGTGTCAAACCCGGCGATGTCGACTCGGTGTTCAGCTGTAATTAGTAATGGCAATTGGTAGGTGCAGCGCATTTTGCTAAGACTTGTGAACAAATGACTTGAGAGACAAATATGGCAACGACAACATATGACGGCAGCAATCCGGTAGGCCAGCAGAACCACGGCGATTATCAGGCAAGTCCCACCAGTGGTGGCGCACGCAACATTAATGCTCGCGACGGCGAGATCCATCCCGGCGAGATCGCCGTCGGCGTGGTGATCGGGCGGGCATCCGAATATTTCGATTTCTTCGTCTACGCAATCGCTTCGGTCCTGGTCTTCCCCTCCCTGTTCTTCCCGTTCGACGACCGGCTCGACGCCACCCTGTATTCCTTCGTCATCTTCTCCTTTGCCTTCATCGCCCGCCCCTTCGGCACCGTGCTGTTCATGTGGGTACAGCGGCGCTACTCACGCGAAGCCAAGCTGACCCTCGCGCTGTTCCTGCTGGGAACCTCCACCGTCGGCATCGCCTTCCTGCCGACCTACGCCCAGGCCGGCAACACGGGCATCATCCTGCTGGCCCTGTTCCGCATCTGCCAGGGCATGGCCCAGGGCGGCTCGTGGGACGGCCTGCCGTCGCTGCTGGCCCTGAACGCGCCCCACAACAAGCGCGGCTGGTATGCCATGCTGGGCCAGCTGGGCGCGCCCGTCGGCTTCATCGTCGCCGCCGGTATCTTCGCCTATATGCTGGCCAACCTGTCCGGCCTGGACTTCCTCGACTGGGGCTGGCGCTTTCCGTTCTTCGTTGCCTTTGCCATCAATGTGGTAGCCCTGTTCGCCCGCCTGCGCCTGGTGTCGACGCCTGAGTATTCGCGCCTGCTGGACGAGCGCGAGCTGGAACCGGTCAGCCTGTCCGAGCTGTCGCACACGCAGGGCCGCAACGTGCTGATCGGCGCCCTGGCCGCGCTGGCCAGCTACGCGCTGTTCCACCTGGTGACCGTGTTCCCCCTGTCGTGGGTGCAGCTGTACTCGAACCGGGCGATGGACAGCTTCCTCGTGCTGCAGATGTGGGGTGCGGGCCTGGCCATCGTCGGCACCATCGCCTCCGGCCTGATCGCGGACCGCTTCGGCCGCCGCACCACCCTGGGCACCTTGGCCGCACTGATCGCTGTCTTCTCCGGCTTCGTGCCGACCCTGCTGCAAGGCGGCGAGACGGGCCAGAACATCTTCATCCTGGTCGGCTTCGCCCTGCTGGGCCTGTCGTACGGCCAGGCCGCCGGCGCCGTGACGGCCAACTTCGCCCCACGCCACCGCTACACGGGCGCGGCGCTGACGTCGGACCTGTCCTGGCTGGTCGGCGCCGCCTTTGCGCCGCTGGTGGCACTGGGCCTGTCGGCCAATTTCGGCCTGGGCTATGTCAGCCTGTACCTGCTGTCCGGCGCGGTCGGCTCGCTGGCGGCGCTGTCGCTGAACCGGGCGCTGGAGATCCGCGACTGACGTCTTGAACGGCTGATGGCAGAACGGCGCCCCGAGGGGCGCCGTTTTTTTTGCCGATCTGGCACCTGGCCTTGTTGCCTACGCGACGCCGCCCAGCATGACGGCGGCCTCCCGCTCGGGCACGGGCCGGCTATACAGGTAGCCCTGGATCTCGTCGCAGCCTTCCTGCCGCAGGTAGACGAACTGGTCCTGGGTTTCGACGCCTTCGGCGATGATGCGGAAGTCCAGGCTGTGGCCCAGGGCGATGATGGAGCGTACGATGGCCGCGCCGGGCGGGTCGTCCAGCATGTCGCGCACGAAACTCTGGTCGATCTTCAGGTAGTCGATGGGGAAGCGGCGCAGGTAGTTCAGGCTGGAGTAGCCCGTGCCGAAATCGTCGATCGACAGGCAGATGCCCATCGCCTTCAGCTGGCTCATGGCGGCGATGACGACGTCGACATTGTGCATCATGACGCTTTCCGTCAGCTCCAGCTCCAGGTACTTCGGCGCCAGCCCGCTGATGGCCAGCGCTTCCTTGACTTCCTGGACGAACGCGGCGTGGCGGAACTGGCGCGCCGACACGTTGACGGCCACCGGCACGGGCGCCAGCCCGGCCTGCTGCCACGCGACCGCCTGCAGGCAGGCCGTGCGCAGTACCCATTCGCCGATCTCGACGATGCGCCCCGTTTCCTCGGCCACGCTGATGAAGCGGGCCGGCGGCACCAGGCCCAGTTCCGGATGCTGCCAGCGCAGCAGTGCTTCCAGGCCCACCACCTGGCCGCTGACGCAGTCGACCCGGGGCTGGAAATACAGCAGGAACTCGTTGCGCACCAGTGCATGGCGCAGGTGGCCTTCGATCAGGGTACGCTCGGTGACGCGGTCGTTCATCTCCACCGTGTAGAACTGCAGCTGGTTGCGCCCGCCGTCCTTGGCCCGGTACAGCGCGATATCGGCGTGCTTGAACAGGCCCGGACCCGTCTCGCCGTCGCGCGGGTAGACCGCCACGCCCATGCTGCATGTCAGCGCCAGGTCGTGGGCGCCCAGGCGCATCGGCGCGCTGACCGCTTCCAGGATGGTCTGCACGGTGCGCGGCGACAGGCCCACGCCCGGCTGGTCCAGCAGCAGCAGGATGAATTCGTCGCCGCCCAGGCGCGCCACCGTGTCCGAGTCGCGCAGGGCGCCCCGCAGCCGCTCGCCCACCATCTGCAGCAGGCTGTCGCCGACGGCGTGGCCCAGCGTGTCGTTGATCAGCTTGAAGTTGTCCAGGTCCAGCACCACCACCCACAGCTGGTTGCGGTAGCGCGCCGCATAGCTGATGGCCTGGTCCAGGCGGTCGCGGAACAGGTTGCGGTTCGGCAGGCCTGTCAGCGCGTCGTGTGTCGACTGGTGTTCCAGCTCCTGCTGGTAGCGCATCGTGGCCGTGATGTCGTTGATGACGCCGACCCAGTGGGTCACCTTGCCATTGGTATCCAGCACGGGCGCCAGGTGCAGCTGGTTCCAGAACAGCGAGCCGTCCTTGCGGTAATTGCGCAGCACCACGGTGGCCTCGCGGTCCGCGTGCAGCGCCTCGCGCAGCAGGTGCAGGCCGTCCTGGTCGCGGTCCTCGCGTTGCAGGAAACGGCAGTCGCGTCCCATCACCTCGGGCAGGTCGTAGCCGGAGATGCGGGCGAAGGCGGGGTTGGCGTAGACGATGATGTCCTGCTGGTCGTGGTGGCGCGTGATGACGATGGCGTTGACGCTGGCGTCCAGCGCGCGGCCCTGCAGGCGCAAGGTTTCCTCGGCCTTCTTGCGCGCCGTGATGTCTTCCAGGGTGCCCAGCATGCCGATGATGGCGCCTTGCGGGCCATACAGGGGCAGCTTGTTGACGAGGTAGCGGCGCTGGCGGCCGTCCGGGCCCGTCAGGGTGTCCTCGCGATCCAGCAGCGGGTGGCCGGTGGTGACGACGACCCGGTCCTCGGCCGCCATGCGCTGGGCCTGGCGCCGCCAGATCAGGTTTTCGTCGCTCTTGCCGCTCACCTCCTGCGGGTCGTCCAGCCCGGCCGCCTCGGCGAATACACGGTTGCAACCGACATAATGCAGGTCCAGGTCCTTCCAGTAGACCTGGTGCGGCATCGTGTCGATCAGGCGCCGGTACAGCTGCTCGGAGCGGTACAGGGCGCGCTCCGTGGCCAGCTGCTCCGTCACGTCCAGCGCGAACACGAGCCGGGCCCGGTGGCCCTGGTAGCCCACCGCATGCGACGTGATGCGCACGGAGATGGGCGTGCCGTCGCGCTTCAGGTGCGTCCACACGCCGGACGCCTGGGGCAGCCGCGGCTCCGTCGACGCCAGGTCCGCTTCCAGGCGCAGCTGCTCGTCGCGCGGGCGGATGTCGCGGATCGTCATGTGCAGGAATTCGTCCGTCGTGTAGCCGTAGTGCCGGCAGGCGGCGGCGTTGCAGCGCAGGAAGCGCAGCGTATCCGTATCGTAGATCCACATCGGCAGCGGATGGTCCTGGAACAGGTCGCCGAAGCGGCTCAGGATGCGCGGCACGGTCGCGTTCGGACCCCGCCCCCGTACGGGCAGGCCCTTCCTTCGATTCGCTGCGGCACGATATTGGCCCTTCATGCGACTCCCCGGCTGTGGTCTTCATGCTAACTATAGCCCAGGCGCGCCCGGCTGTCTCCCTCTGCGTGACGGCGCAGCGCCAGCCGTGGCGTCCGTTGCAACAGCCCGGCCGCGCCATGCGCCGACAGCCGATTGCGTGCTTTTCCTACGCGTGAGCCGAGGCGGGCGATCTAAGATAAGCCGTTGCCTCGCACAAAGGAGAAGAACCATGTTTTCACTGAACAAGCTCAGCCCGACGATTACCGACATGATCCGCTTCGATCACTCGCATACCCTGGTGACCTTCCACCAGTACACGACGACGAAGAAGCCGAAAGTGAAAAAGGCGCTGGCCGAAACCATCTGCACGGCGCTGGAAATCCACGCCACCTTGGAAGAGGAAGTGTTCTATCCCGTCATGCGCCAGCTCGAGGGCGCCGCGCCCACGATGCTCAAGTCCGAGCCGGAACACAATGAGATGCGCCGCATCATCGCCCAGCTGCGCGCGGCCGACCCGGCCAACAAGCAGCATGACGAACTGGTGCACGAACTGATGCGCGACGTCATGCACCACGTGGCGGACGAGGAAACGATCCTGCTGCCGGACGCGGAGCGCCAGCTGAGCCAGGAACGCCTGTGCGAACTGGGCGCGCAGATGACGAAGCGGCGCATGCAGCTCGTCACGCCCCAGGCCGGCAAGATCGCCGCCAACACGGCCGTGGGTTTCTCCGGCAGCACGGCGGCCATGGTGGTCGGTGTGGCCGGTGCCGCATTCGCCGCCAGCAAGCTGCTGGGTCGCAAACCTGCCCACGCCTGAGCGCCAGGCAAAAAAAGGCCGGACCGCCCCCCCCTGGGGGTGGCGGTCCGGCCAAACGCCGATTCACTGAATCCGCGCTACTGACTGTTCGCCCAGCTTAAAACGTCTCCCATTCGTCCTGGGACGCCTTGGCCTGCCCGATGACCTTGACCGGCTTGCCCGTTGCAAGCGGCGCCTTCGGGACGATCACGGGACGGCGCGGGGCATTGTCATCGACCGCCACGTCGCCGATCCTGAACTCTCCCACCAGCGCTACCAGGGTGGCGGCCTGCTGTTGCAGGCTTTCCGCGGCGGCGGCCGCTTCTTCCACCAATGCCGCGTTCTGCTGGGTCACGCTGTCCATCTGCACGACGGCCTGGTTGATCTGGCCGATGCCGCTGCTCTGCTCCGTGCTGGCGGCGGCGATCTCGCCGATGATGTCGGCCACCCGCTTGACGGAGGCGACGACGTCGTCCATCGTGCCGCCCGCGTCCGCCACCAGGCGCGTGCCCTTCTCCACCTGCTCCACGGAGTCGCCGATCAGCGCCTTGATTTCCTTGGCGGCCGACGCACTGCGCTGTGCCAGGTTACGCACTTCGCTGGCGACGACGGCGAAGCCCCGGCCCTGCTCGCCCGCCCGCGCTGCCTCGACCGCCGCGTTCAGCGCCAGGATATTGGTCTGGAAGGCGATGCCGTCAATGACGCCGATGATGTCCACCACCTTGCCGGACGACGCGTTGATCGACGCCATCGTCTCGACCACCTGGGCCACGACGGCGCCGCCGCGCACGGCCACAGTCGATGCAGAGGCGGCCAGTTCGCGGGCCTGGACAGCGTTGTCCGAGTTCTGCTTGACGGTGGATGTCAATTCCTCCATCGACGCGGCCGTTTCTTCCAGCGCGCTGGCCTGCTGTTCGGTCCGGGCCGACAGGTCATGGTTGCCCTGGCTGATCTCGGAACTGGCCGTGGCCACGCTGTCGGAGCTGCTGCGCACGCGGGCCAGCACGTTCTCGATCTTCGCCACGAAGGCATTGAAGCCGCCGCCGATGACGGCCAGTTCGTCCGTCCCCTTCACTTTCAGGCGTGCCGACAGGTCGGCATTGCCGCCGGCCAGCTGCGTCATCGTCGCCGCCAGGGTCCGCAGGGGCCGGGTCAGGCGGTTCACGGTCAGCACCATCGCCAGTGCGGCGGCGCCGGCGCACAGCAGCGACACCACCAGCGCATACAGCATCAGCTCGCGCGCGGGTGCCGTCGCGACACTGCGCGGGAAGGACAGGCGCACGGCCCACGGCGCGATGTCCGCGTGCAGCACCAGCGGCTCGATGATGTGGACGATGCCGTCGCTTTCATACTCGTAGCCCTTGCCGGCGGCAATCGCAGCCAGTGCCGGCGCAGGCAGGTCGTCGGCCTTCTTGCCGTTCCTGGCCGCTTCCGGATGGCTGGCATACAGGCCGCCGTTCGACACGAGGGCCAGCTGGCCGCCTTCGATGGTCTTCAGGCCGGCGAGGATTTCCGTCAGGCGCGTCAGCATGAAGTCGGCGCTGGCCGTGCCCAGGAACTTGCCGTCGACGACGATGGGTGCGACCATCGACGCCATCTGCACGTCCTTGCCGTTGATCGGATACGCGTACGGTTCCGTGAAGTGGGCCTTGACCGTCTTCTTCGGAATGTCGTACCAATCGTTCGCCCCCGGTGCGTTCGAGAACACGATCGGTTCGACACCGACGCCGCCGGCAGGATTGCGCGTGTAGTACGGCATGTAGCGCCCGCTCGCGTCGAACTCGGGGGACTTGCCGGCGAAGTCGGCATCCGCGCCGTCCAGCGCGTCCGGTTCCCACGTCACGGCCGCGCCTACCAGATCGCCGGAGCCCAGGAGGGTGGCCTTGGTCAGTTCCGCCACGTGCGGGCGCGACAGCGGCATGCCGGCCGCCTTCGTGGCGCGCATGGCGCCGGCCAGGTTTTCCACTGCCGCCAGGTTGCGCGTGATGCGCGTGGCCACCGTCTGCGAGGCGGCGCCGGCGGCCGTGTGGGCCAGGGCCATGGCCGCCTTTTCCGCGCTGGCACTGCTGCGCACTCCCGTGACGGCAGCCGTGATGGCCAGGCTCAGCACCACGAGGGTGCTGGCGGCGATGCAGATACGTGCGTTCAGCGACAGCGACCTGCCGCCCTGCTTGCTTGGTTTTTCGATAGCGATATTCATGTTCTTCTCCATTCAGTTGCCCTGGCCCGCGCCGGTGCCGATGCGGAACTGGCCCACCAGCGCCACCAGCGTGTCGGCCTGCTGCTGCAGGCTTTCCGCCGCGGCGGCTGCTTCCTCGACCAGCGCCGCGTTCTGCTGCGTCACGCCGTCCATCTGCACGATGGCCTGGTTGACCTGGGCGATGCCGCTGCTTTGCTCGTTGCTGGCGGATGCGATCTCGCCGATGATGTCGGCCACGCGCTTGACGCTGGACACCACTTCGTCCATCGTGCCGCCGGCGTCCGCCACCAGCCGGCTGCCCTGCTCGACCTGTTCGACCGAGGCGCCGATCAGTGCCTTGATTTCCTTGGCGGCCGACGCGCTGCGCTGGGCCAGGTTGCGCACCTCGCTGGCGACGACGGCGAAGCCACGGCCCTGTTCGCCCGCCCGCGCCGCCTCGACTGCCGCGTTCAGGGCCAGGATATTGGTCTGGAAGGCGATGCCGTCGATGACGCTGATGATGTCCACCACCTTGTTCGACGAGGCATTGATCGAGGCCATCGTTTCGACCACCTGGGCCACGACGGCACCGCCACGCACGGCCACGCCGGACGCGGTGGCGGCCAACTGGCGCGCCTGGTTGGCGTTGTCGGAATTCTGCTTGACGGTGGACGTCAGCTCCTCCATCGATGCCGCCGTTTCTTCCAGCGAGCTGGCCTGCTGCTCGGTGCGCGCCGACAGGTCGTGGTTGCCCTGGCTGATTTCATGGCTGGCCGTGGCCACGCTGCCGGAGCTGTCGCGCACCCGGGCCAGCACGTCCTCGATCTTCGCCACGAAGTCGTTGAAGCCGCTGCCGATGACGGCCAGCTCGTCGCTGCCCCTGACGGCCAGGCGTGCCGACAGGTCGGCATTGCCGCCGGCCAGCTGGGACATCGTGCGGGCCAGGTTGCGCAGCGGACGAGTCAGGCGGTTCAGGGTGCAGATCATCGCCAGCGCGGCCGCCGCCGCGCACAGCACGGAAACGACGATCGAATACGTCATCAGCTCGCGCGCGTCGGCCGTGGCCACGCTGCGCGGGAACGACAGGCGCACGGCCCACGGGGCGATGTCCGCATGCAGCACCATCGGCTGCAGGATATGGACGAAATCGTCGGCCTCGTATCTAAAGGTCTTGCCGGCACGGATGGCTTCGAGCGCGGCCGCAGGCAGGTCGTCGGCCTTCTTGCCGTTCCTGGACGCATCCGGATGGCTGGCATACAGGCCGCCATTGGACAGCAGCGCCAGCTTGCCGCCTTCCATCGTCACCAGGTCCTTCAGGATGTCGCCCAGGCTGCTCAAGGCCATGTCGCCCGTCGCCACGCCCAGGAAGCTCCCTTTGACGGTGATCGGCGCCACCAGCGAGGCGATCAGGACGTCCTTGCCGTTGACGGGATACGAATACGGCTCGCTCAGGTGCACGCGGCCCGTCTTCCTCGGAATGTCGTACCAGTCGTTGCCGCCTGGTGTCGTCGTGAATTCGATCGGCGTCACATTGACACCGCCGCTGCCGTTGCGCGTGTAATACGGCATATGGCGGCCGGTGGCGTCATAGTCCGGCTTCTGGCCGGCATATTCGGCATCCTTGCCGTCCAGCGCGTTCGGCTCCCACGTCACGGAAACGCCCACGAGATCGTTCGATCCCAGCAGCACACCCTTGGAGATGGCGGCCACCTGGGCCCGCTCCGGCGCCACGTCGGCACCCTTGGTCGAGTGCATGGCGATGCTCAGGGCCCGCACCGTCGCCAGGTTACCGCCGATGCGTGCTGTCAGGGCATGGCCCGCTTCACGTGCCGTCGTATGGGCCTGGCGCATGGCCGCGGCCTCGGCGCTGTCGCTGCTTTTGACGCCCGTCACGACGGCCGTTATCGCCAGGCTCAACACCACCAGCCCCGTGGCGGCGGCGCAGATGCGGGCATTCAGGGACAGCGACTGCAGCATGCCAAGGGGGCGCTTCGGCGCCGACAAGTTGGTCAGGTTCATGGTGGTGCGATCAGAAGCTGCGCGTCACGGACACCACCAGGGTGCCCTTGGCCGGATTGGAATACTCGACAATACCTTTGCCGTTCGGCATGCCGGTGGTGTAGGCGTCGTAGATGCCCGTCTTGCCCCAGGCGCGGGTCCACGCCACGGCGCCACTCCAGCCGCCGCCCAGCGTCTTGGTGGCACCGATCTTGGCGTCGTGCCAGTTCCACACGTCGTTGCCGGCGCCGGCCACGCGGCCATTACCGGCGTGCAGGTTCAAGGTCCAGCCGTCGCCCAGGTCCTGGTTCATGCCCACGTCCAGGTAGCCGGTGCCACGGGCATTGGTGATGCCGAAGAAGTCGCTCGAGACGGTGCGGTTGTACTTGGCGTAGAAGGCCTTGTACGTCAGGCCGGCGGACAGCTCGGCATAGTCGAACTTGGTGCCGGTGGCGCTGATGACGGCGCCGGGGTACTTGTAGTAGTAGGCCAGCGCGCTGTAGCCGATGTCGCCGACGCTGCCGCTGTAGCCGCCATACAGGTCCCACTCCACCGTGCCGTCTTCGACATAGTGGTCGCTGATGGTGGACACCCACGTGCCGGCCGACCAGCCGCTCGGGTGCGCATAGTCCAGGCCCGCCTGCGCGGCCGGCTTGCCCCAGCTTTGGCGCATGCCGCGCGACACATATTGCGACACGACGGTGGCGTTGCCCGTTACCGTGCCGCCGGCAGCCGGCGCGGCGGCAGCACCGTCGATGGCTTGCGCCCGTGCATTGACCGCGCAGAACGCGGAACCGAGGGCAATACCAGCTGCAGCAAGCGCGTAGCAGCACGCGCGGCGACGCGCACGCGTCAGCCGTCCAGAGCCATTCTTCATGGGTTCAATCCGTAATCAGTGGAGCGGCGTCCTGCCGCGGGAGGGGGAGTTGTGAAATATCCGTACGGAAATATTACAGGGCTCTGCCCGAAAAATCAGCGAAGATTCTGATTTTGCTCACACCTTTTTCAGAAAGCTGCAACGCGAATACAACAAACAGCGCTCTGCCATTGCAGGCGATACAAGGACTTGCCAGGAAGGCTAGCCAGAGTGCTCAGCATCGTCGGAAAAGTTGCGCAACTGTCCCGGGGTATTGGAGGCCATTGGCAGGAGGTGCCGGGACTGTCCCGGAATTTCGGTGGGCCGGGTGGGAAAAATCGGGGACTGTCCCGGAATTTTGGCGCGCATCTGTCAGGATTGTCCGGGACTGTCCCGGAATTTTACTGGGCGGGTAGGCGGCTGTCAGGACGCGGTTTTCACCAGTCCAAGCAATAATCGTTTGCAATTGTTATGATGGCGCCCGCCAGATTAACAGTCAGATATATCTTATGATCGATAACCGCCCTACTTCCCCCGCCGCCAGTACGGATGCGCCCGGCCTGCGGGCCTTCGTGTTCGCCCTGTTCTTCATCTTCGGCGGTATCACCAGCCTGAACGACGTCATCATCCCGAAGCTCAAGGACCTGTTCACGCTCAGCTACACCCAGGCCATGCTGGTGCAGTCGGCCTTTTTCGCTGCCTATTTCCTCGTGTCGATTCCGGCCGCCGCCATCGTGCGCCGCCTGGGTTATATGCGCGGCGCCGTCGTCGGCCTGCTGACAATGACGGCCGGCTGCCTGCTGTTCATCCCCGCTTCGTCGTCGGGACTGTTCGTTACCTTCCTCGCCGCCCTGTTCGTGCTGGCCTCGGGCATCACGATCGTGCAGGTGGTGGCCAATCCCCTCATTTCGATGCTGGGCCGGCCCGCCACGGCGCCCAGCCGCCTGACGTTCGCCCAGGCCTTCAACGCGCTGGGCACGACGGTGTTTCCGTACGTCGGGTCGATCCTGATCCTGGGCACCCTGGCGACGGTCGATCCGGCCACCTTGAGCGGGGCCGCGCTGGATGCCTTCCGCGCCGAGGAAACCCAGGTGGTGGTGCGCACGTATATCGGGCTGGCGCTGGCGCTGCTGGTGGTGGCGGGCCTGGTGTGGGCCAACCGCAATAAACTGGCCGAGGAAGCCGTGCCGCATACGAGCATCCTGGCGGCCTTCACCTTGCTGCGGCAGCGCCGGTTCGCCTTCGGCGCACTGTGCATTTTCCTGTACGTGGGCGGGGAAGTGGCGGTCGGCTCGCTGGTGGTGAACTACCTGATGGAGGCCGACGTGATGGGCCTGGGCGCGGAGGCGGCCGGCCAGCATGTCACGTTGTATTGGGGCGGCGCGATGGTGGGCCGTTTCATTGGCGCGGCCCTGCTGCGCCTGGTCGCTCCGGGCAAGGTGCTGATGGGGGCGGCGGCCATGGTCATCGCGCTGCTGCTGGTCTCCGCCAACAGCTCGGGGCCCGTCTCGGGCTGGAGCCTGCTGGCCGTGGGCCTGTTCAACTCGATCATGTTTCCCACCATCTTTTCGCTGGCCTGCGAAGGCCTGGGCAAACGGGCGGCGGAAGGTTCGGGGCTGATCTGCATGGCCATCGTCGGCGGTGCCATCGTGCCCCTGCTGACGGGCTATGTGGCCGATTTGTCGAGCCTGAAGGTGGCGCTGGCCGTGCCGCTGGCCTGCTACGCCGTCATCCTGGCATTTGGCTGGAGCACGCGCCGGCCCGTGTCGGCGGCGCGGGACTGACGCTGCCGCCCGGCCAGACCCGGACCCGCGTGGGCAACGAAGGCGCGCCGGTCCGGTGCTGCTCCGGGGGCCGGCGCGGAATCGACCGCTGGCTGCGGCGCTGCCGCCAGCACCGCGGACGGCGACGCCGTCAGCTCAGATATTGCCCGCCATTGACGTCGATCGTGGCCCCCGTGATGAAGCCAGCGCGGTCGTCGGCCAGGAAGGCCACCGTGCGCGCCACTTCATCCGGCGTGCCCAGGCGGCCGACGGGAATGCCGGCCACGATGGCCTGCAGCACGTCCGGCGCCACGGCCGCCACCATTTCCGTATCGCAGTAGCCGGGCGCCACGGCGTTGACGGTAATGCCCTTGCGGGCATTTTCCAGCGCCAGCGCTTTCGTGAACCCGAGGATGCCGGCCTTGGCGGCGGCGTAATTGGTTTGCCCCGCCTGGCCCTTGCGCCCGTTGATCGAGCTGATGTTGACGATGCGGCCGTGGCCCCGCGTGCGCATGCCTTCGATGACGCCCCGCGTCATGTTGAACATCGAGCCCAGATTGGTCTGGATCACTTCCCACCACTGCTCCGGCGTCATCTTGTGCAGGGCGCCGTCGCGTGTGATGCCGGCATTATTGACAAGGATGTCCACCGGGCCGATGCGCCGTTCGACCCGGGCGATGCCTTCGGCGCAAGCGGCGAAATCGCCGACATCCCATTTGAAGACGGGCACGCGGTGACGGTCCTCGAAGGCGGCCGCGGCCGCGTCATTGCTGTGATAGACGGCCGCCACGTTGTGGCCCGCATCGCGCAGGGCCAGGGTGATGGCGGCGCCCAGGCCCCGGGTGCCGCCCGTGACGATGGCGGCACGCCCCGTGCGCGTGCCGCCCGAAAGACTGGTGTCGCTGGTATTGTTCGTATTGCTGGTGGCGCTCTTGTCGTTTGCTGCGTTGCTGTCTGTTTTGCTCATGGGTCTCCTCCGTTAGAACGCCCAGCTTAGGGCAAAGCCGGGCGAGTGGCGTGGGCCGGGGTCCTCAACTGCAAGGTTGTTTGATATGCATCAAACAACGGCGGGGCGTTCACGCAATACGCTACCGTCGAGACCGTTTGACGGCGGCTATCATGATGCCAGGAACCCGGGTAGCCCCGTGCTAAACTGGGTCACCATGCGCCTCCTGCTACGCTTGACCACCCTGAAGGCACGCATGACGGTGGTCGTGACCGCCCTCGTGTTCCTCGCCAGCGTCCTGCTCGCCCTCGCCGGATTGCACCTGGCCGAGCGTCAGATGGCGCAACTTGTCGGCGACCGCGAATTCGCCCTGCTCTCCAGTGCGGCCGCCCACCTGGAACAGAACCTGGCCGCCAAGCGCATCTTGCTGCGCTCGGCTGCCGAAGGTGCCCGCGCCGCCCGCATCGGCACGGGCGAGGCCATGCAGGCCTACCTGGAAAGCCATGCCACCCTGCGCGAGCAGTACTTCAACGTCGCCGCCCTGGATAGCCAGGGCGAACTGGTGGCCAACCTGAGCGACCGTCGCCAGGTCGGCACCCTGTCCGCCGGCGACCGGCCCTACTTCCGCGAAACAGTGCGCCTGCGCGAAGGCATCGTGTCGCAACCCTTCCTCAGCAAGCTGTCGGGCAAGCCCGTCGTGCTGCTGACCGAGCCGGTACACGACGACGCGGGCCGCCTGCTGTTCGTGCTGGCGGCCGGCATCGACCTGCACCAGCACTCCTTCTTCGGCCGGCTCGACACCCTGAAGCCGGGCCGGCACGGCTACCTGTTCATGCTGGCGGCCGACGGCACCATCCTGTACCACCCGGATACCCGCCGCATCCTGCGCAGGGTGCAGGACGAGCCGGGCGGCGTCATGCAGACCACCCGCCAGGCGCTGGACGGCTTCGAAGGCTGGCGCCAGGGCCGCACCAAGGCGGGGGTCGAGGCACTGATCGGCTACAAGCGGCTGCATTCGACGGGCTGGATCGTCGGCATCGTCTATCCCATCGACGAAGCCTTTGCACCCTTGATCGCCATGCGCGAAAGCGCCGTGCTCCCCACCGCCGCCGTGGCGCTGCTGGCCGGCTCGCTGGGCTGGCTGGCCATCTACCTGCTGCTGCGGCCACTGGCCACCTTGCAGGCCCAGGTAGCCAGGGTGGAACGGGGCGAGGCCGATATCGACATCTTCGACCTGTCCCGCCCGGACGAAGTGGGTACCCTGGGCCGGGCCTTCCACTCGCTGACGCGCCAGCGTGCGCTGGCCGACGCGGAAATGGCGCGGCTGGCCAGCACGGATGCGCTGACGGGCCTGTTCAACCGGCGCAAGTTCGAAGGCGAACTGGACATGGCCCTGCTGCGGGCTGCGCGCAGCGGCAGCCAGGCCGGCGTGGCGTACCTCGATATCGACCACTTCAAGCTGATCAACGACAACCACGGCCATGGCGCCGGCGACCGCGTGCTGGTCGAGTTCGCGCACCGACTGCGCGCCACCGTTCGCGCCACGGACACGGTGGCGCGCCTGGCCGGCGACGAGTTCGTCGTGCTGTTCGAAGGCCTGGCCGCGCCGGACGAGCTGGCGGGGCTGGGCCACAAGATCGTCGAGGCCATGCGCCCGCCGTTCCTGGCCGATGGCACGCCGCTGGCCGTCACCACCAGCGTCGGCCTGGCCGTGGCCACGCCCGGCATCACACGCGAGGCGCTGCTGCGCCAGGCCGACGAGGCCCTGTACGCGGCCAAGGCAGGCGGGCGCGACGGCTTCCGCCTGCGCCCGGACGCCCATGCCGGCGACGACACTCAGCACACCGCGCTGCATTGATACAACGAAAAGCGTCATGGCGCCGATCTTCGCCCCGGCGCGGGGACGATGGATTAGAATCATGTCCCGGCACTAACCGTGCCAATTCGACCACCCCGAACCACTTACCCAGCGGAGCCCCATGGCAGCAGACGGCAACAACGAGCTCAAACGCGGCCTGAAGAGCCGTCACATCCAGCTGATCGCGCTGGGTGGCGCCATCGGCACCGGCCTGTTCCTCGGCATCGCCCAGACCATCAAGATGGCCGGCCCGTCCGTGCTGCTGGGCTATGCAGTGGCCGGCATCATCGCCTTCCTGATCATGCGCCAGCTGGGCGAGATGGTGGTCGACGAACCGGTGGCCGGGTCGTTCAGCCACTTCGCCGACAAGTACTGCGGCCCGCTGGCCGGCTTCCTGTCGGGCTGGAACTACTGGGTGCTGTACGTGCTCGTCAGCATGGCCGAACTGTCGGCCGTCGGCATCTACGTGCAGTACTGGTGGCCCGAGCTGCCCACGTGGGTGTCGGCGCTGGCCTTCTTCGTCATCATCAACTCGATCAGCCTGACCAACGTCAAGGCCTTCGGCGAAATGGAATTCTGGTTCGCCATCGTCAAGGTGGTGGCCATCGTCGGCATGATCGGCTTCGGCGCGTGGCTGCTGGCCTCGGGCAACGCGGGCCCGGAAGCGTCCGTGGCCAACCTGTGGCGCCACGGCGGCTTCTTCCCGAACGGCGTGGGCGGCCTGGTGATGGCGATCGCCGTCATCATGTTCTCGTTCGGGGGGCTGGAACTGGTGGGCATCACGGCCGCCGAGGCGGACGACCCGTCGCGCACCATCCCGAAGGCCACCAACCAGGCCATCTACCGCATCCTGATCTTCTATATCGGCGCGCTGGGCGTGCTGCTGTCGCTGTACCCGTGGCAGAAGGTGGTCAGCGGCGGCAGCCCCTTCGTGCTGATCTTCCACGCCCTGAACGCCGACTGGGTGGCGACGATGCTCAACATCGTCGTGCTGACGGCGGCCTTGTCCGTCTATAACAGCTGTGTCTACTGCAACAGCCGCATGCTGTACGGCCTGGCCATGCAGGGCAATGCCCCGCGCGCGCTGCTGAAGGTGAACCGCCGCGGCGTGCCGCTGGCGGCGCTGGGTGTGTCGGCGCTGGCCACGGCCGTCTGCGTCAGCGTCAATTACTTTATGCCGGGCAAGGCCTTCGAACTGCTGATGGGGCTGGTCGTCTCCGCCCTGATCATCAACTGGGGCATGATCAGCTGGATCCACCTGCGTTTCCGTGCCGCCAAGCGCACGCTCGGCCAGGCCACGGGCTTCCCCAGTCCATGGGCGCCCCTGTCGAACTGGCTGTGCCTGGTCTTCCTGGCCGGCGTGCTGGTGGTAATGTACCTGACGCCGGAACTGCGGCTGTCGGTCTACCTGATACCGGCCTGGCTGGGCTTGCTGTGCGTGGGCTACTGGAGCAAGCAGCGCAAGGCCGGGCGGGTGCCGGCGCCACTGGCGACGCCGGACTGAACCTCAGTAAATAGTTGCTTGAAAAATGGGGTCTGTCCCCATTTTTCAGGCCACGGCCGGATCGACGGCGCGGCCGGGCGGCGCGCCGGCAGCCACGACGACTGGCCGGTTGCGCCCGCTGCGCTTGGCTTCGTACAGCGCCATGTCGGCCGTGTGCAGCAACGCCTCGGCCGTGTCGCCTTCGCCTGGAATCTGCGCGCACAGGCCCACGCTGGCCGTCACGTACGGCGCCGTCGGCGCCGTCGGGTGGGCCAGGTTCAGCGCGGCGATCCGCCGGCACAGCCAATCGCCGTAGGTCTGCAGCGCCGCATGGTCCGTGTTCGGCAGCAGCACGACGAATTCCTCGCCGCCGTAGCGCGCCGCCAGTTCGCCCGGCCGGCGCGCGCCGTCGCGGATCACGCCGGCCACTTCGCTCAGGCACGCATCGCCCTGCTGGTGGCCGTAGCGGTCGTTGTACAGCTTGAAGTGGTCGACATCGATCAGCGCCAGCCCCAGCGACATGCGGTGACGCCGGTGGCGGGCGAACTCCGTGGCCAGCTGGCTGTCGAAGTAACGCCGGTTGAACAATCCCGTCAACCCATCCTGGTGGGCCAGCCCGTCCAGCTTGGCCAGCGCCGCCTGCAGCCGCAGGTGCGTGCGCACGCGCGCCTGCACCACTGCCGCGTTCAGCGGTTTCGGAATGAAGTCGACGGCGCCCGCGTCCAGGCAGGCGATTTCCGCTTCCGCCGTCGACTGGGCCGTGACGAAAATGACGGCACTGCTGCGCAGGTCCGGGTCGCGCTGGATCGCGTCGCATACGGCAAAGCCATCCATGCCGGCCATTTCCACGTCGAGCAGGATCAGCTGCGGGCGCTGCAGGCGGGCAATGTCGATGCCGGCCGCGCCGCTGGTGGCGAACAGCACCCGGCCCTGCCCCCGCACCATGGCCGACAGCAGCCGGATCGTGTCGGCATTGTCGTCGATGATGAGGATCGTGCTCTCGCCCGGGGTGGCAGCAGTCATTGGTTCTCCTGGTCTGGATCGTGGTCGGGTTGCAGGTGGGCCGGCAGCGCCGCCAGCACGGCGTCGAAGTCGAGCGCCGCCATGCCCGCCGTGACCGCCGCCAGCGGCGCCGGCGCCAGCTGGGGCAGCAGCCAGCCGCGCAGTTCCTCATACAGGGTGACGGCATCGAGGTCGCGCTCGGTCAGCAAGGTCAGCCAGCGCTGCCACTGTGCCGGCGGCTCGCCCGGCAGCGCACCGGCCGGCGCTGGCATGGCCGCGGCGGCCGGC
>NZ_WNKZ01000008.1 GCF_009720835.1 Pseudoduganella buxea
GGCCGCGCCGCCCGCCGCCGTGCCGGTGGCGCCGCAGTTCGTCTGGAGCGGGCCGAACCAGGTCAAGCCGGGCGACGAATTCACCTTGTCGCTGCGGGCCATCGCGCCGCTTCCGGCCGGCGCGCTGGGGCTGGACGTGGCCGGACTGGAACTGCTCGATGCGCGCGGCGGCAGCGACGCCGGTCCGAACACCGTCACGTTCGAGCAGGGCACCCGCACGGCCGGCGTCAACCTGACGGCGCCCGTCAATGGCCAGTTGCTGTCGCTGACGCTACGCGCGCCCGCCGCCGCCGCCGGCCAGGCCTCGGTACGGCTGGCCGGTCCGGCCGCGCCGGCCTCGCCCTACCTCATCACGGTGCAGCCATGAAAGGGCGGCGTGCCCCGGCCGGCGGCTTTACCATCATCGAGCTGCTGGTGACGGTCACCCTGGTCGGCATCCTGGGCGCCATCGCCGTCCCGGCCGGCGAACTGCTGGTACAGCGCGAGCGCGAACAGGCACTGAAGGAAACCCTGCGCGACCTGCGCGCCGCCATCGACGCCTTCAAGCGTGCCAGCGCCGAAGGCCGCATCGCCAGGGCGGTGGGCGAATCCGGCTATCCGCGCTCCCTGGCCGAATTGACCGGCGTCCCCGACCAGAAGGACCCGAACGGCGGCGAGCTGCGCTTCCTGCGCCGGGTGCCGCGCAATCCCGTCTACCAGGGGCCGGACACGGCGCCGGAAAAAACCTGGGGCCTGCGCAGCTACGCATCCACCCACGAGCAGCCCAGGCCGGGGCGCGACGTGTTCGATATCTATCCGCTCGGTGACGGAAAGGGCATCAATGGCATTCCCTACAAGGCCTGGTAGGCCGCCCGGCTTCACGATCCTGGAACTGCTGGTGGTGCTGGCCATCATCGGCACCTTGCTGTCGCTGGCCGCGCCGCGCTATTTTCGCAGCATCGAGAAATCGCGCCACGCGGTACTGCGGGAAAACCTGGCCACACTGCGCGGTACGCTCGACCGCTTCCACGCGGACCAGGGCAGCTACCCCGACTCGCTCGACGAGCTGGTGGCGCGGCGCTACCTGCGCCGGATACCGGACGACCCCGTGACGAACCGCAGCGACACCTGGATCGTCGTCGCGCCCGCCGGCCCGGCCAAGGGGCAGGTTGGCGACATCCGCAGCGGCGCGCCCGGCAGCGGCGACGACGGCGTGCCGTTCCGGGACTGGTGATGGGCGGCAGCGGGCAGCGGGGCTTCACCTATCTGGCCGTATTGTTCGTGCTAGCCATCGGCAGCGTCGCGCTGTCCGGCATGGCGACCCTGTGGTCGCTCGAGGAACAGCGCGAGCGCGAACGGGCCTTGCTGTTCGTCGGCGGCCAGTACCGCCAAGCCATCGCCAGTTATTACGCGCACACGCCCGGCGGCGCCGGCCAGTTTCCCCGTGCATTGCACGAGTTGCTGGAAGACCGCCGCACCACGCCGCCGCTGCGGCACCTGCGCGGGCCGTATGCCGATCCCGTTTCCGGCCAGGCCTGGGGGCTGGTGCGCACGCCGGACCAGGCCATCGCCGGGGTCTACAGCGTCGCGGCCGGCGCGCCGCTGCAACGGGCCAATTTCGACGAGGCCAACCATGCCTTCCACGGCAAGCGCCGTTATGCGGACTGGCAGTTCGTGCACGCGCCGCACCGCACGCGCGAACTGCCGGCCGTGTTCCTGCCGGTGCCGTAGCGGCAGTGCTACGAATTCTGGTAGCTGCGGGCGACCCTGTTCCATGGAATGATCGAACGGCGTTGCGCTTGTTCCACCCCGCATCGTCCACCCTATTTTTTCCAGGAGAAGCCCATGAGATCGCTCAAATCGGCCTGCAGGCCGCTGTTTCGCATGCTCGTTCCCGTCCTTGCCGCCTCGGCCGCCAGCATCGCGCTGGCCGGATCGGTGACCTACACCTACGACACGCTGGGCCGCCTGAGCAAGGCGACCTATTCGAACGGCGTGGTGATCACCTATGCCTATGATGCCGCAGGCAATCGCACGGTGGTGACGGTCACGGGCGCGCCGTCCTGATCGCCTGACTGGCCGGCGCGCACGACGACCTGCCACCCCCGGCCGCGGTGCCCGCGGCCCGGCATTGCCGCATTGCCCTTCCGGCAAAATCGGCACCCGCGCCGGTCCATTATCTTCTTATAACTAGTTAATCCAGGATTATTTTTAAGAGCCAGAGTGTTCGAGTCCCGCAACATCCGGCAGAATTTATCCCGTTAATTGCGCCGGCAACGGCCGGCCCTGCGTTTCCTGACGATAAAATAATTCCGTCAATCGCAGCGGATCGCTCATGGCATCCGGTGATGTGAAATTTCTTGAAACATTAACGAGATCGATATGAACAGTGCCCATCCCGCCGTGCCCCATACGAACGAAGACCTGCGCGCCATCGCCATTGCGCTGGACAAGGCCCAGGCTTTGATCGAATTCAACCTGGACGGCACCGTCCTGCATGCGAACGAGAATTTCCTGCGCACCCTGGGTTATGGCCTGGACGAAGTGGTGGGGCGGCACCATTCGATGTTCTGCGAGCCCGATTACGTGCGCTCGCAGGCCTACCAGGATTTCTGGGCCAAGCTGGGGCGGGGCGAGGAAGACCATGCCCAGTACCGGCGTTTCGCCAAGGGCGGCCGCGATGTGTGGATCGACGCTTCCTACAATCCCGTCTTCGATGCCGACGGACGCCTGTACAAGGTGGTCAAGTTCGCCATCGATATCACGGCATATAAAATCCGGGCCAACGAGCATGCCGGCCTCGTCAATGCGATGGAGAAATCCCAGGCCGTCGTCGAATTCGACATGGGCGGCCACGTCATCAGCGCCAATGAGAATTTCCTTGCCGTGATGGGCTACGAGCTGTCCGATATTCGCGGGGAACACCACAGGGTATTCTGCGAGGACGATTATGCGACCAGCCTAGAATACCGGAAATTCTGGCAAAAACTGAACCGCGGCGAATTCGATTGCGGTCGTTACAAGCGTATTGGCAATAACGGCAAGATTGTATGGATCCAGGCTTCGTATAATCCCATCCTGGATTTGACGGGCAAGCCGTACAAGGTCGTGAAATTCGCCACCGACGTCACCGAGCAGGTATTGCTGGAGGCGCTGGTGGAGCAGAAGGCGACGGCCGAGCGCCTGAAGGTGGCAACCTTGCTGCAACAGGTGGAAAGGGCTGCGCGTGGCGACCTCACCGTCAATATCGACACGGGCGGCGACCAGCCCATCGACCAGCTGGCCAGCGGCATCGCCAAGATGATCGGCGACCTGCGCGGCGTGATCGCCCAGGTGGTGTCCGAGGCCGGCAAGCTGTCGAGCTCGGCCGGCGCCATCGCCGAACGCTCCAGCGTGCTGGCCGGCGGCTCCCAGGCGCTGGGTGCCACGGTGGAGCAGATGAACGCCTCCGTCGACGGCTTGACCGAATCGATCACGACCATTGCCCGCGAGGCGCAGCAGGCCAGCGACCTGGCCCAGGCCACCCAGGCCGAGGCGGAAGTGGGCGTAAAGGCGGTGGCGCGTTCGATCGACTCGATGGCACAGATCAACCAGTCGTCCGAGGACATCGGCGAAATCGTCAAGGTCATCGGCGAAATCGCCAGCCAGACCAATATGCTGGCTTTCAATGCGGCCATCGAGGCGGCGCGGGCGGGCGAACACGGGTTGGGCTTCTCCGTCGTGGCCGACGAAGTGCGCAAGCTGGCCGAACGCTCTTCCCAGGCCACCAAGGAAATCTCCAAGCTGATCGCCGAGTCGGTCAAGCGGGTGGCGGCGGGCAGCGAAATCTCGCGTGAAGCGAGCGACGCCTTCGGCCGCATTTCCGCCGGCGTGGGCCGCACCTCGCTGGCGATCTCGAATATCTCGAATTCCGTCAACGAGCAGTCGCTGACGGCGCGCGAAGTGAGCGTGGCCATTGCCCATATTGCCGAGGAAACGGAGAAATCGTCCGGCTCCTGCGACACGATCGCCCAGTCGACGGAGTCGCTGAACCGTACCGCGGCCGAGCTGGAACAGACCGTCTCCGGCTTCGCCGTCTGAGCAGGCCGGCATGAACACCGTGGAATCCGGCGTGGCCGCCGCCATCGCAGTCGACAGGACAAGTGACGGCACCGTGGCCGGCACCATCGCCCCCGCCGTGGGGCCGGAACTGTTCGGCACCTTCCTGCTGGCAGGCGACGAGTTCGCCCTGCCGGCGGCCGCCATCCGCGAGGTGGTCAACTATCCGGACACCGTTACCGTCATCCCCCTGTCGCCGGCGTGCCTGGAAGGCTTCTTCACCTTGCGCGGCATGGCCATTCCCATCCTGAACCTGGCGCGCATCGTCGATCCGGCAGCGGGCCCGGCCCGGCCCGCGCAGAAGATCGCCATCCTCGACCATGACGACGTGCTGGTCGGCCTGGTGTTCGATGCCACCGGCGAAGTGCTGCGGGTGCGTCCCGAACAGCGCAGCGTCGTGGCCTGCCGCAACGGCCAGGACACGCCGCTCGTGTGCGGCACGATCCTGCTGCCGCAGCACGCGCGGCTGTTGCAGATCCTGAACGTGGCGGCCCTGGCCAGCGTGGAGAACGTGCCCTATGTGCGCTCGATGGTGGCGCTAACGCGGGCGGCCGAGCGGGAGCGACTGCTGCGCCGCGCCAACGCCCTGAAATGCCTGTGCTTCTCGGCTGGCGGCACGGCCTTTGCGCTGCCGATGGATGGCGTGCAGGAGATCATCGCCATCCCGGAACTGCGCGACTCCGTCATGCTGGGCGAGCTGTGCAAGGGTTGGTTCCAGCACCGGGGCCAGGCGGTGGGCGTGGTGGAGTTCGGCGCGCTGATGGGCTGCGCGGCCGGCTCCGCCGGCGGCGGCACGGGGCGCGTGCTGATCGTGCGGATCGGCACTGAGCTGCTGGGCTTGCTCGTCGATTCCGTCGACACCATCCTCAGCTACTACGAGGCCGATGTGCTGCCGATTCCCATGCTGGGCTCGCAGCGGGGTGCCATGTACCGTGGCTGCCTGGCGCGCCCGGCGGGGCCGGCCGTGCTGTTCCTCGATCCTGCCGCCATCTTCACGGGGGCCGAGCTGGCCGAGCTGTGCGCTGGGCATCGCCGTCTGTACCAGGCCGAAGCGGCCGAGGCGGCGCGCGATACGAGGGCGACGCAGCGGCAGGTGTGGCTGGCCTTCACGCTCGATTGCGACTGGGTCGTCGATATCGGCCAGGTGCTGGAAATCGTGCCTGTGGGCGATACACTGGCCCGTCCGCCCGGTGCCCATTCCTCCGTACACGGCTTGATGAACCTGCGCAAGCGAATCGTCACCGTCATCGACCCGCGCCGGCTGTATGGCATGCCGGCCTCGCCGGAAGACGGCGAGATGGCGGGCGAACGGCGCATCCTCGTGCTCGAGCGCAATGGCGAGCGCTACGGGCTGATGGTCGACCGGGTCGACAGCATCCTGACCTTGTGCGCCGCCGCGCGGCGGCCTTCGCCACGCCTGCTGCGCGTGAACGGCAATCCTTGCGACCTGCGTGCCGACGTCTCGGAAGTGGTGGAGACCGACGGCCCGGACGACGCTCGCAGCGTGCGCAGCCTGTTCGATTGCAGCACCTTTTTCGCCAAGCTGGCACGGCAGGAAGGCGGCGCCGCCTGAGGACGCTTGCGGCGGAAAGCGTGCGCCGGGCGCGGCGGTTTACAATGTGGACCTTTTTATCCGAACCGCAGGTCCCCATGAAAAAACTTCTCGTAGCGCTGGTTGCCACTGCCGTCACCAGCATCGCGGCCGGCCACGCCGCCGCCGCCCCCGCGACTGCCGCCCAACTGAACAAAATGACGCAGCGTTACGCGCCGGTCGAGCTGGTCGTCAACGCGGGCGCGTTGTCCACCGGGGACCGCCGTGCCATCGCCAAGCTGATCGAAGCGGCCAAGGTCATCGACATGCTGCAGCTGCGCCAGCGCTGGTCCGGCAACGAGACGCTGCTGGGCCTGCTTCAGAACGACAACTCTCCGCTGGGCCAGGCCCGGGCCGACTATTTCTGGCTCAACAAGGGTCCGTGGTCCATCCTGGACGGAAACAAGTCCTTCCTGCCGGCGCAGATCGGCAAGCTGAAGATTCCGGCCAAGAAGCCGGAAGGGGCGAACTTCTATCCGGAAACGGCCAAGAAGGCGGCGCTGGAAAAATGGATGAACGGCCTGCCGGCCGCCGACAAGCAGCAGGCCCAGTGGTTCTTCACGACGATCCGCCAGGACAAGGACGGCAAGTTCCAGGTCGTCAAGTATTCGGACGAGTACAAGGCCGAGCTGACCCAGCTGTCCATCCTGCTGAAGGAAGCCGCCGCCTTCACGGACAACGCGTCGCTGAAGAAATTCCTCGAACTGCGCGCCGATGCCTTCCTCAGCAACGATTACCTGGCCTCGGACCTGGCCTGGATGGACCTCGATTCGCCGGTGGACGTGACGATCGGCCCCTACGAGACGTATAACGATGAACTGTTCGGCTACAAGGCGGCGTTCGAGGCCTATGTCAGCCTGCGCGACCAGAAGGAAACGGAAAAGCTGAACTTCTTCGCCAAGCACATGCAGGAGCTGGAAGACAACCTGCCGCTGGACAAGCAGTACCGCAACCCGAAAGTGGGCGCGGTGGCACCGATGGTGGTGGTGAACCAGGTCTTCGGCGCCGGTGACGGCAATATGGGCGTGCAGACGGCCGCCTACAATCTGCCGAACGACGAGCGCATCATCAGCCAGCGCGGCTCCAAGCGCGTGATGCTGAAGAACGTGCAGGAAGCCAAGTTCAAGGCCACCTTGACGCCGATCGCGCAACTGGTGCTGCGCCCGCAGGACCGTGCCGACGTCGACTTCGACGCCTTCTTCACCCACATCCTGGCCCATGAGATCACACACGGCCTGGGCCCGCACAAGACCAGCCGCAACGGCGTCGAATCGACGCCGCGCCAGGACCTGAAGGATGCCTACGCCACCATCGAGGAAGCGAAAGCGGACGTCACCGGCCTGTTCGTGCTGATGTACATGATGGAGCAGGGCTACCTGAAGGATACGCTGGGGCAGGGCGAGGCGGCCGAGCGCAAGCTGCACACGACCTTCCTGGCATCGGCCTTCCGCACCCTGCACTTCGGCCTGACGGACTCGCACGCGCGCGGCATGGCCATCCAGGTCAACTACCTGCTCGACAAGGGCGCCTTCGTCGCCCATCGCGACGGCACCTTCTCCGTCAACTTCGCCAAGATCAAGCAGGCCGTGATGGACCTGGACCGCGAGTTCCTCACCATCGAGGCCACGGGCGACTATGCCCGCGCCAAGGCCATGATGACGAAGTACGTCGTCATCCGTCCGGAAGTGCAGAAGGCGCTGAACAAGATGAAGGCGGTGCCGAACGATATCCGTCCGTCGTTCCCGACGGCGGACGCACTGCTGGCCCGCTAAAACGGGAAAACAACGAAAACAGGGGATGAAGGCGCGCAATCTTTGGCGCAAAGCAATACTTCATCCACTTTCGTTGATGCTCTACGGAAATCGTCGTAGTGCCGTGCTACTGTGACCTCCTTGCCGTACTACAACGGTTTCAGGAGCACATATGGGCATTCGCAGCGTATTCACCGGCAGCATCCGCAGCCGCCTTTTCGCCGGCTTCGGCCTGGTTTTCCTGCTATTGATCGTCGTCACGGGGCTCGGCATGGTCCGGGTCGGCCAGATCGACGCCATCCTCAATAACATCTCGGACGTGACGCAGGTCAAGCAGCGTCACGCCATCAATTTCCGCGGCAGCGTGCACGACCGCGCCATTGCCCTGCGGGACGTCGTGCTGTCGCAGGACATCAAGCCCCATACCGACACCATCGCCACCTTGGCGGCGAACTACGCCCGTGCCGCCGGGCCGCTCGACCAGCTGCTGGCGGGCCGGTCCGACACCTTGCCGGCCGAGCGCGAGGCGCTGGCCGGCATCAAGGCCGCCGAGGCCACCACGCAGGGTCTGGTCGATCAGGTCATCGCGCTGCGCCAGGCCGGCAAGGTGCCCGAAGCCACGGCGCTGCTGCAGCAGCAGGCGGCGCCGGCCTTCGTGGCCTGGCTGGCCGCCATCAACCGGCTGATCGACCTGGAAGAAAAATCGGCCACCGAGGAAGCCGCCGCGGCCCGCGCCGTGGCCCACAACTTCACCTTCTTCATGATTTTGCTGGGCGTCAGTGCCATCGCCATCGGCACGGCCGCTGCGTGGGGCATCGGCCGCAGCCTGCTCACGCAGCTGGGCGGCGAGCCGGCCTATGCGTCGTCCATCGTCGCCTCGATCGCGGCCGGCAACCTGGCCGTGCAGATCGACACGCGCCCGGGCGACGACGCCAGCCTGCTGTTTGCCATGCGCGGCATGCGTGACAGCCTCGTCAATATCGTCACGCAGGTACGCCAGGGCACGGAGACCATCGCCACGGCCTCGCGCGAGATCGCCGCCGGCAACCACGACCTGTCCAGCCGCACGGCCACGCAGGCCGGCAATATCGAGCAGACCGCGTCGTCGATGGAGCAGTTGACGGGCACCGTCAAGCAGAACTCGGATCACGCCCGCCAGGCCAACCAACTGGCGCTGTCCGCGTCCGAAGTGGCCACCAAGGGCGGCACCGTCGTGGCCGAGGTGGTCGACACGATGGCCTCGATCAACCAGTCGTCGAAGAAGATCGTCGACATCATCGGCGTCATCGACAGCATTGCCTTCCAGACCAATATCCTGGCCCTGAACGCCGCCGTGGAAGCGGCCCGTGCCGGCGAACAGGGCCGCGGCTTCGCCGTCGTGGCGACGGAAGTGCGCAACCTGGCCCAGCGCTCGGCAGCCGCCGCCCGCGAGATCAAGACGCTGATCGACGATTCCGTGGAACGGGTCGATGCAGGTGCCCGCCTGGTCGACCAGGCCGGCGCCACGATGGCCGAGATCGTCGACAGCGTGCGCCGCGTGACCGACATCATGGGCGAAATCTCCACCGCCAGCATCGAGCAGACGGCCGGCATCGAACAGGTCAACTCGGCCATCGCCGAGATGGACCAGGTGGTGCAGCAGAACGCGGCGCTGGTCGAGCAGGCTGCCGCCGCCGCCTCGTCGCTGCAGGACGAGGCCGGCACCCTGGCCGGCGTAGTGGCCGTGTTCAAGCTGGCAGAGCAGGCCCCCGCGCCCATGTTGCGCTTGCGCGACGCGCGCCCGAAGACCAGGACGGCCCCGCGCAAGACACGCACCAGTGCCGTTGCCACGCCGCCGGTACCGCCCGCGTCCCCCGCGCCGGTCCGCCAGGCGGCCCGCCAGACCGTCAACGCCCGTGTGGCGCCGGATGAGTCCTGGGAAGAGTTCTGAATCCTCCACCGCTTTACCCCCGCAGCCCTTGAAGGCCGGTCGCCCGCGACTGGTGCCCGGCCTTATTTTTTCCGAAAAATGGAAATTTCTTCAAGGGAATATTTTGTAACAGCCGGCCTGACGGTGTAATAAATTGCCGCACGGCATGTATAGTGAATTCTCGTACCCGGAGTTCGCCATGTTGAAAATCCTGCCGTCCTTGCTGCTTGCCGCCGCCACTGCCGCCGCGCTGCCTGTCTCCGCCGCCCAGCTGACGCCCGTCGAAACCCGCTGGCTCAATGCTGCAGCACCCGTGCTGGCATATGCCAAGTCCGTGGACCTGCCGATCGACATCATCGTCCAGCCCCAGGCGGGACCGAACGACGTGCCGCTGGCCATGGGCATGGCCGACGGGCGCTGCAAGCTGGTGCTGTCGATGCGGGGCAACCCGCAGGCCGAAACCATTCTCGACGGCGTGCCGGACGTCCAGCGCGACGTGCTGATCGAAGCGATGGCGGCCCATGAAGTGGGCCACTGCTGGCGCATCGTGCAGGGCAGCTGGCACGCGCTGCCGGCCGGATTCACGGAAATGGGCACGGAACAGGCCGACGATCCGGCCCTGCTGGAACTGTCGAAGCAGCAGCGCGAAACCCGCCGCGAGGAGGGCTACTCCGACCTGGTGGCGCTGGCATGGATCCAGCGCAGCCACCCGGCCGAGTATGGCCGCGTGCATGCCTGGCTGCAAAAGGTGCGCGACGCCCAACCGCATACGCATACGTCGCACGACACGCGCACGTGGCTGAGACTGGCCGGGCAGGGCGCCGTCTTCGCCGGTGCCGGCACGCCATTCGAGCAGGTGGCGCCCGTGTGGAGCGCCGGCCTGCTGCACGGCGAGTGACGACAAAACAACAAGCATTCGCCAGTCCCCAAATGTGTACGGCGGCGCACAGAACGAACTGTCTCGACAGGGTCTAATGTGTTTGCCAACCATCCTAAGGGGACTAACATGAAAAAAATCGTACTGTTCACCCTGGCTACCGCAGCCAGCGCAAGCATTGCCTTCGCCCAGAACATGGATACCGCCGGCTACAAGCAGGCGCACAACAAGGCCGAAGCCGACTACAAGACCGCCAAGAACCAGTGCAAGTCCCTGAAGGACAATGCACAGGACGTCTGCGAGGAAGAAGCCAAGGTGGCGCGTGCCCGTGCCGAGCGCGAAGCCATTGCCCAGTACAAGAACACGCCGCGCGACCTCGACAAGGCCAACCGCAAGCTGGCCGATGCCGAGTACGAACTGGCCAAGGAAAAATGCGACGACCTGAGCGGCGACGCCAAGGATTCCTGCCAGAACCAGGCCCGCAGCACCAAGGCCAGCACCCTGGCCTCGCTGGGCACCGCCGGCACGGCCGGTGATGGCCGCACCGCCGTGCTGGTACCGAACGCCGACCGCGGCACCGTAGCGGCCAATGCCGCCGACGCGCGCGACCGTACCGCTGCCGCCGCGGACCGCATGGGCGACAAGACTGCCGCCGCTGCCGACCGCCTGGGCGACAAGACGGCGGCCGCCGCCCAGACCGCCAAGGAAAAGACGTCGGACATGGCCCAATCGGCCCGTGAGAAAACCTCGGATGTCGCCGCCTCGGCTGCCATGTCCGATACGATGATCACCGCCAAGGTCAAGGCCGACATGGCCGCCGACAGGACCGTGAAAGCCATGGACGTGCACGTCGAAACCCAGAAGGGTGTCGTCATGCTGAGCGGTTTCGTGCCGTCGAAAGCCGAAGCGGACCGCGCGGTCGAACTGGCCCGTGGCGTCAAGGGCGTGGCCGACGTGAAATCGTCGATCCAGGTCAAGAAATAATCGCACTGCATCGTAGTGAGAGACCCGCCTCGGCGGGTCTTTTTTTTGCCGTCGCCTGGGCGGGCTGGCGTTTGCGGCCCAACTTCATGCGTCAGAACGCTTTATTCCCGCCTCGGGGAATGCCGCAGCACGTTTCGAGCGGCTCAACACCAGGTGGAGCGCCACGGCAATCAGTGTACCGCCGGCAAGATGGGCCAGGGTTACCTGTTCGCCAAGGAACAGCTTGCCCCACAACACGCCGAATGGCGGGATCAGGAACGTTACCGTCAGTGAACGAAGGGGACCGATATCCGCGATCAGCCGGAAATACAGGATATATCCCCAGGCGGTACAGATCAGGCCCAGTGCGGCCAGTGCCAGCCATACATTCAGGTCTCCCCACGCCTGGGACGACATTGCCGCCGACCCCGCAAGGCAGGGTGCCAGGAACATGGTCGCGCCGATCTGGCTGCCGAAGGCCACCAGCTTTGCATCCAGCCCACCGCGCTCCGTGATCCAGCGCTTCGTCAGGAAGCCGGCGGCGCCGTAGCAGGATGTGGCGACCAGGCATGCCAGGGCGCCAAGGACCACGGACAAGTTGAACGCCACGGGACCGGTCGCCGTCAGCAGGACGACGCCGCCGATGCCTATTGCCACGCCGAGCGCCTTCTTGACGGTGATTTGCTCTTGAAAGAACAAGCATCCGATCAGCACGCCCATCAACGGCGTCGTGGCATTGAATATGGCAGAGTACCCGGCCGGCAGCAGCTTTGCCGCGAGGCCATACATCAGGAACGGCACGCCTGAATTGATCACCCCCAGCAGCAGCGTGGACGAAAATTTCCCGTTAAAATCACGACGGGTTTTCAGGACGGCGAGGATCAGGGCCAGGCCAATGGTACCCAACAATACCCTGAAAAAAGCGGTCGAAATCGCTCCCAGGGCTGGCGCAGCTATTTTCATGAACAGGAAGCTCGCTCCCCAGATGGCGCCCAGCAGCAGCAGCCGAAAGTAATCCGAATTGTTCATCATGTCATTTCTCACGAAGGGTGAACCTGGCAGTATCGTTTCCGATCCACCGCGGCGAAGAACCTGTTTTGCTGGCGTTATTTCATCATCCAATACAGCCCCGTTCAAGCGACTATTCCTGTGAAAAAACCAGTTTTTCTAAACCCGCCATGAAAATGCCGCCGCTGCATGCCGTGTTGTGTTTTGCGGTCGTGGGTCGCCATATGAGCATCAAGCTTGCCGCGGAAGAATTGAATGTCACGGCGGGCGCGGTGAGTCAGCAGGTCGCCAAGCTGGAGGAGATCCTTGGCTTGTCACTGTTTGCCAGGACTTCGCGGGGAATGGAATTGACGGAGGCCGGAAAGACCTATCTGCGTGCCGTCAGTCCCGCCCTGCGGCACATCGAGCAAGCAACGCAACGCATCACGCAGCAGCAGCAAGCGCAGATCGTTACCGTCAGTTGTACGCCCGGTTTTGCCATGCAATGGCTACTGCCGCGCTTGCCCCAATTCCAGGCGGTCCATCCCGATATCGATGTGCGGATCAACACGACCAACAAATTGGTCGATTTACTCGTCGACGAGGTCGATTTCGCGGTGCGGCATGGGTTGGGAGCCTACGCGGGTTTCCAGGTGGAGCGATTGATCGACGATCGTCTGTATCCCGTGTGCAGTCCCGCACTGCTGCCCGCTTGCAGCGCTGTCCTGTCGCCGACCGATCCGGCTGCAGATATGGGGGCCATCACCTTGCTGCATGACGAACACCGGGACGACTGGCGCATCTGGCTGCGCGCGACGGGCATCGACCTCGACCCTGCCACGGGCCCGGTCTTTGTCGCGTCGAACGGCGCGATCGACGCTGCCGTGGCAGGACTGGGGGTGGCCCTGGCACGCAAGTCGCTGGTACAGGACGAACTGGCGAGCGGCAAGCTTGTCATCGCGTTTCCTGCCGCCGCCCAGGTGCCGATTGCCTACCATCTGGTGTATGACAGCACGGTCCTGCTGCACCAGCACTGCCAGCGCTTCCGGCAATGGCTACTGGCGCAAGCTGAACCCGGGGTGCTGTCGCCTTCCTGAACCTTCGATGCGCCCGAGGAGCGCTGGCACGCAGGTCAGTCGGCCTGCCGCTCAAGCCGTTCGGCGACCATCGCCGTGACGACGGCCTGCAGCACGTGCACGGCCCAGCGCTCGGCTGCCTTGCGCGGACCGGCCTGCACTTCGCCCTCCGTGATGCCGAGGACCGGCGCAATGCCGGCGATATTGACGGCGTACAGCGCGGTGCCGTACAGCGTGCCGAGCGCCACGGGGGACAGGTTCGGCGCCCACTCGCGCAGCGTCGGCAGGGCGGCGCCGAATGCGGCCGACGCGCCCAGGTGGTTGGCGAATTCGACGACGCTGGTGCCGGTGTCGCCGATGACGTCGCGCGACCCGGTCGTGCGGTCGATCCAGTCGACGGCGTCGCGGTCCAATGTCTTGGTCATCAAGCCGGTCTTGCGGCCCGCGACCATGACGGCGGTGGTGACGATGCCGGCGACCAATCCGCCCAGTACGGCTGCTTTGTGCTTTTGCATGAGGTTCCTAATCGAGAAGGTGAGTGGCGGACGCGCCCGGCTTGCAAGCGTCGTCCGGTTGCTTTCACGATACGCCGATGGCGGGACGGGATCGGTGCGATGCTGCACTCATGCGTGGGCGCGACGTGCCGGTGGCATGAAGAGCAGGCGTGCAATGGCCTTGCACGATGCAAGCCAAGTCATCACGGCGTCAAATTCGGCTGGCAGCATGGCGCTTTCGTCTTTCTCCGGAGTCCGTGCATGTCCAAGAACCGCCCCGCGTCGTCCCTGGCCGCAAGCGTTGCCGCCACGATGGCCCTGGCACTGCTGTCCGCCTGCGGCAGCGACAACGACCGCAGCGAAGCAGCCCCGCCCGTGGTCGCGCCGCAGCCACCCGTGTCGGCCGCGCCGCCGGCCGTGGCCTTCATGACGGACGTGCACTTCGAGAATGTGTACGGCGACTTCAAGAGCGCCCAGTTTGCCGGCATCCCGATGAAGGACGGCAGGAACGCCACCATCCGCACGATGTATGCCCAGCTGACATCGACGCGCCTGTTCAACGAAAACTACTTTGCCTTCCGCGCCGCGCTGGACGACGCCCATGCCAAGGGCATCCGCCATGTGGCGCTGCCGGGCGACTTCTCCGACGACGCCCAGCCGATCAATATCGACGGCATCGTCGACATCCTGAAGGAATACCAGGCCAAGGGCATGCGCTTCTTCCTGGCGCCGGGCAACCATGATCCGAACGAGCCGTACGACGACATGGAAGCGGGCAAGAACGACTTCCTCACCAGGGAGGGCAAGGAGCAGAAGGTCTACGCCACCGGCAATGCCGCCTGCAAGGCCAAGGACACGACGGTGGTGTGCACGGACCAGCTGATGGAGCAGGGCTACGAGAAGCTGGTGGCCAAGCTGTCCGACTTCGGCTTCATGCCGAACCGCGCGGACGTGCTGTGGGAGACGCCGTTCTCGAAATACACGAGTGGCAAATACAGCTACGACGAAGCGGTGGCGCAGGGCGCGCTGGACAAGCGCCAGTTCGAGATCTGCGCGGAAGGCTCGGGCGGCAGCTACAAGGCGGCCGGTGAAACGAAGCTGGGCCGCTCGTACACGAAATGCACGGCCATGTTCGATTCTTCCTACCTGGTCGAACCCGTCAAGGGCCTGTGGCTGCTGGCCATCGACGGTAATGTGTTCGTCCCGAACGGTAATTTCGATCCGGCCAATCCGAAGAACATCAAGGGCTTCGACGGTGCCGGCAACGCCGGCTGGAACAAGGTCGTCACGCACAAGCAGCACCTGATGGAGTGGATCAAACAGGTTGCCGCCCGCGCCAAGGCCGAGAACAAGCAGCTGATGGCGTTCTCGCACTACCCGACGATGGACTTCTACGCCAACCAGACAGGCGCGATGAAGGCCGTGTTCAAGCCTGGCGCCTTCCAGACGGCACGCGTGCCCGATGCCGCCACCACGGCGGCGGTGGCGGCGACGGGCCTGCCGATGCACGTGGGCGGCCACATGCACTTCAACGGCACCAACGACGTCGTCGATGCCAACGGCAACTTCTTCGTCAACGTGCAGTCGCCCTCGCTGGCCGTGTACGGCGCCGCGTACAAGATCGTCAGCTACAAGGACCGGGACACGATCGACGTGCAGACGGTGGCCCTGAAGGACGTGGCCCGCTTCAGCGAGCTGTTCCCCCTGTACCAGGCCGAATACGACTACCTGCAGGGCAGCAGCGCCAGCGCAGACCTCGGCAAGCGATGGGACCGCGCCATCCTCGACACGCGTTCGTACGGCGAGTTCACGCACTACTACTTCGGCGAGCTGTCGCGCCTGCGCTTCATGGACGAATACTGGCCGTGCGAGATGAAGGAGGCGGCGATGAACCTGGACGGCCGGCAGATGCTGATCCTGTCGCAGCTGCAGACGAAGGTCACCCTGGCCCAGCTGAAGGACGCACCGGGCATCGTGCCGCTCACGGCAAGCTGCGCGGCCGCAGGCACGGTGGCCACGGGCGGCGTGCCTGCCAGCCAGCTGCAGGCCGACTGGCTGGAGGCCACGGCCAGGGCCGAAGCGCTGGCCGCCAAGGCGGGCCTGAAGCTGGACGACTTCGCCAGGATCACGCCCTACATCTTCTACGGCGACTTCCACCGCACCGTCTACGCCGGGGAACTGGCCCTGCGCGACATGGGCACCGACCGCGTCGCCCAGTACAAGGTGCTGATGGCCGCGTTCCCGGCCAATCCCGCCGCCGTCGCCAGGGCCGGCGACAAGCTGTCCGACCAGAATCCCGTCGGCGTACCGTTCCAGAACCAGTTCAAGCAGGTCTTCGGCATCCTCAAGGGTCTGGGCTCGGCCAAGCCCAGCGAGCACTTCACGATCGACCTGAAGGGCAAGAAGGTCAGCAACGCCAACAGCGCCGCGTTGAGCTTCAACTGAGGCCCAGCCGGTGGCAGACACCGAATCCGCCGATGGCTGCCAGCGGGCATGCGGCAACATTGCTCCTTGGCCGGGCTATACTGGCCGGCCAAGGAGGATGCAGATGATCGAACAAGTGGAACGGGTCGCGGCGTTTTGCGCCGGCGACGTGGGCGGCAATCCTGCCGGCGTGTACCTGGGCACGGCCATGCCGGACGAGGCGGACATGCGCCGCGTGGCCGCGCAGGTCGGTTATTCGGAAACGGTGTTCGCCGTGCCGGCGGGCGCGGGCGGGGGCTGGCGCGTGCGCTATTTCTCGCCCGAGTCGGAAGTGCCGTTCTGCGGCCATGCGACCATCGCGCTGGGCGCCGTGCTGGCATTGAAGCACGGCGACGGCAGCTATCGGCTCACCACGAACCATGCCGAAATTGCCGTGCGCGGCGCACGCCGGGGCGACACCATTGCCGCCACCTTGCAGTCGCCGCCGACGTCGAGCGGACCGGCGCCACAGGCGCTGGTCGACGAGGCGCTGGCGCTGTTCGGCTATACGGCGGCCGATCTCGATCCACGCCTGCCGCCGGCGCTGGCCAATGGCGGCGCCGGCCACCTGGTCATTGCCTTGAAGTCGCGCGAGCTTCTTGCGGCCATGCGCTACGACCTCGACGCCGGCCGCACGCTGATGCGGCGCGAGGGCTTCGCCACCATCGTCATCGTGCATGCGGAAGGCGCGCAGCGCTTCCATGCGCGTAACCCGTTTGCTTCCGGCGGCGTCTATGAGGACCCGGCCACCGGTGCCGGCGCGGCCGCACTGGCCGGCTACCTGCGCGACGGCGGCTGGCCGCATGGCGGCGCCATCGACATCGTCCAGGGCGAGGACATGGGCGTGCCCTGCCACCTGCATGTCGATATCGGCCCCGAGCCGGGCAGCCCGGTCCAGGTGTCGGGCAGCGCGCGGCTGATCGCCTGACCGCGCGCCGGCGCTATGCCTACGCGGCGCGGCGCTCCCACGGCATCGAGCGCGTGAACGACGTGCCGCACAGGGGCAGGGGCCTGCCCGTGTAAGGGAAGGCCGCCAGCTCGGGGCTGGCCTGTGTCACGACGGCCAGTTCCCGCGTCGTGGCGGTACCGTCGGCGAGCTGCGCGAATTCGTCCAGCCACTGCTGCAGTTCGGTGCGGAACCGGCCTTCCTCGTCTTCCATGATCTTCAGGTCGTAGGTATTGAGCAGGTAGTTGGCGAAGCTGTTCTTGCCGATGTATTCGCACCATTGCTGCACCAATCCGGCGCTGCCGGGGCCGAGGAAGGCCGTCACGGCGGGCGCGCTGCGCGCCAGGTTGGCCAGCGCCGCTTCGCGCGACGCCAGCAGCAGGGGAATGTCGTGGTACATGCGCACGTCGCCGGGCCGGAACAGCATCAGCCACAGCAGGGGAATGGCGTAGTTGCGCTCCGCCAGTTCGTGCAGTTTCACTTCCTCGTCTTCGAAAAAATCCTGGTCCAGGCCCAGCAAGATAGCGCGATTTGCCACTGTCGGTCTCCGTTTTGCAAGAATGCCAATGTTAGCAAGGGCAGTGCCTTGCAAGTCTCTCCGAATGTCACGGCCGGTGCCGTTCTCTCATTCCATGCGCCACCGGAGCGTCAACTCGGCTATGATCCCGCCCTGTTGATAATTCGTCATGCCGGCAGGCAGGGCGGGCGAAGGATGTGGATGACGGCAGTGGCAGGCATGGCCCCGGCAGCGGGGCAGGGAAGTCAGTTTGGCTTGATCAATTTACTGAAGGCAGGGGCGGCGCAACTGATCGTGCTGCACCACCTGGCGTTCTATGGACCGATGGCCGACCGGGCGCGGCCCCTGTGGCCCGAGCTGATCGACTGGCTGGGCGACAGCGCCCGCATCGCCGTGCAGGTCTTCCTCGTCATCGGCGGCTTCCTGGCCGCCAAGTCCTTGAGCCCGGCGGGCTGGCCCGGACTGGCGCGACCGCTGGCGGCAATCGGGCGGCGCTATGTGAAGCTGGCCCCGCCCTTCCTGGCCGCCACCCTGCTGGCCGCCGTGGCCACGCAGTGGGCGGCCGGCTGGATGACGCACGATTCCCTGTCGGCCCCGGCCACCATCAGCCAGCTGAGCGCGCACGCGCTGCTGCTGCACGGCGTGCTGGGCTACGAGTCGCTGTCGGCGGGAGCGTGGTACGTGGCCATCGACTTCCAGTTGTATGCCGTGATGGTGCTGCTGTTGTGGCTGGGCGGCACGCCGGCCGGCGCCCGCGCCCGGACCTGGCTGATGCCGGTGGCCGTGGCAGCGGGCATGGCGCTGTCGCTGCTGCACTTCAACCTCGACGCGGATTGGGACAACTGGGCACCGTACTTCTTCGGCAGCTATGGCATGGGCGTGCTGGCCTGGTGGGCCGGCGACCGCTGCCGTCATCCGGCCGCCGTGGCCGCGCTGCTGGCCCTGCTGCTGGTGCCCGCGCTGGCAGCGCTGGCCGTGGAATATCGCAGCCGCATCGCGCTGGCCGTGCTGGTGGCGCTCGTGCTGGTCCTGTTCGGCCGCACCCGCACGGCCGCCTCGGGGCCGGCCTGGTCCGTCGTCAATGGCCTTGGCAGGATCTCGTATGCCGTCTTCCTCGTGCACTTTTCCATCTGCCTGGTGGTGAACGCGGCCTTTACCCGCTTCGTGCCGGACGAACCGGCGGCCCAGGCCGTGGGCGTGCTGCTGGCGTGGGCCGCCAGCCTGGCCGGCGGTGCCGCCTTCCACCGCTGGATCGAGCTGCCGCTGGGCCGCTTCATCGGCGGCCTGGCCGGACAGTTCGTCGCGCGTCCGGCCCGGACCGAGCGTCTCGTCGTCGCCCGCTGACATGCTTGTCACGGCGAGAAGTTGCCATGTTACTATCGCCGCTTTTGACGATAGCGCACCCGCATGCCTGCCATCCTGCTGCTGAAACTGACCCTGGTGCCCCTGCTGATCTACGCCGTGACCCTGGCCGGCCGGCGCTGGGGGCCGGCCGTGGCGGGCTGGATGTCGGCCTTTCCCATCGTCGCCGGTCCCATCCTGCTGGCCTTGACCCTGGAGCAGGGCGCACCCTTCGCAGCCACGGCCGCCGAAGGTACCTTGATGGCGGTGCTGGCGATCCTCGTGTTCACCGTCGTGTATGCGTGGGCCGCCGCGCGGCTGGCGATGTGGGGTGCGATGGCGTGCGCGCTGGGCGCCTACGCCGTCGCCGTGGCGGGATTGCGGCTGCTGGAACTGCCGCTGGCCGTCAGTTTCGTCGCCGTCATCGGCGCGCTGCTGCTCACGCCCAGGCTGATGCCGCCCGCACAGGAGGCCGCGCCAGGCCGTGCCGCCGGTTCGGACCTCCCGTGGCGCATGCTGGCCGCGGCCCTGCTGGTGCTGGCGGTGACGTATGGCGCGACCCGGCTGGGCCCGCGCCTGGCAGGCTTCTTCGCCATGTTCCCCGTAATGAGCACGGTGCTGGTGGGTTTCTCGCACGTGCAGTCGGGCCCCGCGTTTGCCGTCAAGCTGTTGCGCGGGATGGTAACGGGATATTTCGCCTTTGCCGTGTTCTGCACCGTGCTGGCGACGGCACTGCGCACACAAGCGGCAGGCCCGGCGTTCGCCATGGCCTTCGGCTGCGCGCTCGCGGTGCAGCTGGTGACGCGCCGGCTGGCGCGCGCCCAATAGCCGCTTACTTCATTGCTTACTTCAGTGCTTACTTACCTGCTTGCTTCACCGCGCGCTTGCGGCGCGCCTGCAAGCCGATGCCTGCCAGGCCCAGCGCCAGCATCGCGTACGTCGATGGCTCCGGCACGGCGCTGACGGTGCCGATGGCGCCCACCAGGTAGCCATAGTTACCGCTGACGGACTGGCCGCCGGTCGAGAACGTAACGGACAGCTCGCGGTCGATGCTGTCGGCATTGGTGCTGGCGATGACGTCGCTCAGCAAGACTTCGGAACCATCCGCACCGGTATAGCTGATGAAGGTCATCGCGTGGCTGAAGCCGTAGCGGGATGCGTCGAACGTGGCCGTCACGCCGGCGTCGCCCCGCAGCACGAGCTGGGTATTGGCCGTCAGCGTGAACTGGTGGCCGCCCAGGGCCTGGGCAAAGACTTCACCCTGGCTGCCGGTAAAGGTGGCGCTGGCATTGACGTTGGCGCCATCCAGGGTGGCGGTGGAATAGCCTTGCTGCACGATGATCTGCGCCGTGCCATCGGTCGCGTATTGCACGGGGTCGGGCAGGGTACCCAGGTCCGGATAGTAGCCGGCGGCCAGCAGCGTGCCCGAATCGGTCAGGGTCAGCGCGGCCTGGATGCCGTCGTTCAAGTCCAGGTCGATCACTTCGACACGGAAGTTGTTTAGCTGGGCAGTGGCAGTCGATTCGGCGTGGACAGCAAGGGGAAGGGACAGGACGGCGGCAAGGGCAAGCAGTTTCATGAAAACTCCATGGAGTTGATGAGACCGCTATGCTAACGCCAACACTTGTTTTTTTGAGAAGATATTTTGTCGTAAAAGTTTCACGCGGACGGATTGTGCCGTCCGCGTCGAATTGCATCGGACAAGCTGGAATCAGCCGCACATATCGGCAAACGCCTTGCCGATGGCAAGGCCGGCAAAATATCCGGAAATGATTAGGGCGCCGAAAATAAGAATATGCTGCTTCAGTTTTGCACGCATGCCGATCTCTCCCAGGTTGATTCCGGCATCGAAGGCCGTTTCAGCAGTGTAGAAAAACGCCGCGTGAGGGTATTGAGTGCGGGCAAGGACGACTCAGCGAAGAATCGCCGGACGCGGAAAACAGAAAAGCCAACCGCGAGCGGTTGGCTTTTCTGATCTATTCGTGGTAGGCCGTGCGGGATTCGAACCTGCGACCAACGGATTAAAAGTCCGCTGCTCTACCAGCTGAGCTAACGACCCGAAAGAGGCCGTATTATATACACGGCGATTGCACGCTGCAAGGGCCGGCGCGACATTTTTTCTATGCCAGCGAGGCCGTCGCCTTCAGCACTTCCTCGGCCGTCGTCGTGCCGTCGACGATCTTGTATGCGCCGGCAATGCGCAAGGGCCGCATGCCGTCGGCGATGGCCTGGCGGCGCAGCGCGCCGATATCCGTTTCTTCCTCGATCAGCTCGTTAAGGGCGGGTGTCACCGTCAGCAGTTCGTAGATGCCGGTGCGGCCCCGGTAGCCCGTGCTGCGGCATTCCGGACAGCCGGCCGGGCGGTAGACCGTGGCCGGTTTCGGGATATTCCACGCGCCGCCGATGCCGCTCCAGATTTCGTCGGCGATGTCGCCGTCCGGCGTCTTGCATTCCGGGCACAGGGTACGCACCAGGCGCTGCGCCATGATGCCGATCACCGTCGCTTCCAGCAGGTAGTAGGGCACGCCCAGTTCCAGCAGGCGCATGACGGCCGACGGCGCGTCGTTGGTGTGCAGCGTCGACAGCACCAGGTGGCCCGTCAGCGCGGCCTGGATCGCCATTTCCGCCGTGGCCAGGTCGCGGATCTCGCCCACCATGATGATGTCCGGATCCTGGCGCATCAGCGCGCGCACGCCATCGGCAAACGACAGGTCGATGCCCGGCTGCACCTGCATCTGGTTGAACGACGCTTCCACCATCTCGATCGGGTCTTCCACCGTGCACACGTTCACTTCCGACGTCGCCAGCGCTTTCAAGGTCGTGTACAGGGTCGTGGTCTTGCCCGAGCCGGTCGGTCCCGTGACGAGGATGATGCCGTGCGGGCGCTTCGTCAGCGCATCCCAGCGCGCCGCGTCGTCCGGCGGGAAGCCCAGTTCCGGCAGGGTCTTGACGACCACTTCCGGGTCGAAGATGCGCATCACGAGCTTTTCGCCGAAGGCCGTGGGCAGGGTCGACAGGCGCAGCTCGATTTCCTGGCCGCCGGCCGTGCGCGTCTTGATGCGGCCATCCTGCGGCCGGCGCTTTTCGATGACGTCCATCCGCCCCAGCAGCTTGATGCGCGCCGTCATGGCGATCATGACGACGGCCGGCACCTGGTAGACCTGGTGCAGCACCCCGTCGATGCGGAAGCGGATGTTGCCGATGTCGCGCTTCGGTTCCAGGTGGATGTCCGAGGCGCGCTGCTCGAACGCGTACTGCCACAGCCAGTCGACGATATTGATCACGTGCTGGTCGTTGGCGTCGACCTGCCGGTTGCTCTTGCCCATCTCGACCAGCTGCTCGAAGTTGTTGCGCAGCGCCAGGTCCTGGCCGGTCGACTTGTTGGCGTCGCGGATCGACTTGGCCAGGGTGAAGAACTGCGACGTGTACTGGGCGATGTCGAGCGGGTTGGCGATCACGCGGCGGATCGAGCGGCGCGAGATGCGGGCGATCTCCGTTTCCCATTCCAGCGCGAACGGGTCGGCCGTCGCCACGGTCAGCGTGTCGGCAGCGATTTCGACGGGCAGGATATTGAAGCGCGCCGCGTAGCTGGCCGACATCACGTCGGCCACGCGGGTGAAATCGACCTTCAGCGGATCGATGCGGTACAGGGGCAGGTTGACGCGGTTGGCCAGCCATTCCGTCAGCAGGTCCAGGGTCAGCAGCCGGTGCGGCGCCCGGGTCGACACCAGCTTGCAGTGGGCCACGGCGCACAGCGGGTGCATCGAGCCGGCCGTGTTGCGCAGGATACCCTGGGCCTGGGTGAAGTGGGCCTTGACGTGGGCTTTCTCGACCATGCCGTCGGCCAGCAGCCACGTGAAGATCTGTTGCAGGTCGAGGGAAGCGGGCATGGCGGCTTTCGTCAGGTGTCGCTGGCCAGCACGCCCTTGACCCAGGACTTGGCCGGCAACTTGGTTTCGGTCACGATGCGCGCGGCCCGTGCGGCCAGCAGGGCCGGGTCGATGGCGCGGGCCGTCTTGAACGCGATCGCAACGACGTTGCCATCATGGACTTGCGGCAGGCTGATCACTTGCGCGAACGCGAACTTCATCGCCTTCAGGTTCTTCGCATAGCTGGGGTGATCGCCAAACAGGTTGACCGTCATGATGCCGCCGTCGTCCAGGCAGGCCGCGCACGCCTGGTAGAACTCCGGCGTGTCCAGCACGGGGCCGCGCGCGGTGGCGTCGTACAGGTCGACCTGCAGCGCATCGAGGGTGCCGTGGCGGGCCGGGTCGTTGACGAAGTCGAGCGCGTCCATCTCCAGCACGTGCAGGCGCTCGTCGTTGTCGGGCAGCTTGAACATGGACTGGCAGATCGCGATGACGTGCGGGTTCAGTTCCACCGCCGTCACTTGTGCTGCGGGGAAGGTCCTGTAGCAGAACTTCGTCAGCGCGGCCGTGCCCAGGCCCAGCTGGGCGATGGCGCGGGGCGCGTCCTGCCACAGCATCCACGCCATCATCTGCTGTGCGTATTCCAGCTCTGGCCAGTCGGGTTTGCGGATGCGCATGGCGCCCTGCACCCATTCCGTTCCGAAGTGCAGGTAACGCACGCCATCCTGTTCCGACAGTGTCACCGGCGCATAGCGCGGCTTGCGCGGTGCCGGCGGCGGCTTGTTGGCCGGGCGGGACGATTCTTCTTTTTCGATGGATTTACGTTTGATCAGCATGGGGATAGGTGGCAAGGGTGAAGCACGAAGTAAGCCATTATCCCGTGCTTGCTTGCCACGTAGCAAGCGCACAAATGAAAACTGCCGGCATCGAACCGGCAGTCGGGCCAGGGCAGGGCCGGATCAGTTGGTCATCGGCTCGATCGACACGCGCAGCCGCACCCGTTCGCCCGGGTCGTACGACATGATGCTCGTGTAATTGCGGCCGCGGTAGTCATACACCACCTCGTAGCCGTTGGTGCGCGATTCCCAGCTGTCGACCATGCGGCACTGGCGCACGGCCTGTTCCTGCACACCGGGCGCCGGCACGTTCTGGTTGCCGATGCGGTCGCCCGCGATGGCGCCGGCAATCGCGCCGGCCGCCGTGGCCGCGGTACGGCCGCTGCCGCTGCCGATATTGCTGCCCAGCAGGGCACCGGCCACGCCGCCGATGATCGAGCCCCCGGCGCTGCGCTGGGGCTGCTGCTGGACCTGCACATACTCGGTCCGGCATTCCTCGCGGGGCCGGTTGTAGCGTTCGACCTGCGGGGTCACGCGTACGACACGGCCGAAATCTTCGAAATCGGCAGCCTGGACGGCAGGCACGGCGCCGACCACCATGGCCGCTAACAGCAGATGGGCTTGCAGCTTCATTTGGGATACCTCGTTATTGGGTGTACTGCTCGATTGTCCGGGTGGCGCTTCGACCGCAAGGCGAATCGCACACCGTTATAGTAACGCCGGCACCCGCCCGGGCGACGACCCGGATGGCAACAATTTGTAACGCCCCGCAGTACCGCCGTCACGGCGGCCGGGAAAGGGCCTTGATGCAGCCAAGGGCGAAATTTTCGTCAATCACGCTTAAATTGAACTGAAGATGACCCCTTTTTAACAAATCTTGCGTGCAGAACCACATTCGAGTTGATTCATGCTGGACAACACGTTACCCTTATAGCTTAGGGCTCGAATTGACTTAAAGAAACTTTTCTGCCCGAAGGAATGTCGCAATGTCTCGCATTTTGCAATGTCTTGTATTTGTACAGGTGCCTGCGCTGAAACCAACCTTACATAAATAGGTCGATTTGAGGGAAAAATGAGTTTGTTCTTAACCGTGCCGCCCAACCTTGTTCAGTCCATCAGGGCCTTCCGTGTCACTGAACTGCAAGAGGAGGCCGGCCGCCTGGGTCAGCATTTTCTGTATGCACATTGCAATGCTGGTTTGACCAAGCAGCAAGTCCTGGGGATCATCGCGGAATCGTTCAAACTGCCCAAGCCCTGCGGCAAGAATTTCGATGCGCTGCGCGAGACCTTGACGGAGACCATGTTCAAGGCCGGCCCGCAGACGGGTTTCCTGATCGTGCTGGAACAACTGCCCAATACCCAGAAATTCGACCGCGAAGCGCGTGAAACCCTGCTCGACGTGTTCCGCGACGCGGCCGACTACTGGGCCGAGAAGAAGGTCCCGTTCCGGGTATTCTACTCCTTCGAGTAAGCGCTTTTTTCCTCACCGCCGGCGCCCGCGCAGGCCTGCTGCAGCGCAGCATATTCCTGCCGTGACGGGTCGCTGTTCTTGGTCTGCTCTGCGGCAACAGGTACAATGGCGGCCATGAAAAACATCGTCATCCTCATTTCCGGACGCGGCAGCAATATGGAAGCGGTGGTCCGCGCGGCCCAGGCCGAACAGTGGCCGGCCCGGATTGCCGCCGTCATCAGCAACCGTGCCGACGCCAAGGGCCTGGAATTTGCCGCCGCCCATGGCATTGCCACGGCCGTGGTGCCGAACAAGGATTATGCCAGCCGCGAGGCCTTCGATGCCGCGCTGGCAGAGGCCATCGATGCGTTCGCGCCGGACCTGGTGGTGCTGGCCGGTTTCATGCGTATCCTGACCCCCGGTTTCGTTGAACGTTACGCCGGCCGGATGCTCAATATCCACCCGTCGCTGCTGCCCCATTTTCCCGGCCTGCACACGCACGAAGCAGCCCTGGCGGCCGGCCATGCCCAGCATGGCGCCACCGTGCACTTCGTTACGGCCGAGCTGGACCACGGTCCGATGGTCGACCAGGTGGCCGTGCCGGTCTTGCCGGGCGACACCGCCCAGACCCTGTCGGCGCGCGTGCTGGAACAGGAACACGTGCTGTACCCGCGCGCCATACGCTGGTTTATCGAGGATAAACTGCAAGTCGAGGACGGCCAGGTTTACGGCCCGCACCATCCCCGCCCCACCCATTAATTTGTATTCAATACCAGGATTCACATGAGATTGCCACCAGCTGTTCTGGCCAGTGCCGAAGAGGTACTGCGCGAGATCTTGCGCTTTTCCGCGCCGGCCGACACCACCCTGTCCCGCTACTTCAAGGACCATCCCCGCCTGGGCGGCCGCGAGCGCGGCGCCGTCGCGGAATGCATTTACGCCGTGCTGCGCAACAAGAACTTCTTCACCGACTTCTCCGAAGCGGGCGGCGGTTCGACGATGCGCCGGCTGATGCTGCTGGGCATGGCCGATGCCGTCGGCGTCGACTCCCTGCCGGGCCTGGCGCCGGAAGAAGTGGAGTGGCTGGAACGCATGAAGCAGATCGACCGCAAGCTGCTGCACAAATCCATGCGCAGCAACCTGCCGAAGTGGCTGTTCGACAAGCTGGTGACGCAGTATGGCGAGGAAGAAACCCTGGTACTGGCCGACGCGCTGAACACGCCGGCGCCGCTTGACCTGCGCGTCAATGCGCTGAAGGCGGACCGCGACAAGGTCATCGCGCAACTGGCCGAGGCGCCGATTGCCGCCGTGCCGACGCCGTTCGCGCCGCTGGGCCTGCGCATCCTGCGCAAACCGCAGATCCAGAACCTGCCCCTGTTCAAGGAAGGCGCCATCGAGGTGCAGGACGAGGGCAGCCAGTTGCTGGCCCAGATCCTGGGCGCCAAGCGGGGCGAGATGGTGGTGGACTTCTGCGCCGGCGCCGGCGGCAAGACCCTGGCGATGGGCGCGCAGATGCGCAACACGGGCCGCCTGTATGCCTTCGACGTGTCGGAAAAACGCCTGGCCAAGCTCAAGCCCCGCCTGGCCCGTTCCGGCCTGTCGAACGTTCATCCGGTCGCCATCGCCCACGAAAAGGATGCCAAGATCAAGCGCCTGGCCGGCAAGATCGACCGGGTGCTGGTCGATGCGCCATGCTCGGGCATGGGCACCCTGCGCCGCAATCCGGACGTCAAGTGGCGCCAGCCGGAAAGCGCCATCGCGGAAATGCATGACAAGCAGGTCGCCATCCTGGACGGTGCCGCCCGCCTGGTGAAGGCCGGCGGCCGCCTCGTGTACGCCACCTGCAGCCTGCTGGACGAAGAGAACGATGCCGTGGCGCAGCAATTCATCGCCTCGCACCCGGACTTCGACCTCGTGCCGATGAGCAAGGTGCTGGCCGAACAGAAGATCGACCTGGAAATGGGCGACTACCTGAAGCTGCTGCCGCACAAGCACCAGACGGACGGGTTCTTCGCTGCCGTGTTCGAACGCAAGCCGATGGCGGCCAAGCCCGCCCGGGAGGCTGACGAGGCTGGCGAGGAGTAATGAACCAGTTGCGCCTGACCAAGCTCTTCGACGACCTGATCGGTGACCTGCAGGACCCCGGCCTGATGTGGCAGGTGGGGGCGATTGTCGCCGCCGTCCTGATCGGCTGGGGCCTGTCGCGCCTGCTGCGCGCGCGGGTCGGCAGCCGCACCACGGAAACGGGTGTGCGGCGCTTCGGCATGGAAAGTTTCGGCCGCGTCGTCGGGCCGCTGGCCATCGTCTGCCTGCTGGCCCTGTCGCAGGTGGTGCTGGCGCGCTGGCACCATATCAACCTGATCAAGCTGGCGCTGCCCATCTTCGGCTCGCTGGCCGTGATCCGCTTCGTGTTCTACCTGCTGCGGCGCGTCTTCATCCGCCAGGGCGAGATCGGCGAGGCCGTACTGACTTTCGAGAAGATCTTCCAGCTGGTGGTGTGGCTGGCGTTCGCCCTGTACATCACGGGCTACTGGGACGATATCTACCGTTACCTGGACAGCCTGGTGCTGCACATGGGCAAGAACAAGGTGACGGTGGCGGAAATCCTGCAAGCCATCGTTTCCGTCGTCATCATGCTGGTGCTGGCGATGTGGGCCGGCGCGGCGCTGGAAGAGCGCCTGATGCATGTCGAGACCCTGCACTCGAATTTGCGCGTCGTGCTGGCACGCACGGGCCGGGCCCTGCTGATCGTCGTCGCCGTGCTGCTGAGCCTGAACATGGTGGGCATCGACCTGACCGTGCTCTCCGTGTTCGGCGGTGCCCTCGGCGTCGGCCTGGGCCTGGGTTTGCAGAAGATCGCCAGCAACTACGTGTCCGGCTTTGTCATCCTGCTCGACCGCAGCCTGGCCATCGGCGACATGATCACCGTCGACAAGTACAGCGGCAGGGTGGCGCGCATCAACACCCGCTACACGGTGCTGCAGGGCCTGGACGGCATCGAGTCCATCGTGCCGAACGAAATGCTGGTGTCGGGCGCCGTGCAGAACTCCTCGCTGACGAGCAAATTCGTGTGGATCGGGACGAAAGTGTCGGTTGCGTACGACACCGACGTGGACTTTGCATTGAAATTACTGGAAGAGGCCGCAGCTTCAGTACCTCGGGTCCTGACGGAACGGCCGCCTGCGGCAACCTTGCTGAACTTCGGCGCCGACGGTCTCGAGCTGCAAGTGGGTTTCTGGATCAGCGACCCGGAAAACGGCAGGGGCGGGGTAACGTCGGATGTGAACCGGGCCATCTGGAAAGCATTGAAGGATCACCAGATATCCGTACCGTTTCCTCAACGGGAAATGCGCATCCTGGGGTCGCTGCCATTGCCGGACGTTCGGCCCGAGGCGGATTCGCGGTAACGAATCGTTCCGCATGTCACCGCAACTGAGCGTACAATGACGGACAGAACACGTCGTACAACCGACGGCGCCCGATTTCCGCGCCATTGGGAATCACACTTGGAGCTTGAATGGAATTTAGCTTGAATGCTGTTTTGCAATTTCTGAACGATGGCCTCACCGGCCTGTCCGCGTGGCAGACCGTCGTGTACACGCTGATCGTCACCCACATCACGATTGCCGCCGTAACGATCTACCTGCACCGCCACCAGGCCCACCGGGCCCTGGAATTGCACGCCATTCCGTCGCACTTCTTCCGTTTCTGGCTGTGGCTGACCACGGGCCAGGTGACGAAGGAGTGGGCTGCGATCCACCGCAAGCACCACGCCAAATGCGATACGGAAGAGGATCCACATAGCCCCGTGACGCGCGGCATCAAGAAAGTCTTCTGGGAAGGTGCCGAGCTGTACCGTGCTGAATCGAAGAACAAGGAAACCATGGCCAAGTACGGTCACGGTACGCCGGACGACTGGATCGAACGCAACCTGTACACGCGCTTCAGCTGGCAGGGCGTGGCGCTGCTTCTGGTCGTCAACGTCATGCTGTTCGGCGCCAAGGGCATTACCGTGTGGGCCGTGCAGATGATGTGGATTCCCGTCACCGCCGCCGGCATCATCAACGGCATCGGCCACTACTGGGGCTACCGCAACTTCGACTGCTCGGATGCGGCCACCAACATCATTCCTTGGGGCATCCTGATCGGTGGCGAAGAGCTGCACAACAACCACCACACCTATGCCACGTCGGCCAAGCTGTCGTCGAAGTGGTATGAGTTCGATATCGGCTGGGGCTATATCCGCATGATGGAAATGGTGGGCCTGGCCAAGGTCAAGAAGATGCCGCCGAAGCCGCGCTTCTCCGTCGCCAAGCCGCACGCCGACGCGGAAACCCTGCAAGCCGTCATCGCCAACCGCTACGACGTGATGGCCAAGTACGCCGCGTCCGTCAAGCACGCGTGGGCCGAGGAAGTGGAGCACCTGAAACACAAGGCGCAACTGGAATCGGGCTTCCTGAAGTCGGCCCGCAAGCTGATGCAGCGCGAGCCGGCCAAGCTGGCGGCACCGCAACAGCAGCAACTGACGGAGCTGTTCCAGCACAGCAAGGCGCTGGAAACCATGCACACGATGCGCGTGGAACTGGGCGTGATCTGGGAACGCTCGCACTTCACCCGCGAAGAGCTGGTCCACAAGCTGCAGGACTGGTGCCAACGCGCCGAAGCGTCCGGCATCAAGGCCCTGCAGGACTTCTCGCTGCGCCTGCGCACCTATGCCTGAGTTGCATGGCAGCTCAACGAGAAACGGCCCTTCGGGGCCGTTTTTTTATCTGCCGGCGTCGCAATGACGAGTTCGTGTCGACATCGGAGTCAGGCACGGAGGTCGACACGGGCAGCGGTAAAGGTTGCGCCAGAACCGGGTTTTGGCATCGGTGTCAGTTCGGTGTCAGACACCCGGTTCGTTCGTCGCTGCGTCAGTAGCGGGAGCGTTCGGCGGGGCGGCGGCGGCGCAGCGCGACCGCGCCAACGATCAGGCCGGCTGCCAGCATGCCGAATTGGGATGGCTCTGGAACCATGCTGACCGTCACACTTCCCTGGTAAGCCGCGACGTCGACGTAACCCAGCCATTCACCGCTCTGTCGGGCGACGATGTTGCTTTCGATCCTGTAGTCGTCACCCCAGGCGAATTGCTGCGGCGTCCTGAGGAAATCGACAGGCGCGGCCGTACCGTCCTTCCAGCGTATGCTCTGCCATACTTCAAACTCATTGCCGCCGTTGTCAATGGTGAAACCGTTGTACATCAGCAGCTCGTTATTGTAGCCATCTGCATTGTCGCTCTGGAGCAGCCTGACGCCGAGGTAACTCGCAGTTTGCTGCGGAGTGACATATTCCAGCCTGACGTCGCCGGCAGTGAGCGTGAGCACCATGTCTCCCCAGACAATGTCAACACCATTGTCGTTCTGGATGAAATCGCTGTCATAGTTCAATGTCGTGGTGAGGGTATAGTCCACCCCCTGCGGCAAGGTCCCGAATATGTGGTTGGGCGTGCCGCCCCAGCCGGGGCCGGTAACGGTAGTGGACAGGGTTGCCGGCGCGGCGAAGGCCGACGAGGCTGCAATCAAGCCGATGGCCATCAGGGCACGGGCGAAATGCTTCGACAAACTTGATTTCTGGTACATCGTTCCCTCCAGTTGAAATAACTGACAGTAGATTATCAAAAAAACATGTCATTCTTCACGGAGGACGAAAAAAAACCGCTCGAGGAGCGGTTCTTTATTGAAACAAGATCGATTACTTGATCTTCGTTTCCTTGTAAGCCACGTGCTTGCGGGCTTTGGGATCGAACTTCATGATCTCCATTTTGCCAGGCATCGTGCGCTTGTTCTTCGTGGTGGTGTAGAAGTGACCGGTACCTGCGGTCGATTCCAGCTTGATTTTGTCGCGGCCAGTTTTTGCCATGATAGCTCCCTATTAGACTTTTTCGCCACGGGCGCGCATGTCGACCAGCACGGCATCGATGCCGACCTTGTCGATCACGCGCAGACCAGCGTTGGACAGACGCAGGGAGACCCAGCGATTTTCAGATTCAACAAAGATGCGACGGTTCTGCAGGTTCGGCAGGAAACGACGCTTGGTTTTGTTGTTTGCATGGGAGACGTTGTTGCCGACCATCGGCTTCTTCCCAGTGACTTGGCAAACACGTGCCATGTTGCACTCCTTAGTAAACTTCCGAATTCGGAAAAAACAAGACTATACCGAAAAAAGTCAGAGTTTTCAATCACTTGCAGAAAACAATTGTGTCGTACGCATCAAGAAAAATGACACAATTTTCCGGGTAGGTGGCAGAACTCGCCGAAGTCCTTGATATCTAACGGTAAACCTGGAAAGGCGCCAGCCTGGCCCGCTCTCGCTGCATTGCGCACCGGCGCGGTCGTCCAGGTGCCACCGCATTGGCGGACCGGCCCGATGCGGCACCTCTGTTGTTAGTAGTCAACGGAAAGTGATCATTTTCATCACGTTCGACGCGACTATCTTAACGAAACCTTTACCCCCGCCTAACGGCAGGTTACACCTGAGCAGGCTATAAACCTGCGGCAGGACCGCCGGATGTCATCCCGACTACCAGCAGTGCCTCCGGCGAGCAATCGTCCGGCCGATCGACCTATTTTTTCTTGCTGGTGAAGCGAAACCGATGACGAAGTTTGTGATGGCAACCAATGCAGGCCTGGCGGCTGGCGCCGTGCACCTGGCGCGGATAACCCGGTGGGCCGGCCCCTACATCACCCTGGTGCAGATGCTGCTGATCGGCCTGGCCGTGCTGTCGCTGTCGCGCGTGGGGCTCGTGACGTGGCAGTGGGAACGCGTGGCCGCCACCGGCAGCCTGGCCGCCATTCTCGTGCAGGGCGTGCGCGCCGACCTGATCCTGCTGGGTTATTTCCTGGCCGTGCCCCTGCTGCTGGCGCCCTTGCTGGCGCACCGGGGCAGCGCGCGCCTGTGGCAGGGCGTTGCCGTGGGCTGGACCACCCTGGCGCTGGTGCTGATCCTGTTCCTGGAGTTGTCGTCGCCCCGTTTCATCACGCAGTTCGACATCCGCCCGAACCGCCTGTTCATCGAATACCTGGTCTACCCGAAGGAAGTGGCCGCCACCCTGTGGAACGGCTACCGTACCACCGTGCTGCTGGGCTTCGGCCTGACCTTTCTGCTGGGCTATGCGCTGTGGCGCGTGCTGAAGACGGCCGCTACCCGCACCGATATGTGGTCGAGCCGCAAGATGCTGCTGAGCTGGCCGGTGATCCTGCTGCTGGTGCTGTGCCAGATCCGTTCGACGACGGATCACCGCCCCGCCAATCCGGCCCTGTTCGCGCTGACGGGCGATTCGATGGTCAATTCCCTCGTCATCAATTCGGCCTGGTCCGTGCTGGACGCGGCCAATTCCCTGCGCAAGGAGGCGAAGTCGTCGGAAATCTACGGCGCCATGCCGCGCGAGCAGATCCTGGAACAGGTGCGCGCGGCGCCATGGCTGGCCGAGGAGACGTTCCCGTCGCCCGGCTTGCCCACCCTGCACCGGCAGCAGGCGGCGATTGCCCGCGAGCGGCCGCTGAACCTCGTCATCGTGCTGGAGGAAAGCCTGGGCGCCACCTTCGTGCAGTCCCTCGGCGGCCTGCCCGTGACACCCGAGCTGGAGCGGCTGAAAGGGGAGGGCTGGTGGTTCGAGCAGCTGTACGCCACGGGTACCCGCTCCGTGCGCGGCATCGAGGCCGTCGTGTCCGGGTACGCGCCGACGCCGGCCCGCAGCGTCGTCAAGCTGTCGCTGGCCCAGCAGAATTTCTATACGCTGGCGCTGGGCCTGGGCAAGCAGGGCTACCACACGGAATTCGTCTACGGCGGCGAAGCGCACTTCGACAATATGCGCCAATTCTTTACCGGCAACGGTTTCCAGAAGGTGACGGACCGGGGTGACATGACGCCGAAGTTCGAAGGCAGCTGGGGCGCTTCCGACGAAGACCTGTTCGACAAGTCGCTCGAGCGCCTGAACACCCTGCACGCGGCCGGCAAGCCCTTCTTTACCTTGATCTTCAGCTCGTCGAACCACGAGCCGTTCGAGTTCCCGGACGGGAAGATCGCCCTGCACGATCCCGTCAAGCAAGGCGTCAACAACGCCGTCAAGTATGCCGATTTTGCCCTGGGCAAGTTCATTCGCGCCGCCAGGCAGCAGGATTACTGGAAGGACACGGTCTTCCTCATCGTGGCCGACCACGACAACCGCGTCTACGGCGACAGCCTCGTGCCCATCAAGAAATTCCACATTCCCGGCCTGATCCTGGGCGCCGATATCCAGCCGAGGAAGATCGCGCCGATTGCCAGCCAGATCGACCTGGGCCCGACCCTCCTGTCCCTGATGGGCGTGTCCAGCGAGCACCCGATGATCGGCCGCGACTTCGCCCGTGACAGCACGACGCCGGGCCGCGCGCTGCTGCAGTTCGATAACTATTTCACCTGGCTGGAAGGCCAATCCGCCACCATCCTGCGCCCCGGCAGCCCGGCCCTGGCGGGCCGCTACGACGCCGCCAGCGGCAAGCTCGACATCGCTGCCGCGCCGCCATCGCAGGCCAAGGTCGACCAGGCCATGGCCCATGTGCTGCTGCCGTCGATGCTGTACCGGGAGCAGCGCTACCGCTTGCAGCCGTAGCCTCTACATCTGCCCGTTCTCGGCAAACGAGTGGACCGTCGACCCTGCCACGACGAAATGGTCGAGGATGCGGATGTCGACCAGGGCCAGGGCCTGGGCCAGGGTGCGGGTGAGCAGCAGGTCCGACTGGCTGGGCGTGGGGACGCCGGACGGATGGTTGTGGGCCAGCATGACGCTGGCGGCGTTGTGGTTCAGCGCCTCGCGCACCACTTCGCGGGGGTAGACGCTGGTGTGGGTCAAGGTGCCGCGAAACATCTCGCGCGCCTCGATCAGGCGGTTGCGCACGTCCAGGAACAGCACGTGGAACGATTCGTAGGGCTGGCCGGCCATCGACAGGCGCAGGTATTCGCGCACGGCCGTGGGCGAGCCCAGCATCTCGCCCGTGCGCAACTGCTCGTTGATGGCGCGGCGGGCCAGTTCCATCACGGCCTGCAGCTGGGCGAATTTGGCGCTGCCCAGGCCCGGGATGCGGGTGAAGTCCGCCAGCGGGGCGGCGAACAGGGCCTGCAGCGAGCCGAAGTGCCGCACCGTGTCGGCCGCCAGCTCGACGGCGTTCTTGCCCTTGACGCCCACGCGCAGGAAAACGGCCAGCAGTTCCGCGTCCGACAGGGCGGCCGCCCCTTCGCGGATCAGCCGCTCGCGGGGGCGCTGCTGTTCGGGCCAGTCCGAGATCGCCATGGGGCCTCCTGTTCCGACGGTGGAAGGCCATTATCGGCTGCGTCCGTGCAGGCGTACTGATCCAGTTCGCCCGCCGTTGCTGCGGCGGACGGGAAAGCAGTCCCGCCGCACAGGCGGGAGGCAAGCTGGCTTACAATAACGGTTTGCACGCCATAAGAACCGCCATGTCCAACGTCGTTACCGCTTCCGCATACCTTACCCTGCACTATCGCCTGGCCGCTCCGGACGGCACCGATATCGTCAGCACCTTCAACGGCAACCCGGCCACCCTGATGCTGGGCCAGGGCCAGCTGGCGCCCGTGCTGGAAGAATTGCTGATCGGCCTGCCCGAAGGCACGCACAAGACCTTCGACCTGGAACCGGGCGTTGCCTTCGGTCCGCGCAACCCCGAGCTGATCCAGCTTGTTACGCGCGCTACCCTGGACGAGAACTCCGTACCGGGGGCGGAATACAAGGTGGGCGACCTGGTCGACTTCGCGGCGCCCGGCGGCGGCCGTTTTGCCGGCATCCTGCGCGAATTGCGCGACGATGCCGCCCTGTTCGACTTCAATCACCCGCTGGCAGGCCAGCCGGTGCGCTTCGAAGTGAACCTCATTTCCGTTCTGTAATCGAATCCCATGGACAAAGAACTTCTCCTGGCCCAGCCCCGCGGCTTCTGCGCGGGTGTCGACCGTGCCATTGAAATCGTCGAACGGGCGCTCAAGCAGTTCGGCGCGCCCATCTACGTGCGGCACGAAATCGTGCACAACGCCTATGTCGTGGCCGACCTTCGCGAAAAGGGCGCCATCTTCATCGAGCAGCTGGAAGACGTCCCGGCCGGCAATACGCTCGTGTTTTCCGCCCATGGCGTGTCGAAAGCCGTGCGCGCCGAAGCGGAGTCGCGCGGCCTGTCCATCTTCGACGCCACCTGTCCCCTGGTGACGAAGGTGCACGTCGAAGTGGCCAAGATGCGCAAGTCGGGCTACGAGATCATCATGATCGGCCACGATGGCCACCCCGAAGTGGAAGGCACGATGGGCCAGACGGACGAGGGCATGCACCTGGTCGAGACGGTCGAGGACATCGCCGCCCTGAACGTGGTCAACCCGGACCACCTGGCCTACGTGTCGCAGACCACCCTGTCGGTCGACGACACGGCCGAAATCATCGCCGCGCTGAAGGCGCGCTTCCCGAATATCCAGGAACCGAAGAAGGGCGACATCTGCTACGCCACGACGAACCGCCAGGAAGCCGTCAAGTTCATGGCGCCCCAGGTGGAAGTGGTGATCGTCGTGGGCAGCCCGAACAGCTCGAACTCGAACCGCCTGCGCGAAGTAGCGCAGAAGATGGGCACGCCCGCCTACATGGTCGACCGGGCCGAGCAGATCGACCCGAGCTGGCTGGACGGCCACCGCCGTGTCGGCGTCACGGCCGGCGCCTCGGCCCCGGAAGTGCTGGTGCAGGCCGTCATCGACCGCCTGAAGCAACTGGGCGTGAAAAGCGTGCGTCCCCTGGAAGGCGTCGAGGAGAACGTCACGTTCCCGCTGCCGAAAGGTCTGGCCTGACAGTGTTCGTATCAGAGCTGCAACACTTGGCGCAGTTCGTTGTCGAGAAAACCACCGTGAGGGTGAATTTAATTTAGAATTGCTCCGATTTTTCCATGGTTAGTTTTCGTTAAGAATCGCTATCATTGCGAACGCTTGGAAAAATTGCCGTTCCGACTGCTTTCTGCACGGCGACCGGAACCTGGATCGTCCGGCAAGCGGGTCTGCGTGACAGGGCAGCGCGGCGGGGCGAAAAATGGCGGCACGCGGGACCACTCCCGGGTGCCGTTTTTATTACGCAGCGGCAGCAGTATGACGGGGCACGATCCCCCATGGCCGCGCACTGAAGGGGCAACCTCACGATGGATACCTTTATCCAACAACTTATCAATGGGCTCGTGCTGGGCTCCATGTATGCGCTGGTCGCCCTCGGCTACACGATGGTGTATGGCGTGCTGAACCTGATTAACTTCGCCCATGGCGACGTCCTGATGATCGGCGCCATGATCGGACTGACCATCCTGAATATCCTCGGCGCCCACTTCCCCGAGATGGCCGGCTGGCTGCAACTGCTGATCGCCATCGTCTGCGCCATCCCCGGCTGCATGATCGTCAATATCCTTATCGAGCGCATTGCCTACCGCCGCCTGCGCAACGCGCCCCGGCTGGCCCCGTTGATCACGGCCATCGGCATGTCGATCCTGCTGCAGACCTTCGCCATGATGATCTGGGGCCGCAACCCGCTGCCGTTCCCGCAACTGCTGCCGACCGAACCGATTGCCGTCGGCGGCGCCGTCATCAGCATCACGCAGGTCCTGCTGCTGGCGCTGGCTGCGCTGTCGATGACGGGCCTGGTGCTGCTGGTCGAGCGTACCCGCATGGGCCGCGCCATGCGCGCCGTCGCCGAGAATCCCCGCGTGGCGGGCCTGATGGGCGTCGATTCGAACCGGGTCATCGTCGCCACCTTCGCCATCGGTGCCGCGCTGGCGGCCGTGGCCGGTGTCATGTGGGGTGCCAACTATGCGTCGATCCAGTTCGCCATGGGCACGATCCCCGGCCTGAAGGCCTTCTGCGCCGCCGTGCTGGGCGGCATCGGCAATATCTACGGCGCCATGATCGGCGGCATCGTGCTGGGCATTATCGAAAGCCTGGGCGCCGGCTATATCGGCGACCTGACGGGCGGCTTCCTGGGCAGTCACTACCAGGACATCTTCGCCTTCATCGTGCTGATCCTCGTGCTGACGGTGCGTCCGTCCGGCATCATGGGCGAGCGCGTGGCCGACCGCGCCTGATCGAAAGGACACACCATGGCACTCCTGAACTTCGATACCACGCGCAACCCGCAGAAGGCCTTCGTCAGCATGGGCCTGCTGCTGGTCGTGGCGCTGGCCTTCCCTTTTATCGCGCAGAACTTCGGTAACTCCTGGGTCCGCATCGCCGACCTGGCCCTGCTGTACATCATGCTGGCCCTGGGCCTGAACGTCGTGGTGGGCTTCGCCGGCCTGCTCGACCTGGGCTATATCGCCTTCTACGCCATCGGCGCCTACCTGACGGGCCTGCTGGCATCGCCCCAGTTCGCGACCTTGCTGGAGTCCCTGATCAACCTGCACCCCGGCACGGGCGAGGCGCTGGCCGCCGTGTTCGGCGAGGAAATCCGCACCAACGGCATCCACCTGTCCGTCTGGTTCATCGTGCCGCTGGCGGCCGCGCTGGCTGGCCTGTTCGGTGCCATCCTGGGCGCGCCGACGCTGAAGCTGCGGGGCGACTACCTGGCCATCGTGACGCTGGGCTTCGGCGAGATCATCCGCATCTTCATGAACAACCTGAACGATCCGATCAACATCACCAACGGTCCCCAGGGCATCAACCTGATCGACCCGATCAAGGTGTTCGGCGTCGACCTGGCCGGTGCCGCCGGGTCCGGCGCGATGGTCCAGGTGGGCCCCTGGTCGATGCCATCGGTGAACGCTTACTACTTCCTGTTCCTGCTGCTGACCATCGCCACCATCTTCATCACGTCACGCCTGCAGCATTCGCGCCTGGGCCGGGCCTGGGTCGCCATCCGCGAGGACGAGATCGCCGCCAAGGCCATGGGCATCAACACCCGCAACGTCAAGCTGCTGGCCTTCTCGATGGGCGCCACCTTCGGCGGCGTGGCCGGGGCCATGTTCGCGTCGTTCCAGGGCTTCGTGTCGCCGGAATCGTTCTCGCTGACGGAATCGATCGCCGTGCTGGCCATGGTAGTACTGGGCGGCATCGGCCATATCCCCGGCGTCGTGCTGGGTGGCCTGCTGCTGGCGGCCTTGCCGGAAGTGCTGCGCCACGTGGTCGAACCGCTGCAGCAGCAGCTGTTCGGCAAGATCCTGATCGAGGCCGAAGTGCTGCGCCAGCTGCTGTACGGCCTGGCGATGGTGGTCATCATGCTGAACCGTCCGGCCGGCCTGTGGCCGTCACCGAAGCACGAGGATCGCCCGGATGGCGATTCCGATACCAAGTCACAATCGTCCGGCGTCGTGCCCGCGTGAGGAAGAACGTATGAGCGAAGTCATTCTGAACATCCAGGGCGTCAACAAGCGTTTCGGCGGCCTGCAGGCGCTGACCGACGTAGGCATCACCATCGGCCGCGGCCAGATCTACGGCCTGATCGGACCGAACGGCGCCGGCAAGACGACGTTCTTCAACGTCATCACGGGGCTGTACCAGCCGGACACGGGCACCTTCGAGCTGGCCGGCAAGCCGTATTCGCCGTCCGCGCCGCACGCCGTGGCCAAGGCCGGCATTGCACGCACCTTCCAGAACATCCGCCTGTTCGGCGAGATGACGGCGCTGGAAAACGTCATGGTGGGGCGCCATGTGCGCTCGCACCAGGGCGTGTTCGGCGCCATCTTCCGCCACAAGGCGGCCCGCGTGGAAGAAGCGTCGATCCGCCAGCGGGCCCAGGAGCTGCTGGACTTCGTCGGCATCGGCCAGTTCGCCAGCCGCACGTCGAAATTCCTGTCCTACGGCGACCAGCGCCGCCTGGAAATCGCCCGTGCCCTGGCAACCGACCCGCAACTGCTGGCGCTGGACGAACCGGCCGCCGGCATGAACGCGACGGAAAAGCTGGCCCTGCGCGAGCTCTTGGTAAAGATCAAGAACGAAGGCAAGACCGTGCTGCTGATCGAGCACGACGTCAAGCTGATGATGGGCCTGTGCGACCGCATCACGGTGCTGGAATACGGCAAGCGCATCGCCGAAGGCCTGCCGCACGAGATACAAAGCAACCAGGCCGTCATCGACGCCTATCTGGGAGGGTCGCACTGATGGCCGTGAATGCAACGAAGAATGTGCTGAAGATTGCCGGCCTGAAGGTCGCCTACGGTGGCATCAAGGCCGTCAAGGGCATCGATATCGAAGTCAACGAGGGCGAGCTGGTCACCCTGATCGGCGCCAACGGCGCGGGCAAGACGACCACCCTGAAAGCCATCACGGGCACGCTGCCCGCCTGCAAGGTCGAGGGCACGATTTCCTACCTGGGCCAGTCGCTGAAGGGCACGCAGAGCTTCCACCTGGTCGAGCGCAAGCTGGCCATGGTGCCGGAAGGGCGGGGCGTCTTCACCCGCATGTCGATCCGGGAAAACCTGATGATGGGGGCCTACACGCGCACCGACCAGGCCGGCATCGAGGACGATATCGCCAAGTGGTTCGACGTCTTCCCGCGCCTGAAGGAAAGGTCGGCCCAGCTGGCCGGCACCCTGTCCGGCGGCGAGCAGCAGATGCTGGCCATGGCGCGCGCGCTGATGTGCCACCCGCACCTGCTGCTGCTGGACGAACCGTCGATGGGCCTGTCGCCGATCATGGTGGACAAGATCTTCCAGGTGATCCGCGACGTGTCGCAGCAGGGCATCACGATCCTCCTGGTCGAGCAGAACGCCAAGCTGGCGCTGGAAGCGGCCCACCGCGGCTACGTGATGGACTCCGGCGCCATCACGATGACGGGCAACGCCCAGGACATGCTGCACGACCCCCGCGTCAAGGCCGCCTACCTGGGCGAGTAAAACCGGGGACAGTCCCCTGTTTTCAGGCAATGTTGCTTCAAAAATGGGGACAGACCCCATTTTTGAAGCAACATTGCCAATCGATGGACGAAAAAAAGCCCCGGGGTGAACCGGGGCCCTGAAGGACATCCGCTGAGAGGATCCACGGATGCCGAGGAGACCTGGTACAGCGATGCGGCCGGGGCTGGCCCCGGCATGCTTCAGATGATTTAGGCGGCGGTGGCGTTGGCCGTCGGTGCCGATTTCACGGCCGACGAGAACTGGCTCACGGCGGCGTTGACATTGGCTTCGATGGCGTCCGTGGCCTGCTTGGCGGTACGGGTGAACTGCTCGTAGCCGGCGTTGGCGCTGCCCAGGGCCGACTTGAACAGGGCGACGGCGTTTTCCGTGCCGGCTGGTGCGTTCTTGCTGACTTCTTCGACCAGGGAAATGACCTTGCGGTTCGTTTCCAGGATCTGGCTTTCGGCTGCCTTCGAGAATTCGGCGGTGGTGCCCGAAGCGATCGACGCCAGGTTACGGCTGTAGGCGATGGCTTTCTCGGCGTTCGGCTGGGCACGGGCGGCCGTCAGCGCGAAGAATTCCTGGGGATCCTTGGCCGACAGCAGTTGCTTGGCGGCTGCGGACGAATCTTCCAGCGACGCCTTGGCGGCGGTCAGGTTCAGGTCGACGAGTTTTTCAACGCCTTCGAAAGCCTTGTTGGTCAGCGCGGAAAAGATCGCGAACTGGCTCTCGAAATTGGCCTTGGTCGCATTGGAAAATTGCTCAGGGATCGAAAACATATAACTCTCCAAATATAGTAGTGGACGTGAATGAACCTCGATGTGGGGTCCTCAGCGTTTCCTGTGGTTAAAGTTCCTGCAGACTACTTGCTGTTTGCTACCTGAATTTCGGTCCGAACAGCTATTGTGCAACGCAACATGACCTATTCTACGGGTGCTGAAATTTAAGTCAAGCGTATTTTGTGCGTTGCACAAGGGCATCGTCGAGTGTGCCGGCGCCATCACTGGTCTTGTACAAGCGCCAGCACCGATAGCTGTTCGTCATTTTTCATGATGCATTGCACCAAAGCACTTTTTTGCTGCTCTGCCGGCCTGCCGGGCGCATGGTAGACTCGTACGATGACCAATTCGTCAATTGCCACGCAGGAAAGTTCTCCGCACGTGCTGCTGTCCCCGATTCCCCTGTTTTTCGTCTTCCTGTGGAGCACGGGTTTTATCGTGGCCAAGTTCGGCCTGCCGTATGCGCCGCCGCTGACGTTCCTCGTGCTGCGCTTTGCCGGCGTGCTGTTGCTGCTGGTGCCGCTGATCCTCGTGATGCGCGCGCCCTGGCCGCACGGCAAGGTGCGTCATATTGCCGTGGCTGGCGTGCTGGTGCATGCCGGCTACCTGGCCGGGGTGTGGTGCGCCATCAAGCTGGGCATGCCGGCCGGGCTGTCGGCCCTGATCGTGGGCATGCAGCCGATCCTGACGGCGTTTGCCGCGCCGCTGCTGGGTGAAACCGTGCGGCCCCGTCAATGGCTGGGCCTCGTTTTCGGGCTGGGCGGCGTCGCCCTCGTGGTGGCGGCGAAGATGTCGCTGGTGGGCCTGAGCTGGCAGTCGCTGGCCTTGTGCGTCGGTGCCCTGTGCTCGATCACGGCAGGCACCCTGTATCAAAAACGCTACTGTGCCCAGTTCGACCTGCGCGCGGGCACCGTCATCCAGTATGGCGCCGCTGCCGTCGTGCTGTTGCCGCTGGCAATCCTGTTCGAAGGGCTGACGCCGGCGCTGGCCAGTGTCGAATGGACACCGCGCTTCGTCGGCGCGCTGCTGTGGTCGATCCTGGCCCTGTCGATTGGCGCGATCTTCCTGCTGTTCGCGCTGATCCGGCGCAGCGACGCCACCCAGGTCACAAGCCTGCTGTACCTGACGCCGCCCACGACGGCCGTGATGGCCTGGCTGATGTTCGGCGAAGCATTCAATTGGCTGGGCATTGCCGGCATGGTGCTGGCCGTGGTCGGCGTCATTTTCGTCGTCAAGAAATGAGGACTGCATGATTTCAACTCCAGAACAACAGGCGGTCGATGCCGCCATCGCCTCGCGCCGCTCGATCCGCGCCTTCCTGCCCACACCCGTCGAACGGGAAGACGTGGCCGCCATTCTCGAGGTGGCGCGCCGTGCACCGTCGGGCACCAACACGCAGCCGTGGAAGACCTATGTGCTGATGGGCCAGGCCCGCGACGCCCTGTGCGATGCCGTCACGGCGGCCTATCTCGACCCGGCGGAAAACGCCCGCCACCAGGAGGAATACGCCTACTACCCGCGCGAATGGAAAAGCCCGTATATCGACCGCCGCCGCAAGGTGGGCTGGGACCTGTATGCGCTGCTGGGCCTGAAGCGGGAAAACAAGGACGGCATGGCCGCCCAGCACGCCCGCAACTTCCGCTTCTTCGATGCGCCCGTCGGCCTCGTCTTCACGATCGACCGTACGATGGAACAGGGCTCCTGGCTCGACTATGGTATGTTTTTGCAGAACATCATGGTGGCCGCACGGGGTCGGGGCCTGGATACTTGCCCACAAGCAGCATGGACACAATTCCATCGAATCATTGCAGAACGGCTGGCATTGCCGGACAATGAAATGGTGGTCTGCGGGATGGCGCTCGGTTTTGCCGACATGGAAAAAATCGAGAACAGCCTCGTGACGGAACGGGAAGCACTGGAAGGCTTCGTCCGCTTCATCGACGGGTGATGACGCGCTTGCTGATATTTGCGCCAATGTTCCGTTGTTTGGCTGCATCAGGATACGTAGAAGTGTTTTATGCTTGATCAGACTTTACGCACGACAATATGATTTACGCTTGCGGCTGCACCGAATTTTGCTACACTGCAACTGTATTCAGGACCTCGACATTTGCGGCCGGCGCCCACCAGGGCATCGCCAGCGACATCTGGGATCTTCCGAAGACACGCGGCAGGCGGCATGAGCGCGGGTCAGGGCGAGGTTCCATCAACATGCGGCAGGGCTTTCGAGGAGTCGTGCCGCGGCTTTTGCGGGGATGAACCACATGCATAAACTACTCATCGGTGCGCTGATTTCGGCACTGTGCCTCTCGGTGCCGGTCACGACCGTGCACGCCGCACAGGGCGCGAAAAAGACCACCGTCAAGAAATCCACCGTCAAGCGCGCCAAGGCCAGTCCGGCCAAGGCAAGCAAGAGCAAGGCCGGCCTGCGTCGCGTCGCCAGATTCGAAGCCCAGCCGCGCGAGCGCCTCGTCAAGCGTGTCGTCGTCGAGCGGGGCAAGCGCAAGGTGGTGTACCAGCGCCTGACCAATGTCGGCACCCCGGCCCGTCCCACGATGGGCGACCTGGCCGGCCTGAACCTGACGCGCGACCCGCTCGACCTGAAGTCGAACGTGGCCCTCGTGCTGGACCAGAGCAATTCCGAAGTGTTGTTCGAAAAGAATGCCAACGTGGCGCTGCCGATCGCGTCCATCACGAAGATGATGACGGGCCTGGTGGTGGTCGAAGCGGGCCTGGACATGGATGAAGTGCTGACCGTGACGGACGAGGATGTCGACCGCGCCAAGTTCTCCAGCTCGCGCCTGAAGGTGGGCGACCAGCTGACGCGCCGCAATATGCTGCATATCGCGCTGATGAGCTCGGAAAACCGTGCCGCGTCGGCCCTGGGGCGCCACTATCCGGGCGGCCTGCCTGCCTTTGTCGCGGCAATGAACGCCAAGGCGCAAGCGCTGGGCATGCACGATACCCGCTACGTCGATTCGAGCGGCCTGTCCAAGCAGAACGTGGCCAGCGCACGCGACCTGGCCCGCCTGGCCCTGGCCGCCTACGAGCACCCGATCCTGCGCGAATTCTCCACCGATCCGAAGGCGGTGGTCGAACGCAACGGTCGCCCGGTGCAGTTCGGCACGACGAATGGTCTCGTGACGCCCAATTCGGGCTGGGAAATCGGCCTGCAGAAAACCGGCTTCATCAACGAAGCAGGGCGCTGCGTGATGATGCAGGCCGTGATCGAAGGCCGCGCCGTCATCATGGTGCTGCTGGACGCGAAAGGTTCCGCGGCCCGCGTGGCCGATGCGATGCGCATGCGCAAATGGCTGACGGCCCTGAAGCCGCCGGGCTTCTCCGCTTCCGGCGGCGGCACGGCCATCGGCACCGTTGGCGCGATGGGCGGCTCCGGCTATGGCGCCAGCATGGCGGCACCGCGGACCAGCGCCGGCATGTAGCCTGGAAATGACAACGCCGGCAAGCGCCGGCGTAGGAAGTGAAGACTGAAGCTCACGACCCGGCACCGCGCCGGGTTTTGTTTATTCCGCCGCCGCCGTATAGCCCAGGGTGGCGGAAATCTGGTTGGCCGTGGCTACCAGGTCTTCCAGCCACTCGTCCTGCAGGCGGTCGGCCGGCGCGGAGATCGACAAGCCCGCCACCAGCTTGCCGCTGTCGTCGCGGATGCCGGCGGCCATGCAGCGCACACCCAGTTCCAGTTCCTCGTTATCGCGCGCATAACCGCGCGCCCGCACCAGCGACAGCTCGCGTTCGAGCTTGCCCAGGTCCGTGATGGAATTCTTGTTGTGGCCGGCCAGGCCCGTACGGGTGGCGTAGGCGCGGATGGCCTTCGGCTCGTCCACCGACAGGAACAGTTTGCCCGTGGACGTCAGGTGCAGCGGGCCGCGTCCGCCGATGGCGCGCACCACCTGCATGCCGGAGCGCTCGGAAAAGGCGCGGTCGATGTACACGATCTCGTCGCCCTGGCGCACGGACAGGTTGATGGTCTGCTGCGTCTTCTTGTGGAGCGAGCGCATGAAGTCCAGCGCCGCTTCGCGCACGGACAGGCGGCTTTTCACCACATTGCCCAGTTCCAGCAGGCGCATGCCGAGGCGGTAGGTACCCGGCTCGATGCGGTCGACGAAGCGGGTCAGCACCATGTCGTTCAGGATGCGGTGGGCCGTGGACGGGTGCAGGCCCGACACTTTCGACAATTCCTTCAGGCTGACCGGGTCCGGGTATTTCGCCAGGGCGTCGAGCAGGGCAACCATGCGCTCGATGACCTGGATAGTTGTTTTTTGTTCCGGCAGGGATTCGATTTTCATGATGTGGTTGGTGCAGTGCAGTACGTTCTCCTTCTTTATACCATGATGTGAAAAAAATGGGAATCGAGGGGAGGGTGTCACGGCGCCGCTATAATGGCGCACCGTAGCATTTTCCCATCTATCCTTTCATTCCAAGCGCCTTCCATGACCGATCCCGTCAGCCAGTTCAAGAGCAAAAGCGGCTTGAAACGCATCCTGTCCGCGTTCTTCTATTCCGTCGATGGGCTGAAATCGGCGTGGCGCCATGAACACGCTTTTCGCCAGGAACTGCTGCTGTTCGTCGCCGGCGGCATCGTTGCCATGCTGCTGCCGATCTCATCATTCCAGAAACTGGCGCTGATGGGCGTGCTGGTGCTGGTGCTGATCGTCGAGCTGGTCAACTCGGCCATCGAGGCCGTGGTCGACCGTATTTCACTCGAACGCCATCCGCTGTCGAAGAATGCCAAGGATTTCGGCAGCGCCGCCGTGCTGCTGGCCGTCATGCTGGCCGGCGCCACGTGGGCTGTCGTACTGTTCAACCGCTTCTGGTAGGTTCTATATGCCCTGCGGGCATATGGATGCGACAAAAGCTTAGTTCTATTTTATAAGCCGCCGGGCTACTCTGCGTTATCCATTCAAAAGGGGAATTCAGATGTTCTCGAAGAAAATCAGTACGCTTGCTGCTGCCGTTGTCACCACCCTGGCCCTGTCCGCCGCGGCCCATGCCGCCGACGTTACCCTGCTCAACGTGTCGTACGACCCGACCCGCGAGCTGTACCAGGACGTGAACACCGCTTTCGCCAAGGAATGGAAGGCGAAGACGGGCGACAACGTGAAGATCAAGCAATCGCACGGCGGTTCGGGCAAGCAGGGCCGCGCCGTCATCGACGGCCTGGAAGCGGACGTCGTCACCCTGGCGCTGGCCTACGATATCGACGCCATCGCCGAGCGGGGCCTGCTGAACAAGGACTGGCAGAAGCGCCTGGGCCACAATTCCACGCCGTACAGCTCGACCATCGTGTTCCTGGTGCGCAAGGGCAATCCGAAAGGCATCAAGGATTGGGCCGACCTCGTCAAGCCCGGCATCCAGGTCATCACGCCGAATCCGAAGACTTCCGGCGGCGCCCGCTGGAACCACCTGGCTGCCTACGGCTACGCGCTGCGCCAGCCGGGCGGCAGCGATGCCACGGCGCGCGACTATCTGAAAAAGCTGTACAAGAACGTGCCCGTGCTCGATTCCGGCGCCCGCGGCGCCACCACCACCTTCGTCGAACGGGGCATCGGCGACGTGCTGATCGCGTGGGAAAACGAAGCCCTGCTGGCCATCAAGGAACTGGGCCCGGACAAGGTGCAGATCGTCGCGCCGTCCGTGTCCATCCTGGCCGAGCCGCCCGTGGCCATCGTCGACAAGGTGGTCGACAAGCGCGGCACCCGCAAGGTGGCCGAGGCCTACCTGGCCTGGCTGTACACGAGCGCAGCGCAGGAACTGATCGCCAAGAACTACTACCGCCCGTCGGTAGAAAAGGAAGCGAAGAAATACGCCGCCCAGTTCCCCAACGTGAAGCTGTTCAAGCTGTCTGACGTGGCCGGTGACTGGACCCAGGCCCAGAAGACCCACTTCGCCGACGGCGGCGTGTTCGACCAGATCTACGCCAAGTAAGCCCATCATGGCCGGCACGCTCTCGCCGTTTCGCCTGCTGGTCGCGCCGGGCCTGCATAACAGCGGCCCGGATCACTGGCAAAGCCGCTGGCAGCGCCTGTATCCCGCGTTTCAACGGGTGCAGCAGCGCGACTGGAGCACGCCGGACCTGGCGTCCTGGCGCTCGCGCGTCGATGCGGCGCGCCAGGAAGACCGCCGTCCCACCCTGATCGTTGCGCACAGCTTCGGCTGCCTGGCCTCGGTGGCCAGCGTGGCGTGCGATCCTTCCCATGTCGCCGGCCTGCTGCTGGTGGCGCCGGCCGACCCGGACAAGTTCGGTGTGGCCGGCCAGCTGCCCGTGACGGAACTGCCTTGCCCCAGCATCCTGATTGCCAGCAGCAACGACCCGTGGATGACGGCGGAGAAGGCGCGGCTGTGGGCCGAACGCTGGGGCAGCAGCTATGTCGCCGCTGGTGCGCTGGGGCATATCAATGCCGAGTCCGGCCTGGGCGACTGGCTGTTCGGCCAGCAGCAGTTGCAATTACTGGCGGAACGGGCGCACAATGTCCGGGTTGCACAATATTGATGTTTACCTAAGAATAAATTTTGATTCCTGGAGGATTCTCATGACTCTACGCCTCGGCGACACCGCCCCTGATTTCGAACAGGATTCCACCATCGGCCCCATCAAGTTCCATGAATGGGCGGGCGACTCGTGGGTCGTGCTGTTTTCCCACCCGGCCGACTTCACCCCCGTCTGCACGACGGAACTGGGCCTGACGGCGAAACTGAAGCCCGAGTTCGACAAGCGCAACGTGAAGGCCATCGCCCTGTCGGTCGACCCGGCCGATGCCCACAGCGAGTGGATCAAGGACATCGAGGAAACCCAGAAGACCGTTGTCGGCTTCCCCATCATCGCCGATGCGGACCGCAAGGTCGCCACCCTGTACGACATGATCCACCCGGAGCAGTCGGCCACGGCCACCGTGCGTTCGCTGTTCGTCATCGACCCGGCCAAGAAGATCCGCCTGCAACTGACCTACCCGATGAGCACCGGCCGCAACTTCGACGAAGTGCTGCGCGTGCTGGACGCCCTGCAGCTGACGGACAAGCACACCGTGGCCACGCCGGGCAACTGGAAGGACGGCGATGATGTCATCATCCCGCTGACCGTGCAGGACCCTGAAACGATCAAGCAGAAGTACCCGAAAGGCTTCACCGCCCCGAAACCTTACCTGCGCCTGACGCCACAGCCGAACAAGTAATTGCCAAAAAAATGGGGACAGACCCCATTTTTCGAGCAACTTTTTCCGGGAAGCCGGCTCGCGACACCTCGTCGCCAGCCGGTTTTTTTGTGGCCATAGCGCTTATGGCATCTAAGCAAATGACTAAAGGTTAGTTTGGTTTATAACGTCTCTCTGCGAATATTCGGCCTCAATATCCGAAAATGTAATAAGAGGGGCGTCTATGTCTGCAGTGCTGCCGGTTGCAAAGCCGGTTTCCGTCGAAGCGGCGAAGAAGAAACGGGCGCCTTACCGCGTCATGCCGGGCTTTAAGCTCTCGCTCGGGTTCACGGTGTTCTACCTGACCCTGATCGTGCTGATCCCGCTGTCGTCCGTGTTCCTGAAGACGTTTACGATGACGTGGGAAGCCTTCTGGGGCGCCGTCACGTCGGACCGGGTGATGGCCTCGTACCGCCTGACCTTCGGCGCCTCGCTGATCGCCGCCTCGCTCAACGTCGTCTTCGGCGGTATCGTCGCCTGGGTGCTCGTGCGCTACCGCTTCCCCGGCAAGCGCCTGGTCGATGCCCTGGTCGACCTGCCGTTCGCGCTGCCCACGGCCGTTGCCGGCATCACGTTGACGGCGCTGTATTCGTCGAACGGCTGGCTCGGTACCTTCATCGAAGGCACCCTGGGCATCAAGGTTGCCTTCACGCCGCTGGGCGTGGTGCTGGCGCTGACCTTCATCGGCCTGCCGTTCGTCGTGCGCACGGTGCAGCCGGTGCTGGAAGACGCCGAGCGCGAACTGGAAGAGGCGGCCGCCTCGCTGGGCGCCTCGTCGCTGCAGACCTTCGTCAAGGTGGTATTCCCCACCATCCTGCCTTCGCTGATGACGGGCTTCGCGCTGGCCTTCGCCCGCGCCACCGGCGAATACGGCTCCGTCATCTTCATCGCCGGGAACATGCCGATGGTGTCGGAAATCACGCCGCTGTTCATCATCACCAAGCTGGAACAGTACGACTACACGGGCGCCACGGCCATTGCCGTCGTGATGCTGATCGTGTCCTTCATCATGTTGTTGACGATTAACCTGCTGCAGGCCTGGGCGCGCGGCAAGTCCGGGAAATAAACCAATGAGTACATCTACCCGCCGCGGCGAACTGCCGACCGTCTCCGACGTCCTCGAACCGGCCTGGGTGCGCTGGGTCCTGTTGACCGTCGCCCTGGGCTTTTTGACCCTGTTCCTGTTCGTGCCCCTGGTGGCCGTCTTCACGGAAGCCCTGCGCAAGGGCTGGGAAACCTATGTCGAAGCCATCATCGACGAAGACGCCATCTCGGCCATCAAGCTGACGCTGATCGCGGCCGGCATCGCCGTGCCGCTGAACCTCGTATTCGGCGTGGCCGCCTCGTGGGCCGTGGCCAAGTTCGAGTTCCGCGGCAAGAGCCTTCTGCTGACCCTGATCGACCTGCCGTTCTCCGTGTCGCCCGTGATCTCGGGCCTGATCTACGTGCTGATGTTCGGCGCGCAGGGCTGGTTCGGTGAATGGCTGGCGGCCAACGACATCAAGATCCTGTTCGCCGTGCCGGGCATCGTGCTGGCGACGATCTTCATTACCTTCCCGTTCGTGGCGCGCGAGCTGATTCCGCTGATGCAGGCGCAGGGCAGCGAGGAAGAGGAAGCGGCCGTCGTGCTGGGCGCGTCGGGCTGGCAGACCTTCTTCCGCGTCACGCTCCCCAACATCAAATGGGGCCTGCTGTATGGCGTGATCCTGTGTAACGCCCGCGCGATGGGCGAGTTCGGCGCCGTGTCGGTGGTGTCCGGCCATATCCGCGGCGAGACCAACACGATGCCGCTGCAGGTGGAGATCCTCTACAACGAATACAACTTCGTGGCCGCCTTCGCCGTCGCATCGCTGCTGGCGCTGCTGGCACTGGTCACGCTGGCACTGAAAAGCTTCATCGAATGGCGCCTGCACGAAAGCCGCGCCGACGACGACACGCACAACTGATACCGAATACCGGAGCAAGACATGACGATTGCAGTTAAAAACATCAACAAGCGCTTCGGCGACTTCGTGGCGCTGAACAATGTGTCGCTCGACTTCCCGGCCGGCGAGCTGACGGCCCTGCTGGGCCCTTCCGGCTGCGGCAAGACCACGCTGCTGCGCTGCATCGCGGGCCTGGAACATCCGGATTCGGGCCAGGTGCTGCTCGATGGCGACGATGCGTCGGCACGCCACGTGCGCGAGCGCCAGGTCGGCTTCGTGTTCCAGCACTACGCGCTGTTCAAGCACATGACCGTGTTCGAGAACGTCGCCTTCGGCCTGCGCGTGAAACCGCGCGCCGAGCGGCCTTCCGAAGACCAGATCCGCCGCAAGGTGAAGGACCTGCTGGAACTGGTGCAGCTGGACTGGCTGGCCGACCGCTATCCGCCGCAGCTGTCCGGTGGCCAGCGCCAGCGGATCGCCCTGGCGCGCGCGCTGGCCGTCGAGCCGCGCGTGCTGCTGCTGGACGAACCGTTCGGCGCGCTCGACGCCAAGGTGCGCAAGGAACTGCGCCGCTGGCTGCGCCGCCTGCACGACGACCTGCACGTGACGTCGATCTTCGTCACGCACGACCAGGAAGAAGCGCTGGAAGTGGCCGACCAGGTGGTCCTGATGAACAAGGGCACGGTCGAACAACTGGGCACGCCGGACGAGGTGTACAACCATCCCGCTTCGCCCTTCGTGTACGGCTTCCTGGGCAACGTCAACGTCTTCCACGGCCGCGTGCACGAAGGCGTGCTGGCCAGCGACGGCGTCAACTTCGACGTGCCGGACCACCACCGCGTCCAGGACGGCAAGGGCACGGCCTATGTGCGCCCGCACGACCTGGAGATCGACCGCTACGAACAGGGCGCCGAAGGCATCGTCGTCAAGCTGCGCCGCGCCCATGCCATCGGCCCGCTGGCCCAACTCGACCTGGAACGGGCCGACAACGCCCAGCTGATCGAGGCCACCATTTCGAACGAGCGCTTCCGCAACCTGGCGCTGAAGGAAGGCGAGACCCTGGTGGTGCGCCCCAAGCGCCTGCATGTATTCGTCGACGGGGGGGCATCCATATGAATTTCCAACAACTGCGCTCGATCCGCGAGGCGGCGCGCCGCAACTACAACCTGACGGAGGTGGCCAATGCACTGTTCACGTCGCAGCCGGGCGTGAGCCGACAGATCCGCGAACTGGAGGACGAGCTGGGCGTCGTCATCTTCGAACGCAACGGCAAGCGCCTGACGGGCCTGACGGAGCCGGGCAAGGGCATCCTGAAGATCATCGACCGCCTGCTGATCGAGGCGGAGAACCTGCAGCAGGCCAGCCTGGAATACAAGGGCCAGAGCACCGGCACTCTGACGGTGGCGGCCACGCACACGCAGGCACGCTACGCGTTGCCGCGCGCCGTGCAGCACTTCCGCAACGCGTTCCCGGACGTGCGCATCGCCCTGCAACAGAGTTCGCCCGAACACATCGCCGAATGGGTTTTGTCGGGCAAGGCCGATATCGGCATCGCCACGGAAGGCCTGTCGCAATTTCCCGACCTGGTGTCCTTCCCGTGCTACCGGTGGAGCCACCTGATCGTCGTCCCGGAAGGACATGCGCTGCTGCAGCGCACGCCCGTGCGGCTGGAAGACCTGGCTGAATTCCCCCTGATTACGTATGACGTGGGCTTCACGGGCCGCGGCCATATCGACGACGCCTTCGACAAGGCCGGCGTGCGGCCGGACATCGTGCTGACGGCCATGGATTCGGACGTCATCAAGCAGTACGTGTCGCTGGGACTGGGCGTCGGCCTGGTGGCATCGATGGCCTTCGACCACGGCCGTGACCAGGGCCTGCGCGCCATCGAAGCGTCGCACCTGTTCGCGTCGAACACGACCCGCCTGGCCGTACGCCGCGGCGCCTACCTGCGCGCCTACGCCTACGAATTCATCGCCCAGTTCGCCCCCGAGCTGAAGCGGGGCGATATCGAGCAGGCATTGCTGGGGGCCGAGGCGGCGTAGGCGGAGGGCGGCGCGGCGAGCCGCAGTCGCCGGTTGTGAAGCAAGGATCCCGGACCCTGCCGGGACTTTTCTTTTCTCGAATTGGTCGCTTCAAACCGGGCGGTCCGCTGCGGCGGCCTGCCACCGGTCTTGAAGTAACCGGTCGGCAGCCGGGGCATGCCGGTGCGCGCGGCTCGATCACCGCTCGCCCCTGAGGATGTAGATCGGCTTTTCCGCTTCGCCTTTCTCTACCAATGCCAGGTGACGCTGCAGTGTCGTGCGTTCCTTGTCTTCCTTTGCCGCCGCCACCAGCTTGCGCAGGATGGTCGCGTGCGCCGTCTGCAGCGCCTGCGTCGCCGGCACGGCGATGTCAGGTTTTACGCCGACGTGCTCCCAGTTGGTCTTCGTGACGATATTGGTCGTGCGCGCGGTCGGGATCGCAACGAGGATGCCGTGCCCCACGCCGAACAGGCTCACGGGATTGGCGCCGCCGCCGGTGGTTTCGCCGACCACCGTCCCCCGCTTCTGCGCCTGGAAGCTGTAGGCGCAGTCCTCCCCGCCGGAGAACGTGCGGGCCGAGGTCAGCACGTACACAGGCTTGTCGTAACGCTGCGTCACCGTCGACGAGGTCCAGAACTGCCGCGTCGTATTGTCCGGGCGATCGTAGATGTCGATCAGGTGACGCACGTCGCCGGACGGGAAGAAATGGCTCATCAGGTAAGCCACGGAGGCGGGGCTGCCGCCGCCGTTGCGGCGCAGGTCGAGGATCAGCGCATCCGTCCCCGCCAACAGCGACATCGCCGCCGTGTATGCCGGGCCGACGAATTCCGAGACGCCGAAGCCGCGCAGCTCGATGTAGCCGACGTTGCCGGGAAGGCGCTCGATCTTCTCGATGCCATAGCCTGTCCGCATGGCCTCGTCGTGCGCGTTGTTGGCGACGGCGCTGCCGGGAGACCGCGTTTCGCCGAGCCTGGTGCCGAAATGCAGGTCGCCGCTGAAGTCGCGCAAGTCCTTCGCCAGCGCGGTACTGAACGCCTGCACGGTGGCGGCGGCCCCATAGCCGCCTGCCGCATGCTTCCTCGCGATTGCACCGCCGACCCGTTCCGCCACTGCCGGATCGATGTAATTCGCCGTCATCGTCGCTGCAAGTGTCTGCAGGACCGCAGCGCGGTCGGACGCCTTCAACGGGGTGTCTTCCGCCGCCGCGGCGGAAAACGACACGAGGGTACCCAACAAGACGCCTGCGACAAGCTTCCTTTTGCCTGACATGCTTCCTCCATTTGGACTGCCGATGGTCCGATCGACATGTAAAAAATTGCGGGAACTGCGCCTCGCGTGGGCGGCATCGCCCCGCGCGCCGGTGTGCATGGCTGCATCATCGGGCTTGCCGGCGAGGAGGTCATCTTAGGCCATGGCCTGACGGCGGTCGAGGCCATTGCGCCGACCCGTGCATAGGCTGCGGCCAGCCGGTTCGGGCGGGAGGTGGTGGCCGGCTGAATCCGGTGTCTGGCGCCGAATTCAGCCGGTGAAGGCGGGCTTACCAGCTGTAGTTCAGCCTGGCGTAGTAGTGGCGGCCGTTGAAGCCTGCGGGGGACCAGATGCTGTACGGGTAGATGCCGTTGACGTTCAGGTTGGCCGTCGACGTGGTCCTGTCCGGGTAGCTGTCGGTGATGTTGTCGACGCCAGCCGTGACGCGCCAGTTCTGAGCCAGCTTGACGCTGCCCGACACGTCCAGCACCCACTGGCGGCCATAGGTCTGGTCGTTGGCGGGATTGTTCTGCGGGACGGTGAAGCGGCCGTAGTTGGTGGCCTGGACGTGCGCGTTCCACCTTGACGCCGTGTAGTCGGCGCCGAGGCTGAGCTTGTCCTTGGGCGAGCCGACCGTGTTGCGCAGCACCGTCTGGCGGTCGATCAGCTGCACGTTGTAGGCCGACAGCAGGGCCGGGTTGGCCGCCACGTTTTCCACCTGCGTCTTGTTGCGGTTGTAGGCCGCCGTGAAGTCGAGGCGGTCGCGGCCCGCCAGGTCGATGCGGTAGGTGCTGACGATATCGACGCCCGTCGTTTTGGTGTCGATGGCGTTGGTGAAGTAGCGGCCCGCGCTGACCGTCACACCCTGTGCGGCCAGCACGTTGCGCAGCGTCTGGGGCAAGGTCATGTTGGCCGACAGCGCGATGCGGTCGTCGACGAAGATGCGGTAGACGTCGACGCTGGTGGTGAAGTTGCGGGTCGGCGCCAGTTGCAGGCCGATGCTGTAGTTGCGCGCCTTTTCCGCCTTCAGCGGCGCGGCGCCCAGCGCCCGGGCGGCGGCGCTGCCGACGGCGAAGGTGCCCGTTTCGACCGCCACGTTCTGGTTGCCGATGACGGAGAAGTTGGTGGTCGTGATGGTGTAGAACTGCTGCGCCAGGGATGGCGCGCGGAAGCCAGAGGAAGCCGTGCCGCGCAGCGAGACCCGGTCGTTGAAGGCGTAGCGCGCCGAGGCCTTGGCCGACGTCGTGCTGCCGAAGTCCGTGTAATGCTCGTAGCGCGTGGCCAGCGCGCCGGACAGCTTCGGCGTGACCTGCGCTTCCAGGTTGACATAGGCCGACTGGTTGCTGCGGCTGTTCTTGCCCGCATTGACGGGGCGGAAGCCGGCGAAGCCCTGGGCACCGCTGCCGGCATACGAAGCCTCGTCGCCGGCGCCGATCTCGTAGGCTTCATGGCGGACTTCCAGACCCGTGGCGACCGTCAGCGGACCGCTGAACACGGCCACGGGAATTTCCCGCGCCAGGTCGAAGTTGGCCACCGACTGCGTATTGGTCAAGGTGCCGAGGTGGAAGTGGGTCGGGCTGTTCGCGCTCAGGCTCTGGTTGACCGTGTTGTCGATATCGAGCTCGAAGCGGTTGCGGCCATGGTCGACGCTCGCATCCCAGCGCCAGCCGGCGTAGTCGCCGCGCAGGCCGACCACCAGCGAGGCGTCCGTCGATGTGCTGTTCTGCAGGGGCAGGAAGCCGTTCGGGAACAGCGGCGTGCGCTGCTCCTTGCGCGGCGGCTGCCCCGTCGTGACCAGGGCCGTGCGCCACGTGGCGGCCGATTCCGTGTCGCGCGTGCCGTACTGGCCGAAGGCATACAGGTCGGTGTTCTCGCCGACCTGGTACTGGGCGTTGAACAGCACGTTGCGCGGCTGCGTCTTCGAGTCGCCGTAGCGCTGCGTGACCTGGCCGTACAGGGGCTCGTCGCGGTCGCGCGTGTCGGCGCCCGCGCGGTTGGTCGGATCGCGGTCGGCCGCTTCGGCCGCCAGGCGCAGCCAGCCCTTGTCGCCCAGCGCGAAGCCGCCGGACGCCTTCAGCGTGACTTGTTTGCCGTCGCCTGCATCGTATTCGCCGTAGCCGATTTCGACGTCGCCGCCCTTCGGTCCCTTCTTCAGGATGATGTTGACGACACCGGCGATGGCATCGGACCCGTATTGGGCCGAGGCGCCGTCGCGCAGCACTTCGATATGGTCGATGGCCGACAGGGGAATCGCGTTCAGGTCCACCGGCGCCGAGCCCCGTCCGGCCGTGCCGTTGACGTTGATGACGGCCGACGAATGGCGGCGCTTGCCGTTCACCAGCACCAGCACCTGGTCCGGCGCCAGGCCGCGCAACTGCGCCGGGCGCACCGCATCCGATGCATCGGCGCCGGAAGGGCGGGGGAAGTTCATCGACGGCAGTACGCGCGCCAGCACGGAGGCCAGCTCGGTCGAGCCGGAGGCCTGCAGCTCCTTGGCGCCGATGACGTCGATGGGCGACTCGGAATCGGCGCTGCGGCGGTTCTTCGCATAGGTGCCGGTGACAACGACGGTCTGCATATCGGGCGCCGGCAGCGCCTCCTGCGCCAGCACCGGTGCGGTGGCCGTGGCGATCAGGGACAGGACGAGAAGGGAACGGTGATTCAGGCGTGTGCTCATCATAAGTGTGAATGGTGTTCGATCACACTATATTAAAGGCCCGCACCCCGCACACGAACGATTGCTAAGCGCTTTGCTTATGAATTTTCCATCTATGCACAACTTGCCCGAAAAATGGGGACAGACCCCATTTTTGGAGCAACTTTTGCAGCACTACTGGCCTGGATTGGGCAGGCTGGCGTGGATGGCGTCGACGGCGTCGACGACGTGCTGCGGCAGCTTGACCGTGCAGGCGCCGATGTTTTCCTCCAGCTGCGCCAGCGACGTGGCGCCGATGATGGTGGATGCGACGAACCAGCGCGAGTAGCACCAGGCCAGCGCCAGCTGCGTCGGCGTCATGCCGTTGTCCCGGGCCAGCTGGGTGTACCGGGCCACGGCGGACAGCACGGCGGGACGCAGGTAGCGCGGGCTCCACGTGGGCGGGAAGATCGTCAGGCGGCCGCGCGCTTCCGGGTTGTCGAGGTATTTCGCCGTCAGCTGGCCGAACGCCAGGGGGCTGTAGGCCAGCAGGCTGACGTCCTCGCGGAAGCAGGTCTCGTCCAGCAGGCTCGTTTCGTAGTGACGCGCCGTCAGGTTGTACAGGTTCTGGATCGTGGCGATGCGCGGCAGGCCCTTCATCTCGGCCTGCTTGACGAATTCGCACACGCCCCACGACGATTCGTTCGACACGCCGATATGGCGGATCTTGCCCTCGTCGACGAGGCGGCCCAGCGCGGCCAGCGTGTCCTCGATGGCGACGGCCTCGCGCTCCTTCTGCGGGTCGAACACGGTGGCGCCGAAGATGGGCACGTTGCGGCTGGGCCAGTGCAGCTGGTACAGGTCGATGTAGTCCGTCTGCAGGCGCTGCAGGCTCGCTTCCACGGCCGCGCGCAGGTTCGCTTCGTCGAAGTTCTGCTTGCCCCCGCGCAGCCAGGTGGCGTTCGGATTGGGCCCGGCCGCCTTCGTCGCCAGCACCACGTCGGCGCGCCGGCCGCTCTTTCTCAGCCAGGTGCCGATAAAGCGCTCGGTGGAACCCTGCGTGGCGGCGCTGGGCATGACGGGGTACATCTCTGCCGTGTCGATGAAGTTGATGCCCCGCTCCAGTGCCAGGTCCAGCTGGCTGTGCGCGTCGCTTTCCGTGTTCTGTTCGCCGAACGTCATCGTGCCCAGGCAGATCCTGCTGACCGCCAGGCCGGTGCGCCCCAGTGTGACTTGTTCCATCCGCTACCCTTTACGTTTGTTGTCAATGGCGCAGCGCGTCCGCGCAATCGCGCACCAGTGCCGGGCCGGCGTAAATCAGGCCGCTGTACAGCTGCACCAGCTGGGCACCCGCGTCGATTTTCGCACGGGCATCGGGACCACGCATGATGCCGCCCACGCCGATGATGGGCACGGCTTCCCCCAGCTCCGCCTTCAGCAGGCGGATGACCTGGTTCGACAGCTCGAACACGGGCGCGCCGGACAGGCCGCCCGCCTCGGCACCATGCTGCATGCCTTCCACGGCCGTGCGCGACAGGGTGGTATTGGTGGCGATGACGCCGTCGATGCGGTGGCGCAGCAGGGCATCGGCGATGTTCTTGACCTGGTCGCCGTCCATGTCCGGCGCGATCTTCAGTGCCAGCGGCACGTAGCGCTTGTGCTGGTCGGCCAGGCGCTGCTGCGCGTCCTTCAGCTGGGCCAGCAGGCCATCGAGCTCGGAACCGCCCTGCAGCTGGCGCAGGTTCTTCGTGTTGGGCGAGGAGATATTGACCGTCACATAACTGGCGTAGGGATAGACCTTCTGCAGGCAGTGCAGGTAGTCGTCGGCGGCCCGTTCGATGGGCGTGTCGGCGTTCTTGCCGATGTTCAGGCCCAGGATGCCTTCCTTGTTGCGGTAGAAGCGCGAGGCCTGGACATTGGCGACGAAGGCGTCGACACCGCCGTTGTTGAAGCCCATGCGGTTGATGATGCCGTGCGCGGCCGGCAGGCGGAACATGCGCGGCAGCGGATTGCCCGGCTGCGCGCGCGGCGTCACGGTGCCCACTTCGATCGAGCCGAAGCCCAGGTCGGCCAGGGCGTCGATATAGGCCCCATCCTTGTCCAGGCCCGCGGCCAGGCCGACGGGATTCCTGAACGTCAGGCCCATCACGGTGCGCGGGTCCGGCGCGGGCGGGCGCACGACGGCGCGCAGCAGGCCAAGCTTGCCCAGGCGTTTCAGGTTATGCAGGGTGAAGTGGTGGGCGCGTTCGGCGTCCATCGAGAACAGCGCGGGGCGCAGCAGGGAGTACAGGAAATCGGACATGTGGGAGCTTGTGCTGGTGGAGTGCCGCCATTTTACATGGCGGCGCCACCCGCCCTCACTGCCCCAGCACGCTCCACACGCCCTTGCGGCGCGCCTCCAACGGCTGGAACTTGATCTTGTAGCTCATCTTCGGGCTTTCCTCGATCCAGTACCCCAGGTAGACATAGGGCAGGCCCAGTTCGCGCGCCTGGGCGATCTGCCACATGACGTTGTAGGTGCCGAAGGAGGCGCCCGGCACGTCCGGGTCGAAGAAGGTATAGACGGAGGACAGACCGTCGGACAGCACGTCGATGATGCTGACCATACGCAAGGTGCCGTCCGGCTCGCGGAATTCCACCAGGCGCGTATTGACGCGGCTTTGCAGCAGGAACTGGGCATACTGGTCGCGGCTGTCCTGGTCCATGCCGCCGCCCGCATGGCGCGTGCTCTGGTAACGCAGGTACAGGGCGTAGTGCTCGTCCGAGAACGACAAGGTGGCAACACCGGTGCGCAGGTCATTGTGGCGGGCCCAGGCGCGCCGCTGGCCCCGCGTGGGCGCGAAGGCATCGGCCACGACGCGCACGGGAATGCAGGCCTGGCAGCCGTCGCAATACGGCCGGTAGGTGAAGATGCCGCTGCGCCGGAAGCCGTTTCGCACCAGTTCGGAATACACGTCCGCGTTGATCAGATGCGACGGCGTGGCGACCTGCGAGCGGGCCTGGCGCGAATCCAGATAACTGCAAGGGTAGGGCGCCGTCGTGTAGAACTGGAGGGCCGCGAATGGAAGGTCGTTTAGCTGCGTCATGCAGAACCTGTGGTCAGCGTAGGGCGGTTGACGGGACAGATCGGCCGGCGCTCTTGCCGGCGGATGAAGATATCATAGCGCGTTCCGCCCGAACCATGTGTTCGCCCACGCGTACCCTGTCAATCCTGCCTGGCCGGCCTCACGCGGCGGCCGTGAACGGCGGCACGGGAATCCAGTTGCGGATGCGCGGCTTGGCGATGGCCTGGCGCAGGTGGGCCAGGAAGTCGGCGCGGGGAATCGGCGCCGCGCCCAGCGAAGCCAGGTGGCCCGTCTCCTGCTGGCAGTCCACCATCTGCACGCCGTGCAGTTTCAGGAAGTGCACGAGGTAGGCCAGCGCCACCTTGGAAGCGTCCGTGGCGCGGGCGAACATCGATTCGCCATAGAACATCTGGCCGATCGACACGCCATAGGCGCCGCCCACCAGCTCGCCATCGAGCCATACTTCCGACGAGTGCGCGAAACCCAGCGCGTGCAGGCCCGTATAGCCGCGCACGATGTCCTCGGAAATCCACGTGCCGGGGCCGTCGCGGCGGGGCGCGGCGCAGGCGCGCATCACCTGCTCGAAGGCGCTGTCGAAGCGCACCTGCCAGCGCCCGTCCGTGCGGCCGCTCTTTTCCACCTTCTTCAAGGTCTTTTTCAGGCTGTCGGATACCTTGAAGTCGGCCGTCTTCAACACCATGCGGGGATCGGTGCTCCACCACAGGATCGGCTGGCCTTCGGAAAACCACGGAAAGATGCCGTTCCGGTATGCCGTCAAGAGCCGCTCCGGCGACAGGTCGCCGCCCGCTGCCAGCAGGCCGGGCGCCTCCGTCGTCAAGGCTTCGGACACATCGGGAAACGGCGTGTGAGCGCCCAGCCACGGGATCATGACGCTTCGGGGCCGCGCATGGGGCGCGTGATGTCCTGGGTGTGGAAGCCGTAGCCGGCGTCGCCTTCGCGCATGCGCGCCCGGTCCGCGAAGAACAGCTCCAGGGTGGCGCGGATGGTGGGGAAGGCCAGCTCTTCCCAGGGGATTTCGCTTTCCGTAAACATCCGCACGTCCAGGCTTTCCTCGCCGGGGGCGAAGTCGAGGTCGCGCAAGGTGGCCAGGTAGAACATATGCACCTGGTGCACATGCTGCACATTCATCAGGGCAAACAGCTTACCCAGCTCGACATTGGCGCCCGCTTCCTCCACCGTTTCGCGCAGCGCGGCGGCCTCGGTGGTTTCATTGTTTTCCATGAAACCGGCCGGCAAGGTCCAGTAGCCATAGCGGGGCTCGATGGCCCGCTTGCACAGCAGCACCTTCAGTTCGCCGTCGTCTTCCCACACGGGCAAGGTGCCCAGCACCATTTTCGGGTTCTGGTAATGGATGGTGGCGCACTGGGTGCACACGTAGCGGGGACGGTTGTCGCCGGCGGGCACCATCAGCTCAACCGGATGAGCACATTCGGAACAAAATTTCATAGGCATCGGAATTGGTGGGAGCCGGACCTGCCTGCTGCCGAGATGGCGCGGCGGATCGGGTCCTGGTTGTCTAACGCTTACTTTACACCGATTGGCCGCCGCCGCGTACCGCCCGGCACGACCGCGCAGGGTCCGCCAGCAAATAAATCCGGGCTATCATGCGCGAATCGAGGATTGATATTGCCTAATTGCTCGCAGTGCCCTATAATACGTTCATCAGACGCGGGGTGGAGCAGTCTGGCAGCTCGTCGGGCTCATAACCCGAAGGTCACAGGTTCAAATCCTGTCCCCGCAACCAAATTCGAGAAAACCGCCATGTGCAAGCATGGCGGTTTTTTTACGTTCGTCGCCTGGGCAAGCTTTAGCGGTCAGTCTGCTCTGCCAGGCCATGTCTTGTCTCCACACCGCTTCGTACCCGCCCGATTCCACGCTCGCGTTCCTCCCCCAGCGCCAGGCATGACTAACGGCATATTATCTTTAATACATTTTTTCCTTGGCAAGCCTTAGAATGGCGGTTTCTACGGCCGGGACAGGCACCATGGTGGCAGCCGACGCTTTTTTTCGTTCTGGAACTCGCACCCGTATCGCCGGGATATTTGTCGTGCTGGCGCTGCACGTATTGCTGCTGTGGCAGATAGCAGCGCGGCCTGTCATACGCGACAGTATTGCGATGGGTCCCCGTACCGATATCGTATTTATCCAGCCGCCCCGCATCTTGGCCGAGCCCCGGAAACCTGCCGCACCGCTTGTCCCATTGCCCCTTTCCAAACCGAAAGCCCTGGCGAAGAATAAACCGCCGGCATCGGAACCTCATATCGCTGCCGAGAAAAGCACGCCGGCGGAACCCATCCTTGAAACAAGTGACCCATTCGCCGACGATGGCTTGGCCGGCACCGAAAAGATCGATCCTGCCGAATTAATCCGGCTGGCCGGAAAACTCGACCGTGACAATCGCGTTCCCGGGGAAAACCTGCTCCATACACCCGAAGGCAAATCCTTGCGCCAGAAAATCGACGACGCCTTTACCAACGCCCGATTGGCAGTGCCGCCGAAATGGTATGAGGCGGCCCGCATCGAATTATGGAGCGCACCGAACGACCCGGCCAAGATTTACCAGGTCAAGACGGCCTTCGGCACCTTCTGCCTGTATTACCCCGATAAGAACAAGATGGGGCAGGGTGGCGGTTCGGCCCAGTTCGGGCAGCCGAAGATGAGTTCCTGTCCGAAGCGGTTCTAGACAGCCTTTGGCCCTGCCAGACCGGTTACGGGCCGGATTCGGTGTTTTCATGCCAGGGTTTGGCGCGAACGCGCCGCACCCTGGCATGACAGCGATTGATTACGCCCGGTGCAGGGCCTGCCGCAACCATGCCAGCATCTCGTCCGTCATGCCCCTGCCCACCCGCAGCAGGGGCTCCGATTCGATGGCGTGGCGGAATCGCGGCAAGGTATCCGGATGATGGCCGACCATATCGTGGAATAAATCCATCCACTGGCCGGCTAATAATTTCGCGTCGACACTTGCCGCGGTCGGATCGGCCGCTATTTCCCGGCTGATCGCTTCGATCAATGGCGGCCATTCCTTGCCGCGGGTTTGCTGGTGACGGCGCATTTGGGCCAGTTCGTCCGCCGTCAAGTGCCGGGACCAGGCATCGAGCTTGATCTCGCCCATTACCCGCATGATGAAGTCCTTGATAGCTGGAGTGATGCCGGTGCTTTGCGCCAGACCCGGCTCTTTTTCGTGCATTATATTCAGGCGCGCCATTACGGAAGGATCGCCACCCGTATCGCGTTCGAGCATCGTCATCCAGCGCATGCCCAGTTCCCTTGCCGCCGGCGTTTCGGGCGCGGAATCGCTTTTCATTTGCCTGTCCACCTCGTCCACCAATTGCCGCCATTCGTTCTTGACGGCGTCGTCCTGGTACAGGGCCAGTTTTGCCAGCTCGTCTTTCGAAAAATATTTGTCGTACATGGTCATATGCTCCAGTGTGGTCAGCCAGGAAGCCAGTTCCGGTGTTTCGCCGTCGCGCAGTTGCTGCCGCATGTGCACAAGTTGCGCGCGCACTCTCGCCGCCTCGTCGATTTGCCGGTCGAGTGCGGCCAATTGGCGGTCGATAATGGTCAACGGTGAAATACCGCTACTGGCAAGACAGGTTCCGATATCGGCCAGCGGCATGCCGAGCTGGCGCAGCGCCTGGATCTGCTGCAGGCGGGCCACGTCATCGCGGCTGTACAGCCGGTAGCCGGCGTCGGAACGGGCCGAAGGCGAGAGCAGGCCGATACTGTCGTAGTGGTGCAGGGTGCGGACCGTCAGGCCCGTGTGTCGCGCAAGTTGTCCTACTTTCAGCATCGTCGTGTCCTTCTTCGGCATGGAAGCATCCTGAAGGCTGACGTTGCGTCAGGGTCAAGTACCTGGCGGGTCTTCTTCGGGTGCGAGGCTGGCCCACAGGTGAGCCGCCGCCATCGTACGGTGCGGTTGATATTGTTGCAATATGGCTTCCGTGCGGGCCAGGTCCGGCTTGGCCGCCTCTCCAAGCAGGCGCTGCAGCGCCGTGCGGATGGCAACGTCGCCGTGCAGCGAACAGTCCGCATAGCCGTAGCCGCGCAGCAGGCCGTAATTCACGGTCCATGGGCCGATGCCTTTCACCGCCAGCAGTTCGCGCGCGATACGCTCGATGGGATTGCCCGGCCCCGGCGTCAAATCCAGTTCGCCGCTGGCAACGAGGGTGGCGAAGCGCAGCAGGGTTTCCGCCTTGGCGCGGGAAAACTTGCGGCCCGTCAGCTCATCCGCCGCCAGCCGGGCTGCATCGGCCGCTTCCGGGTAGCACCACAGGCCGCTGCCGTGCCGGCGGCCGGCCTGCAGGATGAAGGTTCGTCGCAAGACGATGGCGAAGGGCAGGTTGATCTGCTGGCCGATGATGGCCCACGTCAGCGCCTCGAACACCGTGGCGGACTGGACAATTCGCAGGCCCGGACGCCCGCGCGCCACGGCGCCCAGCAGGGCATCGTTGCGCACGGCGTCGAGAAACGGCGCGGGATCGATGCGCAGGCCCAGGATATTCAGGAGGGCATCGCCGATGCGCTCTGCTAAGGCTGGCGTCACGGCGCCGTCCACGTCGGCCGTGCAGCGGATCGTGCCGGGCCGGTCCGCCAGGGGCGCAGCCAGCACGACGGGCACGCCGTCCAGCATGACGCCCTTGCGGATCAGGCCTTGCGTGACCTGTTCGGCCACGCTTTCCGTATCGCGGCGGTGGAACTGCAGCACGTCGTCCACGCGGTAGCCGGCGGGCAGGTCGATATCGAAGGGCACGATCATGCGGGCACCTTCCTCATGGCCCAGGCGGGCCGGTAGCCGGTGACGAGGACGACGCCGGCAATGACGATGGCGGCACCGGCCACGGTGTACCAGCCCACCGCTTCATCCAGGAACACGGTGCCCCACAGGATGCCGAACAAGGGGCTGAGGAAGGTCACCGTCAGCGCCGACGTCGGCCCCACGTCCTGCACCAGGCCGTAATACAGCAGGTAGGCGACCCCGCTGCACAGCACGCCCAGGGCGACCGCCGCGCCCAGGATGCCGGGCGAAGGCATGGCCGGCTGGGGAAACAGCAGCAAGGTGGGCAAGGTCAGCACGGCGCCGGCCCACATGCTGCCATGGGCGTTCGAAAACGGCTCGACCGCTGGCGCCGACTTGGCGTACACGGTGGCGATGCCGTAGTTGAACGGCGCCAGCAGGGCGGCGGCAATGGCCAGCAGGGCGCCGTCCTGCGTGCTGAGCCGGTCCATGCCAACCAGCAACGCGACGCCGGCCGTGCCCAGCAACAGGCCCAGCAATACGCGTGGCGTCACCATCTGCCGCTGCCAGACGGCAGCAATCAGCGCGGCCCACATGGGCGCCGTCGCGTTCAGGACTGACAGCAGCGAGGCCGACAGGGTTTTCGCCGCGAACGCGAACAGCACGAAGGGAATGGCCGCGTTGAACAGGCCCAGGATCAGGTAGTGCTTCCAGTAACGGCCCAGTTGCAGCGATTTCTTCAACAGCAGCGCGATACCTGCCAGGAACAGCGCGGCAAATACGACGCGCAATTCGATCAGCCAGCCGGGCCCCAGCACGGGCGTGGCAATGCGCATGAACAGGAAGGAGCCGCCCCAGATGGCGGCGAGCAGGAACAGGCGGAGTAGGTTACTGGTGGACATGATTATCGTTATTGCTGAACCCGTGAGCTCAGCTACAGCTTACCGTTGAGTACGTGTCCACCCTGGGGTCAGACCCGGACAAGACACAAGCTCAGCTGCAGCTTACAGTTGAGTACGTGTCCGTGTCGGGGTCTGACCCCAGGACAGACACAAGCTCATCTGCGCTTACAGTTGTGTGCGTGTCCACCCAGGGGTCAGACCCGGACAAGACACAAGCTCAGCTGCAGCTTACAGTTGAGTACGTGTCCGTGTCGGGGTCTGACCCCATCGGACACGGGCCCATCCATGACATTGTCCCATCCATTGGGAGCGGGCACCAGCCGGAACTTGCTTTCCTTCAAGGCGCCGTCATCGTCACGGCGCAGGCGGCCGTGCCCGGCGCTTCCAGTGCGGCGGCGTGATTGACCTGCAATGCGCGGGGCACTGCGTTCTTGACGGCCGTCATTTCGGCCAGGATGGAAATGGCGATTTCCGAGGGCGTCTTGCTGCCGATATACAGGCCGATGGGGCCGTGCAGGCGGTCCAGCTGGGCCGGTGTCAGGTCGAACTGCAGCAGGCGTTCGCGCCGCTTGGCATTGTTGGCGCGCGAGCCGATGGCGCCCACGTAGAACGCGTCCGACTTCAACGCTTCCATCAGGGCCAGGTCGTCCAGCTTCGGGTCGTGCGTCAAGGCGATGACGGCGCTGCGCGTGTCCAACCGCATTTCCTGCACGAGGTCGTCCGGCATCGCGTGCACCAGCTGCACTTCCGGCAAGGTCCAACCGCTGCGGTATTCCTCGCGCGGGTCGCAGACGGTGACGTGGTAATCCATCGCACTGGCAATCTGGGCCACGAAGCGCGACAGCTGGCCCGCGCCGATGATCAGCAGCCGCCAGCGGGGGCCGTGCTGCGTCACCAGTTCGTCTTCCGTCAAGGTCAGCACGGCGCTGGCCAGGGCCTTGCCCAGCACGACGGCGCCCGTGCGCAGGTCGACGCGACGTTCCACCAGCTGGTGCTGTTCCAGCCGGGCCAGCAGTTCGGCGATGCGGCTCTGCGCGTGCAGGGGTTCGATGGCCAGTTCGATGGTGCCGCCGCAGGGCAGGCCGAAGCGGTGGGCCTCGTCGGCCGTGATGCCGTAGCTGACGATTTCCGGCCGCTCGCGCGTGATGCCTTCGCGGCGCACGCGCTCGATCAGGTCGTCCTCGATGCAGCCGCCCGAGACGGAACCGACGACGCGGCCGTCATCGCACACGGCCAGCGTGGCGCCGATGGGGCGGGGGCTGGAGCCCCAGGTCTTGATGACGGTGACGAGTTCGCAGCGGTGTCCGGCGGCGATCCAGGCGGCGCTGGTCTTGAGTACTTCGAGGTCGATGCTGTCCATGGCCAAACTATACTATGGTGCGGCCGACAACGTCGGCCGCCATGGCAGAGCTGCAGCAGGGACTATTTTCGGCCCGCCTGGGCTCTATTTTCGGCCGGCGCACACCTGCTTGAAGGCGCCATCGTAGCGGCTGCCGGGCGCCACGGGCTCGGCGTCGAAGGCCTCGAATTTATAGCTGCCGACGATCTCGCCCTTGCCCATCGGTTCAGGATAGAACAGCTGGGCTTCCAGCGTGACGGTGCGCTGCTCGCAGTCGTACAGCTGCTGCGCCCGCACCGAGAGGTACTGCTTGCCGTCCGGGGCCGACTGCGGTTTCCTGAACGATTCCAATGTCCACGCCTTGCGGCCCGCATCGAGGCGCTTGATGCTGGCCTTGTCCAGGTACACGGTGCTGTCCCTGGCGCCGCCCGCTTTCGTCCACGGCGCGGCCGAAGCGAGCAGGGGCAGGGCGCACAGCAGGACGATGGGCAGGGCGCGCATGGCTCAGGGCACCAGCGGCTTCTTGGTGGCCTGCTTGGCCCGGATTTCGGCGACGGCCCGGTCGATGGCGACCATGCGCTGCGGCAGGTTCGGGTGGATCGCCATATAACCGTTCAGCACGGACGACGGATACTGGGCCGCCACCCGCTGCCAGAAGCCCTTGTAGCGCTCGATCGGGTAACCGGCCCGGGCCAGCATGTACAGGGCCAGGGTGTCGGCCGCCGCTTCCATGTCGCCCGGCACGGGGCGGATGCCGGAGGTGCCGATCAGCAGCGACAGGTCGGGCCGCACGGACGTCAGGTTGTCGATCATGCTGCCGATGGTGGCACTGTTGCGCAGGGTCGTGGCATGGCCCAGCACATTATGGGCGATGTCCTTCGCCAGCACGTAGGCGATCGCTTCGTCGCTCTGGGCGAAGTTGATCATGCCGCGGGTAATGGCCACGCGGCTGCCGTCGGCATAGGAATTGATGTTGTCGGCATTGCCCAGGTCGACGCGGATGGCACAGGCGCGGGTGACTGGCACCTTCAGTACCTGCGTGCTGCCGACTCGTTCCACCGTCATCGACAGTTGCGCCCGTTTCGACACGAGGGGGCCGAACACGGCCGCAGCCTGGGTTTCCGCGCCGCGCCCCGTCGGCAGGGGCTTGCCGTCGGCCGCCACCAGCGCATCGCCCTTGCGCAGGCCGGCGCGGGCGGCGCCGCTGCCGGCCAGCACGCCGGAAACCTGCAAGGTGTCGCCATAGCCCAGCACCGCTTCTGCGGCGTCGGCGTATTCGCCCGGGTAGGACCATTTGTTCTTGGCCGTAAAGCCCAGCAGGCTGCGGGCCTGGGTGCGGCACAGTTCGGCATTATTGATCAGCAGGGGCGCGGCAACGCGGTACAGCCTGTCCTGCAAGTCCACCATCGTGCGCAGCGCTTCGCGGGCCGCCACCATGCGCGGCGTCACCAGGGGCGCCTGCGGTGCCGGGGGGCCCGCTTCCGTCACGGGCGGCAACACCGGCGGCGGCGTGGTGGCACAGGCTGAAAGCAGCAAGGCTACCGTCAATGCAGCCAGTGCCGGCCGCGTGGATGAAGTAGTGCGTTGCATGAAGCTTCCTGCCATAAACGAATCCTATTATTCTTAATGTTTTCCGGTACTGCCGAAACCGCCGTCTCCGCGCTGGCTGGTACCGAATTCTTCCACCACATTGAAGCCCACCTGCAGCACCGGCACGATGATCAGTTGGGCGAGCCGCTCCATCGGCTGCAGCGTGAAACTGGCCTGGCCGCGATTCCATGTGGACACCATGAGCTGACCTTGATAGTCAGAATCAATCAAGCCTACCAGATTCCCCAACACAATGCCGTTCTTGTGGCCCATGCCGCTGCGGGGCAGGATCATTGCCGCATAGCCGGGATCGGCCAGGTGGATGGCCAGGCCCGTGGGGATCAGCACGGTCTGGCCCGGCTCGATGGTGATGGGGGCGTCGATGCAGGCGCGCAGGTCGAGACCGGCGCTGCCGGGGGTGGCGTAGGCCGGCATCTGGTCCTGCATGCGTGGGTCGAGGATCTTGACGTCGATGGTTTTCATTTATTGGAACAGCGAATGCTTGTTGGTGCGTTTTGAAATTTCGGAAATCAGCTGGCGCGCCAGGGTCAGCTTGTCGGCACGGGGCAGAATGGTGTGGCCGTGCTCGTCGAACAGGATGATGGTGTTGTCGTCCTGGCCGAAGGTGTGGTGGCCGATATTGCCAACCAGCAGGGGAATGCCCTTGCGCTCGCGCTTGGCGGCGCCGAATTCCACCAGGTTCTCCGACTCGGCGGCAAAGCCGACGCAGTAGGGATGGCCCGCCAAGGTGGTGCGGCTGGCGATGCTGGCCAGGATGTCCGGGTTTTCCTCGAACTGCAGCACCGGTGCGCCGCTGTCACCCTTCTTGACCTTCTGCGTGCTGGGGTTGGCCACGCGCCAGTCCGCCACGGCGGCGACGGCGATGAAGATGTGCTGGCCGTCGATGGCGGCGTTGACGGCATCCATCATCTGCCGGGCGCTCTGCACATTGACGCGGGTAACGCCGAACGGCGTGTCCAGGGCCGTGGGGCCGGACACGAGGGTGACGTCGGCGCCCGCTTCGCGCGCGGCCCGGGCCACGGCATAGCCCATCTTGCCCGAGGACAGGTTCGTGATGCCCCGCACGGGGTCGATGGCCTCGAAGGTGGGCCCGGCCGTGATCAGGATGCGCTTGCCCGCCATCACTTTCGGCTGGAAGGCGGCGATGATTTCGGCCAGCAACTGCGCCGGTTCCAGCATGCGGCCCATGCCCGTCTCGCCGCAGGCCTGCTCGCCGGCCGCGGGGCCGACGATGGCGATGCCGTCCTCGCGCAACTGCTGCACATTGCGCTGCGTGGCCGGATTGGTCCACATCTCCACATTCATCGCCGGCGCCACCAGCAGCGGCACGTGGCGGGGCCGGGCCAGGCACATGGTCGACAGCAGGTCGTCGCAGACGCCGTGGGCCAGTTTGTAGATGAAGTCGGCCGAGCAGGGTGCGATGACGATGGCGTCGGCATGGCGGGTGACGTCGATATGCGCCATATTGTTGTTCACGCGCGGGTCCCACTGGCTGGAGAACACGGGCTGGCCGGACAGGGCCTGCATCGTCACGGCCGTGATGAAGTGGGTGGCGGCATCCGTCATCACCACCTGCACGGTCGCGCCCTGTTTCGTCAGGGCACGGCACAGTTCGGCCGCCTTGTAGCAGGCCACGCCGCCGGACAGGCCGAGGACGATTTTCTTGCCGGTCAGTTCCATATTCTGTTCCCGCCTGTTATTTGTTCACGCGGCGCAGCTCGTCCAGGATGAACAGGGCGGCGCCGATGCAGATGGCACTGTCGGCGATATTAAAGGCCGGGAAGTGGCCCACGCCGCGCCAGTGGAAGTCGAGGAAGTCGATCACGTGGCCGTAGGCCATGCGGTCGATCACGTTGCCGACCGCCCCGCCCAGGATCAGGGCCAGGGCCCAGCAGAACATGCGCTGGCCCGCATGCTTGCGCAGCAGGTAGACGATATACAGCGCCGCGCCGATGCCGATGGCGGTGAAGAAGTAACGCTGCCAGCCCGATTCGTTGGACAGGAAGCTGAAGGCGGCCCCCTTGTTATAGGCCAGCACGAGGTTGAAGAAGCTCGTCACCACCAGCTCTTCGCCATAGGTGAACAGCCGGGAGACGGTGATCTTCGTCAACTGGTCGAGCAGGATGATGACGGCGGCAATGCCGAGCCACGGGGCCATGCTGCCGGAAGGTTTGCTGGAAAAAGTTTTCTTGTTCTTGGCCATGGGACGTCGTCAATAAGTTGCTCGAAAAATGGGGTCTGTCCCCATTTTTCGAGCAATGTTTCACTGGGTTCTGCTTAGGCGTACTTGCGGGTTTCGCCGGTGCCGAACAGGTTGCTGTGGCAGCGGCCACACAGGGTCGGGTGGTCCGCGTGGCTGCCCACGTCGGCGCGGTAGTGCCAGCAGCGCTCGCACTTGGCGTCATTCGATGCGGCCACGTTGACGCCTTCTTCCTCGCCGGCCGCCACTTCGACGGCTTTCGCCAGCGACGTGATGAAGACGAATTTCAGGTCGTCTTCCAGGCTGGCCAGCAGGCTGAACTTGTCGCCGGCGGCGCGGATTTCCAGTTCGGCCTGCAGCGACGAGCCGATCGCACCGGAGGCGCGCAGGTCTTCCAGGCGCTTCGTGACGTCGGCGCGCACGGCCAGGATGACGGCGTATTTCGCCAGCAGGGCGTCGCTGTCGGCCACGGCCGGCAGTTGCCACCACGTCTGCGTGTAGATCGTCTCGTCCGAGGCGGCGTAGCTTTCCGCGCCGGCGAACTGGGCCCAGGCTTCCTCGGCCGTGAACGACAGCACGGGCGCCAGCATGCGCAGCAGGCTTTGCGTGATGTGCCACAGGGCCGTCTGCGCCGAGCGGCGTGCCTTCGAGTCCACAGCCGTCGTGTACAGGCGGTCCTTCAGGATGTCCAGGTAGAAGCCGCCCAGGTCTTCCGAGCAGTAGTTCTGCAGCTTCGACACGATCGGGTGGAACTCGTAGTTCTCGTAATGCTCTTCCACGGACTTCTGCAGCACGGCCAGGTTGGCGATGGCGTAGCGGTCCGTTTCCAGCAGCTCGTCGATGGCGATGGCGTTGACCTTCGGATCGAAGTCCGACGTGTTGGCCAGCAGGAAGCGCAGGGTATTGCGCAGGCGGCGGTAGGATTCCGTCACGCGCTTCAGGATTTCTTCCGAGATCGACAGCTCGCCCGTGTAGTCCGTCGACGCGATCCACAGGCGCAGGATGTCGGCGCCCAGGCTGTTCGAGATCTTGTCCGGTGCCAGGGTGTTGCCCAGCGACTTGGACATCTTCTTGCCTTCGCCGTCGACCGTGAAGCCGTGCGTCAACAGCGCCTTGTAGGGCGGACGGCCGTTCAGCATCGACGACGTCAGGAGCGACGAGTGGAACCAGCCGCGGTGCTGGTCCGACCCTTCCAGGTACAGATCGGCCGGGAAGGCGGACTGGTCTTCATGGGAGCCGCGCAGCACGGTCTGGTGCGTCGTGCCGGAATCGAACCACACGTCCAAGGTATCCTTGTTCTTCACGTACATGGCGGCGTCGTCGCCCAGCAGCTCGGCCGGGTCCAGCGCCAGCCAGGCGTCGATGCCGCCCGCTTCGATGCGCTGGGCCACCGCTTCCAGCAGTTCCGGCGTGCGCGGGTGCAGTTCACCCGTTTCCTTGTGGATGAAGAAGGCCATCGGCACGCCCCACTGGCGCTGGCGCGACAGGGTCCAGTCCGGCCGGTTGGCGATCATGCCGTGCAGGCGCGCCTGGCCCCAGTCCGGGAAGAACTTGGTGGCGGCAATGCCTTCCAGCGCCGTTTCGCGCAGGGTCGGGCCGCCGTCGATGGGCTGCAGGTCCATGCCGGCGAACCACTGCGACGTGGCGCGGTAGACGATCGGCGTCTTGTGGCGCCAGCAGTGCATATAGCTGTGGTCGAACATCTTCAGCTCGAACAGGGCGTCGGCGCCGCGCAGGGCTTCGCAGATGGGCTTGGAAGCTTCCCAGATGGTCAGACCGCCGAACAGGGGCAGCGACGGCACGAATTTGCCGTCGCCCATCACCGGGGTCAGCATCTCGTCGTCCTTCATGCCGTGCTTGCGGCAGGAAATGAAGTCGTCCAGGCCGTAGGCCGGGGCCGAGTGGACGATGCCGGTGCCGCTGTCGGTGGTGACGTAGTCGGCCAGGTAGACGGGCGAATAGCGGTCGAAGAACGCGTCGCTGGCGTGCAGCGGGTGCTTGAAGCGCACGTTTTCCAGCTGCGCGCCCGTCGTCGTGGCCACCACGGTGCCTTCGAGCTTGTAGCGCTGCAGGCACGATTCCACCAGGTCGGCGGCCAGGATCAGCATGTCGCCGCCGCGGTTGGTCTGCACCAGCGCGTACGTCACTTCCGGGTGCACGTTCAGGGCCTGGTTGGACGGGATGGTCCACGGCGTCGTCGTCCAGATGACGATGAAGCCACGCTCGCCCGGCAGCTTTTCCAGGCCGAAGGCGGCGGCCAGCTTGTCATGTTCGGCGAACGGGAAGCCCACGTCGATGGCCGGATCGCGCTTGTCCTGGTATTCCACTTCCGCTTCGGCCAGGGCCGAGCCGCAGTCGAAGCACCAGTTGACGGGCTTCAGGCCGCGGTACACATAGCCTTTTTCCAGCAGCTTGCCCAGGGCGCGCAGCTCGTCGGCTTCATTGCCGTAGGCCATCGTCATATACGGGTTGTCCCACTCGCCCAGCACGCCCAGGCGGATGAAGCCGGAACGCTGCTTGTCGATCTGCTCCAGTGCATAGGCGCGCGCCTTGGTCAGCACGTCGGCCGTCGGCAGATTCTTGCCGTACAGTTTTTCGATCTGGATTTCGATGGGCATGCCGTGGCAGTCCCAGCCCGGTACATAGGGCGCGTCGAAGCCGGCCAAGGTGCGCGACTTGACGACGATGTCCTTCAGGATCTTGTTGACGGCGTGGCCCAGGTGGATATCGCCGTTGGCATACGGGGGGCCGTCGTGCAGCACGAATTTCGGCCGGCCGGCGGCCGCCTTGCGGATGCGCTGGTAGATTTTCTTGTCCTGCCACTGCTTGACCCAGTTCGGCTCGCGCTTGGCCAGGTCGCCCCGCATGGGGAACGGCGTTTCCGTCATATTGACGGGGTACTTGCTGACGGGTTTGCCCTCGGCCTTGCCGGCGGGCTTGTTTACTTTGTTTTCGGACATATCGGATTTTCTAGGATGCTCAAGTTTGACGAGTGACGGCAGGAACGGGCGTGGCCCGGGGGCTTGCGCCACTCAAATTCGGTCGGTCGCCGTGATGGCGCCGCTGTGCTCTTCGAAGAAGGCACGGGCGTGGCGCGCGTCCTCGTCGATGGCGGTGGTCAGGGTGGCCAGGTCGGTAAACTTCGCTTCGTCGCGGATCTTCTGCAGGAACTCGACCTTCACGCGCTTGCCGTAGCAGTGGCCGGCGAAGTCGAACACGTGCACTTCCAGCAGCACGCGGCCGCTGTCCTCGACGGTGGGGCGCACGCCCAGGCTGGCCACGGCCGGCAGCGGGCCGTCGGCCAGGCCGTGTACCTGGACAATGAAAATGCCGGACAGGGCAGGGCGGTGCGGCACGCGCAGGTTCAGGGTGGGGTAGCCGATCGTTCGGCCCAGCTTGGCACCGTGGATGACGTGGCCGGAAATGGAATAAGGGTGGCCCAGCAATTGCTCGGCGCGGGCGAAGTCGCCATGTGACAGGGCCGTGCGCACGGCCGACGAGGAGATGCGGATATCGCCGTTCATTACCGTCGGCAAGGTCTCGACGTGGAAACCGTGGCGCCGGCCCGCCTCGACCAGCATGGCGACATTGCCGGCGCGCCGGGCGCCGTAGCAGAAGTCGTCGCCCACCATCAGCCATTTCACGTGCAGGCCGTCGACCAGCACCCGTTCCGTGAAGTCCTGCGGACTCAGGGCGGCAAACGAGTCGCTGAAATGCTCGACGATGACTCTGTCGATGCCGTTCGCGGCCAGCGAGCCCAGCTTGTCGCGCAGGTTGGCGATGCGGGGCGGCGCCTTCGACAGGTCGCCGGCCTTGTGGGCAAAGAACTCACGCGGGTGGGGCTCGAAGGTCATCACGGCCGCTTCCAGGCCCAGGCCGTTCGCGGCGGCGCGCACGCGGGCCAGCAGCGCCTGGTGGCCGCGATGGACACCGTCGAAATTGCCGATGGTGAGGGCGCAAGGGGCGCGCGCCGCTGCGTTGGGTAATCCGCGAAATACCTTCATGAGGGTGTCGAGCTCGAATTGTGTTGCCTGAACTGGCGATTATACGGATTGTTGGCGCAATTCACATGTGGAAATGCCGCGCTGCACCAGCAAGCGGGCGCCCTGCGACCCGAAATGCAGGGAAAACAGGCCTTGATAACAAAAAAGCGCCGCCTGCAGGGGCAGGCGGCGCTTTGCAGCTGGCCGGTCGCGCGGACCGGCAGGATACTATCAGGCCGACATCGGATTGTTGATGTACAGCGTCCAGTAACGGGCCAGTTCCGCTTCGCCGGCCGTGCCCTTGACGGCTTTCAGGGCCGTCAGTGCTTGCTGCTTCTTGCCGGCATTGAACAGGGCGATACCGTAATGCAGCTTCTGCTCTTCCGGACGACGGGCCGTGCCCAGCTTCATGGCTTGCTCCATCAGGGCGATGCCCTTGTCGGCCTTGCCGGCGGCAACCTGGGCGTAACCCATGTTGAACAGGCCGTCGGAATCCTTTTCCTTGATCAGGTTGGCTTCCTGGGTGGCCTGGTTGGCCGTGTTCTCGGCCAGGGTCTTGTTGGCCAGGTCCTTCAGGCGCTGGTGGCGTGCCGCGTCGGTGCCGGTGCCCAGGGCGCCCTTCTTGTAGCCCTGGTCGATGATCTTGATGGCTTCCGGCGCGTTGGCCGCCTGCAGTGCCAGCTGGGCCATTTCCATGAACTCGGATGGCTTGGACAGTTGGCCCAGGGCCAGCTTCAGGCGCATCACGTCCAGGTTCAGGGTCGACGAGAAGCCAGGCTTGCCCTGCACGCGGTTCAGCAGGTCAGCCCAGTAGCTGGCTTTCGGGTACTGGCCCGCCAGCTTTTCCAGGGTCTGCACGTAGCCGGCCTTGTCGTTCTGCTTCAGCTGGATATTGGCCAGCATCTGCAGGTTTTCCTCGCTCTGGCGACCGGACGACTGCAGTTCCTTGGCCGCTTCGGCGTAACGGCCGCTGATGAAGTAGGTCTGCGTCAGCAGCTGCTTCATCGTGGCGTTGTTCGGATTGTCCTGCAGCGCGCGCTGGATCCACGTGATGGCCTTCGGGTAGTCCTTGGCGCGGTAGTACATGCCGGCCAGGGCTTCCGTAAACTTCGGTTTTTCCGATGCCGACAGGCGGCCGGAGTTGATGACGGCTTCGAAGGCGCGCGCGGCGGTATCGTTGTCGCCACCGGCCGCGGCGGCCGACGCGCGCACGCGTTCGATCTGGTACTTCTCGAATTCGCTCTTACCGCCGATGGCATCGGCTTCCTTCAGCTTGGCCAGCGCTTCGCGGTGCTTGCCGGAGCCGGTCAGGCGCTGCGCTTCCTGCAGCGGTTTGCCCACTTCGGCGCGCACGGTGTCGGCGGCATAGGCAGCCGGGACCAGGCCCACCAGGGGTGCTGCGGCGGTGAAACCGAGGGCGGCCATAGCAAGGCCGAGATGAGCGAGACGGAACTTGGACATAGGCGAGATTTCTTTCATCAAAAAAACGAATAGGCAGGATAACCTGCCTATCGGGGAAAATAAAGAGATGCACTCCAGGAAATCAGCTTTGCAGAAGCGGCAATCTTGCCGGGTTGCGAGCGGCGCTGTATTTTCTACAGCGCCCCTTACAGCGGCAGGAAGCTGCCTGCAGCCGACTTCCCTGATCCCATTACTGGAACTGCTCGTTGCCGACCAGGCCGATCTTGGTGACGCCCAGACGCTGGGCAGCAGCCATCACGCCTGCGACGGACTCGTAGTTGACCAGCTTGTTGGGACGCAGGTGCACTTCCGGCTGGTCAGCCTGTGCAGCCACGTTCATCAGCTTCTGTTCCAGCTGGGCACGGTCAGGAACCACCGCGCCATCCCACAGCACCGTTCCATCGAAGTCCACGTCGATCTGAACAACCACCGGTTCTTTCGTCGGTGGCGGTGGGGTACCCACCGGCATGTTCAGGTTCACCGAGTGGTTCGCCTTCGGGATCGTAATAATCAACATAATGATCAGCACCAGCATCACGTCAATGAGCGGTGTCATGTTCATTTCCATCATTGGTTCCGGATCCGCATTGGGAGCGGCACTGCCCGAACCGACATTCATACTCATGGGTGTGTTCCTTATGAAAGACTGCCCGGCCAGCAGGCCGGCCGGGCAGGGGCCTTACATCTTGTCAGGCGGTTCGGTAATGAAACCGACCTTCTGGATGCCGGCACGCTGAGTCGTGAAGATCACGCGGCCAATGGACTCGTACTTGGCTTCCTTGTCGCCACGTACGTGTACTTCCGGTTGCGGTACTTTCACTGCCTCGACCTTCAGAAAATCGAACAACTCATTGGTGTCCCGCATTTTCTTCTGATTCCAGTAGATGTCGCCATCCTTGTTCACAACGATGTTGACATTTTCCGGCTTCGTCTGGATCACTTGGTTCGTCTCTTCCGGCAGGGTGATCTTCTGCAGTTTGAGCACGACCGGGCTGGTGATCAGGAAGATGATCAGCAGAACCAACATGATGTCCACGAGGGGCGTCGTGTTGATCTCTGACATTACCTGGTCTTCGCCTCCGTTATCGGAGCCTACGGACATCGACATGGTATTAGCCTACTTTTTTGGCTGCGCGAGCAGCGGAATCAGCGGTGGACATGGCGCCGGAGATCAGCACCGAGTGCACGTCGGCCGAGAACGAACGCACTTCTTCCATTGCGCTCTTGTTACGACGCACCAGCCAGTTGTAACCCAGAACGGCTGGAACCGCGACTGCCAGACCGAAGGCCGTCATGATCAGTGCTTCACCGACTGGACCTGCAACCTTGTCGATCGACGCGTTACCGGTCATGCCGATGTTGGTCAGTGCACCGTAAATACCCCAGACGGTACCGAACAGACCGATGAACGGTGCGGTCGAACCGACGGTTGCCAGGAACGACAGGCCATCTTGCAGACGCGACTGGACTTTATCGACAGCGCGCTGGATCGACATCGTCACCCAGGTCGACAGGTCGATCTGTTCCAGCAGGGCGCCGTCGTGGTGACCGGAAGCCTTGATGCCCGTTTCGGCGATGAAGCGGAATGGCGAGCCTTCAGCCAGGGTCGAGGTGCCAGCGGCAACCGACGAAGCTTTCCAGAACTTGGCATGGACGTCTTTTGCTTGACGCATGATCTTCATCTGGTCCAGCAGCTTGGTGATGATGATGTACCAGGAGCCGATCGACATGATCGACATGATGATGATCGTGCCTTTTGGAACCCAGCCCGATTCCCAGGCGGCCTTGATGCCGAATGGGTTCTCGACTTCTTCCTGGCCGGCACCGTGGCCACCGGCGGCGGCTGGAGCGGCAGCCGCGTCGGCTGCTGGTGCTGCTGCTGCGTCTGCTGCTGGTGCTGCGGCCGCATCCGCTGCCGGCGCGGCTGCAGGTGCGTCAGCGGCTGCCGGGGCTGGCGCGTCGGCCAGGGCCGGTGCGCTCACCAGGGCGGTTGCTGCGGTCACCGAGAACAGCACAGCGGCCAGTACAGCGGACAAACGGGTATTCTTAAACATGCTTCCTCCAAATTGATAAAAGATCAGTTCGCTGAACGTAACGCCAACGAAATTGCTAATTGAGACTGTGTCTCGGTTGGTTTATTCCAGCGTCCAGACGTATTGCATACTCTGCCAGCCTTCTTGCGGCTTGCCATCGACCGTGGCGGGCTTGAATTTGCAACGGCTGATACCAGCTACCGCGGCCTTGTCCAGGTCACGGAAGCCACTGGACTTCAGAATCTTGGAGTCGGCGACGCGGCCGTCGACGCCAATCAGGAACTGCAGAGTTACCGTACCCGTCTCTTCGTTACGCAGAGAAGACTTTGGCCATTCCGGTTTCTGGCAAGTGTTGAAGTCGACCACTGCGGCGGTGCGGACTGCCTGTGCCGGCGGTGCTGGCGGCGCTGGCGGAGCCGGCGGTGCTGGCGGGGTCAACTGATTCGTTGCCGGCTTCACGTTGGTCGCGTTGGCGATCACGTTCTGCTGTGGTGGCGGTTGCTGTACGTTCACTTCGACCGGAGGAATGAATGGCGGCGGTGGAGCCTTCATTTCTGGCGGTGGAGGTGGCGGTGGCAACTCCTTTGGTGGAGGGGGTGCAACCTCCTCGATGATCTTGGTCTCAACCGGTTCGACCATCTTCGTGATCATGCGTTTGCCCAAGCCCGACACGATCCCGTAAGCAGCCACCACGTGCAAGGCCACAACCACGACGATGCCGGTGTAGTTTTTCTTGCCGCCCTTCCCGTTATCACTAAAATTCATGCCTGCTTTCTCCAATACCTACTCTACTTGAACCCCCAAAATGGCGACACAAAGCTACAGCCGCACCCGGGACGTCGGCGAATTATACATACGAATTCTTCATTTTACATAGAATTTTGATCTCCAAAATCCGGTTAAATTTCATGCCTTTAGTGCACGTTCCGAAAGCTTCCGCGCACCATTCTGGCGCACCCGATTGTGCCCCGTAAAACGTCTATGAAGACACCATTTTGCGCATATCGATAGTTTTCTGACGAGCTGAAAAACAGAATATTCTGCGTTAAAATGGGTGTTCAAATGGCATAAAATTCGGCCAACTCTATTTCTCCGAAGTAATCGCCTGAATGAGTCGAACTGCCGATGAAGTATATGCAAAATCCATGCGCACGGGCGCTCCGATCGTATTTTTTCATCAAGTTTGAAAGTTCACTACATCTTTTGGAGGGGGTGTTGGCCTGACCGCCCGTGAAGAACGGCACTGTTCTGGTCAGGCCGGTGATCGTTTTAGGAGAAATTGTCGTTACCGGAAGGCATCTGCCTTATAACTGACCCGGTTTCGCGCCGTCATAGTGCGTCGATGGCGCATTGGCCGGATGGGAGCGGCAAAAAGGCAAAGGGCGCCCGGGGTGGACCCGGGCGCCCTTTTCTTGCAAGGCCAGATGGTCAGATCAAGCGACCCCGCTTCTCCCGCTTGCACTCGAGAGTGCTGATCAGCTTGCCTTCGGTGGACACGGTATCCAGGTGCACATCGAAGCCCCACAGCCGCGCCACGTGCTTCAGCACTTCGTGGGCCTGCTGGTTCAGCGGACGGCGGTTGTACTGCGTGTGGCGCAAGGTGAGGGCGCGGTCGTCGCGGGTGTTGACGGACCAGACCTGGATATTCGGCTCGCGGTTGCCCAGGTTGTACTGGTCGGCCAGCTGCTGGCGCACGTAGCGGTAGCCCATCTCGTCATGGATGGCCGACACGTTCAGCTTCTCGTTCTTGTCGTCGTCCAGCACGGCAAAGAAGTGGAACTCGCGGATCAGGCGGGGCGACAGGTATTGGGCGATGAAGCTTTCGTCCTTGAAATTGCGCATCGCGAAGTCGAGCGTCTTGCGCCAGTCGCTGCCGGCGATGTCGGGGAACCATTCGCGATCCTCGGCTGTCGGGTTCTCGCAGATGCGGCGGATGTCCGTCATCATCGCGAAGCCCAGCGCGTACGGATTGATGCCGTTGTAGTAGGGACTGTGGACGGGCGGCTGGTAGACGACGTTCGTATGGCTCTTCAGGAACTCCATCATGAAGCCGTCGCCGATGACCCCTTCGTCGTACAGCTGGTTCAGGATCGTGTAGTGCCAGAACGTGGCCCAGCCTTCGTTCATCACCTGGGTCTGCCGCTGCGGGTAGAAGTACTGCGAGATCTTGCGCACGATACGCACCAGTTCGCGCTGCCAGGGCTCCAGCAGGGGCGCGTACTTCTCGATAAAGTACAGCAGGTTTTCCTCGGGTTCGGGCGGGAAGCGCACGGGCGCCTGCGTGACGGCTTCTTCCTCGTCGCGCCGGGGCAAGGTGCGCCACAGCTCGTTGACCTGCGACTGCAGATACGTTTCCCTTTCCTTCTGGCGCTGCTGCTCCTGCGCCAAGGACAGCTTGGCCGGCCGCTTGTAGCGGTCGACGCCATAGTTCTGGATGGCGTGGCAGGAATCGAGCAGCAGTTCCACCGCGTCGATGCCATGGCGCTGCTCGCACTCGGCGATATAGTTCTTCGCGAACACCATGTAGTCGACGATGGCTTCCGCGTCCGTCCACGTGCGGAACAGGTAATTGCCCTTGAAGAAGGAGTTGTGGCCGTACGCGGCGTGGGCGATGACGAGCGCCTGCATCGTCAGGCTGTTCTCTTCCATCAGGTAGGCGATGCACGGGTTCGAGTTGATGACGATCTCGTACGCCAGGCCCATCTGGCCGCGGCGGTAGCCCTTCTCGGTGGCGAGGAAGTGCTTGCCGAAGGACCAGTGGTTGTACGACACGGGCATGCCGACGGACGTGTAGGCGTCCATCATCTGCTCGGCCGTGATGATTTCCAGCTGGTTCGGATACGTGTCGAGCCCGAAGCCCTGGGCGACACGGCGGATTTCCTCATGCGCCTGTTCGATCAGCTCGAACGTCCATTCCGACTGCTCCGGCAGCGCGCGCGGGTGGGGTGGTCGCTTCGTCATCTGGTTCATTTTGGCTGCTTCTTGAACAGTTCGCGGAATACCGGATAGATATCGGCCGGCGTGACAATTTTCTGCATGGCGAAGTGGCGGTGGTGGTCAGGCACCTGGGCGTATTGCTCCCACAGGTTCTGCGGCGGCCCATCCGTAATCTCGACATAGGTGTAGTACTGCACCTTCGGCATGATGGTATTGGTCAGCAGCTGGCGGCACAGCACGGAGTCGTTGTCCCAGTTGTCGCCGTCCGAGGCCTGGGCCACGTAGCTGTTCCACTGGCCGGCGCCGTAGCGCTCGTCGATGATCTTGTTCAGCAGGTTCAGTGCCGACGACACGACGGTACCGCCCGATTCGCGCGAGTGGAAGAATTCATGCTCGTCCACTTCGGCCGCCGCCGTGTGGTGGCGGATGAAGACGACGTCGATCTTGTCGTACACCCGTTTCAGGAACAGGTACAGCAGGATGAAGAAGCGCTTGGCCGTGTCCTTGCGCTGCTCGTCCATCGAACCGGACACGTCCATGATGCAGAACATGACGGCCTGCGTCATCGGTTTCGGCACCTTGATGCGGTTGCTGTAGCGCAGGTCGAACGGGTCGATGAAGGGAATCGCCAGCAGGCGCGTATGCAGGTGGTGGATCAGCTTCTTCAGCTCGACGACACGGGGTGCATCGAGCGGGGCACCATCCAGCAGCAGCGTTTCCAGTTCCAGCTCGGCCTCGGCCAGCTGGCGGCGCGACGGCCCGCCGACGGCGATGCGCCGGCCCAGTGCGCCGCGTAGCGAACGCAGCACGTGGATATTCGACGGCGTGCCGGACACCGTATAGCCGGCACGCTGGGTCTTGAAATCGGTGGTGGCGGTCAGTTGGGTCTTGACGAGGTTGGGCAGCTCCAGGTCCTCGAAGAAGTAGTTCATGAACTCTTCGCGCGACAGTTCGAAGATGAAGTCATCCTCGGTGGTCTGGTCGCTGTTGCCGGCCTTGCCGCGCCCGGCGCCGCCGCCGCCCTTGGGGCGGGCGATCTGGTCGCCTTTCTGGTATTCCTGGTTGCCCGGGTTGACCACTTCCCACACGCCGCCGTGGGCGTGCCCGAAGCTGGGCTCGTTCACATCCTTGACGGGTATGGATACTTTTTCGCCATTTTCGATATCGGTAATCGAACGACCCTTGATGGCGCGCCCGACGGCGTCCTTGATCTGGCTCTTGTAGCGCCGCAAGAAGCGCTCGCGGTTGACCGCGGATTTGTTCTTGCCTTGCAAACGACGGTCGATGAGGTAAGTCAAAAGGAACCTCCTGCAACTGCATTGAGTCCGGCGAAGCGCCAGCGCGACCGGGGCCGCACTGGCTTTGGCTTATTATCGCACCGCCGGCGTTACGACGACTTCCGCACGCGCAGATACCACTCGCACAGCAGGCGGACCTGCTTGGCCGTGTAGCCTTTTTCCACCATGCGGGCGACAAAGTCCGCATGCTTGTTGGCGTCCTCGGCGCTGGCCTTGGCGTTAAACGAGATCACCGGCAACAGTTCTTCCGTATTCGAGAACATCTTCTTCTCGATCACGGTGCGGAATTTCTCGTAGCTGGTCCAGGCCGGATTCTTGCCGCCGTTGTTGGCGCGGGCACGCAGGCCGAAGTTGACGATCTCGTTGCGGAAATCCTTCGGATTGCTGATGCCGGCCGGCTTCTCGATCTTCTCCAGCTCGCTGTTCAGCGACTCGCGGTCGAAGCTCTCGCCCGTATCCGGATCGCGGTATTCCTGGTCCTGGATCCAGAAGTCGGCGAACGTGACGTAGCGGTCGAAGATGTTCTGGCCATACTCGGAATAGCTTTCCAGGTAGGCCGTCTGGATCTCCTTGCCGATGAAGTCGACATAGCGCTGCGCCAGGTGCTCCTTGATATACGAGAAGTACTTCTGTTCCGTCTCCGGCGGGAACTGCTCGCGTTCGACCTGCTGCTCCAGCACGTACAGCAGGTGCACGGGATTGGCGGCCACTTCGGTCGAATCGAAGTTGAACACCTTCGACAGGATCTTGAACGCGAAGCGGGTCGACAGGCCGTTCATGCCTTCGTCCACGCCGGCGTAGTCGACATACTCGTGGATCGACTTGGCCTTCGGGTCGGTGTCCTTCAGGTTCTCGCCATCGTAGACCAGCATCTTCGAGAAGATCGACGAGTTCTCCGGCTCCTTCAGGCGCGACAGGATGGCGAACTGCGACATCATGCGCAGGGTGCCGGGCGCGCACGGCGCTTCGGCCAGCGAGGAATTGCGCAGCAGCTTGTCGTAGATCTTGATCTCGTCGGACACGCGCAGGCAGTACGGTACCTTGACGATATAGATCCGGTCGAGGAAGGCCTCGTTGTTGCGGTTGTTGCGGAAGCTCTTCCACTCCGACTCGTTCGAGTGGGCCAGCACGATGCCGTCGAAGGGAATCGCGCCGAAGCCCTCGGTGCCCTTGTAGTTGCCTTCCTGCGTGGCCGTCAGCAGCGGGTGCAGCACCTTGATGGGCGCCTTGAACATCTCGACGAATTCCATCAGGCCCTGGTTGGCCAGGCACAGGCCGCCGGAATAGCTGTACGCGTCCGGGTCGTCCTGGGCATAGTCTTCCAGCTTGCGGATATCGACCTTGCCCACCAGCGAGGAGATGTCCTGGTTGTTCTCGTCGCCCGGTTCGGTCTTGCTGATGGCGACCTGCTTCAGGATCGACGGGTAGCGCTTGACGACGCGGAACTGGTTGATGTCGCCGTTGAACTCATGCAGGCGCTTGACGGCCCACGGGCTGGGAATGCTGCGCAGGTAGCGGCGCGGGATGCCGTAGTCCTCTTCCAGGATGACGCCGTCTTCCTGTTCGTTGAACAGGCCCAGCGGCGACTCGTTGACGGGCGAACCCTTGATGCAGTAGAACGGCACCAGCTCCATCAGCGACTTGAGTTTTTCCGCGATCGACGACTTGCCGCCGCCCACGGGTCCCAGCAGGTAAAGGATCTGCTTGCGCTCCTCCAGGCCTTGCGCCGCGTGGCGGAAGTAGGAGACCACCTGCTCGATCACTTCCTCCATGCCGTAGAACTCGCGGAAGGCGGGATAGATCTTGATGACCTTGTTGGCGAAGATGCGGGACAGCCTGGTGTCGTTGCGCGTATCGACCAGGGTCGGCTCACCGATGGCGGCCAGCATCCGTTCGGCCGCCGACGCGTACGTCAGGTGATCCTTCTTGCAAAGCTGAAGATATTCGGAAAGAGACATCTCTTCTTCCCGGGTGCGCTCGTACCGTGCTGCGTAGTTGTCAAAGATGGTCATATGCATGTCCTCTGATGTAAACCTACTCGTCACGGACCCTCGAAAAACCCGCTGCGGCAAGTCCGGTTCGCGTGCCCGCGGCATGACCGGTAAGCCATGCGCCTGCGCCGTTCGGCCGGCCCTGATGTCGCGCGCGACGGTTCTTCGAAGAGCCCTACTGTGGTCGGCAGTCGTCGCGTGTGGCTGCTGGCCTGATCCTGGGGTACAAAACTGCCTGAGTTATTCTTGTCGCCAGCTTCCGGGATGGGTACGGTGCGCGTACCGGGCTGGGTGTTGTTATTGGCCAGGCTGTGGGATGAAGCCCGGCGTGCGTGTGTGTACGTATAAACGCATCTTACGCTTGTGAAATTTATTATTGCTCTAATGGTGCAGGAAGTCAAAACATTATCCAGCATCGCCAGAACCCCTTCCAAGCGCTTGATCCTGAAGACAAAACATCCGCACGTTTGCTGCCGCCGAATGCCATCGACCATCGTGTTGCCAATTGCTTCATGCTTTACGCCACAGTAGCATGGTTGCCAAAGCCGTGCTGAACACCGCACAAACCGTGCGGCTGAGAGCCGGCGGATGCCGGGCCGCTGCTTGCGATAAGATGCGGGTAAATGCTCCCGAAGCGTTGCCATCTTGCTCCATAAAGGAAAAACAATGAACACCCAGTTACTTCATATCGTGCAGAACATGCCGAAGGCCGAACTGCATATCCATATCGAAGGTTCGCTCGAACCGGAACTGATTTTCGCGCTGGCCGAACGCAATGGCGTGGCCCTCGACTACCCCAACGTGGAAGCCCTGCGTGCCGCTTACGACTTCCACGACCTGCAATCGTTCCTCGATATTTATTATGCGGGCGCCAGCGTGCTGCTGAAGGAACAGGATTTCTACGACATGACGGCCGCCTACCTGGCCAAGGCCAAGGCAGACCACGTGCGCCACACGGAGATCTTCTTCGACCCGCAGACGCACACGGCGCGCGGCGTGCCCATCGGCGACGTCATCCACGGCATCCACCGCGCGTGCCAGGAAGGCCCCGTCAGCGCCACCCTGATCATGTGCTTCCTGCGCCACCTGTCGGAAGAAGATGCGCTGGCCACCCTGGACGCGGCGCTGCCGTACCGTGACCTGATCATCGGCGTCGGCCTGGATTCCTCGGAAGTGGGGCACCCGCCGGAAAAATTCGCCCGCGTGTTTGCCCGCTGCCGCGAGCTGGGCCTGCACCTGGTGGCCCACGCCGGCGAGGAAGGTCCGCCGGCCTATATCGAAACGGCGCTGGACGTGCTGAAGGTGGAACGCATCGACCATGGCGTGCGCTGCCTGGAAGACGCCGCGCTGACCCGCCGCGTGGCGGCCGAAGGCATCGCCCTGACCGTGTGCCCCCTGTCGAACATCAAGCTGCGCGTGTTCGACACGATGAAGGAACACAATCTGCTGCAACTGCTCGACGCCGGCCTGGTCGCCACCGTCAACTCGGACGATCCGGCGTATTTCGGCGGCTACCTGAACGAGAACTTCGTGGCCGCCTTCGAGTCGCTGCCGCTGGGCCTGCAGCACGCCCACCAGCTGGCCCGCAACAGCTTCACGGCCTCGTTCCTGGAGCCGGAGAAGAAGCAGCAGTTCCTCGATGAGGTGGATGCCTACTTCGCCGCCTTCAACGTCGTCTGACACGAGTCTGAACCGCCCATGTTCCTCCAAGCCCTGAGAATGACGGCGCGCGACTGGCGCGCCGGCCAGCTGCGTTTCCTGCTCGTCGCGCTGATCGTCGCGGTCGCCGCGCTGTCGGCGGCCGGCTTCTTCATCGACCGGCTGCGCGCGGGCCTGAACCGCGATGCCCACCAGCTGCTGGGGGCGGACATGGTGATCGCCAGCGACGCACCGATCCGTCCGGCCTGGCGCGAAGAGGCCAGCCGGCGCGGCCTGCTGCAGGCCGAGACGGCCGTTTTTCCCAGCATGGCGCAGGCGGGCGAGGGTGACAATGCCCAGTCGGTGCTGGCCTCGCTGAAAGCCGTCACGCCCGCCTACCCGCTGCGCGGCAGGGTCAAGGTCACGCTCGACGCCGGCCAGGCCGCCGACAGCATCGGCACGCCGGCCGCGCAGATTCCCGCGCCCGGCACCGTGTGGCTCGATGCGGCCCTGATGGGCGCGCTGAAGACGCAGGTGGGCGCGCCACTGCGCCTGGGCGACCGCACGTTCCGCATCGCCCAGCTGATCGCGGCCGAGCCGGATCGCGGCACGGGCTTCGTCAACTTCGCGCCCCGCGTCATGTTGCGCTTCGACGAACTGGCGTCGACGGGCCTGGTGCAGGTGGGCTCGCGCGTCACGTACCGCCTGCTGGTGGCGGGGCAGGGCAAGGCGGGCCAGGAAGCCGTGGATGGCTATGGCGACTGGCTGCGCGCGCAGATCAAGGCCGGCACGGCGCGCGGCGTGCGCATCGATTCGCTGCAGGACGGCCGTCCGGAAATGCGCTCGACCCTGGAACGGGCCGACCGCTTCCTGTCGCTCGTGGGCCTGCTGTCGGCACTGCTGGCGGCCGTGGCCGTGGCAATGGCGGCGCGCCGCTTCATGATGCGCCACCTGGATGCCTGCGCCATGCTGCGCTGCCTGGGCCTGACTCAGAACCAGGTGACGGTGCTGTACCTGACGGAATTCCTGCTGGTGGGCCTGGCCGGCAGCGTGCTGGGCGTGCTGGTGGGCTTTGCCAGCCACTACATCCTGCTGCAGATGCTGGGCAGCCTGGTGCCTGTGTCGCTGCCGGCCGCCACCTTCGCGCCCGCGCTGCAGGGCCTGGCCGTCGGCATGCTGCTGCTGGCCGGTTTTGCCTTGCCGCCCGTGCTGCAACTGCGCAATGTGCCGCACAACCGCGTGATCCGGCGCGAGCAGGGCGCGCCGCAGCCGATGGCGCTGGCCACCTATGGCCTGGGCCTGGGCGCCTTCGGCTTACTGCTGCTGTGGCAGGCCGGCGACCTGACCCTGGCCGCGTCGACGGCGCTGGGCTTCCTGGCCGCCTTCGGCCTGTTCGCGCTGGCCGGCTGGGTGGGTTTGCGGGTGCTCAAGCGCGTGCGCGGCAGCATCAATCACCAGGCGTGGCGTTTCGCCGTCACGTCGCTGCAGCGCCGTCCCGGCGCCACCATCGTGCAGGTGGTGTCGCTGGCGCTGGGCCTGATGGCGCTGCTGCTGCTGACGGTCGTGCGGGGCGACCTGATGAGCGCCTGGCGCAACGCCACGCCGCCCGATGCGCCGAACCATTTCGTCATCAATATCCAGCCGGACCAGAAGGACGAGATCGGCCAGCGCCTGAAGGCAGGCGGCGCGCTCGAGGCGCCCCTGTATCCGATGATCCGCGGCCGGCTGACGGCCGTCAACGGCAAGCCCGTCACCTCCGCCACCTACACGGACGAACGGGCACGCGGCCTGGCCGAACGGGAATTCAACCTGTCGACGATGGCCACCATGCCGGCGCAGAACGTCGTCGTGGCAGGCCGCTGGTACGAGGACAAGCCCGGCGTGGCCGAAGCCTCCGTCGAGGAAGGCCTTGCCAAGACCCTGAACCTGAAGCTGGGCGACAGCATGCGCTTCGATATCGCCGGCTCGCCGGTGGAAGCGAAGATCACGAGCTTGCGCAAACTCGAGTGGGGCTCGATGCGGGTCAACTTCTTCGTCATCATCAACCCGGCCGCCATGGCCGAGACACCGCAGACATGGATCACGGCCTTCCACCTGCCGAAGGCGGCGGCGGCGCTGGCCAATACCCTGTCGCGCGACTACCCGAACCTGACCGTGGTGGACGTGGGCGGCGTGCTGCGCCAGATCACGTCCGTGCTGGACCAGGTGATCCAGGCCGTCGAGTTCCTGTTCACGTTCACCCTGGCCTCCGGCGTGCTGGTGCTGTACGCGGCGCTGATGGGTTCGCAGGACGAGCGCACCCGCGAAGCGGGCCTGCTGCGCGCGCTGGGCGCCACGCGCCGGCAGTTGTCGCAGGCGCAGCTGATCGAGTTCCTGCTGGTGGGCGCGCTGGCGGGCCTGCTGGCAGCCACGGGTGCGGCTGCGATGGGCTGGGGCCTGGCCACGTACCAGTTCAAGTTCGAATGGATGTTCAGCCCCGTGGTGTGGCTGGCGGGCTTGGCGGCAGGCGCCCTGTGCGCCATCGCCGGCGGCTGGCTGGGCCTGCGCAACGTGCTGAACCAGCCGCCGCTGCAGACCCTGCGCGAAGCCTGACGGCAATGTTGCTGCAAAAATGGGGACAGCCCCCATTTTCTCGGCAACATTGCCCTGAAACAGGGGACTGTCCCCGGTTTATGCGGCCAGGTCGCAGGGTGGGTGCCGCGAGTTGAGGAACTCGCTGAACGGGTAGGCCGGGCTTTGCAGATGGTGGCCGGGGAATTCGAACAGGGCCCAGTAGTAGCGCTCGCGGCCCTGCAGCACCTGAGGCGCGCAGCAGTAGCGGTGCCACTGTTCTCCGGCCGCGTTGGAATACATGCCGTCGCCCGCCTCGGCCGGCGGGAAGAAGGGCAGCACGCGGCGCTCCTGCAAGGCCGTCAGCAGCGACTGGGGCGCTTCGTTGTCGCGCGCCACTTCGTACTGGGCGTGCATGCCCTGTTCCGTCTCGATCACCATCAGGGTGCCGCGGCCGTGCTTGTCGAAGAACAGGATGCCCGTCGGGCTCGAATGCAGGTAGTGCTCGACGAAGCCATGCTTCAGGTACAGCTCGCGCACGAGGCCCGCCATCGTATTGCAGCGCAGGAAGGAATAGTCGTGCAGGGCCAGCAGGTCGCGCAGGGTCTCGGCCTGGTCGACGAAGAAGGCCCGCTGCATGGCCAGGATTTCCAGCTCCAGCCGGTCCAGCGCATCGTCGTCGCTCTTGCGGATGAAGCGGTCGATCAGGCCTTCGTTGAAGGCGTTGACGGCAATCTTCTCGTCGGCCGCGCCCGTGAACAGGATCTTCTTGCACGGTAGATATTCGATGGCGCGGCAGAATTCCACCCCGTTCATCTGCGGCATCGAATAATCCACCACCAGCACGGAAGGAATCGTGAAGCGGTGCGGGCTGGCGCACAGGTCGTGGATGCGGCGCACGTCCACGGCCACGTTGGGCTGGTCCGGCGTCTGGTTCAGGATGTCGAAATTGACGTGCAGGGGCAGGTCGGCCCGCCGCGTGCTGGCCGTGAACCAGTCCAGCGCCATCGTCGTGTCATGGAAGGTCTTGCTCGGCAACATGGGGTCGAGCTGGAACGACAGGCTCTTCAGGAAGGAATCGCTGTCGTCGACCAGCACGGTGGTGGTGGGGTGGGCGAAAATCGGAAGTCTCATAAGTCACCTAGTCACCTGAAGTCACATTGGCGTGCCGGTTGGGGAATTCCAGCACGAAGATGGCATAACCGTTTTCCCGCGACACGCAGCGGATGTCGGCCTTCCAAGCATGCAGTATCTGGCGGCACAAGGCCAGCCCGACGCCGGTGCCGTTGTGTGCCGGATACGCGTAGAAACGCTGGAAGATAAAGGGCTGGCGCCGCGCCGCGATGCCGCAGGCCGTATCGATGAACAGCAGCCGGGGCGCCTTGCGGCGGCCGTCGACGACAATGCGCACACGCCCCTTGCCGGCCCGGTGGATGGCCTTCAGCGCATTGCGCAGCAGGTTCAGCAGCACCACTACCGTCAGTTCGTACTGCCCGGCAAAACTGAAATTGCCCCGCACCTCGACGGCCACGGCGTCGCGCTGGGCCGGGCTGGTAAATGGATAGCGCCGCAGCACGGCCTGCACCGCCTCGGCCATCGACACGGATTCCGTGGGGTCGAGCCGGCGCCGCACGGCATTCGCGCTCAGCAGGAACAAGTCGATCAGGTGGTTCATATGGCGCACTTCGTACTGGATGCGCGTCATGGCCTGGCGGATTTCCTCCGGCGCCGCGCTGCCCGCCGGCTCCGTCTGCAGCATGCGCGTCAGCCCGCGCACATTGGCATCCATGCTGGCCAGCGGCGTGCGCATCTCGTGGGCCACGGCGCCCAGGCCTTCGCCCATGCCGGCCAGCTTGTCCTGCTCCAATGCCGTGCGGCTGAAGCGGGCCACGCACAACAGCGCGATGATGGCCCAGTGCACCGGCAACTGCTGCAGGATGGGCTGGGTCAGGATGGTGGCGCCGCGCCCATGCAGGATGGCGCAGGCGCAGGCCAGCAAGGTGCCGGCGACATAGGCCCGCAATGCCAGCCGGGTCGGGAAGTGGCACAGCGCGACCATGATGACAGTCAGCCATTGCGCCCATGCGCCCGCGCCGCCGTTCATGATGAGCATGTAGGTGCCGAAGAAGGGCAACAGGAACGTGACGGCCAGCGGCACGTACCACTCGCAGTAGCGCTGTCCCATCCGCTCCGAGGCGATGCCGGCCGCGCCGACGGCCGTGCCGAGGGCGCGCAGGGCGGCGCTTTCATACGGCTGGGGAAACACCCACGTGAACAGCACGAAAAACAGCGGGTGCAGGATCAGGCCGAGCCAGCCCAGCACGAGCGCCTGCACCGCGGCGCGCTCGCCCGAGCGGTGGCGGCGGAGCTGGGCGGCGATGAAACCGCCGGCTTTGCGTTCGATACGGTCGTCGCGCATGAAGGGATTTACTCCTGACAAGCATCCATCTTCCACCCAAACTCGTCTGTCTTGATGGGTATCGGAATTTGGCTTGATCTACATCAAGCAGGCTGTGCAGGCTGGGTTATCATGTCGCGCATGACCGAAACTTCTCAATCTCGCACGCTTTATGACACCATCGGCGGCGAAACGACTTTGCGTGCCATGGTGGACCGCTTTTACGACCTGATGGAGCTGGAGCCGGAATTCGCCGGCATCCGCGCCATGCATCCGCCTGCCACGGACGGCTCCCGCGACAAGCTGTTCTGGTTCCTGACGGGCTGGATGGGCGGCCCCGACCTGTACCAGGAACAGTTCGGCCACCCGCGCCTGCGTGCCCGGCACCTGCCCTTCGCCGTCGGCACGAGCGAGCGCGACCAGTGGCTGCGCGCGATGGCCTGGGCCATGGAAGACGTCGGCATCGCCGAAGACCTGCGGCTGCGGCTGCTGCAGTCCTTCTACCAGACGGCCGACTGGATGCGCAACAAGCCTGAATAGTTGCTTCAGGATTAGTTGCTCAAAAAATGGGGTCTGTCCCCATTTTTACAGCAACATTTCCACGACCGCAATTCTGGAATGCTGTATATTTACACAGTATTCACGAACATGACGGATGATGGAACTTCATATCTTGCTGGGCCTGGCCCTGTTGATCGTTGCCTTGCAGGTGGCGATGTTGCTGCGTCCCCGCGCCGGGGGCGATATCGGCGAACGGCTGGACCGGGTCGAGCGCGAAGTGCGCTTGCAGCTGCAGGCCACGGCCCAGGCGCAGCGCCAGGAAATGGCCCACACCCTGGGCCAGAGCCATGCCGCCACCGTGCAGCAGCTCGACGGCATGCGCCGACAGATCGAGGTGCTGACGGAATCGAACGCGCGCCGCATGGCCGAAGTGCGCATGACGCTGGAAACCCGCATCCGCGACCTGCAGACCGATAACGGCGCGCGGCTGGAGGAAATGCGCCAGACGGTCGACGAAAAACTGCACGCCACCCTGGAATCGCGCCTGACCGAATCGTTCAAGCAGGTCTCGGACCGGCTGGAGCGCGTGCATCAGGGCCTGGGCGAAATGCAGCAGCTGGCGCTGGGCGTGGGGGACCTGAAACGGGTGCTGACGAACGTCAAGACGCGCGGTACCTGGGGCGAAGTGCAGCTGGAAATGCTGCTCGAACAGGTGCTGACGCCGGACCAGTATGCGAAGAACGTGGAAACCGTGGCGGGCACCAACGCGCGGGTGGAATTCGCCCTGAAGCTGCCGGGCCAGAAGGACGGCGGCCCGCCCGTGTGGATGCCGATCGACGCCAAGTTCCCCAAGGAGCAATACGAGCGCCTGCTGGAAGCGGCGGAACGGGCCGACGCGGAAGGCGTGGCCACGGCCGGCCGCGAGCTGGAACGGGCCGTGCGGGGCGAAGCGAAAACCATTGCGGAAAAATATGTGTGCCCGCCGCAGACGACGGACTTCGCCATCCTGTTCCTGCCCACCGAAGGGCTGTATGCGGAAGTGATGCGCCGTCCCGGCTTGGCCGACGAACTCCAGCGCGTCAACCGCATCAGCATCGCCGGGCCGTCGACCCTGTCGGCCCTGCTGAACAGCCTGCAGATGGGATTCCGCACCCTCGCGCTGGAAAAACGCTCGTCGGAAGTGTGGCAGGTGCTGGGCGCCGTCAAGACGGAATTCGGCAAGTTCGGCGACGTGCTGTCCGCCACGAAGATGACCCTGGAGCGGGCCGCCAAGAATATCGAGAACGCGGAAGTGCGCAGCCGGCAGATGGCGCGCAAGCTCAAGTCGGTGGAAGCGCTGCCTTCCGAGGCGGCGCAGATACTGCTGGGCCCCGAGCTGGAAGGGGCCGATACCGACAGCTGAGCCTGTGTCCACCAAGGTGGACACGAGCAGAACGATGCAGCAGCGCCAGCCCGGCTACACCAGCCCCTCGAACAGCAGCACGTCGACCAGGTCGCCGGCGGCGACGTTGCCCTGGTGGTCCGGCAGCACCACCATGCAGTTGGCCTCGGCCATCGAGCGCAGGATGCCGGAACCCTGGGCGCCCGTGATGCGCACTTCGCGCGTGCCGTCGGCGGCCACCGTCAGGATGCCGCGCTGGTATTCCGTGCGGCCCGGTTTCTTGCGGATGGGCGCGAACGAGCGGGCCTGCACGAGCAGGTCGTCGCTTTGCCGGGCGCCCATCATGCGCAGCAGCGCGTGGCGGGCGAAGAAGTAGAAGGTCACCATGACGGCGACGGGGTTGCCAGGCAGGCCGAACAGGAAGGCACTGTGGCCGTTCGAGCGGATCTTGCCGAAGGCCATGGGGCGGCCGGGGCGCATGCCGATGGTCCAGAACGTCACGTCGCCCAGCGTCGCCATGATCTGCTTGGTGTAATCGGCTGCGCCGACGGAGACGCCGCCGGAGGTGATGATGGCGTCCGCGCTTTCGCACGCATCGCGCAGTGCAGCTTCCAGCGCGGCCGGGTCGTCCTTGACGATGCCCATGTCGACGATGTCCACGCCCAGGCGCGTCAGCATGCCGTGCAGGGTGTAGCGGTTGCTGTCGTAGACGCAGCCCTGGTCCAGCGGTTCGCCGATCGAGCGCAGTTCGTCGCCGGTGGAGAAGAAGGCCACCCGCAGGCGCCGCCGCACGGGCACTTCGGCAATGCCCAGCGAGGCGAGCAGGCCCAGGTCGGCCGGGCGGACGATCTTGCCCGCCTGCAGGGCCGGGCTGCCTTCCAGCAGGTCCTCACCCTTGAAGCGGCGGTTGTCGCCCGTGCGCACCGAGCGCGGCGCCACCGTGACGCTGTCGTCCGTGATGCCGGCAGCGATTTCCTGCGGCAGCACCGTGTCGCAGCCGGCCGGCATCACGCCCCCCGTCATGATGCGCACGCACTGGCCGGGGCCGGGCACGATGGTCGACGGCCGCCCCGCATAGACCGTGCCGATGACGGCCAAGGTGGTGGGGTGCTCGCCGTCCAGGGCGTCGCCGGCGAAGGCAAAGCCGTCCATGGCCGAATTGTCGTGCGCGGGCACGCTGATGGGCGAGACGATGTCGGCCGCCAGCACCCGCCCCAGCGCGGCACGCAGCGCCAGTTTTTCCACGGCCCGCACTGGCTGGATGAATTCGCGGATGATGTGCTGGGCCTGGCTGACGGGCACGGCATGGGGGTCGTAGCCGGACAGGCAGCCGACCACGTCCTGCAAGGTGGGCTCGCCGTGGACCACCTCTTCCTGCTGCAGCTCGGCCAGCGTATTGATATTGCGGAAGGCGGCGGCATCGTTGAACAGCACTTCGGCCACTTTGATGGCCTTGTGCCAGCCGTCCATGCGGCGCCCGCCGCCGGCCAGGTAGGCATCCAGGTGGGGCAGGGCGCTGCGCCGCACGAGGCAGAACACGGGATGGGGCTGCTTGTGGGCCGCCCCGGCGTCGTCCGCCTCCATCGTCACGGCCAGCGCCAGGTCCGCTTCCTGGGCCAGCAGCGCTTCGCGCAGGCGTTGCACCAGGTCCTGCGGCAGGAACGGCGAATCGCACGGGGCCGTGACCATCAGCTCGGTCGAGCAGTGGCGCAGACCCGTCTGCAAGCCGGCCAGCGGGCCTTCGAAGCCGGTCAGCTCGTCCGGCAGCACGGGCGCGCCCAGCGCCCCGTAGGCTTCCAGGTTGCGGTTGGCATTGATCGTCACGCCCGCCACCTGCGGCGCCAGCCGGCGCAGCACGTGGGCCGCCATGGTGGTGCCCCGGAACGGTTGCAGGCCCTTGTCCACGCGACCCATCCGGGTGCCGCGTCCGCCAGCCAGGATCAGGCCCGATACGTCGTCATACGCAATGCTGCTGGTCAAATCACCCTCCAATATAAGACATCTCGACCCGGCGCTCGCCGGCGCGCGCCAGGCCGTCGGTATTGACGGTGCGCAGTTCCGAGTAGCGGTCGCTCCGGCCTTGCCAGATGGCGGCGATGGCGCCGGACAGTTCCGCATCGTTGTGCCCGGCCCGCAGCAGCGCGCGCAGGTCGTGGCCACGGGTGGCGAACAGACACGTGTACAGCTTGCCTTCGGTGGACAGCCGGGCCCGCGAGCAGTCCTTGCAGAAGGCCTGCGTGACGCTGGAAATGGCGCCGATCTCGCCGCCGCCGTCCACATAGCGCCAGCGCGCCGCCGTCTCGCCCGTGTAGTTCGGATCGACGGGCACCAGCGGCAATTCCGCGCCGATGCGGCGCACGATCTCGGCCGACGGAATCACGTCCTGCATGTTCCAGCCGTTCGAGGCGCCCACGTCCATGAATTCGATGAAGCGCAGGATATGGGGCGTGCCCTTGAAATGGCGCGCCATCGGCAGGATTTCCTGTTCGTTGGTACCGGCCTTGACGACCATATTGACCTTGATCGGCCCCAGCCCCACGGCATGGGCTGTGTCGATACCGTGCAGCACGTCGGCGACGGCGAAGTCGACGTCGTTCATGGCGCGGAAGGTCGCGTCGTCCATCGCGTCGAGCGACACCGTTACCCGGTTCAGGCCGGCATCCTTCAAGGACTGGGCCTTGCGTGCCAGCAGCGAGCCGTTGGTCGTCAAGGTCAGGTCGAGGGGCTTGCCGTGCACCGTGCGCAGCTCGGCCAGCATGGCAATGAGTTTTTCGATATTCTTGCGCAGCAGCGGCTCGCCCCCCGTCAGCCGGATCTTCTCGACACCGTGGGCGACGAACTGGCGCGCGATGCGGGTAATTTCCTCGAAGGTCAGCAGCGACGAGTGCGGCAGGTACTGGTAATCCTTGTCGAACACATCCTTCGGCATGCAGTAGACGCAGCGGAAGTTGCAGCGGTCCGTGATGGAAATGCGCAGGTCGTGCAGGGGCCGGGCCAGCCCGTCGCGCAGCTCGCCCGTCGCGGGCACCAGGGTGGCGGGGATGAGCGGCGGGCGCGAACGCCCGTCGGACAGGATGATGATCTTTTCAGTCATGACGCTTGCTGCAGTATTTGAGTGGTTCCACCCGGATAAGATAGCACGAGGCCCGCGATTGCACAGCCCAGCAGCAGCTTGACCGTGCCGACCTCATAGCGCAGCAAGGCCACGGCGGCCGCCACGGCGATGGCAACGGCCGGCCACTGCACGCTGCCCGCCGCGAACAACACATGGGATGCGAGGAACACGGCCAGGCTGGCGATGACACCGACGACGGCGGCCGAAATCGCCGTCAGCGGTGCCGTCAGCCGGATATTGCCACGCGTCGCCTCCACCAGCGGGCCGCCGGCCAGGATGAACACGAACGACGGCAGGAAGGTGAACCACGCCGCCACGCAGGCGCCGGCAATGCCGGACAGCAACGCGCTGCCCGCCATCTGCTGGGCCCAGCCGCCCACGAAGCCGATAAAGGCCACGATCATGATCAGGGGGCCGGGTGTCGTTTCGCCCAGCGCCAGGCCGTCGATCATCTGCGCGGGCGTGAGCCAGCCGAACTGGTGGACGGCGCCATCGACGACGTAGGGCAGCACGGCATAGGCGCCGCCGAAGGTCAGCAGCGCCATCTTGGTGAAGAACCAGCCCATGCTGGCCAGCGGGCCGTCGGTGCCGGTGGCTGCCGCCAGCAGGGCCCAGCTGGCGGCCACGGCCAGCACACCGACGGCGGCGCCCGCCAGCAGCCGGCGCCGGCTGAAGCGGGCGTGCCCGGGTGTCGGCGTGTCGTCGTCGATCAGGGCCGGGCCGTGATGCTGGGCCGTGGCCGGCGGGGCCTTGACGGTAAACTGATGGGGCGTGAAGCGCCCGCCCAGCCAGCCGATGAGGCCTGCCCCCAGCACCAGCAGGGGAAACGGCAGGCCCAGCAGGATGGCCGCGAAGCCGGCCGCGGCAATGCCGGCCAGCAGGCCGTTGCGCAGGGTGCGTCGGCCGATGCGCCAGGCCGCTGCCAGCACGATGGCGACGACGGCCGGCTTCAGCCCGTACAGCAGGGCGGCAATGACGGGCAGGTGGCCGTAGGCCATGTAGACCCAGCCCAGCCCTGTCAGCAGCAGCAAGGAAGGCAGCAGGAACAGCAGGCCGGCAACGATGCCGCCCCACGTACGGTGCAGCAGCCAGCCGATGTAGATGGCCAGCTGGGTCGCCTCCGGCCCCGGCAGCAGCATGCAGTAGTTCAGCGCGTGCAGGAAGCGCCGCTCGGAAATCCAGCGGCGCCGCTCGACCAGCTCGGCATGCATCATGGCGATCTGGCCGGCCGGGCCGCCGAAGCTGATGAAGCCCAGTTTCAGCCAGTAGCGCAGGGCCGTTGCCAGGGGAATGGATGGGGCAGGGGACATGAGCGATTCGTGGGCTCGGGGCGCGGGCGAAAAAAAGGGAAGCGCGAGGCTTCCCTTTTCGATGCCGCTCGCCGGATCAGTGGCGGGTGGAGACCTGCTCCAGCGGTTCGTCGGCAATCACCGGGGCCGGCTTGCGCTGGCGGCGCACGACCACGGGTGCCGCCTCCTGGGCAGCCGCTTCCTGGGCGGCACGCAGCTTGGCCGGATCGGTCGAGGCCATCACCAGGCCGGCCGAGGCCAGCAGCGAGTCCAGGTCCGCGGCAGGTGCCGGGGCCGGGGCTGGTGCAGGGGCCGGCGCAGGCGCGGTCTCGGCTACGGCAGCGACAGGCGCTTCCACGGCTTTTTCCTCGGCAACGACCGGCGCGGCAACGACGGGCTCGGCAACGACGGGCTCGGCAACGACAGGCTCGGCAACGACAGGCTCGGCAACGACGGGCTCGACCACAGCCGGCTCGACAACGACGGGCTCGACCACTGCCGGTGCGCTGATCACGGGCTCGGCCGCGACCGGCGCTTCGGCGAAGATGGGCGCCGGCGCCGGCGACACCTGTGGTTCGGCAACGACCGGTGCCGTCACTTCGTCACGCGTTTCAGCCGGGGTTGCAGCCACTGCGGGCGCCGTGTCGGCGACAGGCGGCAGCGGTTCGGCGGCCGGCGCATCGACGATCTCTGCTTCGGCCGGCTCGCTCACCGGCGCTGGCCCGGCGGCAACTGCCACCGGTGCCGCTTCGGCCACGGGCTGTTCCTGCTGGGCCACCGGTTCAGCGGACTCCACGGCCGGTGCGACGGCCAGCGTCTCCGCGACCATGGCCGCTGCCGGCGCAATGGCTGCCACGGCGGCTGGTGCAGCGGCGGTTTCGCCGTCGGCCGGGGCCACGGTGAACGACGCTTCGTTGACGGTTTCGCCATCGGCGCCGTCGATGCCTTCGGCTTCGCCGCCTTCGCGTTCACGGCGGTTACGGTTGCGACCGCCACGACGGCGGCGGCGGCGCGGCTCGTCGCCTTCGCCTTCGAACTCTTCGCCTTCCGGACCGGCATTGCCGGCCTTGACCAGCACCGGCGTTTCCACCACCGGCGCGCTGCCCGTGCCGACGGGACCGACACCGGCCGCGGCCAGGGCCAGCTCTTCCGCCTTCGCTTCGACCGGCACGGCTTTCGGCTCGGCCTTCACATCGACTTTCAGTTCGCGCGGCTCACGCGGCTCGCGTGGCGGACGGGGTGGGCGCTCGGCGCGTTCCGGACGCTCGGCGCGCTCGGGACGTTCGGCACGTTCAGGGCGCTCGGCACGCTCCGGCCGTTCGGCGCGGGCTGCCGGGGCGGCCTGGCCTTCGACCGGTTCACGCACTTCACGGGGCTCGCGCGGTGGGCGGGGTGGACGCGGTGGGCGGCCTTCGGCGCCGACGGCCGGCTTGACGCCTTCCTCGCGCGCACCCGGTTCACGTTCCTCGCGGGGACCCTTGCCGTTGCGGCCACGGCCGCGGGGGCCACGGGCATTCTTGTCGCCGCGCTCGGCGGGAACGACAGGCTTGGCCACGATGGCCGGCGTCGGCGGTGCCACCGGCTGCTCTTCCTTGCCGGTGAAGAAGGACACCAGCTTGGCGAAGAAGCCTTTTTCGGCCGGTGCCACGACGGGGGCCACGGGCGGCGCGACGGGCGCGACGGCTTCCGCCGCAGGCTTGCGGTCCACCATCGGGGCCGGCTGGCTTGGCGTGATGGTCTTCACGACGGCTTCCTGGCGCGGCTTGGCTTCGTCCTTCTGGCGCTTGGCGAATGCCATGTCCGTATCGGCCTGCTCGGCCATCGTGTAGCTGGCGGCCGTGTCTTCCAGGCGCGGATCGTCGTGCTTGATGCGCTCGAGCTTGTAGTGCGGCGTGTCCAGGTGCTTGTTCGGCACGAGGATGACGGTGATGCGGTGGCGGTTCTCGATCTTCAGGACTTCGCCGCGCTTTTCGTTGAGCAGGAAGGCGGCCACGTCGACCGGCACCTGCACGTGGATTGCGGCGGAGTTTTCCTTCATCGCCTCTTCCTGGATGATGCGCAGCACCTGCAGGGCGGACGATTCCGTATCGCGGATATGGCCCGTGCCGGAGCAGCGCGGGCACGTCACGTGCGAGCCTTCGGACAGCGAAGGGCGCAGGCGCTGGCGCGACAGTTCCATCAGGCCGAAGCGGGAAATCTTGCCCATCTGGACGCGGGCACGGTCATGGTGCAGGGCGTCCTTCAGGCGCTGTTCTACTTCGCGCTGGTTCTTCGCCACTTCCATGTCGATGAAGTCGATGACGATCAGGCCGCCCAGGTCGCGCAGGCGCAGCTGGCGGGCCACTTCCTCGGCCGCTTCGCAGTTGGTATGGAAGGCCGTCGTTTCGATGTCGGAACCGCGCGTGGCACGGGCCGAGTTGACGTCGACCGAGACCAGGGCCTCGGTGTGGTCGATGACGATGGCGCCGCCCGATGGCAGTGGCACGGTGCGGCTGTAGGCCGTCTCGATCTGGTGTTCGATCTGGAAACGCGAGAACAGGGGCACGTCGTCGCTGTAGCGCTTCACGCGGTGCACCATGTCGGGCATCACGTGGCTCATGAACTGGTGGGCCTGGTCGTAGATCTCGTCCGTATCGATGAGGATCTCGCCGATGTCGGGCTGGTAGTAATCGCGGATCGCGCGGATGACCAGCGACGATTCCTGGTAGATCAGGAAGGCGCCCGAGGCGGCCTTCGAGGCGCCCTCGATGGCGCGCCACAGTTGCATCAGGTAGTTCAAGTCCCACTGCAGCTCTTCGACATTGCGGCCGATGCCGGCGGTGCGGGCAATCACCGACATGCCTTGCGGCAGGTCCAGCTTGTCCATCGTCTCGCGCAGTTCCTGGCGTTCCTCGCCTTCGACACGGCGCGACACGCCGCCGCCGCGCGGGTTGTTCGGCATCAGGACCAGATAACGGCCGGCCAGCGAAATGAACGAGGTCAGGGCCGCGCCCTTGTTGCCGCGCTCTTCCTTCTCGACCTGGACCATGATTTCCTGGCCTTCGCGCAGCGCTTCCTTGACGGAAGCATTGCGCACGTCGACGCCTTCACGGAAATAACTGCGGGCAACTTCTTTGAATGGGAGGAAACCGTGGCGATCTTCGCCGTAGCTGACGAAGCATGCTTCCAGCGACGGTTCGATGCGGGTGATGACGCCTTTGTAGATATTGGACTTGCGCTGCTCGCGTCCGGCGGTCTCGATGTCGATGTCGATCAGTTTCTGACCGTCGACAATTGCCACGCGCAGCTCTTCCTGCTGCGTGGCGTTGAACAACATGCGTTTCATTTTTATTTAACTCCGCGACCCATGGGCCATGTAATGCCGTCTGGTGAAAACGGCAACCATACAGGATATACGCGAGAATTAAGGAGGCTGCGGGGAAATGCCTCGTCGTGCGGCAGCGCGCGGTGGCGCGGCTGCCGCAGCAGGGCGCATGGGGCCGATCGTCCTGCCGAGTTCGCACCACCTGGAACGCATCCTGTCTACCGAAAGGTCGGGACGGGAGGGTGCGGGCGTGCGCAAATCGTCGAGCCAGGGCATCTTGTATGGTGCCTGGCGGAAACGGCAAGCGTTATCGGTTCCATCAACCAGCGAGCAACGACTGTAGTGCTTGCTCGCCGGACTTATCCTAAAATTCAGCCAATCTAATCCAGCATCCGAGCACGTCAGGAGCGTCGAACAAACCTCCGGGCGGCGCCAGATGTCGCCGCGAGCACGGCCGTAAAATCGCTACGGCAGGTCGCGGACGGCAAATGCGACGCACTGCGGTTTATCGAGGCCCCATAATCCGATGACGACAGAGGTCGTAACCCTGATCCGCGCGCCGAATGTGCGTATACATTTATTTCCGCTGAATTTGCAATTAGGCGAGGCCAGCGGATGCGCCCCTGTGTAGAATTGTGGTTTTCTTCTTACACTGCAGCAGCTTGAAGTACTACTTCGAGTACAGCTTCGCTACGGCAAAACGATTATATATTCAAAATGAAGGACTTAGAGAGATTTTCTGGGAAGACAACGCAAAAGGGCCACTCGGGGGACACCTCGCAACCCGTTGATTCTTCCCCCAGGACAGTCCTGCCGCAAGCGCAATTCGTCACGATCGGCGAAGAAGAGGCCGGACAGAGGATAGATAACTACTTGTTGCGGGTATGCAAAGGTGTACCGAAAAGCCACATCTACCGCATCCTGCGCTCCGGCGAGGTGCGGGTCAACAAGGGCCGCATCGACCAGTTGTACCGCCTGATCGAAGGCGACGTGGTCCGTATTCCCCCCGTGCGGGTGGCCGAAAAGGCCGAGAACAATGTGCCGGCTGCCGAGTTTCCCGTCATCTACGAGGATGCCCACATGCTCGTCATCGACAAGCCGGCCGGCGTGGCCGTGCATGGCGGCTCGGGCGTGTCCTTCGGCGTCATCGAGCAGTTGCGGGCGTCGCGGCCGGATGCCAAGTTCCTGGAACTGGTGCACCGGCTCGACCGTGAAACGTCGGGCCTGCTGCTGCTTGCCAAGAAGCGCTCGGCCCTGACGTCGCTGCACGAACAGATGCGTGACGGCCTGACGGACAAGCGCTACCTGGCCCTGGCCGTGGGCGACTGGAAAAACAAACGCCAGCACGTCAAGCTGCCGCTGCACAAGTACACGACGGCCGACGGCGAACGGCGCGTGTCCGTGCAGGCCGACGGCATGGCCTCGCACACGGTGTTTACATTGTTAAGGAAATATGACAAGTTCGCGCTGCTGGAAGCGGAGCTGAAAACGGGACGCACCCACCAGATCCGGGTTCACCTGGCATCGTCGGGCTTTCCCATCGCAGGTGACGACAAGTACGGCGATTTCGCGCTGAACAAAGCGTTACAGAAGGGTGACGCCACGCGCGGCGCCTTGAAGCGCATGTTCCTGCATGCGCACCAGATCAGCTTTTCCCATCCCGAAACGGGCAAGATGCTGACCCTGAACGCGCCGCTCGCCCCCGAGTGCGAGCGTTTCTTGGTAAGCTTGGGGCCGGCGCAAAGTTAAACAATTGGCAATGCATTTCCGCGGCATCGCGCACCGGCCCCCGGCCGCGATGCCGTATTTCATCCTGACAGGAGCCGGCCAAGCCGGACTACATGGCAAGAAAGCAATTTGACCTGATCGTGTTCGATTGGGATGGCACCCTGATGGACAGCACGGCAACCATCGTCAAGTCGATCCAGGCCGCGGCCCGCGATATCGGCCTGCCCATTCCCAGCCGCGAAGCGGCCTCGCACGTCATTGGCCTGGGCCTGACGGAGGCAATGCAGGCCGTGCTGGGCCCTGGCCTGGAACCGAAGATCTACCAGCGCATGGTGGAGCGCTACCGCCACCATTACCTGACGAAGGACCAGGAACTGACCCTGTTCGACGGCGTCGAGGAAATGCTGCATGAGCTGTCGCAGCAGGGCTATTTCCTGGCCGTGGCCACCGGCAAGAGCCGGGTCGGCCTGAACCGCGCCCTGAACGCGGCCAAGCTGCTGAGCACCTTCGACGCCACCCGCTGCGCCGACGAAACCTTCTCCAAGCCGCACCCGGCCATGTTGCAGGAACTGACCCGCGAACTGGGCCAGGACTTGAAACGCACCGTGATGATCGGCGACACGACACACGACCTGCTGATGGCCCAGAACGCGGGCTCGGCCGGCATTGCCGTCGAGTACGGCGCCCATCCCGTCGACCAGCTGACGGCTTGCCGGCCCGTGTTCTCGGCGAAGACCGTGCCGGAGCTGCACCGGTGGCTGAACGAGAACGCATGACGGCGATGAGCGAGACCGCGATGACAGACGAGATCCTGATCTGCGACGCCGCCGCCGTCGAGGACGGCGGCCGGGGCGTGCGCTTTCCCGTGACGGCCGGCGGCGAGGACGCCACCGGCTTCGTCATCCGCCACGACGGCAAGGCCTTCGGCTACCTGAACCGGTGTGCCCACGTGCCGATCGAGCTGGACTGGGCCGAAGGCGAGTTCTTCGAGTCCAGCAAGATGTACCTGATGTGCTCGACCCACGGCGCCGTGTATATTCCCGCCACCGGCCAGTGCGCGGGCGGGCCGTGCCGCGGCGGCAAGTTGCGCCCCATCGCCGTTACCGAGCGCGACGACAAGCTGTGGTGGCAACCGGACGAATACGTCCGCCCGCCACGCGCATAATGCGAGTGCCGGCGCCGGCCGGCGCCGACCCCGCTTTTTCGTTCCATCCACTGCCAGACCCACAATCCGCGCCTATTCAAGAGTGCCCATGAGCGACAATCTGCAAACGCCACCGCCGTCCCCATCGCCGCTGCCGCCGCCGGAGGCGGGCAAGCTGCCCATCAACTGGGAACGCGAGGTGCTGGAAAAGCTCGTCTTTGCCACCATCAAGGAACAGCGCGCCAACCGCCGCTGGAGCATCTTCTTCAAGATCTTCCTGCTGCTGGCCCTGTTCCTGGCCATCGCCAGCTATTTCAACCTCAGCTTCCTGGGCGGCGAGTCGGAAGTGGGGCGCCACACGGCCCTGATCGAAATCGAAGGCAATATCGAATCCGAAGGCAGCGGCGCAGCCGATGTCGTCATTCCCGCGCTGAACAAGGCCTTTGCCGACGAGGGCTCGGTGGCCGTCGTTCTGCACATCAACAGCCCCGGCGGCAGCCCCGTCCAGGCCGGCATGATCGTCGACGAGATCCAGCGCCTGCGCAAGGGCTATCCGGACAAGCCCCTGTATGCCGTCGTCGATGAAATCTGCGCCTCCGGCGGGTATTACATCGCCGCCTCGGCCGACGAAATCTATGTCAACAAGGCCAGCATCATCGGCTCCATCGGCGTGCTGATGGACGGCTTCGGCTTCACGGGTGCCATGGACAAGCTGGGCGTCGAGCGCCGCCTGCTGACGGCCGGCGAGAACAAGGGTTTCATGGACCCGTTCAGCCCCCAGTCGGCCAAACACAAGGAACACGCTCAGGTGATGCTGAACGAAATCCACGAGCAGTTCATCGACGTCGTGCGGGCCGGCCGCGGCAAGCGCCTGCATGAAACGCCGGAAATGTTCTCCGGCCTGTTCTGGACCGGCACGCGTGCCATCAAGATGGGCCTGGCGGACGACCTGGGCAGCGTCGACAGCGTCGCCCGCGACGTCGTCAAGGCCGAGGACATCATCGACTACACCCAGCACGAAGGCCTGCCGGAGCGGGTCCTGAAGAAATTCGGCGCCGCCATGGGCAGCGGCGCGATGAAGGCCGCCATCGGCGAGTCGGCGCGGCTGTCGGTAAAGTAGGGCCGGGAAACAGAGTGGACGGCGGTCGTGCGAACAACCGGCAAATTCCTTGATTTAAATCGAGATTGGACTATAGTTACCGTGTAGTTCATTCCAAGGGAGGGCGCAGTCAGTCAATCCAAAAATGATCCGCAACAGCCCGTCACTGCAAACCGGTCTTATGCTCGGCCGGAGTTGATCCTGCATGCGCCGGGTCCGTGGAACTACTTAACCGCATCGTGAATGCGGACAGAGAGAATTTCAATTCCTCGCTCATGTCCCGTGATGGGGCAAGAAAACGGCGGCTTCATGCCGCTGTTTTCGTCACTGCTGCCACGCCGCTGCGCCTGTTCTGCTTGCCTTCATTCGCCGCGAATCCGCCTTGCTGCAGCCATGCGAGCAGATCGTGCTCCATCGCCGTCAGCCAATCCGTTTGCGGCATCGTTGCAAAGGCGCGGGCGTCCGCGCACACGGCAGCCCGTTCGCGGGCCCGGTTCAGCACGATTGTCGCGCCGAGCCGGGCAGCGGCGTTACGAGCCTGCCGGCTGCGGGCCAAGTCGGTGTTCGTTTCCATCGGTATGTGCTTCATCGTTCATCTCCCGCGGTCGGGGCCACTGATGGTGGCGGTTGCGCTATCGGACCATGCGGTTCGTGATGCATGGAAACGAAGCTTGCTAGGAATTCATAACAGTTGAGCTAGGAAGTCACCAGTAACATTCAGTAGATTCCTACGACAATTTCAGTCTATCAACGACCCTCCCATGCAGCTTGATATGCATCAATCAGTTGGCAGGCGGTCCGGCCGAATCCGGTAAAATGCTGTCCCATGAGCAAATTATCCCTGGACCGCATCCTCCAATCGCAAGGCTTCGGTACCCGCAAGTACTGCCGCACTCTCGTCGAGGACGGCGAAGTGGCCGTCAACGGCGTTGTCCACGACAGCTATAAGACGCCGGTCGACACAGAAAGTTTGGTGCTGACGGTGTTCGACGAGGAGTGGGTGTATCGCGAGCACGTCTATATCGCCCTGCACAAGCCCGCCAATTTCGAGTGTTCGCGCAAACCCAGCCACCATCCCGGCGTGCTGACCTTGCTGCCCGAGCAATTCACGTGGCGCGATGTCCAGCCTGTCGGCCGGCTCGACCATGACACGACGGGCATGCTGCTGATGTCCGACGACGGCCCCTTCATCCATGCCCAGTCGTCGCCCAAGCGGCACGTGCCGAAGGTGTACCAGGCCACCACCGCCGAGCCCGTCACGGACGAGCTGGTGGCCCAGCTGCTGGCCGGCGTCCAGCTGCATGACGAACCGGCGCCGCTGGCGGCCCAGGTGTGCATCCGCCGCGGCGAGCACCAGCTGGAAATCGTGCTGGAGCAGGGCAAGTACCACCAGGTCAAGCGCATGCTGGCCGCCGCCGGCAACCACTGCAGCGCCCTGCACCGTTCCGCCATCGGCGGCCTGGAACTGAGTGCACTGGGCCTGGAAGAGGGCGAGTGGTGCTTCCTGGATGCGGCGCAACTGGCATTGCTGGCTGGCTCGACAGGCGCCTGATGAAGCTGGCCACCCTGGATGACGGCACCCGCGACGGCCAGCTGATCGTCGTCGCGCGTGACCTGAAGACGGCCGTGGTGGCCGACGGCATTGCCGCCACCCTGCAGCGGGCGCTGGACGACTGGGCCTTTATCGCGCCCCAGCTGGATGCGCTGTCGCGCCAGCTGAACGACGGCAAGGCCCGCCGCAGCTTCGAGTTTTTGCCGGCCCGTTGCCTGGCGCCGCTGCCGCGGGCGTTCGCGTGGATTGCCGCGCAGGCCTACCGCGACCCGGCCGAACCGGACGGCCCGGCCCGCAAGGACCCGCGCCTCATCCACGGCGGCGGCGGCGACCTGCTGGGACCCTGCGCCACCATCGAACTGGCCAGCGAGGCAGACGACATCGACTTCGCCGCCCAACTGGCCGTCATCACGGACGATGTACCCCAGGGAGCGGCGCCGGACGAAGCCTTCCAGCAGATCCGCCTGCTCACCCTGGCCAACGACATCGCCTTGCGCCGGCCGTTGCCCGCCTTCGATGCCAGCCCGGCCACCGCCTTCGCCCCCGTGGCCGTGACCCCCGACGAACTGGGCGAAGCGTGGCGCGACGCCAAGGTGCACCTGGCCTTGCGCGTGGCCCGCAACGGCCGGAATGTCGGCCAGCCCGATGCGGCGCGCGACATGGTCTGCAACTTCGCCCAGCTGGTGGCCCGCGCCGCCGCGCCACGCCGGCTGCGCGCCGGTACGATTGTCGGCGCCGGTGCGGTGGCCAATCGCACGGGCAAGAAGGGCTACTGCGCCATCGCCCACCAGCGCGCCGTGGAAACGGCGGTCGACGGCCAGGCCGTCACGCCCTTCCTGGCCTTCGGCGACAGCCTGCGCATCGAGATGCTCGACGCCGACGGCAAAGCCGTGTTCGGCGCCATCGAACAGACGGTGCGGCCGACGGGCTATGTGCCGCCACCCGTAGTTTCTGCCGAGAAACCTGAATAGGCGGGGGTTCGTCCCTTATTTCGAGCGATGGCCGGGCGCCGTCACGTCCGATAATGACGGCTGTCGATCAGGATGAACGGGGCAGGGAATGTCGGAAGACAGCGATGCAGAAAAGACAGAAGCCGCCTCAGAGAGGCGCCTCCAGCAGGCGCGTGATGAAGGCGACGTTCCCCGTTCGCGTGAAGTTGCCACTTTTACCGTCCTGATCGCCGCCGGCGCCGGCCTGTGGGTGATGGGCGGCAGCATGGTGCGTACCTTGAGCGCCTCGCTCGTCTCCGGCCTGTCGCTGACGCGCGAGCAGGTCTACAACCCCGATATCCTGATCACCCGCATCCTCGTCGACATCGTCAATGTCCTGATCACCTTCCTGCCCGTCGGCATTGCCGTCATGTTCGTCGCGCTCGCCTCGCCCCTGTTCGTCGGCGGCTGGCTGTTCAGCGCGAAGGCCTTCATGCCGAAGTTCAGCAAGCTCAATCCCATCAGCGGCATCACCAATATGGTGTCGAAGAACTCGCTGGTGGAACTGCTCAAGGCCATCGTCAAGACCATCGTCGTCGGCTCCGTCGCCTACATCGTCATCATGAAGTACAAGGATGCCATGTTCGGCCTGGCCAACGAGCCCCTGCGCGAAAGCAGCGCCCACATGCTCGACATGATGGCCATGAGCTTCTTCTACCTGGTGGGCGCGCTGGGCTTTATTGCCGCCATCGACGCGCCGTACCAGATGTGGCACTACGCCAACAAGCTGAAGATGACGCGCCAGGAAACCGTACAGGAATCGAAGGAAAACGACGGTAACCCGCAGATCAAGGGCAAGATCCGCCAGATGCAGCGCGAGATGGCCCGCGGCCGCATGATGCAGGACGTGCCGACGGCCGACGTCGTCGTCACCAACCCGACCCACTATGCCGTGGCGTTGAAGTACGCGGACGGTTCCAAGGGCGCGCCGAAAGTGGTGGCCAAGGGCACCGACGAAGTGGCCGCGAAGATCCGCGAACTGGCCAAGGAGCACAAGGTTGCCATCCTTGAAGCGCCGGCCCTGGCCCGTGCGCTGCACAAGCACACGGACATCGGCGACGAAATCCCGGCCCGGCTGTACGCGGCCGTGGCCGAAGTGCTGGCCTATGTCTACCAGCTGCGCGCCTATCGCCCGGGCGGGCGCTACCCGGACCGCCCCGTCAAGCTCGACGTGCCGGCCGACATGGACCCGAACAACCCGGCGTCGCAGAAACCGCCACAGTAAGATGTTTTTGTCACCACAACGGCGCCGCCTGGCGCCGTTGTGGTTCCGGCCGCGCCTTGCAGCCGCGTTGCAGCACCGGAATTGCAGGGTATTTCCCGTCCTGCTCGCCGCATGATTTCCTCACTGCATCATCAATAATCTCAACATCCGGGAACACTCCCGTCTGCCGAAGGAAAACTGATGAACAGCATACGATTGCCAGCATGGATGAGCGGAATAGGCGGGACCAACACGAAGAGCCTGGCCGCGCCGATCCTGATCATCATGCTGCTGGCGATGATGATCCTGCCGCTGCCGGCCATCGTGCTGGACCTGTTCTTCAGCTTCAATATCGCCCTGTCCATCATCGTGCTGCTGACGGCGCTGTACACGGTCAAGCCGCTCGACTTCATGGCGTTCCCCGCCGTGCTGCTGGTGTCGACGATGCTGCGACTGTCGCTGAACGTGGCATCGACCCGTATCGTGCTGACGGAAGGCCACACGGGCGGCGCCGCCGCCGGCAAGGTCATCGAGGCCTTCGGCCACTTCCTGATCGGCGGCAATTACACCATCGGTATCGTGGTGTTCATCATCCTGACCATCATTAACTTCGTCGTCGTGACGAAAGGCGCGGGCCGTATCGCCGAGGTGGGTGCCCGCTTCGCGCTGGACGCCTTGCCCGGCAAGCAGATGGCCATCGACGCCGACCTGAACGCGGGCCTGATCGGCGAAGCGGATGCGCGCAAGCGCCGCAGCGAAGTGTCGATGGAAGCGGAATTCTACGGCGCGATGGACGGTGCGTCGAAATACGTGCGCGGCGACGCCGTGGCCGGCATCATGGTCACCGTTATCAACGTCGTCGGCGGCCTCCTGATCGGTGTCCTGTCGCACAACATGCCCGTGGGTGAAGCGGCGAAGGTCTACACCTTGCTGGCCATCGGTGACGGCCTGGTGGCCCAGATCCCGTCGCTGGTGATTTCGGTCGCGGCCGGTATCATCGTTTCCCGCGTGGCCAGCGACACGGACGTGGGCACCCAGATGGTGGGCCAGCTGTTCGCCAAGCCCCAGGTCATGTACATCACGGGCGGCATCATCGGCGGCATGGGCCTGATTCCCGGCATGCCGAACCTGATGTTCCTGTCGCTGGGCGCGGCGCTGGGCGGCACCGGTTACATGCTGGCCAAGAAGCGCAAGGAAGAGGAAGCCAACGGCACGGCTGGAGGCGCCACGGGCGGTGGCGGTGGTGGCGGTCAGGCGGCGGGCGGCAATGCCGGCGCCGGCGGCCAGGGCGCGGCGCCATCGGAAAACGAAGAAGCCAGCTGGTCCGACGTGCAGGCCGTCGACACCCTGGGCCTGGAAGTGGGCTACCGCCTGATTCCCCTGGTGGACAAGGCGCAAAGCGGCGAACTGCTCAAGCGTATCAAAGGCATCCGCAAGAAGTTTGCCCAGGAAGTGGGCTTCCTGGCCCCGCCCGTGCACATCCGCGACAACCTGGAACTGAAGCCGTCGGCCTACCGCATCACCCTGAAGGGTGTTGAAGTGGGCGCCGGCGAAGCCTTCAACGGCCAGTTCCTGGCGATCAACCCGGGCATGGCCAGCGGCTCGCTGCCGGGCCTGGCCACCACCGACCCCGCCTTCGGCCTGCCGGCCACGTGGATCGACGCCGGCCTGCGCGACCAGGCCCAGGGCATGGGCTATACCGTGGTCGACGCCGGCACCGTCGTCGCCACCCACCTGAACCACCTGATCACGACGCATGCGTCCGAACTGCTGGGCCGCACGGAAGTGCAGGCGCTGCTGGACCACCTGGGCAAGGAAGCACCGAAGCTGATCGAAGACCTGGTGCCGAAGATGCTGTCCCTGGCGGCCCTGCAGAAAGTGCTGCAGAACCTGCTGGGCGAAGGCGTGCACATCCGCGACATGCGCAGCATTATCGAAGCGCTGGCCGAGCACACGGCCCACACGCAGGACCCGAACGAGCTGACGGCGCTGGTACGTATCGCGCTGGGCCGCGCCATCGTCCAGCAACTGTTCCCGGGCAACGGCGAACTGTCCGTGATGACCCTGGACAACCGCCTGGAACGCCTGCTGATGCAGGCCCTGGCCACGGGCGGCGCCGACGGCGCCGGCATCGAACCGGGCCTGGCCGACACCATCGCCCAGCAGGCCGCGCAGGCATCCCAGCAGCAGGAGGCGCTGGGCGTGACCCCCGTGCTGCTGGTGCCCGGCCCGCTGCGCCCGCTGCTGTCGCGCTTCCTGCGCCGCGCGCTGCCCCAGCTGAAGGTGCTGTCGCACGCGGAGATCCCGGAATCGAAGACCATCCGCGTCACGGCGCTGGTGGGCAATACCTGAAACGTCGATCCGGTCGGTCCGCCGCAGCGGTCAGGCACCTGAATCCAAGCAGGTGCCTCGGATTCAGTGCCAGACACCGACCTGCGCCACCGGCCGCGGCCGATCTGTCACAGCGCGGCCGGCAGCTTTTCGATCTGGCGTTCGCTGATGACGGTGAAGTCGTCCAGCGAAATGCTGGCCTGCCGCAGTACCGCTCCGCGCTGGAACAGCACCGTCAACGTTCGCGTGTCGGCGAGCCGGTAGGACAATACCCGCGTCACGTCCGGCAGCACGCTCCTGATGCCGCTGCCATCAGGCTTGGCCAGCGCGACGGTCAGGTTTTGGGAGGTGGACTGTGGCGCGATGAATTCCACATAGATCGCTGCCGTATGTTCGGTGTCCTGGCCGGTCGGGACGTACTTCAGTTGCTGCAGTGTCGGCACCTTGTTCTTGTGATCCTTGAACAGCCAGCGCGCCGGCTTGCCCGCATTGCTCACGAACAGCGCGTTGCGAACTTCGCTGCTGTCGCGTGATCCGTAGCCGCCGCCGGCGTCATTCCCGGCCAGCAGTTCAACGATCTCGACATCGGCCGACGTGACCGACTCGGGCTTGGAGAAACTCAGTGCGACGGCGCTGCTCGTCGCCTTCGTCGCATCCTCGACCTTTACCTTGACCGAGCCCGGTTCCTGCTCCGGCATGCGCAACCACGCGGTGTGGACCATCGACGCGCCCAGGGCAAGCAAGGCCAGGAGGACGACCAGGCTGATCAGCCGATTGACGATCGTGAAAAAGCGGGTCAGTTTGCTGGGTGGGGCAGTCATGGAATAAACGAATCGAATGAGTTTGGCGACATGGAATTAACCGCTTTGGATCGGTCGGCAGCGCTCAGAACTGGTAGCGCGCCGTCACGGAAGCCGAGCGCGGGGCGCCGGGCATGTTCAGGTTGGGGGCGCTGCCGTGGCCGGAGACGAGGTAGTCGCGGTCCAGCAGGTTGCGCACGTTCAGTTGCAGATCCACCGCGCCGAGGCGGTACGCCGCCATCGCGTTGACGGTGGCGAAGCCGGGCAGGGTGACGGTGTTGCCCGGATTGGCGAAGCGGGCGCTGAAGGCGTTGACGCCGGCGCCCACGCGCAGGCCGCTACCGAAGGTTTTCGCCAGCCATACGTTGCCGCCGTGGCGCGGCGTCAGGGTGGCGCGCTTGCCCTGCACGGGCACACGCTTGACGACGTTGTCGCTGTTGTCCAGCGCGGGCGAGGACGTGATCGTCGCGTCCAGGAAGCTGTAGCCCGCAACCACCTGCCAGCCGCGCGGCAACTGGCCCGTCAACGTCACTTCCAGGCCGTCCGTGCGCTGTTCGCCGATGGGGATCAGGCGGTTCGTCACGGGGTCAAGCGACTTGATGTTTGTGCGCTCCAGCCGGAACAGCGAGGCCGTGGCGGACAGGGCGCCGCCCAGGAAATCGAACTTGCCGCCCACTTCCTTGTTTGTCGTCTCTTCCGGCTCGATCTGGGCGTTGTTGGCCGCCAGCGCGAAGTTCTCGGCCGATGGCTGGAAGGACTTGCTGACGGAGGCGTAGTACGACTGCGTGCTTGATGGCTGCCAAACGAGGCCGGCGCGGGGGCTCCAGGCCACGTCGACCCGGCCCAGGTTCGGCTGGCCGGCGCGGCGTTCGCGCGTTTGCTGGTCGAAGCGGTCGTAGCGCACGCCGGCCAGGGCCTTCCACCGGGGCGCCAGGCTGACCAGGTCCTGCACGTAGGCGCTGGCCGTCTTCATGATGCCCAGGTTGTCCGTCGACGGCGCCACGGCCAGGTATTTCGGCAACACGGGCAGCACGGGGGCGAACAGCGCCACCGTGGCGATGCCGTTCTGCGAGCGGGTGACCTGGTCCTTGTGCTGCTTGCCCACCTCGATGCCGTACAGCAGCTGGTGCGTCATGCCGGCCACGGTCGCCACCTGCGTCAGTTCGGTCTGGTTGAACCAGCCGTCTTCCTCGCGGCGCAGGTTGGTGCGGTTCAGCGCGGCCGTCAGCGCCGTCTCGTTGACGCTGCCTACCAGCGTGTTGTAGCGCGCCAGGGTGTAGTCATAGTGCCGGAAGGCGTTGCGCAGCTTGACGCTGTCGTTGAAGCGGTGCTCCAGGGTGAAGCCCAACGCCGTCACTTCCGCGTGCGAATAATCCACGTCGCGGGCGTTGGCGGCGCCGTAGTAGGCGCCTGCCGGCACATCCACGGGCCGGCCCCGGTACGACGGAATGCCGAAGTCGGTGACGCGGCGGTCCGACAGGTGCTCGGCCTGCAGCAGCAGGGTGGTCGCCTCGCCCAGCTGGAACTGCAGCGACGGCGCGATGGCGTCCCGTTTCAGGAACTGCTGGTCGCGGTAGCTGTCCGCGCGCTCGACGGCGCCCGTCACGCGAAACGCCATGCTGCCGTCCGTGGCCGCCAGGTCCAGTTCGCCACGGCGCCTGTTGTCGCTGCCCACCTTGGCTGCCAGCTCGCGCCGGTTCGCGCCCGGCTTCTTCGTGATGCGGTTGATCAGCCCGCCGGACGAGCCGCGGCCGTACAGCACGGCTGCGGGGCCCTTCAGCACCTCGATGCGCTCGATATTGGACAGGTCGCGGAAATACAGGGCGTCGTCGCGCAGGCCGTCCACGAACTGGTCGGCGATGGCGGAAAAGCCCCGTAACGTCACCTGGTCGCGCTGGCCGTCGCCATGCGACAGGCCCACGCCGGGCACGGAGGCCATCGCATCTTCCATCGACGCCACGGCCTGGTCGCGCAGCAGCTGTTGCGGAATGACGTTGACGGTTTGCGGGATGTCGCGCAGCGGCGCGTCCGTCTTGGTGGCGCTGCCGGCCGATTGCGGGTTGTAGCCGTCGCCCCGGGAACCGCTGACGGTGACGACGCTGACGGGCGCGTCGGCGCTGCTGTCGATGGGGGTGGCGAAGGCGAGCGGGGGCGCGAGCAGCGCCAGCAGGGCGCCGCGGGTAGCGATGGACATGTGGGTTCTCTCGGGAAGGGCTTTGCCGCGGCCGTGGCTACATGCAAATGCGAATTATTATCATTAGAATTATTGCATGTTCCATATCAACACGCAACGCCGGGCTGCCCGCATTTCAGGCACTGAAGAGACCGCCCGCGAATTGCAGGGTTTTTCCCGCCCTTCTCAAAGGATGGTTTCCTCGCGGCATCGTCAATAATTGCATCATTCGAGCAAAACCCCCTGCAGGAGCAGCTGATGAACGTCAAAAAATTTACCGCGCCAACGTCGCGTGAGGCGCTGCGCAAAGTGCGTGAAGCCCTCGGCCCGGATGCGGTGATCTTGTCCAACCGTCCGATGGATGGCGTGGTCGAGATCCTGGCCCTGGCCAATGACGATGCCGCTTCGCTGGCGCTGCCCGTCGACGACGCGCCGCTGGGCGCGCCCGACCTGGACATCGAAGACACCTACACCCCGGCGCCGATGATGACGCCGCCCGCCGCCCGTCCGGCGCCGCGCCCGTCGCAGCAGGATGCGATGCAGCAGCGCATGCAGGAAGCCATGCAGGCGCGCATGCAGGCGCAAATGGAAGCGCAGCTGGAAGAGCAGGCCCAGGCCGACATGCAGGCCCGGCTGCAAGCCGCGGCCCCCGCCCGTCCGCCAGCCCGTCCCGCC
>NZ_WNKZ01000090.1 GCF_009720835.1 Pseudoduganella buxea
GGCTTCGGCTTGTTTCAGGATGGCGATGATCTGGCTGTCGGTAAAGCGGGACGTCTTCATGTAGAGCTTTCTGTTCTTAAGTAGAAAATTCTACTTCTAACGACGCTCTTTTTGTGGGGGGATTACCTGGCCACGGCAGTACGCTGGTGCTCAGTCTTCCTCTATCGTGAAAGGAGCCACTATGATCGCCGATGGGGTTCCGATGATTGCAGGGTGGATGCGGTTTTCAAGCGGAATTTTGTTCTCGGTGTATGCGGTCTGGCCGGTGCGACGATGTTCTGTTAGTCAAGCGTCCAGGACGTGAAGGGCGCTAAGGAAGGTCGGCGATGGGGCGCCAGCGGCAGGAACGGAATGACGCCGACATGCCGGCGGGTATAATCGGCGGGAGCTGGCCACAACCTGCCGATAGCCTAGGTCGGTTCTAAGAATGGCTACAAGTGCAAAACAAGAATGGAGACGCGTGATGGCGCGACGATTCAACATCGCTGACTTCAAGGCCATTTCCCAAATGCCAGCCACCGGCGAAGCAGAGTGGCTCATCGCAGCCGAAGACTCTGTCGCCTTCTTGAAGGAGAGCGCGCAGAGCGAGGAAGTGGTGATATATGCCAGTGGTCCGGCGGCTTTCGTCCATGCCGTGCTCGCGCCGCTCAAGCAAGTCACCCCCGCAAATCATGAAGACCTGATGCATGCCTTCGTGCAGACGGATGAGAGTTGGACCATTCAAAAGAGCTACGGCGGCGGCGAAAGCCACCGCGTCTACCTTGAAGCCCCGTTGCAATCAAGATCGTCGCTCGCAGGCGGCGAGAAGCTCATCTTTCGGCGCTCGTTCGATGGTGTGCATCAGGGTGATAGTGCGATCGAGCTAAGTCAAAAGCTGATCCATGCGCTCCGCTTACATTTCGTACCCGAACGCAACGCATATTGCAGGCTGGATGGCCGTGGGGACATTGAGGACGTTGTCCGAGTTATCCGCACCGAACCCGGCCAAGGACGTGAGAGCCTGGTCGCGGTCACGATCCTCGCCAAGGAACTCTGCACGTACATGACTCTCGCGGACATGGCCTTAGTCTACTTTTTTGACTTCACCCGATTCAAATCCGGGAGCTTCAACGGCTGGGGCGAGCACTCGCGCATCGATCGGAATGCACCCGACCTGTTTTATCATGGCGGCAGCATTAATAATGCCAGCTACGTCAACGGCCGCATGATTGTCCGTTCAGCCATTTTGCTGCAGCAACTGATCGACGAATGGGAAGAGGAGTCAAACCCTGCGAAAAATAAGGAATATGCTTCGTTCAAGATATTCGACCGCAAGAACAAAGTCGAAATAGAAACGTCATGCGCGCCGGAATTCCTCTCAAACTACTTCCAGAAATCGCGACTTCCCTGGGAGATTTCACCGGCATTCTTTCGCCCCGACGTACTGCACCGCTTTAAGGCTGATCCGGAAAAATATAGTCTTGATGACCGATCCATCGGTTGCCGCAACGCTTGGCATCTGAAGGGCTACGACATCAACGATGTCGGACAAGTTCATGCCTATATTGGAGATTTGGCCCGCCTTCCGATCGAAGAACAGCGCTATTGGCAATCCTTCAACGAGTGGCCGAAGGGAACGATCTCAAAACGTGCATACGAAAACGACATACTCGGCGAGTTCAGCTGCGAGTACGATCCGCTCGACCTCCTGAAGTATAAGATCGGAAGACTCAATGCCGTGCCGCCTGAATGGTGGCAGCCCCGAAGCCAATCGCATATGGATGCTGCACGTTACCCGGCAACGGATTCGACGCTTGAGTGGGCCAATGAAATTATGGCCTTTGACCAAGTTCTCGTCGAAGGCTTCCAACTTAAGCCATTGCGAAAGATTCTTGAGGCCAAGGGCAAGAAGGCGGAAACGAGTTGGGCTTCGTTACGCGTGTCCGCAGAAATACTCGTCGCCTCAGGTCAGACGACCGATGAGGCAAAGGCGATTCTCTGGCCCCTCAGCAGGGTTCACGCCCTACGCAATATCCTGAAGGCGCACAGTTCCGTCGAAGAAAAGGACAAGGAAGTGCGGCAGGCGCGCGCAGCGCACGGAACCCTAAGAGCCCACTTCAAGGATCTCGCCGGCAAGTGCGACAAGAGCTTTGACGCAATCCTGCTCGCCCTCGGAGCTGGCGACCTGAATCCGTAAGCGGGGAGCACCAAGTGCCAACTGCGTGCTCTGCGAGAACTCGGCGCTGATCATCCACTGGTGCAAGTTGCGTTTTCAAGGCGCGATGTGCTCCAAAACTTCCCAAGGTCCATGGAAAAATACTCCCACCCTATACAGCCGCTAATGTTGCTCGATAATCAAAGCCCACTTATGAAAGGTGGTGTCTCAAGAGATGGCGAGGTAACAATTTCCTCGGATTTACAGGGGTACATTTTCTCGTGTGCAAAGGGGCTGGGTGTGCTCACTTCCGCATTGGACAAAGCAGCGCTTTCGATTGAATTTCTCGCCCACTCTGTGAAGCCCCTAAAAGGCTCTAGTTATACGCACGACGAACAAATCCAGTTTGCTATTGAAAACTATTTCATCCGTAGCGCCATGATCTATGATCGAGCGCTCATTTTTGCCAATCACCTTCTCGATTTGGGCGTAGCAGATGAATCTACCTCGCATCTGCAAATGGTCACCAATAGCCATGTTAAGCGCTACCAATTGGACGAGCACTTGAAAGAGTTGGGAAAAGTATGTCGCGAGAAGAGCGTAGAGCGAAATGCCATAATTCACCATCGTAGCTACTCCAAGGACGAGTTCAACCAATTTTCGATGATAATTTCGGCGAATGAGATTAGCAAACAGGCTGGCAAGAAAGCACCATTTCCGCGCAAGGCGGTGAAGGACCTTACCGATGCGGTGTTGAGTGACCACACGGCGGATTTCGAAGAGCACCTAGAAAAGATCAGGCGGTCGGTGAATGGTTTTCTCGACACTGCAGCAGCAGTGTACAAAATCCGGAGGGCGAGCTATTCGAACGAGGCCGATGTAGATGCCACGACATAGACGCTCCGGCAGGTAAAGGGGACCGAAGCTGCCGGAGCGTGGGTAGGTTTATATTGTGAACAGTACAGACTTTATGTTTGCACCCTATGTGGCAACAGTTGAGCTTGTTAATCTCCGCATGAGGCGAAAGCGGCCAGTTCCTATCGGCCGCAATGCCCAGCACCTTGCCACGGCGACTTCACCAGGCGCGCAGCAGCTCGATCGTTACGTGACTACCACCGGTCCACCGACCATCAACCCAGGCCTGATACTGCTACCGCTGGCGCGGCGCGGCCACCTGGTCACGTTAGTGGGATCGCCTGGCTGCTGCCGGCCGCTATTGCTGGCGCTGGCTGCACGCCATCCTGGCCATCTGAGGCACGGGCTGGGCGGTCGCTGGCCACTGGCATCGATCCCCGCCCGGCGACGAGGCGCATGCCACTCCCAGCCACGGTGACAACATTAGGCGCGCAGCAGCAGCTTGATCGCGCCGCAATCGCCAAGGACCACCAGCCTGCGCCTGGTACTGCTGCCGCTGGCGCGGCGCGGCCGCCTGGTCACGTCAGGGGGGTCACCTAGCGACAACCGGCCACTACTGCGGGCGCAGGCATACACGGCAACCTGGTGTCGGCACGCCGGCCTCCCGGCCACCGCCGACCACTGGCATCGATTCCTGCTGGCGACGAGGCGCATGCCACTCCCGGCCACGGCGACAGCACCAGGCGCAGCAGAAGCTCGAATTGGTCCGGCACTGCCAGCTATGCACCTCGATCCCAGCCGCCCAGTTAATAGAGCGATAAACCGAAACAAACGATGCGCAACTATCCAAAGTGCAGACGTCTGCACCAGCCGGCGCCGGGAGGTGCGGCGCGAGGGAATCCCTCAAGCGCTTAGTGCCAGGAGTACAGGCAAAGGGCCGGGTGTTGCCCGATGCATTAGAGCTGTCTCGGCGTCGTCTCGGCTTTGTCTCGGTAAATTTATATATTTACCGAGACAGTTTTTCTTAGCAAAATCAGATACTTGCCTTTCGATTTTGTATTGTCTCGGTGTCTCGGTGAACTTTTCACCGTTTTCCGTGCGCTCATGCTGCAATAGGACGAAAAAAAACCGCGCCAAAGCACGGTTTCATGCGGGTTTGCTACCGATTTAGGCGCGTTTGAACGTGACCGGAATGACGTTATCACCACTCTCGACCATATCGATATAGTCAGCGTACGCCTGCATCATCACCCGGCGCTCTTCCTGAAACTGCTCACGGTCATACGCTTCGCCGTACTCATCATCGGAGCCGTGCGCGAGCTGGCGATTTACCACCTCATGCCGGTAGCCCAACCGGGCCTTGATGACGCCCATTGCCAGGGAGCGGAAGCCGTGGCCAGTGTGCCGCCCCTGGTAGCCCATGCGCCGCAGCGCCATGAGGATGGCGCCATTCGACGCTGGCTTTTCGTGGTCGGTCCGGTTCGGGAACAGGTAGACGCCGTGGCCGGTCAGCTTGTGCAGCTCGCGCAGCAGCGCCCAACCCTGGCGCGGCAGGTGGACATGGTGATTCAGCTTGCGCGGATTGACGGCTTTGCGGCCCATCTTCATGCGATGCCAGGGAATTACCCAGGTTTCGCTTTCCAGGTCGATCTCTGACCAGGGCGTTTCGATCAGCTCACTGGTGCGGACGAATACCAGGAGCATCAAGCGCATCATGATCCGCGTGGGCAGGAACATGCCACCCTCTACCCGGGCCAGGGCGGCCAGGAACTCCGGCAGCTCGTCCGTACCGATGGCCGCATGGTGCCCCTTCACCCGGGGCTTGAGCGCGCCACGCAGGTCCGGGATCGGGTTGTACTTCACGATGCCCTTGGCGATTGCGAATCGGAACACCGAACTACAGTGCGCGGCAACGCGGGCGGCCATGTCTACGGCGCCGCGCCGCTCAATCTGCCGCAGGACATCGAGCATTATCGGAGCATCGAGTTCGGCCATGGGGCGGTTGCCAATACGAGGAAACACGTCGTTCTCAAGCCTAGCCATTGCCTCCTTAGCCGTGTTCTCCTTCCAGGTCTCGGCCTTGTTGGCGTGCCACTCGCGGGCCAGCACTTCAAACGTGTTCACCGCAGCGACCTTCTTTTGCAGCTTTTCGATGCGCTTGTGCTGGGCCGGGTCAACGCCGGCAGACTGCTGCTGCTTGGCCTTGCTGCGCTCAGCCCTGGCGGCAGCGAGCGTCACCTCCGGGTAGCACCCGAACGTAAGCCGGGTTTCCTTGCCGTTCGCCTGGCGCACCTTCATGCGCCAGAACTTGGAACCGCCGGGCATCACCTCGACGTAGAGGCCGCCGCCATCGGACAGCTTGTAGGACTTCTCGGCAGGCTTGGCGTTGCGCAGCTGGATATCTGTGAGGGGGGCAATCAGTTTCGGCATTTTGGGGGCATTAAATTTTGGGGGCATGAAACATGCCCCTAACCATGCCCCCAAAAAGCTGGGCTGTCAATGCACCCCCCGGCACCTCCTGAAACAAAAAACCCGCATGATCACTAGGATTCATGCGGGTTTCGGGACGTTCTGGAACCTCTTGGATTTATTTCTTGGCGGAAGCGGTGAGATTCGAACTCACGAACGGCTCACACCGTCGGCAGTTTTCAAGACTGCTGCCTTCAACCACTCGGCCACGCTTCCTTGTTGCTTTGCAAGTGCCCGCATTATACAGAAATCATCGCCCACCGCCAGACTGGAGGCGAAGCCGACCACGAGCCCGCGCGCGTCAAGCCGCCCGAACCCGCCACTTGCCCCGCAGCGCCAGCTCGAACTCGTGCGCCGGCAGCGGCTTGGAGTACAGGTAGCCCTGCACTTCGTTGCAGCCGGCGCCCTTCAGGAAGGCCAGCTGGTCTTCCGTTTCGACGCCCTCGGCGATGACGCGGTGGTTCAGCTGCTGGGCGATGCTGATGATGGTGCTGGCGATGGCGCAGTCGTTGGTGTCCTGCGGGATGCCCATCGTGAAGGAGCGGTCGATCTTCAGCGTGTCGATGGGGAAGCGCTTCAGGTAGGAGAGGCTGGAGTAGCCCGTGCCGAAGTCGTCCAGCGACAGCTTCACGCCCAGCGCCGTGATGCGGTCCATGATGCCGATGACCCGGTCGATATTGTGCATCAGCGTGCTCTCGGTGATTTCCAGCTCCAGCCACTGCGGCTCCAGGCCGTGGCGGCGCAGGGTTTCCTGCACCCTGGCCGGCAGGGCCTGCGTGAATTCGCGGGCCGACACGTTCACGGCCAGGCGGATCGGTCGCAGGCCGGCGCGCTTCCACGCCTGGGCCTGGGCACAGGCCTGTTCCAGCACCCATTCGCCCAGCTGCACCACCAGGCCCGTCGCTTCGGCCAGCGGGATGAATTCGGCCGGCGGCACCATGCCGCGCTCGGGGTGCTGCCAGCGCACCAGGGCTTCGGCGCCGATGATGCTGCCGTCGTCGATGCAGAATTTCGGCTGGTAGTGCAGCAGCAGTTCGCCGTTGCCCAGCGCCTGGCGCAGGCCCGATTCGATGCGCATGCGTTCGTGCATGCCCTGGTTCATGTCCTGGCTGTAGAAGGCGATGCCGTCCGCCTCCGTGCCCTGCTTGGCGCGGTACATGGCGATGTCGGCCTGGCGCAGCAGGGTTTCGGCGTCCATGCCGTCCTGCGGGTAGACGCTGATGCCGATGGCCGCGCCCACGCGCAGGTCGTGGCCGTCGATGATGAAGGGGTCCGCCAGGGTCGCCATCAGCTTTTGCGCCACCATCGACGCTTCCAGGTCCTGGCCGATCTCGAACAGGCCGACAGCGAATTCGTCGCCGCCCAGGCGCGCCACCACGTCCTGGTCGCGCAGGGCCAGGCGGAAGCGCTGCGCCACCTCGCGCAGCAGCTGGTCGCCGGCCTGCCGGCCCAGCGCGTCGTTGATCAGTTTGAAGCGGTTCAAGTCGATGAACAGCACGCAGCCTTGCATGCGGCCCCGCTGTGCCACCGTCACGGCCTGGTCGACCAGCTTGGTCAGCAAGGTGCGGTTCGGCAGGCCCGTCAGCGCGTCGTAATACGCCAGGTGGTGGATGCGTTCCTCGGCCTCTTTGCGCTCCGTGATGTCGCTCAGGTAGGCGATCAGGCCCATCGAGCGCCGGTCCGCATCGTACAGGGGCGACAGCGACAGGCTGGCCCAGAACACCTCGCCCGATTTCTTCTTGCGCCGCACTTCCATCAGGCGCCCGCCCTGCTCCAGGAAGGGGTCGTGCACGGCCGGGTCTTCGTCGTCGTACAGGAACAGGATATTGCGGCCCACCGCTTCCACCGACGTGTAGCCGAACAGGCGCTCGGCGCCCTTGTTCCAGCTCGTGATGAAGCCGCTCTGGTCCATCGTCACGACCGATTCGTGGATGTGGTCGAGGATCTGGTTCTGGTGCTGCAGCTGCGCTTCCACCTGCACATAGGCGTGGGTGGTGCGCTGGGCGCGCTCGTGCATCTGCAGCACGCTGGCGGCCAGGGTGGCCAGGCCCGCCAGGTGTTCGCGCCCGGCGCTGTCGTAGCCGTCGCGTCCGGCCACTTCGAAGCGGCCGAAGCGGTGGCCGTCATGGGCCACGTCCTGCACCAGGGCGCCGAACGGGGCAGCCGTGGCGGGCGTGGCACCGTCGGGCACGTAGCGGCCCCACGCGCTGTGCGTGACGGCGGCGGCGATGCGGCCCAGTTCGGCCGTCAGCGCGGGGCCGCGCAGCCGCAGCACGGCGTCGCACACGGCCGTGCTGCTGTTCAGGAGTTCACTGACCGGAAATGGTGCCATCTACAGGTTCCTGCTGACCTGGATGGCCCAGTGGTAACCCTGCAACTGGCTTTGCCAGAACGCTTCCGGCGTCAGTCCCACGGCATCGAGCCGTTCGCGTTCGGCCAGCGGCGCTTCCACCAGTGCCAGCAGCGCACCCAGCTGGCCGCTGCGTTCCAGCAGCGCCCCGGCCACTTCCGCGTCCAGGTGCAGCGCGCCGACGATTTCCGGCATCGGCATACCCAGCAGCACGTCCAGCAGCGCGAAGACGCCAACGACGAAGGCCATGTCCTGGCGGTCGCGGTCGCCGCCCAACTGCTTGCACAGCGCTTCCATCTGCGCCGCCCGCAGGGCCGCCAGCGGCAGCAGCAGGCTGGCCGTGCTGTCGTCCATCTGGCGCGCGTACAGCAGCAGTTGCAGCCAGCGCTGCAACTGGCGCCGGCCCAGCAGGTTGATGGCCTGGCCGAAGTTATGGATGGGCGAGGACAGCGCGAAGGCGGCCGAATTCACCAGCTTGAGCAGGTGATAGGACAGGGCCGGGTCCTGCTTCAGGATGGTTTCCAGTTCGCGCGAATCGGCATCCCGCGCCAGCAGGCCAAGGAGCGCCAGCAGGCGCTTGCGCGACGTGCCGTCGCCGCCTTGCGGGGCCGCTTCCCGTTCGTACGGACCGCTGAACCAGTGCATGCCGGCGGCGCGGCAGACGGCCAGGCGGGCGGCGCCCGGCACGTTGCGGGCCCAGTGGGGGCCGGGCAGGCTCATCAAAGCCAGCGCGGACGGCAGCGCCACCGCGCAATCGCTGGTGACGCCCTTCACGCCTGTCTGCATCGCATGGATGCCCGGTTCGCCGTCGGCGACCAGGCGGTAGCCCTGCTCCACCAGCTCGGCGCAGCGCTTGCGCACGGCCGGCTCGGCCAGCGCGGCGGCGTCGATGCGCAGCACGACGCGGCTGGCCGGCAAGGCCGCCATGTGTTCGGGCAGCATGCGCAGCGGGTCGGCCAGGGTGACGATGCAGTCCAGCGGCGCCAGCGCGGCACCCATGTCGGGCCAGGCAAAAACACTGAGCAATGCCTGCCAGGCATCGAGGCCGGATGCCGGGTGCGGCGCGACCGTCAGCGCAAGCGCCACCCACTGGTGCTGGGTGTTGGCGACGGCTTCCAGTCCCACCAGGGGGAACAGGCTTGGTTCGGTTGCGGACATGCGTTCTCGGATGGCTTTGGTGCGACTGTTGATATTAACGGACAGCAACCCCATTTCGATAGGGCGCCATGCGCGATATTGCAGTCTAAATTTTCAGTCAGGCAAAAGTAGCCGTGGTGGAATATATCAGATATTGCCACTAGTACATGTGCGCACGGCCAGGATCACGCGCCGTCTCCTGACATTTGTTCACCGGCTACAACGGTTAACGATACCGGCCTAGATTTCCCTGGCGTGCTGGACTGCAAAGCGGATCAGCTCGGCCTGCCCCTCGATACCCAGCTTGCGCTTGATATTCAGGCGGTGCGTTTCGACCGTCCGCACCGAAAGGTCCAGTTCCCGGGCGATCTGCTTGTTCGATTCGCCGTTGGCCAGGTGGCGCAGCACTTCCTGCTCGCGCGCCGTCAGCGGCTCTTCCTGTGCCACGCCGGCCTTCTGCCCCAGCTGGCCGGCCAGTGCGGCGCTGTAGTAGATGCCCCCGGATATGACGGTCTCGATGGCGACGACGATATCCTTGCCCGGCGCATCCTTCAAGACATAGCCACGCGCGCCAGCGGCCATGGCCTGCGTGACGTAATCGCTCTTGTCGTGCATCGACAGGATCAGCACGGCAACGGCGGGGCACTGGGCGCGAAACGCCGCCGTCGCCTCGATGCCGTTCCCGCCGCGCATATTGATGTCCATCAGCACCAGGTCCGGCGCGCAGTCGCGCGCCACGGCAAGGGCCTCGGCCGCACTGCCGGCCTCGCCGACAACGTCGAACGTCGGCACGGCCTCCAGGCGGGCCCGCAGGCCGTCGCGTACCAGGGGGTGGTCGTCCACCAGCAGTATCCGGATCGTCATCACGCTCCCGTATCGATGTGGGCGCGCACGACAGTGCCATCCGCGCTGGAATGGAGTTCGAAGCGCCCGCCGATGGCGTCCATGCGCTCCATCATGTTGCGCAGGCCGATGCCGCGCTGCGGATGCCGGGCGATATCGGCCGCGTCGAAGCCGGTGCCGTCGTCGCTGATGGTCAGGGTGACGCCATCGGGCGCGCCGGCCAGGGTGACGGCGATGTGGCTGGCGCCCGCGTGGCGCTCGATATTGGTCAGCGCTTCCTGGGAGATACGGAACAGCACCGTGTTCACCGTTTCCGCCAGCCGGTCCGTGCTGCCGGTGGCGGAAAACCGCACGGGCATGCCGCTGCCCTGTTCGAATTCGGCCGCCAGGTGCGCCAGCGCGGCGGCCAGGCCGATATCGTCCAGCACGGCCGGGCGCAGGTTGTGCGAGATGCGGCGCACTTCGCCCAGCACCTTGTTCAACTGTTCGGCCGTATGCTCGAACACGGCCAGGGCCTTTTCCTTTTGCGGCGGCTGCGCCGACAGCCGCGCGATGCCGGCCTCGATCTGCAGCTTGATCGACACGAGCCACTGGCTGATGCCGTCGTGCAGGTCGCGCGACAGGCGTGCCCGCTCCTCCTCCTGCGATTCCACCACCCGCTGCGCCAGCGCCTTGAGCTTGGCATCGGCCACGCGCGACTCACTGACATTCAAGGCCAGGCCGGAAACGCCCACGGCCAGTGCGGACAGAATGGCGATGGCGGCGATCCACAGCATCGTGTTCTGGATATTGCCGCGCTGCTGGGCATCGATCTGCGCCAGCGCCCGCTCCACGTCGTCCAGGTAGATGCCCGTGCCCAGCATCCAGCCCCACTGCGTCAAGGGCATCACATAGCCCAGCTTGGCCACTTCCTGGTGGGTGGACGGCTTCACCCAGTGATAGCGCTCCAGCCCGCCGCCAGCCCGGGCCCTGGCCAGCAGGCGCCGGATCGTCGGGCTGCCCGTGCCGTCCTTCAGGTCGACCAGGTTGCGCCCCACCAGTTCCGGCTGGCGCGGATGCATCAGGCTGTTGCCCTGCATGTCGTAGACGAAGAAATAGCCGTCGTCCCCGAAACTGAGCGAGGACAGGATGCGCTTGGCTTCATCCAGCGTGGCGGCATCCGTGCGGCCCGAGCCGTACAAGTGGGCGATCGAATGGGAGGCCAGCGCCACATAGTGCTTCAGCTCGGCTTCCTTGCTGGCCAGGTAGGCCTGCTCGATGGCCGCCTTCTGCTGCCCGGCCAGCAAGGCGGACTGGTGCCGCACGGCCAGCGCGATGGCGCACAACGCCAGGATCAACGGGGCGATGGCGAGGAAGAGGACTTTCTGCCGCAGTTTCATGGGAAGAGGAGTTTGTGCTGCAATTTCATGCCGCGATTGTACGTTGCGCGCCGCGCCACGGTTCTACGTAATACTACCGAGCCGGTCTGCGTAGTGCTGCGCTTGTGACAGTTATATGTTTCCTGAATACTGGCCATCACGGAAATCCCGCCTCGGCAGGCCGTTCCCTTAGCAAGCTCTCAGTTGCCATTACAGGTGCGCGCTCACCCTGCCCCCGTGGCAGCGCATCGAACCCTTTGGAGAAACCATGAATCCCGTCTTGAGCAAATTCGGCTGGGCAGCGTTGTCGCTGGCCGGCGCATCCGCGCTGGGGGTCGTGTCGCTGCACCGCGGCGAACCGATCAGCGCAATCTGGATCGTCATCGCCGCCGTCTGCGTCTACCTGATCGCCTACCGCTTCTACAGCAAGTTCATCGCCGAGAAGGTGCTGTCCCTGGACGACCGCCGCATGACCCCGGCCTTCAAGCACAACGACGGGCTCGACTACGTCCCCACCAACAAGAACGTGCTGTTCGGCCACCACTTCGCCGCCATCGCCGGTGCCGGCCCCCTGGTCGGCCCCGTGCTGGCCGCGCAGATGGGCTACCTGCCCGGCATGCTGTGGATCCTGGCCGGCGTCGTCTTCGCCGGCGCCGTGCAGGATTTCATCGTGCTGTTCCTGTCGATGCGCCGCGACGGCCGCTCGCTCGGTGACCTGATCAAGTCCGAACTGGGCCCCATCCCCGGCAATATCGCGCTGCTGGGCACCTTCATGATCATGGTGATCATCCTGGCCGTGCTGGCGCTGATCGTCGTGAAGGCGCTGACCGGTTCGCCGTGGGGCGCCTTCACCGTGATGGCCACCATCCCCATCGCCATCTTCATGGGCCTGTACTCGCGCTATATCCGCGTGGGCCGTATCGGCGAAGTGTCCATCATCGGCTTCGTGCTGCTGATGGCCGCCATCTTCGGCGGCCAGTACGTGCAGGAGAACCCGGCCCTGGCGCCGCTGTTCAACTTCACCGGCACGGAACTGACATGGATGCTGATCGGCTACGGCTTCATCGCCTCCGTGCTGCCCGTGTGGCTGCTGCTGGCCCCGCGCGACTACCTGTCGACCTTCCTGAAGATCGGCACCATCGTCGGCCTGGCCCTGGGCATCATCATCACGATGCCGATGCTGCAGATGCCGGCGCTGACCCGCTTCATCGACGGCACCGGCCCGGTCTGGACCGGCTCGCTGTTCCCCTTCCTGTTCATCACCATCGCCTGCGGCGCCGTTTCCGGCTTCCACGCGCTGATCTCCTCCGGCACGACGCCGAAGATGATCGAGAACGAATCGCATGCCCGCTTCATCGGCTACGGCGCCATGCTGATGGAGTCCTTCGTCGCCATCATGGCCCTGGTGGCCGCGTCCACCATCGAGCCGGGCGTCTACTTCGCCATGAACAGCCCGGCCGCGCTGATCGGCACGACGGCCGAATCGGCCGCCGCCGCCATTTCGCAGTGGGGCTTCTACGTAACGCCCGACATGCTGACGCAAACGGCCAAGGACGTGGGCGAGCACACCATCATCTCCCGCGCCGGCGGCGCCCCGACCCTGGCCGTGGGCATGGCGCAGATCCTGTCCAGCGCCATCGGCGGCAAGGCCATGATGGCGTTCTGGTACCACTTCGCCATCCTGTTCGAAGCCCTGTTCATCCTGACCGCCGTCGACGCCGGCACCCGCGCCGGCCGCTTCATGCTGCAGGACCTGCTGGGCGCGTTCTCGCCGGCCCTGAAGCAGACGGAAAACGTCTTCGCCAACCTGCTGGCCACGGGCCTGTGCGTGGCTGCCTGGGGCTACTTCCTGTACCAGGGCGTGGTCGATCCGCTGGGCGGCATCAATACCCTGTGGCCCCTGTTCGGCATCGCCAACCAGATGCTGGCCGGTATCGCGCTGATCCTGGCGACGTGCGTGCTGTTCAAGATGAAGAAGGAGCGCTACGCCCTCGTCACCATCGTCCCCACCATCTGGCTGCTGCTGTGCACCCTGACGGCCGGCTGGCAGAAGATCTTCCACGCCAACCCGAAGATCGGCTTCCTGTCCCACGCCGACAAGTACTCGGCGGCGCTGGCCAAGGGCGAGGTGCTGGCCCCGGCCAAGTCGATCGACCAGATGCAGCAGGTGATCTTCAACGACTACATCAACGCCTCGCTGGCCGCCTTCTTCATGGTGGTGGTGCTGTCGGTGCTGATCTTCGGCGTGCGCACGGCACTGCGCGCCCGCGCCGCGGCCAAGCCCACGCACAACGAGACGCCCGTGCAGCTGATGCCGGCGAGTTAAGGGAAAGCGTGATGTTCGACGAAATCGTCAAGGCCGGGCGTTATCTCGGGCAGAGCATGCGGCTGATGGTGGGCCTGCCCGAGTACGACACCTACGTGGCGCACTGCGAGGCCACCCACCCGGACCGGCCCATCATGAGCTACGAGGAGTTCTTCAAGGAGCGCCAGGAAGCCCGCTACGGCGGCGCCGGCAAGCGCGGCGGCTGCTGCTGACGGCAGCCTGATTGACGAAAGACGGCCCGGTCGTGCGAACGACCGGGCCGTTTTCATTCGCGGCGCTGTTTCAGCAGTCCATACGGTCGGTCCGCCGCAGCGGTCAGACAACTAAATCACACCAGTTATCCCGCAACCCTTTCTCCGAAACCCATGTCTGACCCTGGATTGAAACATCGGCGCGCGCGTATTGGGACGGTCAGCCGGCCGCCGCCAGCGGCAGGCGCACGGTGAACGTGCTGCCTTGCCCTGCCCCTGCGCTGGCGACGGCCAGGGTGCCGCCGTGCAGGCCGGCGAGACGCCGCGCCAGCGCCAGGCCCAGGCCGAGGCCTCCCTCGGTCCGGTCCGACGTCAGGGCGGCCTGCGCGTACGGCTCGAAGATGCGCTGCTGCAGTTCGGCGTCGATGCCGATGCCGTTGTCCTCGACCAGCACGTCGACATGGTCCGGCGACAGCGCCGTGCGCACCTGTACCGTGCCGCCGGGCGGCGTGTACTTGGCGGCGTTGTTGAGCAGGTTCGACAGGATCTGCACCAAGCGCTTGCGGTCGCCCCGCACGTACACGGGCGCGTCGGTCAGCTCGACCCGGCAATCCTGGCCCTTGCGGGCCATCAGCGGGCGAACCTGCTCGAAGGCGTCGGCGATCGGCACGCGCAGGTCCAGCACGGTCTGGTCCAACGCGATGCGGCCCTGGCCGATGCGCTCCATGTCCAGCAGGTCGTTGACCAGGCCGGCGATCTGGCCCACCTGCGCGGCGACGACGTCGCCCAGGCGGCGCCGCTCCTCCGGCTGACCCGCGCCGCCAAGGCGCAACACCTCGGCCGCAGCGCTGATCGGGGCCAGCGGGTTGCGCAACTCGTGCGCCAGGGTGGCCAGGAAGATGTCCTTGTGCTCCTGCTCCGCGCGCAGCGACGCCAGGGCCGTCTGCAACTCGCCCCTGGCATGGCCGCGGGCCTTGTCCACCACCGCCAGGCGCAGGGCAAAGCGCCAGATGATGACCATGAAGGCCACCACCATCGACCAGACGAACAGCGGCAGGGCCGTGCCCGCGTCATACAGGCCGGCGCGCGCCGCCGCCACCACGGCCGCGCCCAGCACGATGGGCAGCACAAAGGCCGACAGCAGCAGGCGCCGCGACATGCGGGCGCTGCCCACGTTGCCCGTCACCGCCGCCATCAGGCCGCGCCGCGGCAGGGCGAACAGCGTGCCGAGCGACAGGGACATCGCCTGCACTGTCGTCAGGATCGACGTGCCCCGGCCCGGCAGGAACTGGTACAGGAAGGTGTCACGAAACAGGTAGCCCGTCAGGTTCAACAGCGCCAGCAGGAACACGGCCAGCGAAGTGCCCTGCGCCGCCTGCACCCAGCGGCCGCGCGCCGTCAGCAGCAAAGCCCAGCCCAGCGCGAAGAACATGGTGGCCGTCAGCGGCGACGACAGGCTGGCAGCGTTCAGCCGGCCGCTCGCCGGCAACACGAACGGCGGCGGGGCCGTGCCGGCCACGTGGCAGGCGGCAATGGCCGCACACAGCACGATGACGCTGCCGCAACAGAGCCTGGCAGGCCCAAGCCGGCCACGCCACTGCAGCCACAGCGCCAGTGCCGCCAGCAGCGACAGCACGGTCGTGACGGGCACCATCGCAGGCAGGCCGGGCGCGATCGAGATGAAGAACGTCGCGCCGGCCAGCCAGCCGCCCAGGTTGGCCAGCCCGACGCCGAGGCACAGGACGGCCGCGGCGGGCGGCAGCGCCCCGACGACGGTGGAGGATGCTGATTTGGACATATAGCCGAAGCCTACAGCATGACGCGAACCATTTCACGGTCAAGCCGGGCAACGGGGCGCCCCCCCGCCGCCGCGCCGGCAACGGCTAGCCGGGCATCGCCAGGGTCAGCGTGGTGCCCTGCCCCGGCGCGGAAACGATATCGAGCACGCCGCCGGCGCCCAGCGCCCGTTCGCGCATGCCCGCGATGCCCCAGTGGCCGGGCCTGCCCTCGCGCTGGATGTCCGCGTCGATGCCCTTGCCGTCGTCGCTGACGGTGATGCGCACCGCACCCGGCTCATAGGCCAGCAGCACCGTCACGCAGGTGGCCTGGGCGTGGCGGCAGGCATTGCGCAGCGCTTCGGTCACGATGCGGCAGCAGGAGTCGGCATTTTCGGCCGGTACCAAGCGCCGCGCGCCCGCCACCTCGAAGGTGCATTCGCCGTCGCATTCCTTGCGCACGGCCGCCACTTCGTCCGCCAGCAGCGGCGCCAGGTCGAGCATTTTCCGTTCCGGCGCGCGCAGGTCCTGCACCCGGTCGCGCGCCTCAGCCACCACCGTGCCGGCGCGCGCCAGCGCCGCATCGAGCGACAGCCGCAGCGGATCGCCTGGCGGCAGTTGCAGGGTGACGGCGTCGAAGCGCAGGATCAGGCCCTGCACGCTTTGCAGCAGGGTGTCGTGCAGCTCGCGTGCGATGCGGTTGCGTTCCTCGCTGCGGGTATGCTCCAGCGCCTGCAGGCGCCGGTCGTGGATGCGCAGGCGCTGGCGATGGATGGCCCACAGCGCCGCGGCCAGCAAGACGGCACACGCCAGGCGGAACCAGGTGGTCTGCACCAGCGTGGGCGCCACGTGCAGCGGCAGCGCCAGGCTGACCGGACCGGCCACGCCGGCGCCATTGACGGCCTGGACGACGAAGCGGTAGTCGCCCGGCGGCAGGCCCGTGTAGACGGCTTCGATGCCGGCGCCGGCACGCTGCCAGTCGCGGTCGTAGCCTTCGAGCCGGTATCGGTAGTGGAGACGGGCCGGCATCGACAGCGCCGGCGCGGCGTAGCGCACTACCAGCCGCTGCGGCGCCGGCGGCAGGCGCACGGCGGCGTTCGCGCCATAGGCCTTGCCGTCCGCTTCCACGCCCGTGACGGCGGCGGCACGCGGCACCGGTTCCGGCCTTACCCCGCCTGGCGCCAGCCAGAATGCGCCCTGCCCGGTGATGGCCCAGATGCGGCCATCGGCGGCGCGCCGCATGCCGCCCGCTTCCAGGATGGCGATGCGGCCACGCAGCCCGTCGCTGTCGTCGAACACGCGTGCGTCGAACTCGCGTCCGGAAGCCAGCGCCTTGGCGTCGAGCAGCACGATGCCCGCCGCACCGTGCAGCCACAGGCCTTCCGGCCCGCCGGCGGCACCGGCTACGCCGGCCAGGGCGCTGGCGGGACGCGCGGCCACGGGCCGGAACCGTGCGCCGTCGAGGCGCGACATGCCGTCGGAACCGGCCGCGAAGATCGCGCCGCCATAGTCCACCAGGGTCGCCACCTTGCCGACGCGCAGGCCCTGGGCCGCGCCGAACGTCGTGACGCGGTCCCGCTCGAGCATCGCGACCTCGTTGTCGATATAGCCGAACCACATGCGCCCGCGCGCATCGGCCAGCAGCGACATCGGCGTCTTGCGCCCTGCCTTGGGCAAGGCCGCCGGCCGCTCCCACCGGCCGTCGCGGTAACGCTGCACGCCGCCGCCGACGATGGCGATCCAGATCGTGCCGTCGGCCGCCACGGTGGCGGTATGGATGCGGCCCACCGGCCCCAGGTCCTGCGGCAGCGCGACCTGGCGCAAGGTGCGCCGGCCATCGGCCGTGCGCAGGCTCAGCATGGTCCGGTGCGCCAGCAGGACGCCATCGGGTGCGGCGACCACGTGCACCGCGGGGGGGCCGGGCAGCTGGATCGCGGTCCCGTCGCCGTGCACGCGCCAGTTGCGCTCCTCGGTGACGCCGATGATGCCCTCGCCGTCGGCCGGCGCCAGGCTGGCCGACTCGTGGAAAGGCTCGGCCAGGCGCACCACATTGGTTTGCCGGAAGCGGTCCAGGCCACCGTCGGTGGCGACCCAGACATTGCCGTCCGCATCCTCCAGGAAGGCGCCGACGAGCGTGCCCGACAGGCCCTGGGCCACGGTGAAGGACTGGGTATCGGGCGCGTGCTCGGCCCCTGGCGGCGCGGCCGCGCTGCCCGGCGCGACGCTGCGGTGGATCGCCCCTTCGACGTCGTACCACAGGGCGCCGGCGCGATCGGCCAGCATGCTGCCCGTGACCTCGCCCTTTTGCCGGTAGATCCACGGCCGGCTGCGGCGTTCATACCGTTCCAGGCTGTCGATGATGCGGATGCCGCCCTGCTCCAGGATGTACACGGGCGCGCCCCGCGCTGCCGGCCCGCGCCGCTGCGCGAAGGGCTGGCGCGCATCGAGCTTGCCCGGCATCTTGACGAAACGCGTGGCGCCGGCCGGCTGGACGAACAGGCCCTGTTCGGAGAATGCCGACACGGCGCCGTCGGCATCGACGAAGACGGCCGACGCCTTGCGCGCCGTGAAGCCCCGCCCGGCGCCGACGCGGCGCCAGCGCTGGCCGTCGAAATGATTCAGGCCTTCGATGCCGGCCGCCCAGGTGCCCGCGGCATCGGCGGCGAAACCCCAGATCGAGCCGGCCGTCACGCCGTCCTTCGCCGCCCAGTTGCGCACGACACCCTGGCGGTAGTGGCTGATGCCGCCGAGGCGCCAGCCGATCCACAGGCCGCCGTCGGCGTCGGCATGCAGGGCATACACGTCGGTGTCGGGAAAGCGCTGGGGCGCGGCCGGCGCGACGTGCTCGAAGCGCAGGCCATCGAAACGGTACAGGCCCTGGCTCGTGCCCAGCCACAGCCAGCCGTCGCTGTCCTGGGCCAGCGCATTGATGTCGGCCGGCGCGCCGTTGCGCGACGTCCAGCTGGTGTGTTCGAGCTGGGCCAGCGGCCGGTCCAGGTCGATGGCGAGGGCGGGCAGGCAGAGCAGGCACAGGAGTGCGCATGGGACAAGGCGGAGCAGAACGGTCAACCGGTTCAACAAAGGCGATCTCGATAGGGGTGGATTGAGCTGCCGCACGCGAATCGCCGGGCGATCCGGGCAGGGCCGAAGCCTCAATGGTACAGGCTGGCGGCAGACAGGTGCAGGGCCTGCCGCTATACTGGCCGGCGCCGCCCCCAACCCGGACCGACCATGACCCGCAGCCCCCTTTCCATCCTCGTCGTCGAAGACCACCCGACGATCGCGCGCCAGATCGTGCAGTTCCTCGACGGCCTGGGATGGCACCCCGACCATGCCGCCAAGGGCGCGCTGGCCGTCGACCTGGCCACGCGCGAGTCCTACGACGTCGTGCTGCTCGACCTGAACCTGCCGGACATGGACGGCCTGGACGTGTGCCGCGCCATCAAGGCCGGTGCGCCGCGCAACGTGCCGGTGCTGATGCTCACCGCGCGCGACGCCTTCGAGGACAAGGCGCGGGGCTTCCATGGCGGCGCCGACGACTACGTGACCAAGCCCTTCGACCTGCGCGAACTGGCCCTGCGCTGCGAGGCGCTGGCGCGGCGCGGCCAGCTTCATGTCGGCCAGGCCCTGCACGTCGGGCCATTGACGCTGCTGCCACGAGAACGGCAGGCCACGGTCGACGGCGTTCCCGTGGTGCTGACGCAGGCCGGCTTCAAGCTGCTGCTGGCGCTGTGCCACGCCTACCCGCGGGCCGTGTCGCGCTCGGCGCTGATGCACGAGCTATGGGGCAGCAACCGGCCCGACAGCGATGCGCTGAAGTCGCACGTGTATGCCTTGCGCAAGCAGCTGGAACTGGCCGGTGCGCCGCAGGCGATCGTGACGATCCCCCAGCTCGGGTACCGGCTGGCGCTGGGGCAGGAGACGGAGCCGGGGCAGCATGTTTAAATCGATCCGGCACGGCCTGTTCGCGGCCCTGGCCGGCTTCACGGTGCTGCTCTGCGTGGGCTACACGGGGCTGGCCCTCGTCATTTCCTACGTCACCGAGGACATGCTGGTGGACCGGCTGATGGCGCGCGAGGCCGCCGCCGTCACGGCGCACTTGAACCGGAGCGGGACGCTCGCGCAGCCGGCCGATGCGCTGTTGCGCGTGCACGGCGACGCCGCCACCTTGCCCGCGCCCGTACGCGAACAGGTGGCAGCCGGCCGGCGCCGCGCCGAGGTGTTCACCGACACGGGGCAGCACTATCACTTCCGCACGCTGGACCTGCCGGCGCCAGGCCGGCCGCGCCGCGTCTACCTGGTGGCCGACGCGGGGCCGCTGCTGGTGGTCTCGAAGCTGTTCCAGGAGGTCGGGGGCTTCCTCGTCGCCGTGGCCGTGGGCCTGATCGGGCTGGCGCTGCTGCTGGCCTGGCTGCTGGCGCGGCGCCTCGTCTCGCCGCTTCTGACACTGGCCCACGAAGTGCGCGATGCCAGCACGGGCGGGCCGGCCCGCTTTTCGGCGCAGGGGCGGCCGGACGAAATCGGCTACCTGGCCGACCGGCTGGCCGCCGCCATCGACGAACTGCAGGCCACACTGCGGCGCGAAAGCGCGTTCACGCGCGATGTCAGCCACGAATTGCGCACGCCCTTGACGGTGCTGCGCAACACGCTCGGGCAGGCCACGGCGCGCCCGCTGGACGAGCAGGAACGCGCGCAGCTCCAGGCCGGGCTGGCGGAGATGGGCAACACCATCGACGTGCTGTTCGCGCTGGCGCGTGCCGGCCATGTCGCGCTCGAGGCGTTCGACCTGCGCGGCTGCATCGAGGACAGCCTGCTGCGGCTGGTGGCGCAGGGCGGGCGCGATGACGACTGGCTGGCGCTCGATATGCCGGAGCGGATCGACGTGGCCGGCCATCCCACCCTGGCGGCGCTGCTGCTCAATAACTGCCTGGGCAATGCCCTGTTCCATGGCGCGCCCGGCGCGCCGCTGCGGGTGTCCTACGACGGCGGCGAGCTGGCCATCGGCAATGCCGTCGACCCGGGCCGCGCCGGCACCACCCAGGGTTTCCACCATGGCCAGAACCTGCTCGGCAGGGTCGCCGCCGCGATGGGCTGGCAGGTGCGTTTCGAGGCCGGCGCCACGCACTACCAGGTCGTCATCACACCCCGGCTCGCCGGCTGAAAAGCGCCGGATTTCACCGGCATTTCACCGCGCCGTCGTCACACTGCGAACTCGTCAACCTTCACGAGAACGCCCCATGAAAACGATGATCGCCCTGCTCACCCTCGCGCTCGCGACCCTGCCCGCCGTCGCCCAGGTGAAGTCGCTGCAGCACAAGGAGGAAAAGCGCCGCTACCTCGTCTACACGCCGGCCGGCTATGCGGGCCAGCCGCAGAAAGCCTACCCGCTCGTGTTCAACTTCCACGGCGGCGGCATGACCATGGCCGAACAGATGCTGTATACGGGCATGAACCGCGCGGCCGACCGGCACGGCTTCATCGTCGTCTACCCGATGGGCATCAAGGGCGACTGGAACGTCGGCTTCGGCATGCCCTACCTGGAAGGCACGGACGACATCGGCTTCACGGAAAGCCTGCTGGCCAAGCTCAAGCAGGACTACCGCGTCGACGGCGCGCGCGTGTATGCCACCGGCCTGTCGCGCGGCGGCTTTTTCGCGCTGCGCGTGGCGGCAGAATTGCCGCAGTCGTTCGCGGCCGTGGCCTCGGTGGGTGCGCCCATGCCGGAACCGGTCGTGCAGCACGACCGCAGGGCCGGCAAGGTCGGCGTGCTGCTGATCCAGGGCACGGCCGACACGGTCGTGGCCCATGGCGGCAAGCCGGGCGGCTACCTGTCGGCCGAGGACAGCCATGCCTACTGGCTCAAGCGCAACGGCATCGGGCCGGGGACGCCGGTGCGCCGCGTCATCGACGCCGATCCGGGCGACGGCACCGAGGTGCATTGGGTCGAACAGGGTGACGGCCAGGCCAGCGTGGCGCTGGCCACCGTGCGCGAAGGCGGCCATACGTGGCCGGGCGCCGATCCCTTCAATGTCGGCCTGCCGATCGGCAGGACCAGCCGCGATATCGACGCCAACGAGACGATCTGGCAGTTCCTGGCGCGGCACCGGCGCTAGGCAAGGCTTGCGACGACTGCCGTCGCGTTTTTGCCCGTTTTGACCGTTTTTTTTCCACACTTAATTTCAAAAAAGAAAATCTAGAGCCAGATCAAGGTCAGCCCACCCCCTACGCCGTATATTTTTCCGGATGGAATCATTTTATGGCGCGGGACATGCTTAATTTCGAACGTTCGGGACTCAGCCGAAAGCTGACGATCATCTCGGTGCTCTCCACCGGCAGCGCGCTGCTGCTGGTGTTCGCCGCGTTCGCCCTGACGTCGCTGTTCAGTCATACGGAATACCAGGCCAAGCAATTGACGTCCTTGGCCGATGTCATCGGCGTCAACAGCGTGGCGCCGCTGCTGTTCGCCGACCGCGTCACGGCCGAACAGGCGCTGGCCGCGCTGGCCGTGCAGGACGACGTCACGCGGGCGGCCCTGTTCGACCGCAATGGTCAGCTGTTCGCCAGTTACCCGGTCCGCCCGGGAACGCCGCCGACGGCGCTGACGGCGCAGCAGATGGCGGCGCTGGCGCTGCCGCCGGCGTCGTCGCTGTCGTGGACGGCGCACTTCAAGGCCTACCTGCCCGGGCCGATGCGGCTGTACCGCCCCGTGCAGGCGGCGGGCCACGTGATCGGCGCCGTGATGATCGAATCAAGCATGGGCCAGATGTGGTTCGACATGCTGAAAAGCCTGGGCATCACGGCGCTGGCCACGGGCGTGTCCTTCGTCGTCGCCCTCAGCCTGGCGGGGCGGTTCCGGGGCAGCATCGCCCAACCCATTGCCGAACTGATCGCCGCGGCGCGCTGCGTCACCACCAGCCAGACCTACGCCCAGGTGCAGCACGAGCGCAGCGACGAACTGGGCACGCTGATCGACAGCTTCAACGACATGCTGGCCCAGATCGAGCACCGCGACAGCAAGCTGGCCCAGTATCGCGACCAGCTGGAGCGGCAGGTCAGCGTGCGCACCGAGCAGCTGGAAAAGGCCAAGAACGCGGCCGAAGCGGCCAGCCAGGCCAAGAGTGCTTTCCTGGCCAATATGAGCCACGAGATCCGCACGCCGATGAACGGCGTGCTGGGCATGACGGAACTGCTGCTCGGCACGGCGCTGACGGACCAGCAGCGCCACTACACCAGCATGGTGCAGCGCTCGGGCGAGCACCTGCTGGTGATCATCAACGACATCCTCGACTTCTCGAAGGTGGAAGCGGGCAAGCTGACGGTGGAGTACATCCACTTCAATTTCCGCGAACTGCTGGACGATATCGACTACGTGTTCTCGCCCCAGGCCGAAGCCAAGGGCCTGGACCTGGAGTTCGCCATCGCGCCCGATATTCCCGTGGCCATCTGCGGCGACCCGAACCGGCTGCGCCAGGTCATCGTCAACCTGCTGGGCAATGCAATCAAGTTCACCGACACGGGCCGCGTCACGGTGCGCGTCAACGTCATCGGCGAGGATGCCCAGGCCGTGCGGCTCAAGCTGGAAGTGCAGGACACGGGTGTGGGCGTGTCGCGCGAGGCGCGCGGGCGCATCTTCGATTCGTTCTCGCAGGCCGACGGCTCGACCACGCGCAAGCACGGCGGCACGGGCCTGGGGCTGGCCATTTCGAAGCAGCTGGTCGAACTGATGGGCGGTACCATCGGCGTCGACAACGCGCTGACGGGCGGCTCGATCTTCTGGTTCACCGTGCAGTTCGACAAACGCCGCGTCGACGCGGACGAGGCCTCGTTCCACCAGAAGACCACCAAGGGCCTGCGCGCGCTGATCGTCGACCCGCAAGCCGACAGCCGCGCCGCGCTGGAAAAGCTGCTGGGGCGCTGGCACCTGAAAAGCGACAGCGCCGCCACGGCCGAACAGTGCCTGGCCATGCTGCGCTCGGCCATCGCCTGCGGCCAGCCCTACGACGTGGCGCTGCTGGACATGGACTTGCCGCAGCTGAGCGGCCTGACCCTGGCGGCCGACATCAAGGCCGATCCGGCCACGGCCGCCGTGCGCGTGCTGCTGCTGTCGACCGAGCGCAATGCGGCCGACACGGTGCAGCGGCGCGAGGCCGGCGTGGCCTTCCAGCTGGTCAAGCCGGCGCGCGAGTGCGACCTGTACGACTGTATCGTCACGCCGCTGCGCGCCAGCGAAGGCATCCGCACCGCGTCGCCGCAGGCGCCGTCGGCCGGCCGTGGCCACCGCCCCGGGCAGCGCCGTGCCCCGCGCCGCCACAAGGTGCTGCTGGCCGAGGACAACCCCGTCAACGTGGAAGTGGCGTCGGCCATGCTGGAGGGACTGGGGCTGCAGGTGGTGCGCGCCTGCAACGGCGAGGAAGCGCTGGCCGCGGTGCGCCAGGGCGAATTCGACCTGGTGCTGATGGACTGCCAGATGCCCGTGATGGACGGCATGGCCGCCACCGCCGAAATCCGCCGCCACGAACAGCAGCAGGGCCGCGCGCGCCAGCTGCCGATCATCGCCATCACGGCCAACGCCCTGCAGGGCGACCGCGAGACATGCCTGGCGGCGGGCATGGACGACTACCTGTCCAAGCCGTTCACGCAGCAGACCCTGTCGGATACGCTGGCCCGGTGGATCGCCCTGCCGCGCGCGGCCGCCGTGCACCATGGCGACCGGGATGACGGCCTGAGGCCGCCGCCATTGCAGCCACTGCCGGCGATGGCGGTGCCGCACGTGCGCGCACCAGTGCTGGCGGCGGCCGCGGCAGCCAG
>NZ_WNKZ01000091.1 GCF_009720835.1 Pseudoduganella buxea
GCCAGGCACTGCGTCCGTACGCACTGGTACTCGTCGATTTCCATGCCCACCTCCGTCTTGGTTCATGCCAACTTACGGTATGACAATGGTCGAGCCAACAAGTTCCTTGCGACCGGGGCACAGCGCCAAAAAAAACGCCACCGCAAGGGTGGCGCAAACTGAAGGAGACCTTGGGTGTCTCCGGGGAGGGTAGAGCTTAGAACTTGAACGTGGCTGTCACACTGGCGGAGCGAGGCTGGCCTGGCGTGTAGCGGTAGCCACTCTTGTTGATGGCCGCGACGTATTCCTTGTCGGCCAGGTTGTAGACATTCAGGCGCAGGTCGATGTTCTTGTTGATCTCGTACGAAGCCATGGCGTCGGCCACCCAGTAGCTCTCGGCCGATGCCGGCGTGCCCACGGCGCCGTCGGTGCCGCGCAGCAGCTTGCCCTGGTAGCGCACACCGCCGCCCACTTTCAGGCCGAACGGCAGGGTGTACGAGGTCCAGCTGGTGAAGGCGTCTTTCGGCGTGTACGACAGGTTGTTGATGCCCGATGCCGTGACGACCCTGCCGCTTTCCACTTCCGTCTTCATGTGCGTGTAGCCTGCCGTGACGAGCCAGTTCTTGGCCAGTTCACCCGTCATGCCGATCTCGATGCCTTTGACGTTCTTCTTGCCGGTCTGGTAGTAGTTCAGGTCGGTCGGGTCCTGTTCGATCTCGTTGCGCACCGTCGTTTCATAGATGGCCGCCGTGAAGGACAGCTTCTGCTGCAGGAAGTCCCACTTGGTGCCGATTTCCTTCGTCGTCGTCTCCTGCGGGTCGTAGTTCGGGTTGGCCGCGCTGTTGGCCGAGGCGGACAGGCCGAAGGTGGCGCTGCCCGGTGGCTGCTGCGACGAGGCCACGGTGGCGTAGATGCTGCTGTCCTTGGTCGGTTTATACAGCAGCGACAGCTTGCCGTTGACCAGGGTGTCGCTCAGCTTCAACGTCGTCGGCACCAGCGTGCCGACCGGCAGCTGCGGATGCGACGTCGATGTCGACAGGGCGGTATTGAAGGTATCGGTGTTGAAGTGGTCGGCACGCACGCCGGCATGCACCATCCACTGCTCGCCGATCTTGACGGTGTCGAACAGGTACAGGGCCTGCGTCGTGGTCGAGCCGTCGCTGCCGGCGCCGCTGCGCACGGGGTTCGCCGCCGTCGCATACCCGGTCGAGACGGGGTGGTACAGCGAGATGTCGTTCAGCGCGCCCAGGCCGGCATAGCTGACATTGGCCTGCTTCTCGTTGATGAATTCCAGGCCGCCCACCATCGTGTGCTTCAGTTCACCCGTGGTGAATTCGCCCGTCAGCACGGTCTGGTTCGTCAGAATCTGGTTGCGCTGGTCCTTGACGGTGCGGTTGGTGCGCTTGAGCAGCCACGTGTTCGGATCGGCCGGGTTCGGCGTGACGAGGTTGGCGGACGAGCCCATGAAGGCCGTCAGCAGGTACTCCTGCTCCGTCTTGCCGTAGCGGGCCGTGTTCTGCAGGCGCAAGGTCGGCGAGAAGTCGTGCTCGACGCGCACTGTCGCCATGTCGGCCGTCACGTTGTCGTAGTCGCTGTGCTCGCCGTAGAAGCCTGCCGGGTTGACCATCGGCGCGCTGTTGAGGAACTCGCGGCGCCTGGTCGGGTCCGTGCTGCGGCTGTCCGGGCTGATGTAGCCGGGCAGGCCGATGGTGGGCACGCCGCCATCGGGAATATTGTTCTGCTTGATGTGCAGGTAGGACAGGTGCAGGCGCGTCTTGCCGTTCAGGCCGAAGGCGATGGTCGGCGCCACGCCCCAGCGCTTGTTCTCCACCACGTCGCGCGCCGCGTTGCCGCTGTCCTGCACCATCACGTTCAGGCGGAAGGCGGTGCCGCTGTCGGCATCGATGACGCGGCTGATGTCGGCCGTGGCGCGCTTCTGCTTGCCGCTGCCGGCCTTGATGCTGGCCGAGTGAGCGTCCTGCAGGCGGGCCTGCTTGGAACCCAGGTTGATCGAGCCCGTTGGCGAGCCGCGGCCGCTGTCCGTGCCCGCCGGGCCCTTCAGCACGTCGATCTGTTCGGTATTGAAGACGTCGCGCGAGATCGAGCCGACGTCGCGCACGCCGTCCGTGTAGATGCTGGAAGAGGAGTCAAAGCCGCGCATGAAGATGGCGTCACCCGTGTTGGTGTTGCCGTTTTCGCCCAGGAAGAAGGCGCCCACGCCGGGCGTGTTGCGCAGCGCTTCGGTCAGGGTTTCCGCGCCTTGCTGCTCGATCAGTTCCTTCTTGATGACCGTCAGGGTCTGCGGCGTGTCCACCAGCTTCTCGGTGTACTTCGGCGACGTGGCGTAGTCGGCCTTGAAGCTGACCTTGTTGCTGCCGACGACGACCTCGGGCAGGGGACGGGCCGCGTCATCGGCCGCAGGATTGCCTTCCGTCGCCTGTGCCGCCACGGGCAGCAGCAGCGCGGCCAGCACGGTGCTCATCTGGAGTCGGGTCGGGGCCAGCTTGCGGCTTTTGATATGCGCCATTCTCTTGCTCTCTTCCAATGTAAATTTGTGTAAAGACGGCGATCATAGCAATTTCGTCACATCAAGTAAATAAGAATTATTATCATTCGCATTGCTATGTTGTATGGATGAGTTATGCGATGGTCGTGAACATAGGGCGGGAAATGTTAAGCTTGGGCTTCACCGCCAACCGAAGGAAGCTGCATGATCGTTGTCCACCACCTCAACAATTCCCGTTCGCAGCGTGTGCTGTGGCTGCTGGAGGAACTGGGTCTGTCCTACCAGGTCGTGCGCTACCAGCGCGATGCCAAGACCATGCTGGCGCCGCCGGAACTGAAGGCGATCCACCCGCTGGGCAAGTCGCCCGTCGTCGTCGATGGCGATTGCGTCGTCGCCGAGTCCGGCGCGATCATCGAATACCTGGTGGACAAGTACGGTGCCCAGGGCAGCGCCGGCGCGCTGATGCCGCCGCCGGGCACGCCCGAGAAGCGCCGCTGGACCTATTTCCTGCACTACGCGGAAGGGTCGATGATGGCGCCACTGTTGATGAAGCTGATCTTCGACCGGGTCGAGCACAGCCCGGCGCCGTTCTTCGTCAAGCCGATCGCCCGGGGCATCGCCCAAAAGGTCAAGGGCAGCTACATCCTGCCGCAGATCGCCCAGCACCTGGCTTACCTGGAAGGCGAGTTGGGCAAGCACACGTGGTTTGCCGGCGAGCAGTTCAGCGCAGCGGACATCCAGCTCAGCTTCCCGCTGGAAGCGGCCGCTGCGCGCGGTGGGCTGGACGGCAAGTTCCCCAGGCTGCAGGCCTTCCTGGACCGCATCCACGCCCGCCCTGCCTACCAGCGCGCGCTGCAGCAAGGCGGCCCGTACGAACTGCTGAAGTAAGGAGGCCGGCGGCGGCGGCTTCGGCCCGGTGGCGCTGGGGTAAAATGGTGCAGTTCATTTTGCCATCCGCACCATCGTTCCCATGGGTAGACTGCTTGCCATCGACGGCCTCAATATCGTACGCCGCGTGTATGAGGCCAGCCCGGAGCCGGACTCGGACCTGAAAGCCGAGATCGCGCTGCGCCACGCCCTCAATTCCTTCCGCACGCTCGTCAACGGCCATGAGCCCAGCCACGTGCTGCCCGCCTTCGACTATGGCGGCAGCACCTGGCGCCACGCCCTGTACGGCGGCTACCGCGAAAGCCGGGCGCCGATGCCTTCGCCGCTGCGCGCCGCGCTGCCGGGCTTCTACGACACGCTGCGCAAGTTCGGCCTGCATCCGGTCTCGCTGCCGGACGTCGAGGCGGACGACGTCATCGGCACCGTCGTTACCCGCTGGCTGAAGGAGAACCGGGGCGAGGCCGTCGTCGCCAGCACCGACAAGGACCTGCATTGCCTGATCGCCGACGGCGCCCGCGTGTGGGACCACTTCCGCGGCGAGTGGCACGATCACGGCTGGGTCGAGAACAAGTGGGGCGTGCCGCCTGCGCAACTGCCCGATCTGCTGGCGCTGATGGGCGACGCCACCGACAGCGTGCCGGGCGTATCGAAGGTGGGGCTGAAGACGGCGGCGAAGCTGCTGCGTACCTACGGCACCCTGGACGGCATCATGGCCGGTGCCGGCATCCTGAAGGACACGGTTGGGGAGGCACTACGAAAAGAGCGGGATATGCTGTATCTTTCCCGTCAGTTGGTGCAATTGAAAACGGACGTGCGCGTGGGCGTCAGCTGGAACATGCTGGTCTGGGACGGTGCCTGACCGGCCAGCCGAATACGGGAAAACAACAACATGCTCAAGGCAGTGATCATCGACAGCAGCGCCGTGGCGCGCGGCCTTCTCCAAACGGTGCTGCAGGACGGCAGCTACGACGTCGTCGGCCAGGCCCATACCTGCACGGCCGGCACGGCGCTGCTGCTGAAGTACCAGCCGCAGATCGTCTGCATCGCGCGCGACGTGATGGAGGCGGATATTCCCGGCGTGGAAGCGATCCGGCGCACCTACCCGAAAACCCTGATCTTCCTCGTCTCGAGCGAATTCGACGCGGCCACCGTGCAGAAGTCGGCGGCGATGGGCATCAACGGTTTCATCGTCAAGCCCTTCAACGCCGATACGGTCCTGAAGACCATCCGCAACACCGTCATCGCGATGGTCAAGCGCCAGCAGAAGGCACTGGCCGACGCCAAGGCGGCCCAGGAAGGGCAGCCGGCGCCGGACGCACCGTCACCCGGCCACGAAGCCTGAGCTGTCGATGATGCCGCCGCCCAGGCACACGTCGCCGTCGTACAGCACGGCCGACTGGCCCGGCGTCACGGCCCACTGGGCGTCGACGAAATCGAGGGCGAACGCGCCGTCGGCCAGCGGTGCCACGTCGCACGGCACGTCGGCCTGGCGGTAGCGGGTCTTGGCCCCGATGCGTGCGGCCTGGGGCGGTTCGCCGGCGATCCAGCTGGCCTGCGCGGCCGCCAGGGTCGACGACAGCAGCCACGGATGGTCGTGGCCCTGCACCACCCACAGCGTATTGTTGGCCACGTCCTTGCGCGCCACGTACCAGGCGTCGCTGCTGCCGTCGGCGTTCTGGTAGGTCTTCACGCCGCCGATGCCGATGCCCTTGCGCTGGCCCAGGGTATAGAACGACAGGCCCACGTGCTCGCCCACCACCTTGCCGTCCGGCGTCTTCATCGGGCCCGGTTTGTACGACAGGTAGCGGTTCAGGAATTCCCGGAACGGGCGCTCGCCGATAAAGCAGATGCCGGTCGAATCCTTCTTGGCCGCATTGGGCAGCTTCAGTTCCGCGGCGATGCGGCGCACTTCCGTCTTCGGGATTTCGCCCAGCGGGAACAGGGTCTTCGACAACTGCGCCTGGTTCAGGCGGTGCAGGAAGTAGCTCTGGTCTTTCGTGTGGTCGACGGCCTTGAGCAGCTCGAAACGGCCGTTGGCCTCGTTCTGGCGCACGCGCGCGTAGTGGCCCGTGGCGATCAGGTCCGCGCCCAGGTCGACGGCATGGTCGAGGAAGGCCTTGAACTTGATCTCGGCGTTGCACAGCACGTCCGGATTGGGCGTGCGGCCGGCCTGGTATTCGCGCAGGAACTCGGCGAACACGCGGTCCTTGTATTCGGCCGCGAAGTTGACGGCCTCGATGTCCACGCCGATGACGTCGGCCACGCTGGCCGCGTCGATCCAATCTTGCCGCGTGGAACAATATTCGGAATCGTCGTCGTCTTCCCAGTTCTTCATGAACAGGCCGATGACTTCATAGCCCTGCTGCTTCAGCAGCCATGCCGCGACCGAGGAGTCCACGCCGCCGGACATGCCGATCACGACTTTCTTTTTACTCATTGCTTGCTCGTTTCAATATTTCACAGTTCTTCGTAGACGGAAGAATGGGTATGCAACAACGCCAGTGGCGCGCGCTTGCCGGCCAGGTACTCGTCGACGCAGGTCAGCAGCAGGGGGCTGCGGTGCCGTTCGCGGCAGGCGGCGATTTCGTCGCGTGTAAGCCACAGTGTGCGCAAAATTCCTTCGTCCAGCGGCAGGTCCTGTTCCTCCCCCACCGTGCCGCAGAATGCAAAGCGCAAGTAAGTCACCAGTTCCCCGGTGCGGGCCGAGCGGTAGCGCGACATGTACATGCCCACCAGCGCGGTGGGCGTGAAGTGGTGCGCGGTTTCTTCCAGCGTCTCGCGAATCACCGCTTCTTCCAGCGATTCATGGGGGTCCAGGTGCCCCGCGGGCTGGTTCAGGCGGATGCCGTCGCTGGTTTCTTCTTCGATCAGCAGGAACTTGCCGTCGCGCTCGATGACGGCGGCAACGGTCACATTGGGTTTCCAGGTACGCGGCATGTAGGTCATCCTTCAAAGAGCCGGTATTTTAGCCTGTTCCGGATTTCCACATGTTACGAGGCGGTGACAGGCCCGTCCACTAGTGCAATCCACCTAAATGTTGCCATCCCAAAAATGTTAATTAGTTAGAAATCCGTGATAGATTTACTGCAGGGAGCGCCGCAGTCTCGCATCGTTGCATCGAGCGGCAGTATCCATGACCGGCCGCCCGTCGCTGGCGCATCCTTGCGCCGCCGGTTCGCGCCCACCGCTTTTTCGTCATGGCGCTTGTGCGTCTGCGGGTTCCGCCAGTTTATCGACAATTCTGGAGGCACTCATGAGAATAGGCATACCGGCCGAGACACGGCTGGGGGAGACCCGGGTAGCGGCAACGCCCGAAACTGTTAAGAAGCTGGCCGCGAAGCACCACGTGCTGGTGCAGGCCGGCGCCGGCATCACGGCGTCGATCACGGACGAGGCTTACGCCGCGGCCGGCGCGGCCATCGTCGACGCCGGGGAAGCGCTGGGCGCGGACATCGTGCTGAAGGTGCGTGCGCCCAACCTTGAAGAGCGCGGCCGCATGCGCCAGGGCGCCGTGGTGATCGGCATGCTCAATCCTTTCGACGCCGAGAACACGGCGGCGATGGCGGCCAGCGGCCTGTCCGCGTTCGCGCTGGAGGCCGTGCCCCGCATCACCCGTGCGCAATCGATGGACGTGCTGTCCTCGCAGGCCAATATCGCCGGCTACAAGGCCGTGATGGTGGCCGCCAATACCTATCAACGCTTCATGCCGATGCTGATGACGGCGGCCGGCACCGTCAAGGCGGCCCGCGTGCTGATCATGGGCGTCGGCGTGGCCGGCCTGCAGGCCATTGCCACGGCCAAGCGCCTGGGCGCCGTGATCGAGGCTTCCGACGTGCGTCCGCCCGTCAAGGAGCAGGTCGAGTCGCTGGGCGCCAAGTTCATCGACGTGCCCTTCCTGACGGACGAGGAAAAGGAAATCGCCCAGGGCACAGGCGGCTACGCGCGCCCGATGCCGGCCGACTGGATGCGCCGCCAGGCCGAACTGGTGCACGAACGGGCCAAGCTGGCCGACATCGTCATCACCACCGCCCTGATTCCCGGCCGCCCCGCGCCGGTGCTGATCGGCGAGGACACCGTCAAGGCCATGAAGCCCGGCTCCGTCATCGTCGACCTGGCGGTGGAGCAGGGCGGCAACTGCCCCCTGTCGGAACTGAATAAGACCGTCATCAAGCACGGCGTGCATATCGTCGGCGAGCCGAACCTGGCCTGCTTCGTGGCGGCCGATGCGTCGGCCCTGTATGCCCGCAACGTGCTCGATTTCCTCAAGCTCGTCATCGACAAGGATGATGCCCTTGTCATCGACCGCGAGGACGAAATCATCAAGGCCACGCTGATCGCCCATGCCGGCGACGTGTTGCGTAAATAAGGAGACGACCATGGAAGTGAGTCACACCATCATCAACCTGATCATCTTCGTGCTGGCGATCTACGTCGGCTACCACGTGGTCTGGAACGTCACCCCGGCGCTGCATACGCCGCTGATGGCCGTCACCAATGCCGTTTCGGCCATCATCATCGTCGGCGCGATGCTGGCGGCAGGTCTTACCGAAGGCGTGATCGGCCAGGTCGCCGGCACGGTCGCGGTGGCGCTGGCTGCCGTCAACGTGTTCGGCGGCTTCCTCGTCACGCAGCGGATGCTGGAGATGTTCCGCAAAAAAGACAGGAAAGAAGGGAGCAAGTAATGGGCTTCATCTCCATGAACCTGGTGACGATGCTGTACCTGGTCGCCTCGGTATGCTTCATCCAGGCCTTGAAGGGCCTGTCCTCGCCCGCCACGGCGCGCAAGGGCAATGCCTTCGGCATGTCCGGCATGGCGATCGCCTTCGTCACCACCATCGCGCTGATCCTGAAGCTCAAGTCCGAAGCGGCCGGCCTGGGCGTCGGCCTGGGGCTGGTGGCGCTGGGCGTGGTGGTCGGCGGCGCCATCGGCGCGTACCTCGCCAAGACGGTCGAGATGACGAAGATGCCGGAACTGGTGGCGGCGATGCACTCGCTGATCGGCCTGGCCGCTGTCTGCATCGCGGTCGCTGCCGTCTCCGAACCGCATGCCTTCAATATCGCCGCCGTCGGCGAGGCGCTGCCGCTCGGGAACCGCATCGAGCTCTTTATCGGCACCTTCGTCGGCGCCATCACCTTCAGCGGCTCCGTCATCGCCTTCGGCAAGCTGGCCGGCAAATACAAGTTCCGGCTGTTCCAGGGCGCACCCGTCGTGTTCCAGGGCCAGCACATCCTGAACCTGGTGCTGGCGCTGATCATGGTCGCCCTGGGCCTGGCCTTCGTGTTCGCCGGCGGCGTCCAACCGGCATGGACGCCGTTCATCCTGATGACAGCCATCGCTTTCGTGCTGGGCGTGCTGATCATCATCCCCATCGGCGGTGCCGACATGCCGGTGGTGGTGTCGATGCTGAACAGCTACTCCGGCTGGGCGGCGGCCGGCATCGGCTTCTCGCTGAATAACTCGATGCTGATCATCGCCGGCTCGCTGGTCGGCTCGTCCGGCGCGATCCTGTCGTACATCATGTGCAAGGCGATGAACCGCTCGTTCTTCAACGTCATCCTGGGCGGCTTCGGCGGCGACGCCGCGGCGGCCAGCACGGCCGGTGCCCAGGCCCAGCGGCCCGTCAAGTCCGGCTCGGCTGACGATGCCGCCTTCCTGATGAGTAATGCGGAAACCGTCATCATCGTGCCCGGCTACGGCCTGGCCGTGGCGCGCGCCCAGCATGCGTTGAAAGAGCTGGTCGAGAAGCTGACGGAGCACGGCGTCACGGTGAAGTACGCGATCCACCCCGTGGCCGGCCGCATGCCGGGCCATATGAACGTGCTGCTGGCCGAGGCGGAAGTGCCCTACGACCAGGTGTTCGAGATGGAGGACGTCAACGGCGAGTTCGCGCAGGCCGATGTCGCACTGATCCTGGGCGCCAACGACGTCGTCAACCCGGCCGCGAAGGACCCGAAATCGCCGATCGCCGGCATGCCGATCCTGGAGGCCTACAAGGCCAAGACCGTCATCGTCAACAAGCGCTCGATGGCGTCCGGCTATGCCGGGCTGGATAACGAACTGTTCTATATGGACAAGACCATGATGGTGTTCGGCGACGCCAAGAAGATCATCGAGGAGATGGTCAAGGCGGTGTAGCCTGTTGCACGGCCGAGCCCGTGTTGCACTTCGAGGCCAACGGCGGAGCGGTCACCAGCTCCGCCGTTGGCAGCCCAGCCTGCACGCTTGCCTGTACGCTTGTGTGTTTCGTTTGTTTCGAATAATATGGGTCTCGTTATCCGAATCGAGTTGGCCATGTCCACCACTGTAGATTTCACCATGGAACTGCCTGCGGACGTCGAAGTCCGCGCAGCCGTGCAAGGCCAGCGGGTGCTTGCCGCCCATCTGTCGACTGCGCTGGAGACGCAATCGATCCAGATCCTGGACCATAATAATCAAGCCCACCAAGTCGAATTACCCACTTCCGCGCTGCGGCTGCTGGTCGATATCCTTGCCGAGCTGGCCGATGGCAATGCCGTCAAGATCGTCCCCGTGCAGGCGGAACTGACCACGCAGGATGCCGCCGACATGCTGAACGTCTCCCGGCCCCACCTGGTCAAGCTGCTGGAACAGGGCGCATTGCCGTTCTTCAAAACAGGCAAACACCGCCGCGTCCGTTTTGCCGACCTGATGCAGTTCAAGGCCGCGCGCGAGCGGGCCAGCGAGCAGGCCATGAAGGAGTTGGCCGAGCAAGCGCAGGAACTGAGCCTTGGTTATGAATGAGAAATTCCCCGTTCACTGTCGTGTACGACGCCTGCGTGCTGTACCCGGCGCCGTTGCGCGATTTTCTGATGTGGCTGGCGCTGTCCGGCTGCTTCCGGGCACGGTGGAGTGAACGGATCCACGATGAGTGGAAACGCAATCTGCTGAGGAACCGGCCCGACCTGACCGCGGCCCAGCTGGATCGCACCTCGGCGCTGATGGACCGGGCAATACCGGATGCCGTGGTCACGGGCTTCGAAAAGCTGATCCCCGGCCTGGTCTTGCCGGACCCCGACGACCGCCATGTTCTCGCCGCCGTGATCCGGTGCAATGCCAGCGTCATCGTCACCTATGACCCCTAAAAATCAGTCGTAAGCCATCCGCGAATCCTGTATAGTCTGCAAAAATGGTAACGTTTCCATCGGCCGTGTGCCTGGAGCGTAAAACAAGGGGAGACAGGAATGACTGAGCAGATGTCCGGGCAGGTCGACAGGGGTATGAACAATGCAGGGTACCGGCCCTGGCTGGCCGCACCGCTGCTGGCGCTGGCCGCCATGGCGGCGCAGGGCCAGACGGTGCAGGCGTACGTCACGACGGGCGACCAGGCGCGCCTGCTGGAGCGCGCGCCCGACGTGGCGTTCAAGCCCGGTACGGCCGCGCCTCTCGTCATCGACGTCGATCCACGCCAGCGCTTCCAGCCCATCACCGGTTTCGGTGCCGCCATCACCGATGCCAGCGCGTGGCTGATCCAGAACCGCATGACGCCCGCCCAGCGCGAGGCCTTGCTGCGCGAGTTGTTCGGCCCAGCGCCCGGCCTGGGCCTGTCGTTCACCCGGCTGACCATCGGCGCGTCGGACTTTTCGCGCAGCCACTACAGCTTCGACGATATGCCGCCCGGCCAAAGCGATCCGGAGCTGCGGCACTTCTCCATCGAACCGAACCGCGCGGACGTGCTGCCCGTGACGCAGGCCGCCTTGAAGATCAACCCGCAGCTGAAGGTGATGGCCTCGCCGTGGAGCGCGCCTGGCTGGATGAAGAGCACGGGCAGCCTGGTCCAGGGCACCTTGAAGCCGGAAGCGTTCACGCCGTTCGCCCGCTACCTGTCGCGCTATGTGTCGGCCTATGCGGCCGAAGGCGTGCCGATCTTCGCCATCACGCTGCAGAACGAGCCGCACTTCGAGCCGAAGGATTACCCCGGCATGCGCGTCGACCCGGCCAAGCGCGCCGCCTTCATCGGCGGCCACCTGGGGCCTCTGTTCGCCAGGGAGCATCCGGGCGTACGCATCCTGGACTGGGACCATAACTGGGACGAGCCGGGCTCTCCCGCCGACGTGCTGAAAGACCCGGCGGCGGCGCGATATGTCGCCGGCGTGGCCTGGCACTGCTATGGCGGCGACGTGCGCGTGCAGGCCGCATTGCACGACCGCTGGCCGGACAAGGAAACCTGGTTTACCGAATGCTCAGGCGGCGAATGGGCCAAGGGCTGGTCGAACAACCTGCAGTATTTCGTGCGTACGCTGATGATCGGCACCATGCGCGGCTGGGCCCAGGGCGTGCTGCTGTGGAACCTGGCGCTGGACGAGAATCACGGCCCGCACCTGGGCGGCTGCAAGGACTGTCGCGGCGTCGTCACGATCGATTCGAAGACGGGCGAGGTGACGCGCAACGTCGAATACTACGCCCTGGCCCACGCCAGCCGTTTCGTGCGGCCGGGCGCGCGGCGCATCTGGTCCAGCAGCGGCTACCGCGACCTCGATACGGTGGCCTTCCGCAACACGGACGGTTCGCTCGCGCTCCTGGTGACGAACGGCGCAGGGCAGGCGCGCCGGTTCGCCGTGCGCGTGGGCCGGCGCAGCTTCGCCTACGAACTGCCGGCCCTGTCCGCGGCCACGTTTGCGTGGCCGGGGAGATAGCGAAACGCAGCATCCATGCAGTATGCTTGGACATTCAACCAATACAGGACACAGGCAGTGGCAACCATCAAGGACGTAGCCCGGTTGGCGGGCGTGGGACTGGGCACGGCATCGCGCGTGGTCAGCGGCAAGGGCGCGGTATCGCCCGCCACGCTGGCCAAGGTGCGCAAGGCCATCGAGGAGCTGGACTTCCGGCCGTCGCATGCGGCACGGGCGCTGCTGTCCGGCTACTCGCGCATGATCGGCGTGTATATCCCGATCCTGAAAGGCACCTTTTACACGCCCATCCTGCAGCTGATCGACACGGAGCTGCGCGCCAGCGGCCTGCACATGGTGGTGGCGTTCGGCGTCGGCCAGGGCGATGCGCGCCGCCAGGCGGTCGAAGGCATCGAGTTCCTGATGGAGCGGGGCTGCGACGGCATCATCACGATGAGTAACACGCTGGAGGATGCCGATATCGCCGCCTTCGGCACGCGCGGCTCGAATATCGTCGTCGTCAACCAGGCCTTCAGCGGCCTGGCTGAGCAGTGTTTCGTGGTGGACCACCGCCAGGGCGGCAGGCTGGCCGCGCGCGCCCTGGTGGAGCAGGGCCACCGCCGGATCGCCGTCATCGCCGGACCGTCCACCGCGCCGGACAATGTCGAGCGGATCGACGGCTTCATGGCGGAGCTGCAGCGCCAGGGTGTCGACACGGACGGCATCTGGGTGGCCGAGAGCGACTTCTCGCCCGAAGGCGGCTGGGCCAGCACGGAGGAACTGCTGGCATCGGGCTACGCCTTTACGGCGCTGTTCTGCGCCAACGACGAAATGGCCATCGGCGCGCTGTCGCATTTCCAGGCCGCCGGCATCGCCGTGCCGCGCGACGTGTCCGTGCTGGGCTACGACGACACGCCCAGCGCCGAATTCGCCGCGCCGCGCCTGACGTCGGTGCACATTCCGTGGCGCGATGTGGCCCTGTCCGGCCTGAACGCACTGCTGAACCGCTGCTACGGCGGCGAGCGCCCCGTGTCACGCGACTACCCCGTGAGTATCACGCAGCGCGCCTCGCTGGGCCCGGCGCCCGAGGACAAGCCGCGCAAACGCAAACGCTGAAGCAGTCGGCGCGCCTCGACGGGCGTGCCTTTTTTTTGATAAGCCATGGAAAGCTTTCCATGACAATGTCCCGGAACGGAGGAGACCCGATGAAACGATTGTTGGCCGCGCTGCTGTGCGCCGGCGCCACCGCTGCGCTGGCGGCACCACTGCCCATGCTGCATACGCAGGGCACCCACTGGGTCGATGCCGGCGGGCGCCAGGTCGTCCTGCGCGGCACCAACCTGGGCAACTGGCTGATCAACGAGTTCTGGATGATGGACCTGGGCACCGACAAGGACGACCAGTGCACGCTGGAGGCCACGCTGGACCGGCGCTTCGGCTACCAGGAACGGCAGCGACTGATGCGCCTGTTCCGCGACAACTGGATCACCACGCGCGACTGGGACCTGATGCAGCGCCACGGCCTGAACGTCGTGCGCCTGCCTTTCCTGTACAGCGTCATCGAGGACGAAAAGCATCCCCGCACCCTGCGCGCCGACGCCTGGCACTACCTGGACGAAGCGATCCGGCAGGCCGAGTCGCGCGGCATGTACGTCATCCTCGACCTGCACGGCGCCGTCGGCAGCCAGGGCTGGGAGCATCACAGCGGCTGCGCCGGCAAGAACCAGTACTGGAGCACGCCCGAGTACCAGGCCCGAACCGAGTGGCTGTGGCAGCAGGTCGCCAGCCGCTACAAGGACAACGGCACCGTGGCCGGCTACAGCGTGCTCAATGAACCGTGGGGCACGACGCCCGAGCGGATGGCGGCCGTCGTCGGCAAGTTGTACGCGGCCATACGCGCCATCGACCCGAACCACGTCGTCATCCTGCCCGGCCACAGCACGGGCATCGACGCCTACGGCAAGCCGGCGGACAAGGGCATGCGCAACGTCGCCTTCGAGATGCACCCTTATCCCGGCCATTTCGGCTGGGGCAAACCCGGCGTGGCCGTCCATCGCGAATGGCTCACCTGCGGCCCGGACGGCAAGGGCGGCGTCTGCGAATGGGATGCGCGCCTGCGCGGCCTGGACACGGCGCTGTACCTGGGCGAGATCCAGCCCTGGGCCCTGATGGGGCTCGAACGCGGCGGCCAGGTGGCACGCGCATCCTTCGATACCTATGCCCGCTACGGCTGGGCCGCCACGGCCTGGTCGTGGAAGGTGGTCAGCCGCGAAGGCGGGCATGACACGGGCAAGTGGGGCTTCGTCACCAACGCCCCCGGCGCGCGGGTGCCCGCCCTCGATTTCGCCACCGCGCCGCTGGCTGACATCGAAATCCTGTTCCGTTCCTTCGGCACGCAAGCCTACGAAATTCACCAACCACTGCTGCACTGGCTGACCACGAGCAGCCCGCGAGACATCCATGACATTCAATAATCCAATTACCGCCGCGCTGCCGGCCCTGCACCGCAACGACTTCCCGCCCGGTTTCGCCTGGGGCTGTTCCACCTCGTCCTACCAGATCGAAGGGGGCGTGCACGAAGGCGGCAGGGTCGAATCCATCTGGGACCGCTTCTGTGCCCGGCCAGGCGCCATCCGCGACGGCAGCAGCGGCGCCGTCGCGTGCGACCACTATCATCGCTGGCCGCAGGACCTGGACCTGGCGCGCGAACTCGGCACGAATGCCTACCGCTTCTCAATCGCCTGGCCGCGCATCTGGACACCCGGCGGCACGCCGAACGCCCAGGGCCTGGACTTCTACGACCGGCTGGTCGACGGCATGCTCGAGCGCGGCCTGCAGCCCTGGCCGACCCTGTACCACTGGGACCTGCCGCAGCCCCTGCAGGAGCAGGGCGGCTGGGCGGCGCGCGACACCGTGCACGCCTTTACCGACTACGTCGACGCCGTCACACGCCGCCTGGGCGACCGCGTGGGCCAGTGGATCACGCACAACGAGCCGTGGTGCACGTCGATCCACGGCCACTTGGACGGCGTGCATGCACCGGGCCAGAAGGACTTCGCCACGGCCCTGCAGGTGAACCACCACGTGCTGCTGTCGCACGGGCTGGCCGTGCCGGTGATCCGCGCCAACGTGCCCGATGCCCGCGTCGGCATTGCCCTGAGCCTGCACCCGGTGCGTCCCGCTTCGAGCAGCGACGACGATGCCGCCGCCACGCGCCGCCACGACGGCCTGCGCAACCGCTGGTTCCTCGATCCGCTGGCGGGGCGCGGCTATCCCGAGGACATGCTGGCGCTGCTGGGCGAGCTGGCGCCGCGCACGCAGCAGGGCGACCTCGATGCGATCGCCGTGCCCACCGATTTCCTGGGCCTGAACTACTACTTCCCCGAGGCCATTGCGCACGCGCCCGGCCAGGGGCCGCTGCAAACGCGGGTGGTCGCACAGCCCGGTGTCGAGCGCACCGCGTTCGGCTGGGAAGTGGCGCCCCTGGGGCTGACGGAGCTGCTGCTGCGCATCCACCGCGAGTACGCCCCGCGCGCCGTCCATATCACGGAAAACGGCTCCTGCTACGACGACGCAGTGCAGGACGGCGCGGTACACGACAGCGCGCGCCGGGCCTACCTGGTGCGGCACCTGGCGGCGCTGTGCACGGCCATCGCCGAAGGCGTGCCGGTCCAGGGCTACTTCGCCTGGAGCCTGCTGGACAACTTCGAATGGGCCGAAGGCTACACGCGCCGCTTCGGCCTGACGCACGTCGATTTCACCACGCAGCAAAGGCTGTTGAAGGACAGCGGCAAGTGGTACCGGGCCTTCCTGCGCGGTGAGGACGTGTGACGGATTTTCCACAAATCGCCGTGGTACCGAACTCCCGTTGACAAAAAAATCAGCCGGCCGCAATAATTGCAGCGCAAATTGGGAACGTTTCCAACTTGGCCGGCGGCCATGGCGGAAAACCGTATAAACCAAATCCGCCGGGACACACCGGCCGGCTGACAATAACGAGCAGGAGACAACCATGCACCAGAAACGCCAAGCGCGGCAGCCCCGCACCACACTGTGCCCGACCCCCATCGCGCTGGCCTGCGCACTGCTGCTGGCCGGCAGTGCCGCCTGGGCGCAGCAGGCGCCCGACAGTACCGCTACCGCTACCGCCGCCGACGCCGGCGCGCCGGTGCAGTCCGTCGTCGTCACGGGCATGCGCCGCAGCATCGAGAATGCCATCGCCATCAAGCGCGACAGCGACTCGATCGTCGAGGCCATCACGGCCGAGGACATCGGCAAGCTGCCCGACGTGTCGATCGCCGAATCGATTGCCCGCCTGGCAGGCCTGACGGCCCAGCGCGTGGAAGGGCGCGCGCAGGTAATTTCCATTCGCGGCCTGGCACCGGACTTCTCCGGCACCTTGCTCAACGGGCGCGAGCAGGTCTCGACCAGCAACAACCGGGGCGCCGAATACGACCAGTATCCATCCGAATTGATCAGCGGCGTCACCGTCTACAAGACGCCCGACGTGGCGCTGATGGGCCAGGGCCTGTCCGGCACCGTCGACCTGCAGACGGTGCGCCCGCTGGACCTGCGCGGCCGCACCATCGCCGTCAACCTGCGCGGCGAGAAGAACTCGAACGGCAAGCTCAATGCCGATTCGTCGGACCGCGGCGGGCGCTTCTCGATCTCGTATGTCGACCAGTTCCTGGACAATACGCTGGGCGTGGCGGTCGGCTTTGCCCACCTCGATGCACCCGGCCAGCAGAAGGAATACAAGTCCTGGTGGTGGGGCAACGAGAACAACCTGGGGCCGGGCAATGCCGACGTCGTGGCCCTGAAAGGTGCCGAGGTGACGGCATCGTCGCGCAAGCAAATGCGCGACGGGCTGATGGCCGTGCTGGAGTACCGGCCGTCGAAGAACTACCGCACCGCGCTGGACGTGTACTATTCCGAGTTCGACCAGGAGACCACGATGCGGGGCTTGATGTGGAACTCGCACCAGTGGAGCAATGTCGCCTACCGCGATCCCGTCATCGACACCATCGGCGGCACGCGCCTGCTGACGGGCGGCGTGCTGGTCAACCTGGAACCACTCGTGCGCAACGACTTCAATCACCGCAAGGACAAGCTGGCCGCCTTCGGCTGGAACAACAAATATAAACTCGGCCAATGGGCCTTCGAAGGCGACCTGTCGTATTCCAGCGCAAAGCGCCGCGAGCAGGTGCTGGAAAGCTATGCGGGCCTGGGACCGGCCAACTCGGGCATCACGGACAATAACTTCAAATTCCGCATTCCCGTGGGCGCCGGCCTGCCCGTGTTCACGCCGTCGGTCGACTTCACCGACAGCGGCATCATCGGCCTGGCCGACGTGGCCGGGTGGGGCAAGGACGCCGACATGCACCGGCCCCTCGTGGAAGATACGCTGGGCGCGGCCAAGCTGGGCGTCAAGCGCGAGCTGGCCGGCATCTTCCGCAACGTCGAGGGCGGGCTGTATTTCTCGAAGCGCGAGAAGGAGCACTCGGACATCAACAACTACTACTTCCTGAAGAACGGCCGTGCGCCGGCACTGGTGTCGAATGACCTGTTGAAGCCTTCGACGTCGCTGTCCTTCTCCGGCATTCCCGCCGTGATGAGCTACGACGTCATGAGCATGCTGGCCAAGTATTACGACCAGCAGCCGGCCCGGCCCGACGACCTGGCCCTGCAGAACTGGGCCGTGACGGAAAAGACGGGCACCGGCTACGCGCGCCTGGGCATCGACACGGAACTGGGCCCGGTCCCCCTGCGCGGCAATGTCGGCGTGCAGGTCGTGCACGTGAAGCAGGATTCGCAAGGCGTTGCCGTCGTCGGCGGCCAGTTGAAGGATATCGCCAGCGGCGCCAGCTACACCGATGTACTGCCCAGCCTGAACCTGATCTTCGACCTTGGCCGCTACAGCGATGCGATGACGATCCGCTTCGGCGCCGCCAAGACCCTGGCGCGGCCGCAGATGTCGGACATGCGCGCCGGCGTATCGGGCGGCGTGTCCGGCACCACCTTCATGTGGAGCGGCAGCGGCGGCAATCCCCAGCTGGAACCGTGGCGCGCCAATTCGTATGACCTGTCGATGGAAAAATACTTCGGCAAGCGCAGCTACATCGCCGGTGCCTACTTCTACAAGAAGCTCAAGACCTACATCTACAACCAGCAGACCGAGTTCGACTTCACGGGCTTTCCGAACCCTTCCACGGTGGAGCCCCTGCAAAGCGTCGGCACGCTGAACCGTCCGGCCAACGGCGACGGCGGGATGGTGCGTGGCGTCGAACTGTCCGGCTCCATCGAAGGGGGCCTGCTGTGGCAGGGCCTGGACGGCTTCGGCCTGGTCGCCAGCGTCTCCGGCACGGAAAGCTCGATCCATCCGAACGGCCCGGGCACGAAGGAAAAGCTGCCCGGCCTGTCCGGCGTGGTGCGCAACATCACGCTGTACTATGAAAAGCACGGCTTCTCGACCCGTGTCAGCCAGCGCTACCGCTCGGCCTACCGGGGCGAAGTCACGGGCCTGTTCGCCCAGCGCTCGTTCAGCGAGATACTGGCCGAAAAACAGGTCGACTTCCAGGTCGGCTACGCCATCGAGGCAGGGCGCTACAAGGGCCTGTCCTTCCTGCTGCAGGTGAATAACCTGAACAATGAACCGTACCAGACGCGCCAGGGCGACCCGTTCGCCAGCGGCGCCTACGCGCCCGAGCGCTACACCACGTATGGCCGGCAGATTCTGCTTGGCCTGAACTACAAGCTTTGAACCGAGGAGAGACGATGATCCGACGCCTGACCTGTTTGACCGCCTTGACCGTCTTGGCCGCCGCCGCGCAAGCGGCCGCCGGCGCCCATGCCGCACCGGCGCAGCTGGCCGACTGGCCGCATATCAAGAGCGCCGTGGCGCAGGACGCCCGGCTGGAAGCGCGCATCAGGCAGATCGTCGCCGGCATGACGCTGGAGCAGAAGGTCGGCCAGATGACCCAGCCGGAGATCAAGACGGCCACGCCGGACGACGTGCGCAAGTACTACCTGGGCTCCGTGCTGAACGGCGGCGGCAGCTGGCCGAAGGGGAACAAGTACGCCACGCCGGCCGACTGGGTGGCCCTGGCCGACGCCTACTACGACGCTTCGATGGCGACCGACATGGCCACGAAAATCCCTGTCATCTGGGGCATCGACGCCATGCACGGCAACAGCAACGTGCATGGCGCCACGCTGTTCCCGCACAATATCGGCCTGGGCGCGGCGCGCGACACGAAGCGCATCGGCGAGATGGCGCAGGCCGTCGCGCAGGCCGTGCGTGCCACCGGCATCAACTGGGTGTTCGCGCCGACCCTGGCCGTGGTGCGCGACGACCGCTGGGGGCGCACCTACGAGAGCTTCTCGGAAGACCCGCAGATCGTGCGCGACTACGCCGGCGCCTATGTGCGGGGCCTGCAGGGTAGCCTGACGGGCGACGCCAACGTCGTCGCCACGGCCAAGCACTACATCGGCGATGGCGGCACGGACCAGGGCAAGGACCGCGGCGTGAACCGGGCCACGCAGAAGGAGATGATCAATATCCACGGGGCTGGCTATGTCACGGCCCTGCAGGCCGGCGCGCAGACGGTGATGGCCTCGTATAACAGCTGGCACGACGCCGCCGCCGGCAAGGACTACGGCAAGATGCATGGCAACGGCGAACTGCTGACCCAGGTGCTGAAGCAGAAGATGGGCTTCGATGGCTTCGTCGTCACGGACTGGAACGGCATCGCCGAAGTCCCGGGCTGCAGCAACGACAGCTGCCCGCAGGCGATCAATGCCGGCATCGACATGGTGATGGTGCCGGACGACTGGAAAAAGTTCATCGCCAACACGGTGGCCCAGGTAAAGGACGGCCGCATTCCGATGGCACGCATCGACGATGCCGTCACCCGCATCCTGCGCGTCAAGCTGCGGGCCAACCTGCAGAAGCCTTCCGCCTCGGCCCACGCCGGCAAACCTGAGGCCATGCAGGCGCGTGAGCTGGCGCGCAAGCTGGTGCAGGAGTCGCTGGTGCTGCTGAAGAACGATGGCGGCACCTTGCCGCTGGCACGGGGCAAGAAGCTGCTGGTGGTCGGCAAGAGCGCCGATAACATGGCCAACCAGGCCGGCGGCTGGACCCTTACGTGGCAGGGCACGGACAACAAGAACAGCGATTTCCCCAACGCCGACACGATCCTGGCGGGCATCCGCGCCGCCGCCGGCGACCGGGTCACGTACAGCGCCGATGGGCAGGGCGTCAACGTGGCCGATTTCGACGCCGTCATCGCCGTCATCGGCGAAGGCCCGTATGCGGAAGGCGACGGCGATATCGGCCCGGCCGCCAACCTGCGCCACAGCGCGCGCTATCCCGAAGACCTGGCCGTGCTGAAAACGGTCGCCGGCAAGGGCAGGCCGGTGGTAACGGTGTTCGTCAGCGGCCGGCCCCTGTACGTGAACGACCTGCTCAATTTGTCCGACAGCTTCGTCGCCGCCTGGCTGCCGGGCTCAGAAGGCAAGGGCGTGGCCGACGTGCTGCTGCGCGGCGCCGACGGCAAGGTCAACGCGCCGTTCTCGGGCAGGCTGTCGTTCTCATGGCCGAAGACGGTGTGCCAGGCGCCGCTGAACGTGGGCGACCGGAACTACGCGCCCCTGTTCGCCTACGGCTATGGCCTGAAGTACGGCAAGGCGGCGACGGTGGGCAAGCTGGCCGAGGACAGGGGCGCGGAAGGCTGCGGCAAGACCAATGCCTTCCCCGTATTCAACCAGTCCGACCGCGCCAGCTTTCCCCTGTTCGTGCAGAGCGGCGGCGAACGGGTGGCTCTGGGTGCCGACCTGAACGCCACCTACAAGCTGCCCACGCTGGCGGTGGAAACGGCCCAGGTCAATACCCAGCAGGATGCGAAGAAGGTGACGTGGACGGGCCCCGGCTTCATCGAGGCCAAGGGCAGCGCGCCGCGTGCCTTGCCCGCTTGGGCCACGGAGCAAGGTGCGGTAACATTCGATACCATCGTGTCGGCCGCGCCGCAGGGTCCGGTGCAGCTGGGCCTTGGCGGCGCGACAGTGGACCTGTCGGGCGAGTTCGCGCGCATCGCCGGCAAGGGCAAGCAGACCGTCAAGGTGCCGCTGGCCTGCTTCCAGGGTGCCGACCTGGCCCGGGTCGACAATCCGTTCCGCATCACGGCCCAGGGCGGCCTGGTGGCGGCCTTCACGAATATCCAGATCGTCGGCGGAGCCGCCGCCGATCCCGCCGCCCTGCGCTGCGCGCACTGAAAGGAATCAATATGGAAAATACCTCCCGGCCTGTCACACTGGCCACCGATGCACCGCTGGACGGCCGCTCGACCACGGGACCGCTCGTCATTGTGACGATCCTGTTCTTCATGTGGGGCTTGCTGACGTCGCTGAACGACGTGCTGATCCCGCACCTGAAGGCGATCTACACGCTCACCTACGTGCAGGCGATGCTGGTGCAGTTCTGCTTCTTCGGTGCCTACCTGATCGTCTCGCTGCCGGCGGGGATGCTGATCCGCCGCATCGGCTACCAGCGCGGCGCCGTTTCCGGGCTGGTGGTGGCCGCGCTGGGCTGCGCGCTGTTCTACCCGGCCGCGAACGGCGGCTACGGCCTGTTCCTGTTCGCCTTCTTCGTGCTGGCGGGCGGCATCACCGTGCTGCAGGTGGCGGCCAATCCCTACGTGACGGTGCTGGGCGATCCGCGCACGGCATCGAGCCGGCTGACCCTGACGCAGGCCTTCAACTCGCTGGGTACCACGGTGGCGCCGGCGCTGGGCGGCATGCTGATCCTGTCGAGCAGTGTGCTGGACGACGCCCAGCTGGCGCGCCTGCCGGAACTGGAACAGCTGGCTTACCGCGCGGCGCAGGCAGCGGCCGTGCAGGGTCCGTACCTTGCGCTGGCCGGCGCCCTGCTGCTGCTGGCCGTGCTGTTTGCGCTGGCGCGGCTGCCAAAGCTGGCCGATGCCGCCGACGGCGCCGCCGAGGGGCGCTTCGCCGACCTGTTCGCCCACAAGCACCTGGTGCTGGGCACCCTGGGCATCTTCCTGTACGTGGGCGGCGAAGTGAGCATCGGCAGCTTCCTGATCAACTACATGGGCGAGCCGCAGATCGCCGGCCTGGCCCAGGCCGAGGCGGCGCACTACGTCAGCCTGTACTGGGGCGGCGCGATGGTGGGGCGCTTCATCGGCTTTGCCGTCATGCGCACCATCAGCCCGGGCAAGGCGCTGGCCTTCAACGCGGCCTGCAGCATGGCGCTGATCCTGGTCGCCATCTTCGGCAGCGGCCACGTGGCGATGTGGGCCATCCTCGCGGTGGGCCTGTGCAATTCCATCATGTTCCCCACCATCTTCAGCATGGCCTTGCATGGGCTGGGCCGCCAGACCGGGCAGGCGTCGGGCCTGTTGTGCATGGCCATCGTGGGTGGCGCGCTGGTACCGTTCGCGCAAGGCGCGCTGGCCGATACGCTGGGCGTGCAGATGTCGTTCTGCGTGCCGGCCGCCTGCTACGGTTTCATCCTGTATTTCGGCCTGCGTTACGCCAACCTGCATCGCCAGTAAGGGCGATTGCCGCCGCCACGCCTGTCATGGTAACGTTGGCCTCCATTCCAGACAGGAGAGGCAGACGTGCGGCAAACCAGTGCAAGCGAGGCGGCGCAGCGCCGCCTCGACGTGATCGGTCTCGGTGAATGCATGGTCGAGTTCCACTCGACCGAAGCGCTGGCGCAGGCCGTCACCTTCCACCGCGCTTATGGCGGCGACGTGCTCAACGCACTGGTGGCGGCGGCGCGGCAGGGCGCCCGCACCGCCTTCGTCAGCCGGGTCGGCGACGATCCCTTCGGCCCGGCCCTGCTGGCCGCGTGGCGGGCCGAAGGCATCGATACCAGCCATGCGCCGCTGGTGCCGGGCGAGAATGGCGTCTACTTCATTTCCGTCGACGCGCGGGGCGAGCGCTCGTTCACCTACCGCCGTGCCGGCAGCGCTGCTGCGGGCATGACGGCCGAACTGGACGAATCCTTTATCGCGTCAAGCCGCTGCCTGCTGCTGTCCGGGATCACGCAGGCGATTTCGCCCGGTGCCCGCGCCGCCACGCTGGCCGCCGCCGGCATCGCGCGCCGCCACGGCGTGACCGTCGCCTACGATCCCAATTTCCGCCCGCGCCTGTGGGCCGGCATCGGCGACGCGCGCGCCGCCTGCGCCGAGCTGCTGCCCTGCGTCGACATCCTCCTCCCCAGCCTGCCGGCCGACGCCGACGTGTTGCCTGGGCCGGCCGAAACGCTGGCGCCGCACGTGGCTGTCAAGCTGGGCGAGGCGGGCTGCCGGGTATGGCATGAAGGCACCTGGACCGATATAGCGCCGGTAGCGGCGCCGGTGGTCGATACCACCGGTGCCGGCGACTGCTGGAACGGCACTTACCTGGCGGCGTTGTTGCAGGGCGCGGCACCTGCGGCCGCGGCAGCGCTGGCCAACGGCGCCGCCGCGGCCAAGCTGGCGCACCGGGGCGCGATTCC
>NZ_WNKZ01000092.1 GCF_009720835.1 Pseudoduganella buxea
GGCGCTGTCCGGCGCCCTGCCCGCTTGCGCACTGCTGGCCTGCGCGCTGGGCCTGTGGCTCGATGCCGGTGCCGGTGCCCGCTCGCTGCTGGCCGGCGTCGCCACCCTGGCCGCCGTGGCCGCGCTGTTCCTGTGGTATTCGCTGCACGACGCCATCGTGGCGCCGCTGCACACGGCCACGGCGCACGCCCGCAAGATGGCCGGCGGCGACCTGACGGGCGTCATCGACGTGACGCGCGACGACGAAGCAGGCCAGTTGCTGGCGGCGCTGCGCCAGATGGGCGTGAACCTGCGCAGCATCGTCTCGGACGTGCGCAGCAATTTCGACGAGATGAGCACGGCCACGAACGAAATCGCGACGGGCAATATGGACCTGTCGGGACGCACGGAATCGCAGGCATCGAGCCTGCAGCAGACGGCGGCCAGCATGGAAGAACTGAACTCCACCGTGCGCCAGAGCGCCGGCAACGTGGCCAACGCCGACCAGCTGGCCGAACGGGCCACGCAGGTGGCCGGCCAGGGCGGCGACATCGTCTCGCAGGTGGTGCTGACGATGGACGGCATCAGCGAATCGTCGCGCAAGATCCTCGACATCATCGGCCTGATCGACGGCATCGCCTTCCAGACCAATATCCTGGCGCTGAACGCGGCCGTGGAAGCGGCCCGCGCCGGCGAACAGGGACGCGGCTTTGCCGTCGTTGCGTCGGAAGTGCGCGCGCTGGCGCAGCGCTCCGCCGGCGCGGCCAAGGAAATCAAGGTATTGATCGACAATTCGATCCAGAAGGTCAATGCCGGCACGGAGCTGACGGGCAGCGCCGGCAGGATCATGGCCGAGGTGATCGCCTCGGTCGGCAAGGTCAAGGAGGTGATGCACGAAATCTCCGACACCACCAAGGAACAGACCCTGGGCATCGACCAGGTCAACCAGGCCGTCGCGTCGATCGACGACATCACGCAGCAGAACGCGGCGCTGGTGGAACAGGCCGCCGCCGCCGCGGGCAGCCTGGTGCAGCAGACCCGCTGCGTGGCCCAGGCCATCGCCGTGTTCAAGGTGGCTGGCGGCACCGGCGCGACCGCCGCGAAGCGGCCGCTGCGTCTGGCGGCGTGAGTGCCGGCCCGGCCGGTCGCACCCTGCCGGGTCAGCCGAACGGCTCGTAGGCGATGCCGTCCCGGACAGCGCCGATCAGCAGGGCCTTGTTCTCCGCGCTTTCGCTGAAATCCACCAGCAGCTGGCTGCGCGCCGTGCCGGCATCGAGTGCATCGCTCCAGTAGCGGTAACCGCCGGTGTCGGGCTGGCGGTGCAGCACATGCTCGTACAGCTTCGTGATGAACGCCGCATCGCTGACGCTGCCGCCGAACTTGGACATGAATTCGTCGCTGCGCATGAAGCCGTCGGCCACGCCGAGCAGCGTGCCACCATGGTCGAGTGCACCGATCCAGAACCCCAGCCCGGCCTGGTCGGGAGCGCGGCCCAGCGCGGCGTTATACAGCCGGTATGCCTGGCCGGCGTTGCCGTCGATGTCGAGGGCAACGGCGCCGTCGGCAAACTGCACGCGCTCGACCTGCTCCAGCGAGGCCCTGGTGCCGTCCGCCCTGGCGGTGACGTGCCGGGTGGCGAGCATCTGCAGGTCATAGCCGGCCCGGTTGCCCGCCACGACGACGGTGTCGATGCCGGCGCCGCCGTCGATATGGTGTGCGCCCGCCAGCACGGTGGCCCGATCGTTGCCGTCGCCCAGCTGGGCGTCCGCCCGGAAGCCGCCGGTCAGCGTCAGCCGGTCGTCGCCGGCGCCCGTCATGACGATGAGCGCATAGCTGCTCAAATTGCCCGCGATATCGAGGATGAAGGTGTCGTCGCCACCGTTGCTTGCCGTATCGTTGAGCAGCGCCAGCGGCGCGAGCCTGGCGATATCGCCGACGGCGGCGGCCAGTCCCGTCATCTCGACATGGCTGCCATCGGCATAGCCGAGGTGCACGGCGTCGACGACGCCCGGCATCCAGGGCACCTGGCCGCCATGGAACAAATTCATGGCCGGCAGCGTGAAGTCGCCGCTGATGGTGCCGTGTACATAGCCTGTCGACGTGCTGACGCCGATATCATGCAGCGTGCCGGCGACCCCGCCGTTCTCATCCATTTCCAGCTCGCCGGTCGCGTGCACGCGCACATTGCCGATCTTCGCGGAAATGAGACCGCTGTCGATGGACCACAGCGACGCGGCATCGAAGCCGTCCACACGGCCCGAGAAGGACTGGATTTGGGGCACGCCTTGCGACATCGTGTAGCCGACCTTGAATTGGCCCGACAGGTCGAAGCTGCCGGTGCCGGGGCGGATCAGCGATACGCCACTGGCCGCGATTACCCCCTGCGCACCTTGCAGGTTGCCGGCATTGAGGCCGTGCAGCGCCAAGGTGATGCCGCTGGGCATGCCGATGGCGACCGAGCCGCCGCTCGCCGTGACGGTGGCGTGCTCCAGGTAGGTGTCCAGCTGGATGCGCTGCATGGCGTACACCAGGGGCACATTCAGGCCGTGACTCCCGGCGACGGTGTAATGGTAAACAAGCTGCGGAGACAGCTTCACATCGAAATAGCTCACGTAGATCCCTGTAGTTTGCTCTCTGAAAAGACGGCGTCTGACCGCGCCGTTCACTTGCCTGTCCAGCGCGGTCCTCATGCGCTGGAGCGTGCGCGAGCTTACCGGTATTGCATCCCGTTGTCCAAGTCCCTGCGACGATGCGGTGCACCGGCCGGAATGGCGGCGGCGCAGGCCCGGTCGCAAACCGCGCCCCTACCTTATAATGGTCGTTTTCGCCCAACTTACCCTTTCCCCGATCATGGAATTAGCCAAGTCTTTCGAGCCTGCCGACATTGAACAGTTCTGGCGCAGCGAGTGGGAGAAGCGCGGATACTTCGCCGCTTCGATGGACCTCTCCAAGCCTGCCTTCAGCATCCAGCTGCCGCCGCCGAACGTCACCGGCACGCTGCACATGGGCCACGCCTTCAACCAGACCATCATGGATGGCCTGACGCGATACCACCGCATGCTCGGTCATAACACTGCCTGGATTCCCGGCACCGACCACGCCGGCATCGCCACGCAGATCGTGGTCGAGCGCCAGCTCGACGCGCAGAAGGTGTCGCGCCACGACCTGGGCCGCGAGAAGTTCGTGGAGAAGGTGTGGGAGTGGAAGGAAAAATCCGGCTCCACCATCACCGGCCAGATGCGCCGCCTGGGCGCTTCGGCCGACTGGGACCGCGAATACTTCACGATGGACCCGGCCCGTTCGAAGACCGTCTCAGAAGTGTTCGTGCGCCTGTTCGAGCAAGGCCTGATCTACCGCGGCAAGCGCCTGGTCAACTGGGACCCCGTGCTGGGCACGGCCGTCTCCGACCTGGAAGTGGTGTCGGAAGAAGAAGACGGCTCGATGTGGTACATCAAGTACCCGCTGGCCGACGGCAGCGGCTCGCTGACGGTGGCCACCACCCGTCCCGAGACGATGCTGGGCGACGTCGCCGTGGCCGTCGACCCGACCGACGAGCGCTATGAAGCGCTGGTGGGCAAGATGCTGACCCTGCCGCTGGTGGGCCGCCAGATTCCCGTCATCGCCGACTCGTATGTCGACAAGGCCTTCGGTACGGGCTGCGTGAAGATCACGCCCGCGCACGACTTCAACGACTACGCCGTGGGCCAGCGCCACAAGCTGGACATGCCGTCGATCCTCACGCTGGACGCGAAGATCAGCGACGACGCGCCCGAAGCCTATCGCGGCATGGACCGCTTCGCCGCGCGCAAGCAGATCGTGGCGGACCTGGAAGCCCAGGGCCTGCTGGAACAGGTCAAGCCGCACAAGCTGATGGTGCCCCGCGGCGACCGCACCGGCGTCGTCATCGAGCCGATGCTGACGGACCAGTGGTTCGTCGCCATGAGCAAGCCGGCGCCGGAAGGCACCTTCAATCCGGGCAAATCCATCGCCGAAGTAGCGCTGGAAAAAGTGTCGTCGGGCGAAATCAAGTTCGTGCCGGAGAACTGGACGACGACGTATAACCAATGGCTGAACAATATCCAGGACTGGTGCATCTCGCGCCAGCTGTGGTGGGGCCACCAGATCCCGGCCTGGTACGACGAGGCCGGCAATATCTTCGTTGCCCGCACCGAGGAAGAAGCGCTGGCCAAGCAGCAGGCCGCCGGCAGCACGGGCACGCTCACGCGCGACAACGATGTGCTCGACACGTGGTTCTCGTCGGCGCTGGTGCCCTTCTCCACGCTGGGCTGGCCGGAAGAAACGCCTGACCTGAAGGCCTTCCTGCCGTCGTCCGTGCTGGTAACGGGCTTCGACATCATCTTCTTCTGGGTCGCCCGGATGGTCATGATGACGGCCCACTTCACGGGTAAGGTGCCGTTCGAGACCGTGTACGTGCACGGCCTCGTGCGCGACTCGCAGGGCCAGAAGATGAGCAAGTCGAAGGGCAATACCCTGGACCCGATCGACCTCATCGACGGTATCGGCATCGACGCACTGGTGGAAAAACGCACCACGGGCCTGATGAATCCGCGCGCGGCCGAAAAGATCGAGAAGGCCACGCGCAAGGAATTCCCCGAAGGGATCGCCGCCTACGGCACGGATGCCGTGCGCTTCACGATGGCCAGCTACGCCTCGCTGGGCCGCAACATCAACTTCGACCTGGGCCGCGCCGAAGGCTACCGTAACTTCAGCAACAAGCTGTGGAACGCCACCCGCTTCGTGCTGATGAACACGGAAGGCAAGGACTGCAGCGCCAGCGATGCCGACCTGTCGCAGGCGGACAAGTGGATCGTGTCGCTGCTCAATCGTGCCGAGCAGGACGTGGCGAAGGGCTTTGCCGACTACCGCTTCGACAATATCGCCAGCACCATCTACAAGTTCGTGTGGGACGAGTACTGCGACTGGTACCTGGAACTGGCCAAGGTGCAGGTCCAGCAGGGCACGGAAGGCCAGCAGCGCGCCACCCGCAACACGCTGCTGCGCGTGCTGGAAGTGGTGCTGCGCCTGGCCCACCCGATCATCCCCTTCGTCACCGAGGAACTGTGGCAGACCGTCGCGCCCTTAGCTGGCAAGGGAGACACGGCCGGCAAGTCCATCATGACGCAGCAGTACCCGCTGCCGAACGAAGCGGCCATCGACACGGCCGCCGAAAGCTGGATCGCCGAACTGAAGGCCATGACGGATGCGACCCGCAACCTGCGCGGCGAAATGAAGCTGGCGCCGTCGCTGCGCGTGCCGCTGATCGTCGAGGCCAGCGGCGTCGACAAGGACAAGATCGCCGCGTTCGCGCCGTATATCCAGCTGCTGGGCAAGCTGTCGGAAGTGCAGATCGTCGACGCACTGCCGGAGTCGCCGGCCGCCGTGTCGGTGGTGGGCACGACGAAGCTGATGCTGGAGGTGGAGATCGACGTCAAGGCCGAGCGCGAGCGCCTGGCCAAGGAAATCGCCCGCCTGGAAGGCGAGATCGCCAAGGCGTCGAACAAGCTGTCGTCGGAAAGCTTCGTCGCCCGCGCCCCGGCCGCCGTGGTGGCCCAGGAGCAGGAACGGGTGGCAACCTTCACGGCCACGCTGGAAAAACTGCGCGAGCAGTTCGCCAAGCTGCCGGCCGCATAAACGCCATTGCTGCCTGATAAACGCCGGACCGGGTTCGCCCGCTCCGGCGTTTTGCATTTTTAGAGCGTGCCCACCAATTTTTTCGGCACGACCGTGCGCTACACTGGACCGGCATTCAAACCAACAAGGAGACACCATGCGTCCAATGATTTATGCCGCCCTGATCGGCGCCGCCTTCAGCGCCCTGCCCGCCTTCGCCGACAGCGGCTCGCCCGTCGGCCTGTGGAAGAACATCGACGACAAGACCGGCAAGGCCAAGGCCGAGGTGCGCATCACGGAAGCGAACGGCGTACTGCAGGGGAAAATCGAGAAGCTGTTCCGCCCTGCCGACCAGGACCAGAACCCGAAATGCACGGCCTGCGAAGGGGCCGACAAGGACAAGCCGCTGGTCGGCCTGTCGATCATCAACGGCATGAAGAAGGACGGCGAGGACTACAGCGGCGGCACCATCCTCGACCCGGAAAACGGCAAGGTCTACAAGAGCAAGATGAAGCTGGCCGACGGTGGCAAGAAGCTGGAAGTGCGCGGCTATATCGGCATGCCGATGCTGGGCCGCTCGCAGACGTGGGTGCGGCAGGAATAATCCTCCCGGCGCGGTGGCGTTGGGAGCTTGCGTTAAATATATTGACGTAATGCTATCGGCAGTGTTGTACTCCCCTTTCGTAGTCAACTATAAAAGGGGAAGTCATGAAGAATGTTGCTGCATTCACGTGTGCCATGTTGCTGGCCACCGCCGCCCAGGCCGAACGCTTGACCTATGAGTACACGGCGACCGTCACGTCGCTGACGCAGTTCGTGCTGGGGAACGACCACATCGACTTCCTGCAGCAGGCCACGCTGCCTGGCGGCGCCGTCGCCATCGGCGACACGGTCACGGGCCGCTTCAGCTTCGACACGTCGTGGACGCCGTCGGCCCTGGGCAGCAATGGCACGCAGGACTACGCCGACTACTTCCCCGCAGCCCCCGTCAGCGCCGCCTTCGCGCAAGGCCTGCTGTTCGCATCAGCCAGCCCGTACAACCTGGCCGTCGCCATCGACCAGGCCAATCCGCTGAACGGCAACGACCTGCTGGCCTTCACCAGCCTCAATACGAGGACGGATGCGACCGAAACGCTGTCGGTCGAGTTCTCCGATCCCGCCGCCGCCCTGCTGACCGGCACCTCGCTGGCCGGCACGGGCGCGATCCTGCAGGCCGCCAACGGCAGCTTTCACTACGCCTACACGACGAACGAGCCCTTCGTGACGATCCGGGCAGGTGGCGCGTTGACCGGCCTGCACCTGGTATCGGCCGTGCCGGAACCAGGCGCGTATGCGATGTTCGCGGCCGGCCTGGGCCTGCTGGCCTGGCGCCGCAAGCGCGGCTGACCGGCTTTGAAGCCGGCGGGGCCGCCTAGCGCGCCGGCTTCAATTCGATCTCGAACAGCTTCGGCCAGCGCTTGCCGGTGACGAACAGGCGCTTCCTGCCGCTGTCGTAGGCGATGCCGTTCAGGACATTGTCCGTGCCCGGCTCCACGCCGGACAGCTTGTCCAGCCCCTTCAAGTCGATCCATCCCCGCACCTGGCCGCTGAACGGGTCGATGCGGGCGATGCGGTCGGTTTGCCAGATGTTGGCGTAGATCTGGCCTTCGACCCATTCCAGTTCGTTGATCTGCGTGACCGGCGCGCCGTCGGCCGTGACGCGGATGCGCCGTGTCACCTTCATCGTGGCCGGATCGAGCACGCGGATATGGGCCGTACCGTCGCTCATGTAGAGCCGCTCGCCGTCGCTCGTCAGGGCCCAGCCTTCGCCCTGGTAGCCGAAGCGGCCTTCCGGCTCCAGCGTTTCCAGGTCGAACACGAAGCCCACCTGGTTGGTCCACGTGAGGCTGATCAGGCGCTTGCCGAAGGGCGCGATGCCTTCGCCGAAATAGTCGGCCGGGATGTCGCGGTTCTGCAGCACCTTGCCTGTTTCCAGGTCGACCTTGCGGATCGACGAGTGGCCGTTCAGGCCCGTGCTTTCATACAGGATGCCGCCCTGGTAGAACAGGCCTTCCGTGAAGGCCTGCGGGTCATGCGGGTAACTGCGCTTGACGGCGTAGCCGTGGACGGGAACGGCGGCCTGCACGAACGCCGTGCAGGCCAGCAGGATGGCGGCGAGGGTCGGTTTGATCAGCATGCGCGAAGCATACCGCAACTGGGCCCGGCGGCCCAGGCCCCGATCAACCGGGGGCGTGGCGGCGCAGGTGGCCATCCAGCGCATTGGCGAAGCGCTGGCGGTCGGCCTGGCCGAAGGCGGCCGGGCCGCCCGTGTCGATGCCGCTGCCGCGCAGTTCGTCCATAAAGGCGCGCATCGTCAGCTGCTGCTGGATGTTGTCCGGCGTGTAGAAGTCGCCACGGGGGTTGAGGGCGTGGCCGCCCTTCTCCAGCACGTCCGACGCCAGCGGAATGTCGCCCGTGATGACCAGGTCGCCCGGCGCCAGCAGCCGCACGATCTCCTTGTCGGCCACGTCGAAACCGGACGGCACCTGCAGCGCGCGAACGAACTTCGACGGCGGCACGCGCAGCAGCTGGTTGGCCACCAGCGTGACATTCATCTGCACCCGCTCGGCCACGCGGAACAGGATTTCCTTGACGACGCCGGGGCAGGCGTCCGCATCGACCCAGATCTGCATCAGCGCTTCACCACAGTTCGCCCGTCAGGCTGGTGCGCGGTGGCGTCAGGCCGAAGTGCAAAAAGGCCGCCGGCGTGGCGACGCGCCCGCGCGGCGTGCGTTGCAGGTAGCCCTGCTGGATCAGGTAGGGCTCCAGCACGTCCTCGATGGTGTCGGCCGCTTCGCCGATGGCGGCGGCCAGGTTGCCGATGCCGACGGGGCCGCCGTTGAATTTGTACAGCACCGCCTCGAGCAGCTTGCGGTCCATCACGTCGAAGCCAACCGTGTCGACGTCGAGCATGACGAGGGCGGCGTCGGCGACGTCCTTGGTGATGTCGCCGTTGCTTTTCACTTCGGCGAAATCGCGCACGCGGCGCAGCAGGCGGTTGGCGATACGGGGCGTGCCGCGCGCGCGGCGGGCGATTTCCAGTGCGCCGCTGGCGTCGATCGGCGCCTTCAGCAGCGCCGCGCTGCGCGTGACGATCTTGGCCAGTTCCTCGGTGGTATAGAACTCCAGCCGGGCGACGATGCCGAAGCGGTCGCGCAGCGGGTTGGTCAGCATGCCGGCGCGCGTGGTGGCGCCCACCAGGGTGAAGGGCTGCAGGTCCAGCTTGACGGAACGGGCCGCCGGGCCTTCGCCGATCATGATGTCGATCTGGTAGTCCTCCAGCGCCGGGTACAGGATTTCCTCGACCACGGGCGACAGGCGATGGATCTCGTCGATGAACAGCACATCGTTCGCTTCCAGGTTCGTCAGCAGCGCGGCCAGGTCGCCCGGGCGTTCCAGCACGGGGCCGGAGGTCTGGCGCAGGTTCACGCCCATCTCGCGCGCGATGATGTTGGCCAGGGTCGTCTTGCCCAGGCCCGGAGGCCCGAACAGCAAGGTGTGATCGAGCGCCTCGCTGCGCTTCCTGGCCGCCGAGATGAAGATCTCCAGCTGGCCGCGGATCTTCTCCTGGCCGACGTATTCATCGAGCAGTTTCGGGCGCAGGGCCCGTTCGATCGCTTCCTCGTTCGGCGACGAGGGCGCCGCGTCGATGATGCGTTGTTCCGTGAAGTTGTCGGTCTGGATGCTCATTCATCAGCCTTTGGACAGCGCTTTCAGCGCCTGCTTGATGCCGTCCGACACACCCGCGCCGGCCGGCACGGTCTTCAGCGCCAGCAGCGCTTCCTTGTCAGAGTATCCCAATGCGATCAGCGCGTTCAGGATATCCGTCTGCGCATCCGGCACGGCCTGCACGCCGCCGGTACCCAGGTCGGCTCCCAGCTTGCCCTTCAGTTCCAGCAGCAGGCGTTCGGCCGTCTTCTTGCCGATGCCGGGCACCTTGACGAGGCGCCCCGCTTCCTGGCGCGTGACGGCCTGCGCCAGGTCGTTGACGGACATGCCGGACAGGATCGACAGCGCCGTGCGCGCGCCCACGCCGGTGATCTTGATCAACTGGCGGAACACGGCCCGTTCCTCGGCATTGCCGAAGCCGAACAGCAGGTGGGCATCCTCGCGGATGGCCTGGTGCGTAAACAAGGTGACCTTCTCGCCCGTGTGCGGCAGGTTGTAGAAGGTGCTCATCGGCACGTCGACTTCATAGCCGACGCCCTGGACATCGACCAGCAGTTGCGGTGGATTTTTTTCGAGCAGGATGCCGGAGAGACGTCCGATCATGGGTAATTCCTAATTTTTCTTGAGAATGGGGACAGTGTAGCGGACGATCAGCCCACCAGCCTGCCGCGCTTCATGCGCAGGCCTGCGGCGCCGCGCACGGCGATGTCGATGGCGCCGATGGCCGCCAGCGTGTCGTGCGTGTTGGCGTGGCAGATGGCCACGCCCAGCGCGTCGGCCGCGTCGGACCCGGGCAGGCCGGGCAGGGACAGCAGCCGCGACACCATTTCCTGCACCTGCTGCTTGGCCGCCTTGCCGGTGCCCGTGACGGCCTGCTTGATCTGCGTCGGCGAATACTCGGCCACGGACAGCGATGCGCTGACCAGGCCGCAAATGGCGGCCCCGCGCGCCTGCCCCAGCAGCAGGGTCGACTGGGGATTGACGTTGACAAAGACTTTTTCGATGGCGGCGCAGTCGGGCGCGTAGGTGGCCGTCAGTTGCGACACGCCGTCGAGGATCACCTTCAGCCGCGTCGGCAAATCGCCCTCGCCGCTCTTGATGGTGCCGGAAGCGATATAGCGCAGCTTCGTGCCCTGCTTGTGAATAACGCCAAAGCCGGTGGTACGCAGGCCGGGGTCGATGCCGAGGATAATCATTGGCTGATTGTATGCAGTAAAGAAAGCGCCCGCAATAGCGCGGGCGCAGTGGTGCAGCAGTCTACTGCAGAGATCGTGTCGACATCGGGGTCAGGCACCGATGTCGACACGGAGGCAATAGTTTCTCGAAAAATGGGGTCTGTCCCCATTTTTCGGGCAACACATCAGTGGCGGAAGTGGCGCGTGCCGGTGTACAGCATGACGACGCCGCGCTCGTCGGCCGCGTCGATGACTTCCTGGTCGCGCATCGAGCCGCCCGGCTGGATGACGCAGGTGGCGCCGGCGTCCACCACGACGTCGAGGCCGTCGCGGAAGGGGAAGAAGGCGTCCGATGCCACGGCCGATCCGGCCAGGGTCAGGCCCGCTTTTTCCGCCTTGATCGCGGCTATCCGGGCCGAGTCGATGCGGCTCATCTGGCCGGCGCCGACACCCAGGGTCATGTTATTGCCGCAAAAGACGATGGCATTGGACTTGACGAATTTCGCCACTTTCCATGCGAACATCAGGTCGGCCAGCTGCTGCGGCGTCGGCTGCTTCTTCGTCACCACGCGGGTGTCGGCCAACAGCACGTTTTTCGCGTCGGCCGACTGCACCAGCAGGCCCCCGCCCACGCGCTTGAAGTCCATCGCGTTGACGCCATTGCCCAGCGGGATTTCCAGCAGGCGCACGTTCTGCTTGGCCGACATGATCTGTTTCGCTTCCTCCGTGAACGACGGGGCGATCAGCACTTCGACGAACAGCTTGGCCAGCTCGGTGGCCGCGGCGCCATCGACCGGCACGTTGAAGGCAATGATGCCGCCGAAGGCCGAGGTCGGGTCCGTCTGCAGCGCGCGGCTGTAGGCATCCACGGCGGACACACCCAGCGCCACGCCGCACGGATTGGCGTGCTTGACGATGACGCAGGCGGCCGGCTGGTCCATGCCGCCCATGCTCTTGACGCATTCCCAGGCCGCGTCGGCATCGGCGATATTGTTGTACGACAGTTCCTTGCCCTGCAGCTGGCGGTAGTTGGCCAGCGCGCCGTCGACGGCCGTCGTATCGCGGTAGAACGCGGCGGCCTGGTGAGGGTTTTCGCCGTAGCGCATGTCCTGCACTTTTTCAAAGTGCACGTTCAGGGTCTGCGGATAGGCGCCGCGGGTGGCGTGCTGGCGGTCCGGCCCCAGGCTGGACAGGTAGTTCGTGATCGCGCCGTCATACTGGGCCGTGTGGGCATATACCTTCTTGGCCAGGTTGAAGCGGGTTTCGTAGCTGACGTAGCCGGGCGAGTTGTCCGTCGTCTTCATTTCCGCCAGCACCACGCCGTAGTCGGACGGGTCGCAGATGACGACGACGTCCTTGTGGTTCTTGGCCGCCGAGCGCAGCATGGCCGGGCCGCCGATATCGATATTCTCGATGGCGTCGTCCAAGGAGCATTCTTCCTTCGCCACCGTGGCCTGGAACGGGTACAGGTTGACGACGACCAGGTCGATGGTCGGGATGCCATGTTCATCCAGCTTGGCCATATGCTCCGGGAAATCGCGGCGGGCCAGGATGCCACCGTGAACTTTCGGGTGCAAGGTCTTGACGCGGCCGTCCAGCATTTCCGGGAAGCCCGTGTAATCCGCCACTTCGGTGACAGGTACGCCGTTTTCTTCCAGCAGCTTGGCGGTACCGCCCGTGGACAGGATATTGACACCCATCGCCGACAGGGCGCGGGCAAAGTCCAGCACGCCGGTCTTGTCGGAAACGGAAATGAGAGCTTGTTTGATCATGGCTAGGTCAAGGTTGTGAAGAATTCTGGTTGAAGGCAACCCGCGCCGGACAAACCCCGCAGCGCCGGTTTCCTGGACAGACTCGCCGGCCCAAAACGGCCGGATCACAGCCGCTTGCCGGGGCCGGATCGAGGCTTACAGCAGGCCGTGTTCCTGCAATTTCTTGCGCAAGGTATTGCGATTGATGCCCAGCATTTGCGCGGCGTGGGACTGGTTGCCGTCGGCACGCGTCATCACCACTTCGAGGATCGGTTTCTCGACGGTCATGACGACCATATCGTAGATATTCGATGCCTGCTGCTCGCCCAGGTCGTTGAAATATTCTTCGAGGCTTTTCTGGACGACTTCCTGGATACTTTCTTTGCTCATATTCTTGTGTTCTGCTAAATGTTTGCCGGTCTGGCGCCGGGTCAGGCCGCCAGCATTTCTTCGGCGAGGCGGTATTGTAACCGCTCGCCATACTTCCATTGGGATTCAAAGAAGCTGTCCACGGCCGCCAATTGCGCGGTGGTGGACTCGAGGCGATTCATTTCCTGTCGAAATTCTTCGCCACCGGGAAGGTCGCGCACATACCAGCCGATATGCTTGCGCGCCGTGCGCACGCCCAGGTTTTCGCCGTAGAAACCGTAGTGGGCGCGCAGGTGCTCGTCCATCAGGCGGCGCACTTCGGCCACCAGCGGCGGCGGCAGCAAGGTGCCGGTGCGCAGGAAGTGGTCGATCTCGCGGAAGATCCACGGCCGGCCCTGGGCGGCCCGGCCCACCATGACGGCGTCGGCGCCCGTCTTGTCGAGCACGTAGCGGGCCTTTTCCGGCGACGTGATGTCGCCGTTGGCCACGACGGGAATCGACACGGCCGCCTTGACGGCGGCGATGGTGTCGTATTCCGCTTCGCCCGTGTAGCCGTCGGCGCGGGTGCGCCCGTGCAGGGTCAGCATCTGGATGCCTGCCTGCTCGGCGATGCGGGCGATGCGCAGGGCGTTCTTGTTCTGGCGATCCCAGCCGGTGCGGAACTTCAGTGTAACGGGCACATCCACTGCCGCCACGACGGCATGCAGGATGCGCTCGACCACGTCCTCGAACTGCAGCAGGGCCGAGCCGCACCAGTTGTTGCACACCTTTTTCACGGGGCAACCCATATTGATATCGACCACCTGGGCGCCCTTGTCCACGTTGAACCTGGCGCAATCGGCCAGCTCCTGCGGATCGGACCCCGCGATCTGCACCGCTTTCGGCTCCATTTCCCCCGTGTGATCGCGGCGGCGCGAACTCTTCTCGCTGGCCCACACGCGCGGATTGGCCGCCGCCATCTCGGCCACCGCGTAGCCGGCGCCCAGCTCCTTGCACAGCTGCCGGAACGGACGGTCCGTCACGCCGGCCATCGGGGCGACGAAGACGTTATTGCGCAGAAGATGTGGGCCGATTTGCACTTGGGGAATTCCTGATCTGAACTGCCGGACGAGCGGAGGAACCTGCAATTCTAACCCAAGGCCTGCTCAATTTATAAGCACTATTTTGTATAAGAACAGCAATTGAACCGGCAATGCCGAGCTTTCCGCTTTTGAAACAAGGAGTTATGACGAGAAATTTTTAGGACGAGCGTGCGGCGCCGCCCCTGCCGCCGGTGGAAACGTTGCTGCCGACTCCATCCCATAGCATTGCGAACGCCCGAGGCAAGAGCTGGGTAAGCGTGCAATCAGACGATATCGTCCATCGCGGCGGCCAGGTGGTCGACGTTGCCCCAGTGGGTCAGCGCCAGCTGGCCGTCGTGCCACGTGAAGCGGTTGATGCTGGCGTTCTTGACGTGGAAGTCGCGCGGGCTTTCCAGGCCCATGCCGGTAGCGGCGCGGTAGGCGCATTCCAGCACGCCGCCGTGGGCGACGATGGCGATGGTGCGGCCCCTGTAGCGCTGGGCCCAGTGGCCGATGGCGTCGATGCTGCGCTGGTAAAAGGTGCGGAAACTTTCCGCGTGGCGCTCGCCGTGCGGCATCACGGCGTCGATGTGGCGGCCCTGCCACGCGGCGAACTCGTCCGGGTAGCGCGCTTCGATCTCGCTATATAGAAGCCCTTCGAAGACGCCATAGCCCCGCTCGCGCAGGGCCGGGTCGGCGTGGTTCGGCACATGGCGCTGGCGTGCCACGGCGGCCGCCGTCTGGACGGCGCGCTGCAGGTCGCTGGAAACGATGGCGGCCAGCGTTTCGTGTTCCAGCGCCCGGCCCAATGCCGCGGCCTGGCGCTGGCCGGCGTCGTTCAAGCCGATATCGAGGTGGCCCTGGAGGCGGCGCACGGCGTTCCAGGCCGTTTCGCCATGACGGATCAGCAATAAATTCGTCATGCGCTCAGTTCGCCGCTTTCAGGGTGTAGGTACCGATCAGCTGGGCCTCGTCGACGATATGGCCGTGCATGGCAGCCAGCACGTCCTGCGCGGTGAAGCGCCCGCTGACCGGCAGGCGCTCGATATCGAGGGCATACAGGCGGAAGATATAGTGGTGCACGCGCTCGTCGTTCCATGGCGGGCACGGGCCGTCATAGCCGAAGTAGTTGCCCGCCATGTCCGGGTCCTGCGCGAACCAGCCCGTGTAGTCGTTCAGGCCGTGGCGCATGGCCGAGCCGGGAACGGCGGGGCCGGGCTTGCCTTTCGGCGTGACGCCGTCCGAATAGGCGCCGGCCGCCAGGGTCGACACGTCCGTCGGGATGTCGACCAGCACCCAGTGATAGAAGTCGCCGCGCGGCAAGTCGACCGGCAAGGTCCGGCCTTCCTTGTTGACATCCGTACCGACGGTGGGCGCATCGCCGTCGATGCACAACAGCACCAGCGAGGCCGTGCCGGCCGGGATGTCGTCCCACGCCAGGTGGGGGTTGCGGTTGCCCGCCAGCCGCACGTGCGTAGCCGGGTCCGGTACCGCAAAGGCGTTATCGCCAGGAATGGCGCTTCCCTCCTTGAAGGAGTGGCTCCAGATTTTCATCGTCTCTCCCGCTGCCGTGCCCGAATGGCCGGCGCAGGGTCGCCAGGCCACGGTACGGCTATTTTTATGATACCTGCTTTGGACTTGTTTGCAGCCAGAACGTCACCGGGCCGTCGTTTGTCAGCGAAACCTGCATATCGGCACCGAAACGGCCCGTGGCGACGGTGCCATGGCGGCTGCTGGCCTGGCGCACGAAATAATCGAACAGGCGCTTGCCTTCGTCGGGCGGCGCGGCCGGCGTGAACGAGGGCCGGGTGCCGGACCTGGTGTCGGCCGCCAGGGTGAACTGGGGCACCAGCAGCAGGCCGCCGGCCACGTCCGTGACGCTGCGGTTCATCTTGCCGGCCTCGTCGGAGAAGACGCGGTAGGACAACAGCTTCGCCAGCAGAGCGTCCGCCTCCCGTTCGCTGTCGCCCCGCTCGGCGCAGACCAGCACCATCAGGCCGCCGTCGATGGCGCCGACGACGGCCCCGTCGACCACGACCTGGGCCGCGGTGACCCGTTGCAGCAGGCCGATCATGCCAGGGTGACGCGGGCGAACTTGCGCTTGCCCACTTGCAGCACGAAGGTGCCCGCTTCCGCCTTCAATGCCTTGTCGCTGATGACGGCGCCGTCGATGCGCACGCCGCCCTGGTCGATCATGCGCATGGCTTCCGACGTCGAGGCGCACAGCCCGGTCTGCTTGAGCAACTGGGCCAGACCCAGCGGCGCGCCCGTGATCGACAGCTCGGCGATATCGTCCGGAATGCCCCCTTTGGAGCGGTTGACGAAGTCGGCCAGTGCATCCTCGGCCGCCTGCTGCGAGTGGAAGCGCGCCACGATTTCCTGGGCGATCGCCACTTTCGCGTCGCGCGGATTGCCGCCCTGCTCGATCGCCTTTTTCAGGTCGGCCACTTCGGCCAGCGAGCGCCACGACAGCAGCTCGTAGTAGCGCCACATCATCGTGTCGGAAATGCTCATCACCTTGGCGAACATGGTGTTGGCCGGTTCCGTGATGCCGATGTAGTTGTTCTTCGACTTCGACATCTTCTCGACGCCGTCCAGGCCTTCGAGCAGCGGCATCGTCAGGATGCACTGGGGTTCCTGGTTCCAGTCCTTCTGCAGTTCACGCCCCACCAGCAGGTTGAACTTCTGGTCCGTGCCGCCCAGTTCCAGGTCGGACTTCAATGCGACGGAATCGTAGCCCTGCATCAGCGGATACAGGAACTCATGGACCGAGATCGGTGTCCCATTCTTGAAGCGCTTGGAAAAATCCTCGCGCTCCATCATGCGCGCCACCGTGTAGCGCGAAGCGAGCTGGATCATGCCGCGTGCGCCCAGCGCATCGCACCACTCGGAGTTGTAGCGCATTTCCGTCCGGGCCGGGTCGAGCACGAGCGCGGCCTGCTTGAAGTAGGTCTGGGCGTTCAGTTCGATCTGTTCGCGCGTCAGGGGCGGGCGCGTGGCGTTGCGGCCCGAAGGGTCGCCGATCATCGACGTGAAGTCGCCGATCAGGAAGATCACCTGGTGGCCCAGGTTCTGCAACTGGCGCATCTTGTTCAGCACCACGGTGTGACCCAGGTGCAGGTCCGGGGCCGTCGGGTCCAGGCCCAGCTTGATGCGCAGCGGCACACCGCTCTGTTCCGAGCGTGCCAGCTTCTGGGCGAATTCGCTTTCGATCAGCAGTTCGTCGGCGCCGCGCTTGGCGATGGCAAGGGCTTCCTGGACGGCGTCGCTGAGGGGAAGAAGGGGTGCGGCGGCAGGCTTTTGCGACGCGGTCTTGGTATCCGGGTTTGTATCCATCTGGTGCGAAATTTTCTTAAAGTGTTGGCGTGGCGCAGGACTTTGCTATAATTCCCGATCCCATCAATCTTGCCCGATGAAAACGAATTAAATCAACAACAAAATAAAAGAGCAAAAATCCATCAAGTTCAAGCGGCAAATTTTAACTGATTGCATGAACCATATAAACAAGTTCACAAGCTCGCGCTTGTATCAATTGCTAGGTTCGACCCGCAAGACTCGCATCGTTCGCGCGTCCGCGCTGGCATTGGCCGTGTGCACCTTCGGTGCGGCCGGTGTGGCCCCGCTCGCTCCCGATGCCAGCGACCTGCCGGTAACGACGATCTCGCAGAACATCGCCGCCCCGAACCTCTCCTCCCAAATCGCCGCCATCGACGTGGCCGAAGACTCCCAGAAATACGTGCATGAAGAGCGCATCCGCGCCGGCGATACGCTGGCCACGCTGCTGCAGCGCCTGGGTGTCGAGGACGAAGCCGCCGAGACCTTCATCAAGAAGGACAAGGTCGCCAAAGCCGTCATGCAACTGAAGACCGGCAAGCGCGTCCAGGCCCAGACGGACGACGAAGGCAATCTGCTGTGGCTGCGCGCAAGCGTGGTGGACAGCACGGACCTGCCCGTCAAGAACATCTCCGTGCTGCGCAAGGGCGAAGGCTTCGTTGCCGAGGAATCCCCCGTCAAGCTGGAGCGCCGCGTCGAGATGCATGCACGCGACATCACCACGACCCTGTTCGCGGCCACCGACTCCGATGCGGACGGTACCCGCCTGCCGGACACGGTGGTGCGCCAGATCGTGGAAATGTTCTCGACCAATATCGACTTCCGTTCCGACCTGAAGCGTGGCGACAAGTTCAACGTTGTCTACGAGACGTTCTGGCAGGATGGCGAGTTCGTCAAGGCGGGACGCATCCTGGCCGGCGAGTTCACCAACCGCGGCATGACGTATCAGTCCGTATGGTTCGAAGATCCGGCCAGCAAGCAGGGCGGCGGCTATTACAGCTTCGACGGCAAGGCGCTGAAGAAGGCGTTCCTGAAGTCGCCGCTGGAGTTCACCCGTATTTCGTCGGGCTTCTCGATGCGCGTGCACCCGATCTCGGGCAACTGGAAGGCGCACAAGGGCATCGATTTCGCCGCGCCGACGGGCACGCCGATTCGCGCCGCCGGTGATGGCGTCGTCGATTTCGCCGGCACCCAGAACGGTTACGGCAATGTCGTGGTGCTGAAGCACTGGAACAACTACAGCACGGCCTATGCACACATGAGCCGCTTCGCTTCGGGCCTGCGCAAGGGCCAGAAAGTGAGCCAGGGCGACCTGATCGGCTACGTTGGCTCGACCGGCTGGTCCACGGGCGCGCACTTGCACTACGAGTTCCGCGTGGGCGGACAGTCGCTCGACCCGAACAAGCTGAACGTGATTGCCCAGGCACCCATGACGGCCGCTGAAAAAGCGCGCTTCAAGCTGGTGGCAGGCGACATGATCCACCGCTTCGCCCTGCTGCGTCCGGAAGAATCCAACCGCGCACTCGCGATGAAGTAATCCGGCCTTTCCAGCTGGAGAAAAACGGCGCCCGCGAGGCGCCGTTTTTCCGTCCTCCCTCACTGTGATTCCATCATAAAACGGCGCCATGCGACCTTCCGTTAGCTGTCTAACACTATGGATGACATCGCTGTAAATGCGGCACAATAGGGACATGACCTTTTCAGCGGAACTTCCATGAGCTTGTTTATCGGACTGATGTCGGGCACCAGCCTGGACGGTGTGGACGGCGTTCTTGTCGACTTCTGGGCCGGCGCCGCGCGCACGCTGTCGGCCGCGCACGTGGCCTACCCCGCCGCGCTGCGCGAGGAACTGATGGCGCTGCAAGCGGCCACGCCGAACGAGCTGGAGCGCGAGGCCCTGGCGGCGCGGCAGGTAGCCCTCGTGTACGCCGACTGCATCGAACAGGTGCTGGCGAAAACGGAGATGAAGCCGGCCGACGTGCGCGCCGTCGGCGCTCATGGCCAGACCATTCGGCACCGCCCCGAACTGGGCTTTACGTGGCAGACGCTGGATGCGTCGCTGCTGGCGGAACTGTCGGGCATCGACGTCATCGCCGACTTTCGTTCGCGCGACGTGGCGGCCGGCGGCCAGGGTGCGCCGCTGGTGCCGGCCGCCCATCACGCGCTGTTCGGCCAGCAGGGCAGCACCCGCGTGCTGGCCAATATCGGCGGCATCGCCAACATCAGCGTGCTGCACCCGGACGGGCACGTTACCGGTTTCGACACGGGCCCCGGCAACGTGCTGATGGACCTGTGGATCGATCGACACCTGGGCCGCGCGTACGACGACGGCGGCGCGTGGGCAGCCGGCGGTCACGTCATTCCCGGCCTGCTGTCATCGATGCTGCTGGAGCCGTATTTTGCCGCTCCCGTGCCGAAAAGCACGGGCCGCGACCTGTTCCATCAGGAATGGCTGCAGCGGCACGTGGCGAATCATGGCGGTGCCGCACCGCAGGATGTGATGGCGACCCTGACGCGGCTGACGGCCGTGACCCTGGCGAACGCCATCAAGCAGTACGCCGCGGGCACGGACATCGTCTACCTGTGCGGCGGCGGCGCCTACAACGACACCTTGAAGACGATGCTGGCCGCCGAACTGGGCCATCAAGTGACGGTGGAGACGACGGCCGCGCTGGGTGTCGTTCCCGAGCAGATGGAAGCGCTGTGCTGGGCCTGGCTGGCTTTCCGCTTCGATGCCCGCGAGCCGGGCAATCTGCCTTCCGTGACGGGCGCGAAGGGCCTGCGCGTGCTGGGGGCCCTGCATCCCCGTTGACACGGTATAGGCAGGCGCACTCTGATAGCGTAGAGCTATCACACCATTCAAAACAATTAGCTTACAAAACTAAACGAGAATCGTTATCATCTGTCTCAACGGTATCCACTGAAGAGGCAGCTAAATGATCGTCGCAGCGAAAAAAATCAGCCAGGTCGGCACGCACATGGCCATCGCCTTCAGCCTGATGTATGTGGTAACGGGCTCGGTGGCCTTCGGCGGCCTGGCGGCGATCCTCGAACCCGTCATCAATGTCGCGCTGCTGCCCCTGCACGAAGGCTTCTGGCGGCGCCTGCGGGCCCGCACGGCCGCCTATGCCCAGGCCGTGCTGGCCCTGGAGAAAATCAGCCAGACCCTGTTCCACTTCGTCATTGCCGTGGCGGTCATGTACTGGGCCACCGGCTCGCTGGCCCTGGGCGGCCTCGTGGCCGTGCTGGAGCCCGTCCTGAACGTCATCGCCCTGCCCTTCCACGACCGGCTGTGGGAACGCCTGGAAGCCCGTCTGGCCGCCAACGCCCAGCTTGCCGCCGCCTGAAAGTGGTTAGCCGTTGACTGGGGTTGCTTCAGAAACAGCGTCTGACACCGGTTTTGAAGCAACCGGGTGCAGCGCGGCGCGTGAGCATCGGAGAAGATCGCGCGTAAACGACAAACGGCGGCCAGCTTGCGCTGGCCGCCGTTACGTGACGCGGATGCTGCTTAGACGGAGAAGGATGAACCGCAGCCGCAGGTCGACGTGGCCGATGGGTTCTTGATGACGAACTGCGCGCCTTCCAGGTCGTCCTTGTAGTCGATTTCCGCGCCCACCAGGTACTGGTAGCTCATCGAATCGATCAACAGCTGGACGCCGTTCTTGACCATCGTCGTGTCGTCTTCGTTGACGATTTCGTCGAAGGTGAAGCCGTACTGGAAACCGGAACAGCCGCCGCCTTGCACGAACACGCGCAGCTTCAGGTCCGGATTGCCTTCCTCTTCGATCAGCTGGGCCACCTTGTCAGCGGCGCTGTCCGTGAAGACGATGGGCGACGGGATAACGTCTTGTGCTTCGGCTACTGCATTCATTTGGAACTCCTACTAAAAATCGTTGGTCCATTATAGACCTTTGCACGGACTGCCGCTCAGGCCCACGTCGTTTCTGTCGGGAACATGCGGCGTTTTCGCCGCAGTTCAATGCCAGCCCGGCAAAACCGGGAAAATAAGCTCAGGGCAGCAGCGCGATGACGTCCAGGCCCAGGTGCTCTTCCAGGCCGAACATCAGGTTCATGCACTGCACGGCCTGGCCGGATGCGCCCTTGACGAGGTTGTCCTGCACCACCAGCACGATGACGGTATTGCCATTGTCCGGACGGTGCACGGCCAGGCGCAACATGTTCGAGCCGCGCGTCGTGCGCGTTTCCGGATGGGAGCCGAACGGCATCACGTCGACGAAGCGCTCGTCCTTGTAGGCGTCCTCGAACAGTTGCTGCAGCGCTTCGTTGCTGATGTCCTGCGTCAGCTTGGCGTACAGGGTCGAGTGCATGCCGCGAATCATCGGCACCAGGTGGGGCGTAAACACCAGCGACACCTTCTGGTCCGTGAAGCGCTGCAGCTGGGCCGTCGTTTCCGGCGTGTGGCGGTGGCCGGATACGCCGTAGGCCTTGAAGCTGTCGCTCGCTTCGGAGAACAACGTGCCGATCTCGGCCTTGCGGCCCGCGCCGGACACGCCGGACTTGCAGTCGGCGATCAGGCTGCCCGCGTCGATAACGCCGGCCTTCAGCAGCGGCGCGAAGCCCAGCTGCATCGTCGTCGGGTAGCAGCCGGGGTTGGCGATCAGTTTGGCGCCCTTGACGTCGTCACGGTTCAGCTCGACCAGGCCGTACACGGCCTGCTCCAGCAGTTCCGGCGCCGTGTGGTCGATCTTGTAGGTCTTTTCGAACACGGCGCGGTCCTTGATGCGGAAATCGGCCGCCAGGTCGATCACCTTGACGCCCTTGGCCAGCAACTCGGGCGCCTGCGCCATCGCCACGCCGTGCGGGGTGGCGAAGAACACGACGTCGCATTGCGTCAGGTCGGCCTTGTCCGGCGCCGAGAAGGCGATATCGACCCGGCCGCGCAGGGAGGGATACATGTCCGCCACCGGCAGGCCGTCTTCCTTGCGCGACGTGATGGCCGTCAGCTGCACCTGGGGATGGACGGCCAACAAGCGCAGCAGTTCGACGCCGGTGTAACCGGTGCCGCCGACGATGCCAACTTTGATCATGTTCTGGTTCCTTGCAAAAAAAGTGAATGAAGGGCGAATTCTAGCAGTGTTGGGTGACAGGCGTTTTACCCTATCCAGAATGCAAAAAGCCGCCGGATACACCGACGGCTTTCTTGTCCAGCCCGGCGAACCAGGCTGAAGGGAAACGCGATTAACGCTTCGAGAACTGCTTTGCGCGACGTGCCTTGCGCAGACCGACTTTTTTACGCTCGACTTCACGCGCATCGCGGGTGACGAAGCCGGCTTTCGCCAGGTCTGGCTTCAGGGCTGCATCGTAGTCGATCAGTGCACGGGTGATACCGTGGCGCACTGCACCTGCCTGGCCGGACTCGCCGCCGCCATGCACGTTGACCTTGATGTCGAAACGCTCGACGTTGCCGGTCAGTTCCAGCGGCTGACGGATCACCATCAGGCCGGTTTCGCGGGAGAAGTATTCCGACGCTGGCTTGCCGTTCACGATGATCTGGCCGGTGCCGACCTTGATGAACACGCGAGCTACCGCACTCTTGCGACGGCCGGTGCCGTAGTTGTAGTTACCGATCATGTCAGTTCCTTAGAATTCGAGTGCTTTAGGTTGCTGGGCAGCGTGCGGGTGCGAACCTTCGGCGTACACTTTCAGCTTCTTGATCATTGCGTAGCCCAGTGGGCCTTTTGGCAGCATGCCTTTGACGGCCTTTTCCAGAGCACGACCTGGGAAACGCTGTTGCATTTTCAGGAAGTTGGTCTCGTAGATGCCGCCTGGGTAGCCGGAGTGACGGTAGTACGTCTTCTCGGTGGCTTTGGTACCGGTCACGCGCAGTTTGCCTGCATTGATGACGACGATGAAATCGCCCGTGTCGACGTGAGGGGTAAATTCTGGCTTATGCTTGCCGCGCAGTCGGCGTGCCACTTCGCTGGCAACACGGCCGAGGACTTTGTCCGTCGCGTCAATCACGAACCAGTCGCGCTGGACTTCATGGCCCTTAGCGGAAAAAGTTTTCATGTTTGACTTCCTAATGAAGATATAAAAAAAAACGCTCAAATGGTGGTTCCGCCCCGGTAATGCAGCGGACGCAGCCTTGTTGTTGACTTTCCTGAGCGAACGGAAAGCTGGCGATTATAGCGCCCCGTGCTACCGCCGGTCAACCCCGGCCTGAACGACTTTCGAGCGCTCGCGGCCGTTGCCAGAACGGCAAGGGCCAGCTAGTATTGCCCGGTCGATATCGTAGAAAGCGCCGCGTGAACCTTCGTGACTACCTGGTCCGCCTGCTGGCTGCGGCCGCCCTGGCCCCGCTCGCCGCCGCCGCCGCGCCCGCCGGCCGCACCTG
>NZ_WNKZ01000093.1 GCF_009720835.1 Pseudoduganella buxea
CTGAAGGTCAGCACGGGCGCCGCCGCGCTGGCCGCATGGGCGATGGCCTGGGCGGCCAGCGAGGCGCGCATGCACTGCACCACGTGCTCGGCCGGTGCGGCTTCCGTGTCCGGCATCAGCAGCACGAGTTCCTCGCCGCCGTAGCGGGCCGCCAGGTCGGCCGGGCGCCGCACGCACGACGAGGCCATACGCGCCACCGCCCGCAAGGCGCGGTCGCCGGCCGGGTGGCCGTAGTGATCGTTGTATTGCTTGAAGCAGTCGACATCGACCAGCGCCAGCGACAGGGGCGAGCCGGCCCGGCGGGCGCGCTGCCACTCGGCCTCGTACAACTCGTCGAAACGGCGCCGGTTGGCCAGGCCCGTCAGCGCGTCGACGTGGGCCAGGTGTTCCAGCAGGCGCTGCTGGCGCACCACCTGCAGGTGCAGGGCCACGCGCGCCATCACGACGGTGGCGTTGAAGGGCTTGGCGATATAGTCGGCCGCACCCACCTTCAGGCCGTTCGCTTCGTCCTCGGGCCGGTCCAGGCCGGAGATGAAGATGACGGCGATGGCCGCCGTGGCCGGATCGGCGCGCAGGCGGCGCAGCACTTCGAAGCCGTCCAGGTCCGGCATCATCACGTCGAGCAGGATCAGGTCCGGCGTATGGCGCGCGGCCCGTTCCAGCGCCTGCTCGCCGTTCTTGGCCAGCAGCACCGTGTACTCGGGTTTCAGCAGTTCGGCCAGCACCTGGCGGTTGACGGGATCGTCGTCGGCGATCAGTACCTTCTGCATTTCAACGGGGTTCATGCACGTTCTTCCATATCCACATCCAGCGCCTGCGCCAGCTGCCCCAGGGGCGCCAGCGCGGCATCATATTCAATATCCTCGATGGCGCGCGCGACGGCGGCCACCAGCGCGCCATGGGGCGATCCGGCCAGCAAGGCCTGCAAGGTCTGGATCAGGTCCTCGGCGCGGGCATCGTCGGCGCGCAGGAAGCCGGCCAGCTCGCGTACCAGTTCGCCCACGTCGGCGCTGTCGGGCGCCGCGACGGCCGGCGTCTCCATCCGGGCCAGGCCGGCCAGCAGCGCATCGAGCGCGTCGGCCAGTTCCTGGGCCAGCGCGCGGGTGCGCTCGAGGCGGCCCGCGCGCAGTTCCTGTTCCAGGGTGTCGGCCAGGCCCGCCACGCGCCACGCGCCGATGTAGCTGGCGCTGGCTTTCAGGTTGTGCGCCAGCCCTTGCAGGGTGGCCGGCGTGCCGGCCGCCACGGCCGTCCTGGCCTGTTCCACCGCGCCCGCATACTCGCCGATGAAGCGGTGGATGCGGCGGTGCAGGCGCGCCTGCCAGTGGTCGACGCCGACGGCCGCGCGGGTCCAGTCGACGCCGTCGATGACGGGCAGGGCGGCGGCCACTGCGTCGGGCGGCACGTCGGCCGGGGCCACGGCGGCCAGGCTGCGTCCGGCCAGCCGGGCCGGCGGAATCCACTTGTGCAGCGTGCGGAACAGCTGTTCCGGGTCGATCGGCTTGGTGATGTGGTCGACCATGCCCGCTTCCAGGCTGCGTTCGCGGTCGCCCGCCATCGCGTGGGCCGTCATCGCCACGATCGGCAGGGCGCGCAGGCGCTCGATGGCGCGGATCTCGCGCGTGGCCGTCAGCCCATCCATTTCCTGCATCTGGATGTCCATCAGCACCAGGTCATAGTCCTGCTGCTGCACCATGGCGACGGCTTCGCCGCCATGCACGGCCACGTCCACTTGCATGCGCGCGGCCGCCATGAATTCCAGCGCCACCTCGCGGTTGTTGGCATTGTCCTCCACCAGCAGGATGCGGGCGCCGTCCAGCCGCGACAGGTCGCGCGGCGCATGGGCGCCGCCGTCCCGTCCCGGCGCGCCGTCGATCGATTCGGCCAGGTCCGGGCGCAGCACCTGCAGCAAGGTGTGGTAGAGCAGGGCCGGGCCCACCGGCTTGTGCAGGAAGCCGCTCATCGGCACCAGGCCTTCCTGCTGCAGCACGGTGTCGCGGCTGGCGGCGCTGATCATCAGGATGGCCGGTGGCGCGCCGAAGCGCTTGTCGGCCCGGATGCGGCGGATCGTTTCCACGCCATCCCAGCCGGGCATCATGTAGTCCATCAGCACCACCTGGTAAGGCTCGCCCGCCACGGCGGCGGCGGCCAGCAGGGCCAGCGCCTGTTCGCCCGAGTCGGCGCCGCGGGCACGCACGCCCAGGGAACCGAGCATCTCGACCAGGGCGCCGCGCGCGGTGACGCTGTCGTCCACCACCATCACGCGGGCATTGTGCAGGGGAGCGGCCGCCGTCACGGGCTGCTGGTCCGGCTCGGCGATGCCCAGCTGGATACTGAAGGAGAAGCGGCTGCCGGTGCCGGGCGTGCTGGTGACCTTGATCTTGCCGCCCATGAGTTCCACCAGCTGCTGCGAGATGGACAGGCCCAGGCCCGTGCCGCCGTAGCGCCGCGTGATCGAGCTGTCGGCCTGGCTGAAGGACTGGAACAGCGAGGCCAGCTGTTCCTCGTCCATGCCGATGCCCGTGTCCGTGACGGAAAAGCGCAAGGTGATGCTGTCCTGCGTGCGGTGCGCGATCTCGACGGCGACGACGATCTCGCCTTCCTCGGTGAACTTGACGGCGTTGTTGGTCAGGTTGATCAGCACCTGGCCCAGGCGCAGCGGATCGCCCACCAGCCGGGCAGGAATGCCCCGGTTGATGCGAAACACCAGTTCGACGCGGCGCGCATCCGTCTTGATGGCCGTCAGGTTCGACAGGTGGTCGAACAACTCGCCCAGGTCGAACGGCACCGCTTCCAGGGTCAGTTTGCCGGCCTCGATCTTGGAGAAGTCGAGGATGTCGTTGATGATGGCCAGAAGGTGCTCGCCGGCGCCGAGGATCTTGTCCAGGTAGTTGCGCTGCTTCGGCGTCGGGTCGGCCATCAGGGCCAGGCGGCTCATGCCGATGATGGCGTTCATCGGCGTGCGGATCTCGTGGCTCATATTGGCCAGGAAGTCCGATTTCATGCGGGTGGACGCCTCGGCGCGCAGCATGGCGTTCTGCATGGCCTTGGTACGCAGGCCGAGGATGCGCATGAACAGCAGCATGTCGATGGTACTGCCGAACTGCAGCGCGTGCATGGTCCAGAACGAGGCGCCCACCTTGCCGTTGAAGACGAGGGTCAGCACGACGGAGGACAGGAAGCTGATCGACCAGCCGACCAGGAAATAGGTGCCGACCGTGTCGCCGCGCCGGGCCCGGTCGAAGGCTTTCGGCAGCCCCAGCAGCATGGGCATGATGCCGAGCGTGCCGATGAAGGCGACCAGCACTTCCACGCTGACCAGGTCGAAGGCGAAGGCCAGCGCCGTGACAAGGGTCAGCGACGCGCCGATGCGCATCAGGCGCGCGAAGATGCGGTCCATGCCGGGCCGCGCCAGCGCCTGCAGCACGAACAGGTAGGCGCCGCAGGAGGCCGACAGCGATGCCAGGCCGCCCGCGTGCAGGATCATCCACGCATTGCCCGGCCAAAGGTACTGGGCGCCGATGCCGAAGAAATCGGCCGAATACAGCGACAGCGCGCCCACCAGCAGGGCGTAGCTGCCGAACAGGGGTTCGCGCAAGTTGATCCACTGGGCCAGGCTGTACAGGAACAGGCACAGGCCCAGGCCCAGCATCAGGCCTTGCAGCAGCTGCTCCTTCAGTGCCTCGGTGTGGAAGGCGCCCGGCGTGTACAGGCGCACCGGCAGGATAATCGGGGCATAGGTTTCGACACGTACCAGCAGCACGTGGCTGGTGCCGGGGGCGAGATTCAACAGCACGGCGGGCACGCGCCCGATCAGGCCTTGCCGCGCCAGCGGCGACAGGGTGCCGGTGCTGTCGGCCGTGCGGATGCGGCCATCCGTGACGATATGGACGTAGACCCGGTTCAGCAGCGCGTAGTCGATGGCCAGCACGCGGCCGCCCCGTTCGTGGGGCGCCACGACGACGGGAATGCGCAGCCACACGCGGCGGGGTTTGACGCCCAGCGTGGAATGGGCCGTGGTGGGGACCACGAAGCGCTCGCCGGCGGCCAGCGCGGCGGCCGGTGTCAGCTCGCCGCGCGGGTCTTCCAGCACCGTCAGCGCGGGCCAGGCATCGATGGCGACCTGGTTCGGTTCGATCAGCAGGGGCGCGGGTGCTGCCCGTGCCGCCGTCGGCACGAGCAGCATGGACAGCAGCAGCAGCGGCAAGCGCATCACGGAGAGCAGGAGCGGACGCCAGCGGGACCGTGCCGTCATGCCGTTTCCTTCGGCCGCCCGGCCAGCCTGGCTTCCAGGCGGTTGACCCAGCGGGGCGCCTTCGGATCGCGTTCCCACGAATGTACGGCCGCGTCGACCTGGCCCAGCAGGGCGGTCGGCAGCTTCAGCGGCCGCGTCTCGTCCATCAACACGCGCACGGTGAAGCGGTAGCCGACGGCGCGCGTCACCATGCGCGTCAGCGAGAACTGCGGCACGACGCGGCGCACGGTCCAGTCGACGGCGCGCGTCAGTCCCATCGTCGTCAGGAAGGCGATCCACGTGGGCAGGCCCACGCAGCCCGTCAGCGCCAGGTCCCTGGCGGTGGGCCGGCCGCACAGGTGGCGGGTCAGCAGCACGGGGAAGGACTTGAACGAAGGCAGGGGAATCTGCCGGGCCATCATGCCCATCAGGGCCTCACCCAGGCCGGGCCGTGGGTCGGGCAGCCAGGACTGGCGGCGGCCCCGCTCCTGCAGCGCCGTGAAGAGGGCCTTGGCCTCGGCCATCGTTTCGGGCATCAGGGCCTTCTCGATGCCCAGCACATGGCCCATCACGTTCCACGCGTGCAGGTAATCTTCCTCCTCCTGCGCGCGGAAACCGATGCCAAGCGAGCGCAGGCCGCGCAGGAAGACATAGTGGAACGTCAGCAGCGTATAGGCCAGTTCCTGCTGGTTGCAGGGCAGGCCGTGGCGGGCCGTGTCCCAGCCGGTGGCGAACAGCTTGTGATACAGGTCCTCGCCGCGCTGGCGCGCGGGCGCGACGACGGGGCGCTCGACGCCGGCCATCGTGCGGGCCGGGTTCTCGCGCAGGATCAGGTGGCGGATGGTGGCGTGGATCAGCCGTACCTTCAGCACCTGGGCCACGCCGCCGCCGTCGGATGCCGTCAGGCCGCCGCGCATCATGACGGGGAAGATCATCGCCGCCGTCGAGCGCACCCGGTAGTCGGTATGCTGTTCCAGCTGGCCGGCCGTGTGCAGCACGCCCGCCAGGTCCGGCAGCACATAGCATTCCGGCAGGCTGGCGCAGAACAGCAGCGCGCACGACACCATGCTCATTTCCATGAACAGCTTTTCGGCCACGGCGATCCTGGCCGGGTCGGCCCAGTCGGGCAACACCCGCGCCGCCTGCACATAGGCTTCCAGCGCCGCCGCCACTTCCGGTGGGGTGCCGGCGCTGGCGCGCCAGCCGTCCAGGTCGGCATTGGTCTGCCACCGTGCGATCTCGCGGTTGACGATGCCGATTGCCTGCCATGGCCCGCCCGGGGAATCGACGGCATCGATGACGCGGGCGATGGTGACGTCGGCCAGCGGATCGGCGCGCAGCTCCGGGCCGCTTTCCAGTGCCGGCGGCGGCACCGCCTTCATCGCAGCTCTCCCGGCCCCGCCAAGGGGCGCTGCCAGCGCGCATAGCCGCACAGGGCCGACAGCAGGGGAATGCCCATGGCGAACAGCGCGATGGTGCGGATCTCGACCGGATAGCCCAGCACCGCCTGGAAGACCATGTTGGCGCCGTAGATAAACAGCGGCACCATCACGTGGCCGCGGTTGACGTGCAAGGCCGGTGCCGGGGCGTGCCGCCGCAAGGTCATGCGGAACAGGAACAGGATGACGAAGGAGACCAGCATCCAGCCGACAAAGCCCTGCACGGTCTCGCCGAACCACCAGCCGTCCGTCTTCTTCATGATCCATGCCTTCAGCACGAACACCATGTAGGGATCGGCCCCCAGGTCATAGGCGGTGACGATGGCCGCGCCCAGCAGCGACATGGCCAGGTCCTGGCCCAGCGGCGCGACACCGTCGCTGGGGCTTTGCCAGACGATCAGGTTGGCGATGACGTAGGCGATATACGTCAGCGCGAACCACATCAGCGGAATCACGACGGGCACGTCGCCCACGGTCGGGCCCAGCACGTCGGTGTAGGTGTATTCGCCGAAGAACCAGCCGTACGAGGAGCCCAGCTGTTCGGCGGCCCACCCGATCACGACGGCGATCAGCACGAAGTGCAGCGCCGCCCGGCCGCCCAGCAGGTGGATGGCGCTGGTCCAGCAGACGGCGAACATGACGATCGAGCTGACGATCAGCAGCATGGTCGTTTCGGTTTGGCCGCGCGTCAGCAGGATCGCCGCCAGCGCGAGCGCCAAAAGGTAGGTAAGGCGTGGCAGTTGGCTCAGCAGTTTTGTCATATCGGATATTCCCATGCAGGCGATGGATGCCGATGATACTAGCGACCGGCATCGAAATTGTCGCAAAAACGTCGAACCGGTCAGAAGCGCCAGTCGAGCCGCACGTCGACCGTGCGCGGCTCGCTCGGCATCGTCATGCCGAAGCTGTCGACCGTCAGGGGCTGCACCTTGTTCTCGATATTGCGCACGCGTGCCAGCACGCTCCACGGGGCGCCGCCCGGCTGCCAGGCAAGCTGGGCATCGCTGCTGGTGCGGGCCGGGATGCGGTACTCCAGGCCCTGGGTCGGCACGCCGATCACGTAGGCGGCGCTGCGCCGCACGTTGGCGCCGGCTTTCAACTGGCCGTCGCCGATGCGGAACACGTGCTCGTAACCGAGGGTGACGGTGTGCGACGGCGCGCGGTCCAGCTTGCGGCCGGCCCACGACGTCACGCCATCCGGCGAGTACGAGTCGTAATGCGCATCCAGCAGGCTGACGGCGTAGGTGATGCGGTCGTCCTGCGTCAGCTTGACGACGCCTTCCGCTTCCAGGCCGCGCACGCTGGCCAGGCCGGCGTTGCGCGTCACATAGCGGGGCGCGCCCATCACCATCGCCACGCCGGACAGCTGCAGGTTCTTGTAGTCGTAGTCGAACACGGCCAGGTTGACGCTGGCGCGGTTGTTCCAGAAGCGCGACTTGACGCCCGCCTCGACGGAGGTCAGCGTCTCGGGCTGGTAGAACAGCGTGGCCGCGGGGACGGCGACCTGCGCCGGGCAGTCGATGCCCAGCGCGCGCACGCCGGCCAGGCAGCCGTCGTTGAAGCCGCCCGCCTTGTAGCCGGTGGCGACGAAGGCATAGGCCATCGTCGCCGGCGTCACGTCGAACTCGACGCCGGCGCGCCACGTCGTCTTGCGGGTGGTCAGCTCGGCTGCATTGAGCAGCTTGAAGTCCGTGGCCGGGTTGAAGGCAGGGCCCTGCTGGAAGTTGGTCGAGCCCACGCGCGTCCGCTCGTCTTCCGTCCAGCGCGCGCCGACGGTGGCGCGCAGGCGTGGCAGCAGGCTGTAGGTGGCCTGGCCGAACACGGCCTTGCTGCGGGCTTCGGTCGGGCCGGTGGGGAAGACGTAGTACGGCGGCAGGCCCAGCGGCTCCAGGTCGCGGAAGGTGTACAGCGTATCGGAGCGCTCGCGGAACCAGTACACGCCGGCCTGCGCCGTCAGGGGACCCTTGCCGTTGGTGGCCAGGCGCAGCTCGTGCGAGTCCTGGCGGTAGTCGCCGTCGAAGCCCTGGTGCACGCCGATGGCGTAGGTCGGCACGATGCGGTAGTAGTAATTGACGAGGAAGTCGTGGGCGAACTTGCGGTGCGAGCCCACGTAGTACAGGCTGACGGGCCCCAGGTCCCACGTGAATTCGGCGCCGATGCCGGACGTGCTCTTGCGGCTGTAGCCCTGTTCCGGCACGGTATTGGGCGGCACGAAGCGGTTGGTCAGGCGCGCGCCGGCGCTGGCACCGTACCAGACCGGCTTGCCCGTTTCGACGCCCCGGAAGAAGTTCGTGTCGGGCACGAAGCCGTCCGTATTATCGCGGATCGTGCTGTGGTCGAACCGCAGCAGCAGCGAGGCCGTGTTGCTGAATGCCAGGCGGGCCGACAGGCGGGCCGACACGTCGTCGCGGTCCTGGCCCAGCTCGTGCGGCGTGCCCTGCGCATTGGTCAGGTAGCTGTCGTGGCGGTTGAAGGCGACAGCGGCGCGCACGGCCAGCGCGGGGCTGATTGGCACGTTCAGCATGGCGCTGCCCTTGCGGCTGTTGTATTTGCCCGCCTCGATGCCGATGGCGCCTTCCAGCACCTGGGTCGGCGCGTTCGAGATGACGTTGACGGCACCGGCCGTCGTATTGCGGCCGTACAGCGTGCCCTGGGGGCCGCGCAGCACTTCGACGCGGTCGATATCGTGGAACGACACGGTCTGGCCCTGCGGCCGGGCGATGTAGACGCCGTCGAGCATGAAGGCAGCCGACGGGTCGCCCTTGTCGGTCGTGTCCGAGCTGGTGACGCCGCGGATGGTGATGCGCAGGCCGTCGTAGCTGCCGTCGAGCCGCACGTTCGGCAGGCGGTCGCCCAGCAGCGCCGGGCTGTCCAGGCCCCAGGTCTCGGCCTGGGCGCCCGAGACGACGGACAGCGCGACCGGGGTCTTCGATTCCAAGGTGGCGGTGCGCTGGGCCGTGACGACGACTTCAGGCAGTCCGGCATTGTCCGGCGCCGCCTGGGCGTGCGCGAGGTTGGAGCAGATGGCGGCGATGCAGGCAGCCAGCAATAGAGGGGTCGGCCGAACGCGGCGATCGATCATGGCGAATTCTTTCAGGTGCTTGGGTTGGCGGCGTCCTGGCCGGACTGCCGCCATGCCGCATGGGTGTTCCGGAATTTTTATTGCAAAGCTGGCAGCTTTGCGGCGGCAATAACGCAGGCTGGGAGTCTATCAGTTCATGCAGGCCGCCAACAGTGCCCAACAGTTAGTTTTCACAAATCGCGCCCGTTTGTCTCGCCGCCACCACTGCGCCGGCTGCGTTGCCCTATGGCGTGCTTGTCATTGGCGCGTCATAACAGGGCTTTACCATCCGCGGCTATTGAGTTTTCGACATGCCCGATTTTCATTTTCCTTCAGAAAGCCTTCGATGCCATTTGCCTTGCCCGCCGCCCGTCGCAACCAGAAGTTGCCCCTGAAACCCCTGGCCCTGCTGGTGCTGCAGGCCCTCGCTTGCAGTGCGCAAGCCGCCGACGGCGCCGCGCCGGAAGCCGAACCGGTGGCCGCCGCCATGCTGGTGGTGGAGGTCACGGGGACGGGCCAGTCGCGCCAGGTGCAGAACGTCACGCGCGCCGACCTGCAGCAGGCCGTGCCGGGCACCAGCCCCCTGAAGACCCTGGAGAAGCTGCCGGGCGTGAGCTTCCAGTCGGCCGACCCGTTCGGCGCCTACGAGTGGTCGACGCGCTTCTCGATCCGCGGCTTCAACCAGAACCAGCTGGGCTTCACCCTGGACGATATTCCCCTGGGCGACATGAGCTACGGGAATAACAACGGCCTGCATGTCAGCCGCGCCGTCTCGTCCGAGAATATCGGCCGCGTCGCCGTGTCGCAGGGCGCGGGCGCGCTGGGCACGGCCTCCACCAGCAACCTGGGCGGCACCGTGCAGTTCGTCACCCTGGGGCCGGCCAACGAGCGCGCGCTGACGGCGGCGCAGACCTTCGGCAGCGACGACACGTCGCGCACCTTCATTCGTGCCGACAGCGGCCTGCTGGCCAGCGGCACCAAGTTCTTCGTCAGCGGCACGCGCATGCGCACGGAGAAATGGAAGGGCGACGGCCCGCAGGACCAGGACCAGTTCAACAGCCGCGTCGAGCAGCAGCTGGGCGACCATACGCTGTCGGCCTTCTTCAACTATTCGGACCGCAATGAAGTCGACTACCAGGACCTGTCGCTGGAATCGACCCGCCGCCTGGGCTACGACTGGGACAACTACGCGCCGGACTGGCAGCGCGCCGTCAACGCCGCCAAGCGCATCTACAGCGGCGCCGTCAACAATATGGACGATGCCTACTACCTGGGCCGCGGCCTGCGCAAGGACAAGCTGGGCGGCGTCGCGCTGGAACTGAACCTGGGCCAGGGCGTGACGGCGAAGGTGTCCGGCTACCACCATGGCAACGAGGGGCAGGGCCACTGGTATACGCCCTACACGCCGTCTTCGGCGGCCGTGCCGATCTCCATCCGCACCACCGAATACACCATCAACCGCAACGGCATGCTTGCCGACGTGTCGTGGGACGTCGCCGGGCACACGCTCAGCGCCGGCTTCTGGGGCGAACGCAGCAAACATGTCCTGACGCGGAACTTCTATGCCGTGACGGATGGCGCATATATCGACCACATGCTGACGAACCCCATGAGCACGGGCTTCCGCCAGAACTTCGTCACCGATACGCGCCAGTTCTACCTGCAGGACACGGTGACGCTGCTGGACGGGCGCCTGAAGGTCAACGCCGGCTTCAAGAGCCCGAAGGTGGAGATCGACGCCGACACGCTGGTGGGCGACCGCGCCGCCGGCACCATCACGGCCAAGAAAAGCTTCCTGCCGCAGGCGGGCCTGAGCTGGAAGCTGGCCGGCGAGGACGAGGTGTTCGCGTCGGCCTCGAAGAACATGCGCGCCTTCCAGCCGGGCGTGAGCGGCCCGTTCTCGCAGACGCAGGCCGGCTACAACCTGACGGTGGGCGCCCTGAAACCGGAAACGTCGACCACCTACGACCTGGGCGTGCGCTTCAAGCGCGACGCCGTGCAGGGCTCCGTTGCGGTCTACTACGCCGACTTCAAGGACCGCCAGCTGGGCGTGGCCACGTGCGTGGGCATCATGGGCTGCGCCGGCACCATCGTCAACGTCGGCAAGGTCGAGACGCGCGGCCTGGAAGCGCTGGCCGTGTGGAAGCTGATGCCGTCGGTGGCCTGGTTCAATTCGTTCACGTACAACGACTCCACCTACAAGTCCGATTACACGGACAACGGCAAGGTCATTGCGATTGCCGGCAAACAGGTGGTCGACGCGCCGGAGAAGATGTTCAACACGGAGCTGGCCTACGACAACGCCCAATGGTTCGCCCGCCTGGGCGCCAAGTACACGGACAAGCGCTACTACACCTACCTGAACGACGCCGGCGTGCCGTCGTACTGGCTGGCCAACCTGTCGGCCGGCTACAAGCTCAAATCCTTCGCATCGCTGCGCGAACTGACCTTGCAGGTCAACGTCAGCAACCTGTTCGACAAGCGCTACTACAGCACCGTGGGCTCGAACGGCTTCTCGGTGTCCGACCCGGCCGGCACGTCGACCACCCTGATGGCGGCCGCGCCGCGGCAGGTGTTCTTTACCTTGTCGGGCAAGTTGTAAGGGCGGAGGCCCTCCTGCCCGACAAACCGGTCGCGCATCTGGCGCGCGGCCGGGTCACTGGATGATGACGCAGCTTTGCTCGTCCGTGGTCATGCGGTTTGGCTCGTTAGCGCCAGGCCAGCATCAGCAGTTGGCATTCAGTCGGGCAGTTGGGTCGTTGCAGGAGATTTGGTTATTGCTGGCCAACCACCTGCGCCCGGAGCGGTGCCGTCAGTTGCTCGAAAACGTCCGGTGCTCTGGTCTGGGCCGTACAGGCCGCCGTCAGGGAGGCCAGGCCTGTCGCCAGCACCGAGACGCCCGGTAAGCGCGGATGTTTGGGGTCAGCCACGGCCGCTGTCGGGGACGGTGGTAATCAGCGTGGCGCCGCAACTGGTGCGGTGGCCGTCGAATGCCACCGGCACCCCGTCGATCAGCACCTTGGGGTCGCCTTCGACAATGGTGCAGGGACCGTGGCCCGGCAGCGGGCAGACGCACCGGTCGCCCTTGCGGGCCACGGCCACGCCCATGACCTTGCTGTTCGGGGCCGCACTGATGACGCGGCCACCGTGGCTGGTGGGATCGTTCAATCGGATTACGCCGCGCATCGGGTTACCTGTCGTGTCATCGGGAATAGCCCTGCGATCCTGGTCTCGCGTCATTGCGCAAGCCCCACCATGGCAGGAAGGCCGTATTCCCGCCTCGGGCGCGGAACCAGGGCGCCTTCGGGTCGATGGGCCGCACTTTTGCCGGTGGCACGACGACGAGCGCAGTTGCCTGCGTGAGATCGGTGGTGCCGGCCACCAGCACGTTCTTGCCCATATGATTGGCATAGGCGATACCGAGGGCGACATTGGTCAGCGCCGTGCCAGCACCCATCTCGCCCAGCAAGGCTGACGTATTGAAGGTCTGCTTGACGTAATCGAACTCGCCCAGCTCTGTCGCCAGCGTCTGCGCCAGGCTGGCGATGCGCTCCGGGGAATCAGGATGCTTGTTGTTTGCGTCGTGGATGACATAACCGATATCCGTATTCTGCTTGCCGGCGTTTTGCGCTGCCGTTTCGATGGCGGCTTTCCATGCCTGTACGGGCCGTGTCGGTTTGCCTTTCGCCGCTTCGAAGTCCGCTGCCTTGCGGCTGGCGGGGTAGCCCAGCCACGCCAGAGGCGCGCGCTCGGTCTTGTAGTTCGGACCGGCCAGCACCAGCAGCACGATGTTTTCGTTGATCTGCTCGTCCTTGGGCGGGAAGCTGGGGGCGTCCCAGTTCATTACCCACACTGTTTCATTGGGATGGCTCTGCAGATAGTCCAGGCCGGCTGTCAGAGATATAAAACCTGCATTGGGACCACCGAAGTTGATACGCACGTCTGGTGGTGTATTACGACTCCATGCTTCCGGTGTACTGGCAAAGCCGATCTGAAATGTATCGTTTATCGTATCCCTGCTGATACTTGTAGTCTCGACAGGGTCGAGTCGGCCTTCCGGTAGCGCGTATTCGACGCGGATACCTGCGAGTTCACGCCACGTTTTCCTGTCATCTAACGAGTGCGCGTTATAAAAATACGCTGAGTCCTGAAAATAATTCGATCGAAATTGCTTTGTGAGAGCCCGCAAGTATTTTTCGTGATATTCTTTAAAATCTAGTTCTCCACTATTCCCATTGACGATAATGCCGATGGGTTGCAGTCTGCTGTATTTGCCCGGTTTTGCCTTAACCATGTCATCGTCTGTGTTGGGCTGCACTAGCCCAAGAGTCCACAATAGCTGCCACTCTGTAGGATAATCGCGGCGTTGTAAGGGGTTAAGCCATTGCAGTCCCACAACCTGAGCTTGAAAAGATCGTACAACCTTGGACGGGACGCGGGGCGAAGTCACCTCAGGCGATGCAACGGTAGCTGACGCTAGGAATGATGTGACTGTAAAGACACTGATGGCCAACAAGCTGGGAAGCAATACAAAGCGATTCATAATTTCTCCATCTGAAAGTGAGGGCGATCCCGATGAATTAAAGCCTGCCGAGTATACCCATACTATTCCCAATGCTATTATAAAGACCGCACAGGCTACCGCCCCTCTGCGAAAAATCCGCTTAATCATTCATTCTCTCCGCCAAAAAAAGCCCGTTTATCGAGAATATTCATTGGCATCGAACCCTCATGGCCGCTTTTGATTGCCCAATCCTGAATCGGCTGCTTTTCATATAGTCCCGAATCGAAGTACTCCCAAAACTTCGCAATCGGATGGGATTTTTCAAGACTTTCGAGAAAGCGCCAGTCTGCGGCAACTCTCAGTTTTCGGAAGTCTGCTGCCGTAAGATGACACACGCCAACCGCAACATCATAAGCAAGCGCCTTTTCGGCATGCATCGAGTTGGTCATGATTGTGGAGTGATCTGTCGCATGGGTGTCGATGCTGGCCGCCAAGATATCTTTGATCTTTTTTGAACGCCAGACCTTGTAGCCGTCGCTCGCCAAGGCAAGGTCGTCTTCCTCCTTGACCTTTTCGTCCTTCCCATAGCGACCCTCGCGCCGTGCCTCCATGCGCAGCATTGCGTGATGCTCATAGCGCAGCGCGGCCTCGCTGTTCTTGTCCCCCTTTGGCGCATCCGTCTTGTCCGGGCTGGTGGCGTCGGCCGGGGCCCCGGCAAGCGGACGACTGCCCCCATACGGGTCGTCCGCAGCGTATTGTCGATTTTTGTCGCGCGCTTCGCCTGGCGGATTGATGCCCTCGTCGAAGGCGTCGGTCGCCTGGCCGAACTTGGCGCCCTGGGGTTTGAACGGCGCCAACGGCGGCGCCGTCAACGGGGTGCGCCAATCGTCTGGAGGCAAGGCGTTGATCGGGGTATTGGCGATGCGCGTCGCCAGGATCAGCAGGGGCGCAGTTACGAATGTCATGACTTTGCCGACGATCGACGTATTCGCTTTCAGCCCCTTCGAGAAGGAATAACGGGCTGGCGGCGACGCCGGCAACCAGTAATCCCGCTTGCGTTTCGGTTGGTTATGCTGGTTCTTCCAGAAGTTGTAATGACCCTGTGTTCCAACGTCGAAGCCTTGTGCGAACACGCGCTGGCTGAAGACGCCCGCGCCGTTCGTGGCATTGATTTCTTCCTCACTCATTCCACGCCACCCAATACCCTGGATGGTGCTCGCGGAAATCACCTGGTCGTGTGGATTAAAATACAGCGTGACACGTCCCACTGTCGCCTGTGCAGCGCCGTAGCCATACTTGTTGCGGTCGGACTGGGCATCGAAGTCTTGCAGTTCGTTCTTGATGAACGTATCGATATATTGCGCGCTTTGCTGGGTTGCCGCCCGGTTGCGGATGATGTCGAAGAATGCCGCCAGGGTGCGGCACCGGGCGTCGGCGGTCTGGCGGCCACCGTTGCCTTCCGGGTCCTTCATGCCGAATTCCACCCAGCTCTGCATCTTGTTGTCCTTTACCAGGCTGTACGGCGGGTTGCACAGCACGTAGGTATCGGCAATGCAATCGCCCTGCTTGCCGAGCGGATCGGTCACCGGCTGCAGTTGATTGCCGAGAAACGCCGCGGCCATCGCCACCATATTGCCCTGGCTGTGGCAAACGATCGTGACGGGCGTATCGGCCTGCCTGGCGCGGATCGAACCGATCAGCTTTGCCAGCCGCAATGCCGCCAAAACGTAATATGCGCGTGGGGGACAGGAATACACCAGCCTGTCGTTGGTCGGGTTGATGTGCTGGACATGCAGCCACAGAAACAGGGTATCGTCGATGCCGCTGCTCCACAGATCGGGCAGGGACGTGCAGCCGTTGGCGAACGGCCCGCCGCCCCAGTAATCTGCTTCATTCAGATAGATGGAATCGCCATACTTCTGCAGCTCTTCGCTGCTGGCTTTATACCCCCAACGAAACTGAATGACGGGCGAAAAACTGCCTTCGTCCGAAACGAAGTTTTTATGATTTAGATCGGGGTTGATATAGCCATCCGGCGTCAGCTCGGGCAGGTAAGTCGCCGGCCGCAGCTGGCCACCCTCCGGTGTAGGGTGCGTCATATGTTCGTCGCAGCGCTTCAGCCGCTGGTTCAGCCCCTTGCACAATCCTTCCTCGGCCTGCTTGTACCATTCGCCATCGGAATTGACGCCGTGGACGAAGATGGTAATGCCAGGCAGGGGCAACTGCATCAGCACATCGAGATGCTTCCCGCCCAGGAGCGAGAGCCCGATCTTCGCGCCCAGCAGAATGTTCTCTTCACTGCAGGCTGGATTATTGTCGGAGTAAAGGGGATTCATGATTGCGTCCTGGTTTGGCGATCAGCCGCGTGGCCGGTAGAAAAATGCCTTGAGTTGCTGCACCTGGTCACTGGTAATTTTTTCGCCTTCGCCGTCGCTGTTGCTCTGGCCGCACAGCGGACCGTCACCGTCCCGTTCCACGTGCAATTTCATGCCTTCGACGGGCTTGCCGTCGGTAGGGCGCAGCAGGCGCGGTATGCGGCTGAAGTCGCCTGAGGCGAACTTGGGCATCTCGGTGCTGGCGCTGGCCGGGCCGTTCCAGTGGTGGCCATCCGTCTTCACCGTCAGGGGGCCGGGCCCGCCCAGTTCGACATTGCCGCCCTTGAGCTTCAGGTAGGCGCCGCCGCCGACGATCAGCGTCAGCTCCTCTTCCGCCATTACGATGACGCGCTTGCCGGCTGTAACCTTGAGGTCGGTGGCCGAATCGATCTGCATGGCGTCATGCTGGCTTTGCATCAGGAACTTGCCATGATGGGCAATCTGGGCAATACCGTCCATGTGCGAGAACAGCGAAATGCCCTTGCCCGCGTTCAGGTTGAAGCGCTGGCCGCTCGTCAATTGCAGGTGTTGCTGGGCCACCGTGTCGACGTTGACGCCGGCATAGCTGACCAGCGTTTTCGGCGTCGTCAGCGTGATGCCGGCGGGCGCCGTCATGCTCAGCGTAGGTTGGCCATCGCTTGCCGCAGCCTCAACCTGCGCCTGCAATTGCGCCTGGCCGTCGGCATCGAGCGACAGCCCCTGGTGTTCGGCCGCGTACTGCCCCAGCGACTTGAACAGGTCCAGGCAGTCCTGCATCAGCGCCACGTGTTCTTCGCTGCTGAGCTGACTACCGGAGGCATCGAGCCGCTTCCAGGCGGTGATCAGTAAGGACTTTGCCGTGCGGATGGCTCCGCTGTCGTTGGTGGTCAGCTCGAAGCCCTCGCCCCGCGCCTTGGCCTCGCCGTTGAAGCGCGGATGCGTGAGGAAGCCCAGGTTGAGCTGTGCGTGGCCGTGCGCGCTTTCCAGTTGCGCGCTGATCTGGCCCGGCGTGTCGTCCATGCGCAGCTGGTTGTAGCGCTGCGACTTGCCTTCCTTGCTCCTGATGCCCGACAGGTAGCGGTCCCCGGGCAAGTGGCTCGCGTTACTGAACGATGGCGGCGTGGTCGTGGCGCCGTGCACCCGGCCGATGATCAGGGGCTTGTCCGGATCGCCGCCCAGGAAAACGCAGATGACTTCGTCGCCGACACGGGGCAGGGAAATAGCGCCGTACTGGGCGCTGGCCCAGCCGCTGGCCACGCGCACCCAGGCCGAGTCGCGATCGCTGTCGGAGGCGCCAGCACCCTGCGCATGGGCATGATCGCTTTCACGACAGGCGGGGAAACGTACCTTCACGCGCCCCAATTCGTCGCAATGTAGTTCCTCGTTGGCGGGGCCGACCACAATCACGCTTTGCGCTTCGGCGCGCGGCACGTCCGAGCTCGCATCGTAGGCGGGCACGATGGGAACGCCGCGCCGCACGCAGGTGAAGTGATTGGTGTAGCGGGCAAAGCGTTCGCGACTGGCCTGTTCCAGTGCGTCGTCACGCATCGGCCAATGGTTCAGGGTGAACAGGCGCCTGGCCCGCTCGTTGAGCGCCTTGGGCAGGTTGTTCTCGGCATGGACACGCATCGCCGTGATGACGAACTCCTGTTCCTCGGCCGGATGTGTATCGATTTCCGGGTGACCGCTGACGGCATTCCACTGCCCGACGCACATGTCGCGCACGCTGCCTTCACCCTGGAAGTACTTCGACTCGTATTCGAGGCGCTGCATCCGCGCCGTGGCCAGACTGCGGTAATCGCTGTTGCTGGCGCCGGCGTGGGGCACGTCGGCCACGTAGTCGTCCAGGCTGGCGGCGAACTCGTTGCCCAGCCGGCCCTGGTCATGCTGGCCCAGTTCCTCGCTGTCGGTCATCGACGCCCGCGCATAATCCCAGCTGCGCCGCGTGACCGTGCCAGCCGTCAGCTGCCGCACCGCATGCCAGGCAGAGATGGTATCGCGTGTCTCGGTGCCGTCATCGCGGTGAAACCGCACCGTGCCCGCGGCATTTCGTTCCAGCGACATGGCATCGTCGAACAAAACCAGTGTATGGACTGGAACGTTATCGCTTCCCCATTCCGTAGCGGCGCCAGGCCGGATGAACCATGCGATTCCCCGTCGCTTCCACAGCCGGCGCAGGAAGGCGCCGGTCGATTCATTGCACTGCATCGTGAATTCGCGTGCAGGGTAGGATTGAAGTCCCGACACGTCGAAATCAAATGCGCGCGCGGCCACGGGATTATTTTCGCGCCACTCGCGCAGTATCGTATTGGTTATGCCCACTTCGTCCGTATTGCGGAATACCCTCGTATTGACGGCCTTGTCCAGCAGCGACAGCGCGTCGCGCACGATAAGCTGGTAAGTTGCGAGGCCGCCATCGCTGTCGCCCTCGGTGACGGAGGCAACGATGCCGCAAACGGCCCGCAGGCCGCCGGTATCGGTTACGAACTGCAGCTCCACGGGATTGGCGATAAAGCGTTTGAGCGCCATCCCCGCATCGAGCGAGACGCACAGCAGCGAGTACTCGATACCACCACAAATCGATTCGGCACCGCTGGCGTATTTGACCAGCATCAGGTCATCCAGCACCTCGCCGCCATCGAACAGCCGCAGGCGGATCGGGCGGTTCGCCTCGCTCAGAAAACCTGATACCAGTCCAGGAAAATTGACTGTCATATGAAGACCCGTGGAAGTTTCGTGCCGTCCGCCGTTGTCAACAAGGCGGAACGATAATCGGGGGAAACGCTAAATTTTTTTTCGTCGTATGGTTTCCCGGATTGTCCAAGGTGGCATTGATTCTCCTCACCAAAAATCAATACTCTCAGTCATCGAACGTTCGGATTTCGTCGCCGGCATGCGCCACGCGCAGCGCTTACAATGGCGACCCACCACATAGCATCCAGCCAGCCACCATGCCCGCCACCCCACCCACCGCCCGTCCCCACATCTTCACGCTGGCCTGGCCCCTGCTGGTGGAACTGGTGCTGTCCGTCGCCATTGGCGTGGTCGGCACCGCGCTGGCGTCGCATATCTCCGATATCGCCGGTGCCGCCTTTGCCATCGCCAGCCAGATATCCGTCACCCTGTTCCTGCTGTTTCGCATCATCGGTTCCGGCATCGGCGTCGTCATCACGCAAAGCCTGGGGGCAGGGCGCCATGACCGGGCCAACCGGGTGGCGCTGGCGGCCGTCGGTGCGAGCACGTGGATCGGGGCGCTGACGGCTCTGGCGGCGCTGGCCGGCGCGCATGGGCTGCTCGATCTGCTGCGCACGCCGGCGGACGTGATGCCGATGGCCGTGCCCTTCCTGCAGGCGCTGGCGCCGGCCATGCTGTTCGACGCGTGGAATGCGTCGATGGCGGCCGTGATGCGGGCCCACCTGCGCACCCGCGATACCTTGCTGGTGCTCGTGGCGATGCACGGCTCGCACCTGCTGCTGGCACTGCCGCTGATGCAGGGCTGGGGGCCGCTGCCCGAGCTGGGCCTGCCCGGCTTCGCGCTGGCGCTGGCCGTCAGCCGGGCGCTGGGGCTGGCGCTGCACCTGCTGCTGTGGCGGCGCCACCTGGGCATCGTCACCACGGCGCGCGACTGGTGGCACCTGCCGCGCCAGGAGCTGGCCGAGGTGCTGCATATCGGCGTGCCGGCGGCGGCCGAGAATATCGCGTGGCGCCTGTCGTTCATGGCCAGCATGGCCGCCGCCGGCACGCTGGGCGCGCACGCGCTGGCCACGCATGCCTATGCCCAGCAGATCGGCAGCATGATCATCGTCTTCAGCCTGGCCACGGCGTTTGCCGTCGAAATCATGGTGGGCCACATGGTGGGGGCGGGCGAGCTGGCGGCGGCGCATCGGCTGGTGCGGGTGTCGCTTGGACGGGCGCTCGTCATCAGCGGCGTCATTTCCAGCGGCGTCGCGCTGGCCGGGCCATGGCTGCTGCGCTGGTTCACGGCAGACCCCAGCATCATCGCGGAAGGCGCCGTGCTGCTGTGGCTCGGCGTGCTGGTGGAACTGGGCCGCACCTTCAACCTGGTCGTCATCAACGCGCTGCGCGCCACCGGCGACGTGCGCTTTCCCGTGCTGGCCGGCGCCGCGTCGATGCTGATCGTGCTGGCCGGCGGCAGCTGGGTGCTGGCCATTCACCTGGGCTGGGGCCTGAAAGGACTTTATATCGCGTTCGCCGCCGACGAGTGGATCCGGGGACTGATCATGTGGCGGCGCTGGTCGGTGCAGGCCTGGGTGCCTCACGCGCGCGCCGCGCGGCGCCGTCTGCGGCCGGGACGCTGACGGAAGCTTGCACGCCTGCGCGCGCGCCACGCCGGTGGTAGGATGGAACAAAAACCAACAGGAGTGTATCGTGTCCACCCGTCCCTTCGTCGCCCCCGAACGTTTCGATGATCCGGCTGCCGCGCTGGCCCATGTGCAGGCGCTGTACAACGGCAGCATCGCCCACCTGCGCGAGGCGCTGCAGCGCTTTGTCGAGGGCGAGACCCCTACCGCGCATGTGCGGGCCTGCTATCCCTTCGTGCGGGTGCAGAGCGAAACCTTCGCCCGCGCCGATTCGCGCCTGGCCTACGGCTTCGTGGCCGGTCCCGGCATTTTCGAAACGACCTTGACGCGCCCGGACCTGTTCGCGCGCTACTACCACGAGCAGTTCCGCCTGCTGCTGAAGAACCACGGCCGCCAGCACGTGCAGCTGGAAGTGGGCCTGTCGTCGCAGCCCATTCCCGTGCACTTCTCGTTCGCCGAGCATGACCATATCGAGGGCAGCATGCCGCTGGAACGCCGCCAGCTGATGCGCGACGTGTTCGACCTGCCCAACCTGGCCGCGATGGACGACGGCATCGCCAACGGCACCTTCGAGCCGCCGCCCGGCGAGGCCCAGCCCCTGTCGCTGTTCACGGCGCCCCGCGTCGACTATTCGCTGCAGCGGCTGCGCCATTACACGGGCACGTCGCCGGAGCACTTCCAGAAGTTCGTCCTGTTTACGAACTACCAGTTCTACATCGACGAATTCGTGCGGCTGGGCCACGCCATCATGAGCCGCGAACCCACCAGCGAGGACGATGCGTATATCGCCTTCGTCGAACCGGGCAATATCGTCACGCGCCGCGCCGGCCAGGACGAGCAGCCGGGCGACGGCATGGGGGCGCCCTTGCCGCGCCTGCCGCAGATGCCGGGCTACCACCTGATCCGCGCCGACGGCGCCGGGATCAGCATGGTCAATATCGGTGTCGGCCCGGCCAACGCGAAGACCATCACGGACCATATCGCCGTGCTGCGCCCGCACGCGTGGCTGATGCTGGGGCACTGCGCCGGCTTGCGCAACACCCAGCAGCTGGGCGACTACGTGCTGGCGCACGGTTACGTGCGCGAGGATCACGTGCTGGACGAGGACCTGCCCCTGTGGGTGCCGATCCCGGCGCTGGCCGAGGTGCAGGTGGCGATCGAGGCCGCCGTGGCCGAGGTCACGCAGCTGACGGGCCATGACCTGAAGCGCGTGCTGCGCACCGGCACGGTGGCCAGCACGGACAACCGCAACTGGGAGCTGCTGCCCCAGCGCACGCCGGAGCGGCGCTTCTCGCAAAGCCGGGCCGTGGCACTGGACATGGAAAGCGCCACCATCGCCGCCAACGGCTTCCGCTTCCGCGTCCCTTACGGCACCTTGCTGTGCGTGTCCGACAAGCCGCTGCACGGCGAGATCAAGCTGCCCGGCATGGCCAACCAGTTCTACCGCGACAGGGTCGACCAGCACCTGCGCATCGGCATCCGCGCGATGGAAATGCTGCGCGCGCTGGGCGTGGACCGGCTGCACAGCCGCAAGCTGCGCAGCTTTGCCGAGGTGGCGTTCCAGTAAGGGAAACCGGCGGGGCCGCTCAGGGCTCCAGGATGCCGCGCCGAACGGCAATCGTCACGGCATGCGTGCGGTCGCGTGCACCCAGCTTGGACAGCACCGTGCTCATATGGGCCTTGACGGTTTCCTCGGCGATGCCCAGGGCCAGTGCCACGCGCTTGTTCGAATTGCCGTGGGCGACCAGGCGCAGCACTTCCGTTTCGCGGGCGGACAGGGAATCGGCGTCGATATGGGCCGCCAGCTCCACGGCGATTTCCGGCGGGATGTGGCGCTGGCCGGCATGCACCTTGTCGATCGCCTCGCCCAGTTCCGTGCGCAGCACGCTCTTGAGCAGGTAGCCCATGGCGCCGCCCTTGAGCGCGCGCAGCACCTGCACGTCGCCCTTGTAGGTGGTCAGGACGATGATGCGGGCCTGGGGCGCCAGCGCGCGGATCGCCAGGATGGCATCGAGCCCGCCCATGACGGGCATCTGCAGGTCCATCAAGGTGACGTCAGGCTGGTGGCGCACGAATTGTTCCACCGCTTCGCGTCCGTCCGCCGCCTCGGCCACCAGGTCGTAGCGCCCGCTGACGGACAACACGGCAGCGATCCCTTCGCGCAGCAGCGGATGGTCGTCGACCACCATCACGCGGATCTTCGCGCCGGCGCCAGGTCCGGTTCGTTCGACATTACTCAATTCATCCATGGTGTTGCGGCGCGGGCGCTGCCGGTACGAAGCAGTTGATCAAGGCGCCATCTTACACGCCGGATACCCTGGCGCCAGCCGCCGGCGGGCCCTTTGCCCCTTTCGGGGGAGCGGGGCGGCAGCACTTCGGGGAGCGGCGCACGGACCCGTTATGGCCTGTGCCTCCGGGCCGGCCGCCGCTACGCTGCATGCATGGATATGCAGATGGACATGCTGCGGCCGAATACCGGCCGGATCGCGCTCGGGCGCCACGTTTTCGACCCCGTGCGCGGTGCGCTGCACGAGGCGACGGGCCGGCCCGTGCCGCTGGGATGGCGCGCCGCGCGCGTGCTGCAGGCCCTGGTCGAGGCGCGCGG
>NZ_WNKZ01000094.1 GCF_009720835.1 Pseudoduganella buxea
CCCGTCCCGTCGCGCCCGTGCCGATGGCGGCAGCGCCCACGGCCGCCGGCAGCCTGCTGCAGACGGTGGCCGCGCTGGCCGCCGTGCTGGCCATCGTCATGGGCCTGGCGTGGATGCTCAAGCGCTTCGGCCCGAAAACCATCACGGGTGGCTCGACGGTGCGCCTGGTTGGCGCGCTGTCCGTGGGCGCGCGCGAGCGCATCCTGGTGGTGGAAGTGGGCGATCAATGGATCGTCGTCGGTGCCTCGCCCGGCCGGATGAACGCGCTGGCGACCCTGCCCCGGCAGGAAGGCGACCCGCTGGCACCCAACACGCTGCAGGCGACCAATTTCGCCGAATGGTTCAAACAGACGATCGACAAGCGCAATGGCAATATCAAGTAAGCTTCTCCGCCGCGGTGGTGTTTTGCTGGCCATGCTGGCCCTGCCGCTGATCGCGGCCGCGGAACCCACCATCCCCGCCTTCACCAGCGGCCCGGCACCGGGCGGCGGCACCCAGTACGGCCTGACGATCCAGACGCTCATCCTGATGACGTCGCTGACCTTCCTGCCGGCCGTGCTGTTGATGATGACGGGCTTTACCCGCATCGTCATCGTGCTGTCGCTGCTGCGCCAGGCGCTGGGCACGCAGTCGGCGCCGCCCAACCAGGTGATGATCGGGCTGGCCCTGTTCCTGACCTTCTTCGTCATGGGCCCCACGTTCGACCGCATCTACACGGAGGCCTACCAGCCCCTGCAGGCCAACCAGATCACGATGCAGCAGGCCATGGAGCGGGGCTCGGCGCCGCTGAAGACCTTCATGCTGAAGCAGACACGCCAGGCCGACCTGGCCCTGTTCGTCAAGATTTCCCGCAGTCCCGCGCTGCAGGGGCCGGAAGACGTGCCGCTGCGCATCCTGATTCCCGCCTTTATCACGAGCGAACTGAAGACGGCCTTCCAGATCGGCTTCGCCATCTTCATCCCCTTCCTTATCATCGACATGGTGGTGGCCTCCGTGCTGATGGCGATGGGGATGATGATGATGTCGCCGGCCGTCATTTCGCTGCCGTTCAAGATGATGCTGTTCGTGCTCGTCGACGGCTGGCAACTGCTGCTGGGCTCGCTGTCCCAGAGCTTCTACTAGGGATCGCCATGACACCGGAAACCGTCATGAGCATGGGCCGCCATGCGATGGAAATCACGCTGATGGTGGCCGCCCCGCTGCTGCTGGTGGCGCTCGTGATCGGCCTGATCGTGTCGATCTTCCAGGCCGCCACGCAGATCAACGAGCAGACCCTGTCGTTCATTCCGAAACTCGTCGGCGTGTTCGTCGCCCTCGTCGTCGCCGGGCCGTGGATGATCTCCGTGCTGACGGACTATATGCGGGAAATCTTCGGCGGCATTCCCAACATGGTCGGGTAAAGCCCGATGCTGCTGCTCTCGGCCGCGGAAATCAATACGTGGATTGCCAGCCTGATCTGGCCTTTGACGCGCATCCTCGGCCTCGTCACGGCCTCGCCCTTTTTCGGCAACGCCCGCATTCCCCAGACCGTGCAGCTGAGCCTGGGCGTGATGATGGCCGTCGCCATCGCCCCCCTCGTCCCGGCCGTGCCCGCCGCCGATCCCGCCTCGTGGGCGGGCCTGCTGATCCTCGCCAAGGAACTGATCACGGGCGTGGCCATGGGCTTCGCCATGCGCGTCGTGTTCGCCGCCGTCGAGATGGCCGGCGAGATCAGCAGCCTGACAATGGGCCTGGGCTTCGCCAGCTTCTTCGATCCCATGTCGCAGGGCCGCTCGTCGGCGATATCGCAATTTCTCGTGTGGATCGCCACCCTGTCGATGCTGGTGGCCAACGTTCACCTGCTGCTGCTCGAAGCACTGGCGGAAAGCTTCTTTACCCTGCCCATCGCCGCCGACGCCTTCCACGGCGGCGGCTTCTGGGCGCTGGCCACGTGGGGTGCCAAGATCTTCAGCGCCGGCCTGCAGCTGGCGATGCCGCTGGTCGCGGCACTGCTGATCGTCAATGTCGCGCTGGGCATCCTGACCCGCGCCGCGCCCCAGCTGAACCTGTTCGGCATCGGCTTCCCGATCACCCTGTCCGCCGGCTTCCTCGTCCTGCTGATCGGCCTGCCCTACCTGGCCACCCCCATGATGAACCTGCTCCACCAGGGCACGGAAAAAGCCCGCCACCTCCCCCGCGCCTTCGCGGGCAAGGGCGACCTGCCCGCCCGCCCCGCCGTGCCGCCCGCGCAGCGCTGACCCCGAGACGCCCCCCGGCGCTGTGGCTTTCGCAAGCTTGCGATGCAACAGCGTCGAGCCTGCGTCCGGGCAGAGGATACCGGAAGTTCCCTATTGAATCGGGCTGGTGGCATCACCGGCGCCAAGCGGCCGCTCAGGCACTCGCGCCTCCGACGCCTGCGGCAAGCGGCAAGGTGTAGCGCTGCTTGCCCAGCCTGCGCGCCCCGGTGCGATCGTAGAAGCGCAGCGCGGCCTCGTTCCACGCCGGCGTTTGCCATTGCATGTCGCGGCAGCCCTGGCGCCGCCCGAACTCCGCCACCGCCGCCATCAACGCACGACCCACGGCGCGGTTGCGCGCCCGTGGGTCCAGGTAGAGGCAATCGAGATGCACGAACGTCCTCGCGCACAGGGTCGAAAAGTCCAGCGTCGCGCTGGCGTAGCCGACGATGTCGCCATCCCGCTCCGCCACCCACGCGTGCAAACGCGCATCCTCCAATGCCTGCGCCAGACGGCTCGCATGCCCGTCAGCCACGTAAGGGAGTTCCTCGAAGGCGGCATGCGCCCGACACAGCGCGGCCAATGCCTGGGCGTCGCCGGCATGGGCTGGCCGCACCCGGGCCGCCTCGGCGCGGTCCATCAGCAGGCGCATTCCATGGCGGGCGCAGCGCGGTCGATCTGCCCCGGTTCGCTACCGCGCGCAAGCGGCTGGCCATCGCGGATCCAGAAATCCAGGCCGCCGAGCATCTCCTTGACCGTGAAACCCAGCGCGGCAAGCTTGTACGCGCCCTTTGTCGAGCCATTGCAGCCGATGCCGTCGCAATAGGTCACATAGGTCTTGCTGCGATCAAGCGCCGCCGTGCTCTCGGCCGTCATCGTCCGATGTGGAAAACTGATGGCGCCAGGCACATGACCTTGCGCGTACAGCGCCATCGAACGCGTGTCGATGACGACAATCGAATCGATCCCCATGTGCAAGTCTTCGGCCACGTCCCAGGCGTCGGCATGAAAACTGAGTTTATGGAGCATGTAATCGCGGGTCTGCTCCGGCGTGGCGGGCGGATAGGAAAGTACCGCGGAGTTGGCGTTTGACATGACAGCCTTTCTTTGTGAGTTGAATTGACAGATGGAATTCTAGGCCGATTTGGCATTAAAATTGATACCAATTCATCACAGCAGATAAGACCAATGCAACAGTCCAGGCCGCGAATGTGGCTCAGCTTGTTCGAAAGCGAGGGGGGCAGCGGCCTGGCGCTGCGTGAACAAGTCTGCGCCGCCTTGCGGCGCGCGATGCGCAGCGGCGCCTTGTCCCTGGGCGAACGCCTGCCCTCGACGCGCGTGCTGGCCCGGGACTTGTCCTTGTCCCGTGTCACCGTCGAGGCGGCCTACGGCCAGCTCGCCATCGAAGGGTATTTACGGCGCAACGTCGGCAAGGGCAGCTTTGTCGCCATCGATCTGGGCGCGGGGGCGCAATCGCCCATCGCTCCCCCGCACCGGTCACCCGGCGCGACCACCCCGTTTTCGCAGCGCGGCCGACGCCTGCTGGAAACCGGCGGCTGCATGGAACCGATGCGCTTGCAGGCCTTTGCTGCCGGCAGCCCGGATCTGCGCGCCTTCCCGGTGGCGCTTTGGCGGCGCGTGCTCAACCGGCGCCTGCGCCTGGATGCCGAGCAACTGATGCGCTATGGCGATCCGCAAGGCCGGCCCGACCTGCGCGCCGCCATCAGCGGCTACCTGGCGCACTCGCGCGGCGTGCGCTGCCATCCCGGGCAGGTGCTGGTGCTGACGAGTTCCCAGCAATGCCTGCAATTGCTGGCCCAAATGCTGCTTGACGACGGCGATGTCGTCTGGATGGAAGACCCCGGCTATGGCGGCGCGCGCGTGGTGTTCGCCGCGGCCGGCGCCAGGGTGGTGAACTTGCCCGTCGATGCGGAAGGCGCGCGCCATGACGACACCATGCCGACGCCGCGCCTGATCTACCTGACACCCGCACACCAGTTTCCTACCGGCCAAACCTTGAGCCTGGCGCGGCGCCGCCAACTGATCGCCTACGCCAGGCGCACCGGGGCCTACCTCGTCGAAGACGATTACGACAGCGAATTCCAGTACGACGGGCGCGCCATGCCGGCCCTGCAAAGCCTGGACGAAGAAGGCCGGGTCATCTATATCGGCAGTTTCTCGAAAACCCTGTTCCCTTCCTTGCGGCTGGCGTACACCGTGCTGCCGGAAGACATGGTCCAGCCACTGCTGGTGGCGCGCAGCGCCTTCGACGGCCATTCATCGCAATTGATGCAGGCGGTAACGGCAGATTTCATCGCGCAAGGTCATTTCGCAGCGCATCTGCGGCTGATGCGGCAGCTCTATCGCAGCCGCCGCGATTGCCTGCTGGACGCCCTCCATACCAATTTGCCTTGGGCCCAGCCCTTGCACAGCGCAGGCGGGCTGCAACTGAGCGTGCGCTTACCGGAAGGAAGCGAAGCTGATCTCACGCGTCGCGCCGCGAGGCTGGGTATCGCCACCCCCAGCCTGAGCGCGCTGCATCACGAGGCAGCCAAGGTGGACGGCTGGCGCCTGGGATTCGCCGCGTTGCGGCCGGAGGATATAACGGCCGCGATCAAGAGCCTGGCGACACTTCGCCAGCTGTAAGCGACCACGCGACGGCAGAAGGTGTCTGACCGCTGCGGCGGACCGGCCGAACTGGCGGCGCGATCAGAGGTAGTTGAACAGCGACAGGCTGGTGGCGGACTTGAAGGTTTGCTGGGCTGCCTGCAGGCTGCTCAGTTGCTGGCTGAAGCGAGTGGCTGCTTCGATCTCGTCGAGCTCGACGAGGTCGGAGATCTGGCTCTTGTACTGGATGTTCATTTCCGAGCCGGAGTCGTCCAGGTAGTCGAGTTCCTTGCCGCGCGCGCCGACCGAGGCCAGCACGGACAGCACATTGTCCGAGGCGTTCTGGACGTTCTGGTTGGCTTCGTTCATGGCGTTGGTCAGCTTGGCGCCCGCCGTGGGGCCCGTGCCGGCCGTGCGCAGCGCGCTGATGACGTTCTGGATCGTCGCGAAGATCGACTGGTTCTTGCTGGGCTCTACGGTGAACTTGTCCGTGTCGGCCGGCTCGCCCTTGATGTCGAAGGTGATGCCGTCGAAGGCAATCGGTTCGCCCGCCTTGTAGTCCGTCAGCGCAATCTTCTCGCTGCCGTCCGTGTCGTCCGTGACGCTGTACTGCATCTTGCCCGTGGTGGCGTCCTTGGCGAACGTGACGGTGTAGTTGTGGCCCGTCAGCTTGGTGGCGTCCGACACGCTGCCCGGCGAGATGATGCCCGTGCCGACGTTCGGCAAATCGGTCGGGTCGGCCGGGTCGGGCACCTGCGGCTTGGTCAGGAAGGTACCGTTGCCGGTGATATTGTTCTCGAAGATCTGGCTGCCCGAGGCGCTGATGGCCATCTTGCGTCCGGACCCCACCTGCAATTCGCGCTGGCCCTGGTCGCCCTGGTAGGTGGCGCCCGTCGACGTCTGCACGAACGGCAAGGTATTGGTCTTGTAGCCGGAAAACAGGTAGCCACCCGTGCCATCGGCCGTGTTGGCCTGGCCCAGCAGGTCGGCCATGCGCGCTTCCAGGTCGACGGCCAGGGTTTCCCGGTCGGCGATGGACAGGCCCGGATTGCCCGCCTTCAGCACGGTGTCCTTGACGTCGGTCAGCAGGTCGCCGATGGTCTGCAGGGTCGTATCGACCTGCGTCAGCGACGAGGCCGCCGTCTGGCGGTTCGTCGCGTACTGGCTGTTCAGTTCCAGCGACTGCGTCACTTCCAGTGCCCGCGCCGACGCGACGGGATCGTCGGCCGGCGTCAGCACGCGGCGCATCGTCGACAGCTGCAGCTGCGTCTTCAGCAGGTTCGACTGCAGGGTGCTGAGCTGGCTGGCGCCCCGTTCGTACATCATGCTGGTGCTGATACGCGTCATGGTCCTGCTCCTAAAATCAATTGCCGATCTGCAGCAGTGTGTCGAACAGCTGCCCGGCGATCTGCATCACCTTGCCGGCGGCCTGGTAGGCCTGCTGGTAGCGCAGCAGGTCGGCCGCTTCCTCGTCGAGGTTGACGCCGGACACGCTTTGCTGCGACGCCCGGGCCTGGTTCACGGCCGTCGTCGCCGAAGCGCTGCCCACCTGCATCTCGCGTGTCTTGTTGCCCACGTAGTTGACGGTGGCCGCATAGCCGCCCTGGAACGTACCGCTGCCGTTGTTGAGGATGTTCTTCGTCTGCAAACCGGCCAGCAGCACGCCGTTGCGGCTGTCGCCGACACCGGAAGTATTGGGTCCGATTGTAAACGTGTCGCCGTCCTTCGGCGCGCCCGCCAGCACGAAGCTGGCGCCATTGAAACTGATGGTGGCGCCTTCGGTGTACGGGATGGTATCGCCGTCCACGTAGGTGTTTTCCGTGCCGTTCGGCTGCTTGATCGTCACCGTCGTGCCGGGCGGGAAACCGTCGATGGTGCGGGTGTTCTTGTCCGCCGGATCGGTCTGGTGGAAGGCGATCGTCACGGGCGTCGTCAGCGGCGTGTCGACATAGGTCGCGTCGACGACACCGGCGCTGATGGTGCCGTTGCCCTTGTTCGACGACGGCACCGACGTGCTGATGGGCGCGGCCAGCGCGATCTTCTTGTAGTCCGTGATGGCCACCGTGATGTCGGCCGCCGCCTGGTACGTGGGGCGCACCTGGAAGCGGTCGCCCTGCTGGCCGTCGCCCGTGAAGTTGTACGTGACGCCGTCGATTTCCGTCGGCGTACCCGGCGCCACGGACGAAGGCGTCACGGCCACGCCATCGGCGCGCTCGAAGTTGTAGTTGCTGCCGTCGAAAGTGACGTTGTAGTCCGCCGCCGTCAGCTTGCTGGCATCCGTGATGGTGGCTTCCACCTTGGCCGTGCTCAGCGGCGAGTTGCGCGTGTCGTAGCCGACATAGGCCTTGATCGGCTTGAAGAAGTCGCCTCCCAGCTCGCCGTTCAGGTCCTGGCCCAGCCGGTGCTGGTCGTTGAAGGCGTCGGCCAGGCCGGCGGCGATCTGCCCCACCTGGTTCTGCACCCGGTCCAGGGTTTCGTTGCGGAAGGCGATCAGGCCGCCCAGGGCGCCACCGGAAAAGGTGTCATCCGGCAGCACGGACTGGCGTCCCGGCGTCTGGTAGGCCACGACGGTACGGTTTGGGTCCGTGGGCGACGTGGTCGAGGCCAGCTCCATGCTGCTCACGCCCACCACCAGGGGCTGGCCCGAGCCGATCGACACGTTCAGCATATTGTTCTCGCCCGGCAGCACCGTCACCTTGACCTGCTGGTTGAGTTCGCGGATCAGCTGGTCGCGCTGGTCCAGCAGATCGTTCGGCGGGTTCAGCGGGTCAGCCGTGGCGGCGGCGATCTTCGTGTTCAGGTCCGCGATCTGGGTCGAGTACGCATTGATGGAGTTGACGGTCGACGCGATCGAGCTGTTGACGCCGCTTTGCAGTTCCGTCAGCCGGCCGGACACTTCGTGGAAGCGCCCCGTCAGGGTCTGCGACGACGACAGCATCGACTCGCGCGCGGCCTGCAGCGACGGCGTCGAGTTGGCCGTCTGCACGCCCTTGAAGAAGTCCTGCAGGGCCGGCGACAGGCCGATGGTGCTGTCCGACAGCATATTGTCGATCTGGCTGATCTGGCCCAGGTAGGCATCGACCGAGCCCTGGTTGGCCTGGGCGTTGAGCAGCTGGGTGTTCAGGAAGTTGTCGTAATAGCGCTTGATCTGGGCAACTTCCGTCCCCGTGCCGATATAGCCGACGCCCTGCGCGATCGGCGGCGTGGTGGACTGCACGATGCCCTGGCGGCTGTAGCCGGGCACGGTGGCATTGGTAATGTTGTGACCCGTCGTGGCGATGCCCGTCTGGGCCGCCATCAAGCCGGTCTTGCCAATGCTGAGGAGGTTGCTCATGGTGTTTTTTCCTGTGCTGAACCTGTTTACGACAAGGTCGGCCGAAACTTGAATGGCGGCCCGCGGGCCGCCCGAAATTGATTAAACGAGTGTCTTGTTGATCACGGCCGCCAGCTTGTTGGCGTAGTTCGGGTCGGTGGCGTAGCCAGCCTTCTGCAGGTTGCGGGCAAACGCGGTGGCGTCGCCGCCGCTGGCCAGCACCTTCTCGTAGCGGGGATTGTTCGTGATCAGCTTGGCGTAATCCTTGAAGCTGTCGGCATAGCTGTCATAGGCGCGGAAGCGCTCGATCTTGCGCGTGGCGCGGCCGTTCACATACTCGGTGGTGGCGACGTCGACCGTCTTACCCTTCCAGTCGCCGCCGGCCTTGATGCCGAACAGGTTGTGGCTGGTGCTGCCGTCGGCCGCCTTGATCTCGCGCCGGCCCCAGCCGCTTTCCAGTGCCGCCTGGCCCAGCATGAACTTGGCCGGCACGCCCGTCGCCTTGCTGGCCGTTTCGGCATGGACGGCCAGCTTGTCGGCGAACGCGCGGACGTGGGCGTGGCGCGACGTGCTGGCGGCCGGGGCCGCTGCCGCCGAGCCGGCCGACGCTGCTGCCGATGCCGCCGCGTTGCCGCCGGCCGCCGCGATCGAGCGCTGCAGCTTGGCCGCATCCAGCATCGAGCGGGTCAGGCCCCCTTCCGGCATGGCCGCATCCGCCATGCCGCCGCCCAGGGCCGCATTCTCGCCGTTCACGCCGGCCGTCTTCGACAGTTGACGGATCAGCACGTCGGCCAGGCCGACGCCCTTCTTGGCGATGTTCTGGCTGGTCTGCTGGTCCAGCATCGTCGTGAACATCTTGGTCTGCTGGTTGTCCAGCATGCCTTCCTGGGGCGACGCATCGCGCATGCTCTTCAACATCATATTGACGAACATGGCCTCGAACTGCGTGGCCGCCGCCTTCGTCGCGTCCGCCGAACCGGCCTTGGCGCCCTGGCGCAACTCGGCCAGGCCCTTGCTGTCGAGGGCAAGCTTGCCGGAAAGGTCGGTGGGCGTGGTGTTCTGGCGGATCATGGCGGCCTCGGCTTCTTGATATTAGATGATTTCCAGCTCGGCGCGCAGGGCGCCGGAGGCCTTCATGGCCTGCAGGATGGCCAGCAGGTCCTGGGGCGACGCGCCGATGGCGTTCAGTGCCTTGACGACGTCGCCCAGCACGGCGCCGCCCTGCACCATCAGCACCTTGCCCGGCGCCTTCTGGATGTCGACGGAACCGGGCTGGGTAATAGCCGTCTGGCCGCCCGACAGCGCGTTCGGCTGGCTCACCTGCGGATCGGCCGACACGGACACGGACAAATTGCCGTGCGAAATCGCGCAGGTCTGCAGGGTGACGGCCTGGTTCATCACGACCGAACCCGTGCGGGCGTTCATGATGACTTTCGCCGCCAGCGCCGCGGGACGCACGTCGATCTCTTCCAGCTGGCCGATGAAGGTGACGCGCTGGTCGCTGGCCGACGGTGCCTGCACGCGGATGACCCTGCCGTCCAATGCATAGGCGATGCCGGCGCCATACTTGCCATTGATGGCCTCGACGACCCGGCTGGCCGTGGCGAAATCGGTGCTGTTCAGCTCCAGGCGGATCTGGCCGCCCTCGCCCAGCGCGTTCGGCACTGCGCGCTCGACGGTTGCGCCGCCGGAAATGCGGCCCACGGACAGGTGGTTGACGACGACGGAGGCGCCGCCGCCGGGCGACTGCGCACCGACGCCGCCGACGAGGATATTGCCCTGCGCCATGCCGTAGATCTGGTTGTCGGCGCCCTTCAACGGCGTCATCAACAAGGTGCCGCCGCGCAGGCTTTTCGCGTTACCCATCGACGAGACGGTGACGTCGAGCATCTGGCCCGGCTGGGCGAACGCGGGCAGCGACGTCGTGACCATCACGGCGGCCACGTTCTTCAACTGCAGGTTGGTACCGGCCGGCAGGCTCACGCCCATCTGCTGCAGCATGGCGGCGATGCTCTGCACCGTGAACGGGGTCTGGGTGGTCTGGTCGCCCGTGCCGTCCAGGCCGACGACGATGCCGTAGCCCATCAGCTGATTCTGGCGCACGCCGGCGATGCTGGCCAGGTCCTTCAGGCGCTCCGCATGGGCCACGGGGGCCTGCAGGCTGGCGACGCACAGGCCGATGACGGCGAGGGTTTTGGCGAAGGTCTTCATCATCAGAATGGCAGCAGGCTCATGAAGAACCGGGAAGCCATCGACGTCAGCTCCGCGCGGTCCAGGTGGGTGTTGGTACGGTACTCGACGCGGGCATCGGCAATGGCCGTCGACGGCACGGTGTTGCCGGCGCCGATGGTGTCGGGGCTGACGACGCCGGAGACGCGGATGAATTCCGTGCCCTTGTCCATCGCCACCTGCTTCTCGCCGGCCACCACCAGGTTGCCGTTCGACAGCACCTCGACCACCGTGACGGCCATCGTGCCCGTGAAGGTGTTGCTGGCCGTCTGGCTGGCCGAGTCGGCCGACTTGTTTTCCGAGTTGGTGCCGATATTGGCGCCCAGCTTGGCCTGCAACGGGCCGGGAATGCCGAAGTTGGCGCTGCCGCTGCGGCTGTTCGAGCTGGCACCGTTCTTCACGGCCGACGTGCGTTCCGTGATGTTGACATTCAGGATGTCGCCCACCAGGCGGGCACGGCGGTCCTCGAAGGCGGGCCGGTAGCTGGCGGCCTGGTAGATGGCGCCGTTGGCGACCGGGTTCTGCAGCGGCGGGATCGGGCGGGCCGACGTCGGGCCGGCCACGATGGTGGTCGGCGTCGACGCGCAGCCGGCCAAGGTGGCGGCAACGAGAACGGAAGCGAAATGGGCGAGTTTCATGCTTATCCTTACAGCTGCGACAGCTTCTGCAGCATCTGGTCCGACGTCGTGATGGCCTTGCTGTTGATCTCGTATGCGCGCTGGGTCTGGATCATGTTGACCATCTCCTCCACCACGTTGACGTTGGACGTCTCGACATAGCCCTGCAGGATGACGCCGGTGCCGTTCTGGCCCGGCTGGTTCTGCTGGGCAGCGCCCGACGCGCCCGTTTCCAGGTACAGGTTCTCGCCCACCGACTGCAGGCCTGTCGGATTGATGAAGGTGGCCAGCTGCAGGCTGCCGATCTGCTGGGCGGCTGCCTGTCCCGGCAGCTGCACGGAGACGGTGCCGTCCTTGGCAACGGTGATGTTGTCGGCGTTGATGGGAATCGTGATGGGCGGCTGCAGCACGTAGCCGCTGGAGGTCACCATCTGGCCGTTGTTATCGCGCTGGAAGGAGCCGTCACGGGTGTAGGCCGTGGCGCCGTCCGGCATCAGCACGGTGAAGAAGCCGTTGCCGTTGACCATCAGGTCCTTGTCGTTGCCGGACGCCTGCGGATTGCCCTGGGTGTGGATGCGTTCGATCGTCACGGGACGCACACCGGTACCGACCTGCATGCCCGATGGCAGCTGGGTCTGCTGCGAGGAATTGGCGCCGGGCTGACGCACGTTTTGGTACAGCAAGTCCTCGAACACGGCACGCGACTTCTTGAAGCCGTTGGTGCTGACGTTGGCGAGGTTGTTGGACACAGTGTCCATCTGTGTCTGCTGCGCTTCCATGCCGGTCTTGGCAATCCAGAGCGAACGAATCATCTGCTTTCTCCCGTAGTGCCGGCGGAGATTCGCCGGACAAACTTACATAGGAGCATTATGCAGGGGGGGCGATCAATTCAAAGCGAGGATCTGGCTGGCTTTCGCGGCGTTATTCTCGGCATTCTTCAGCAGGCTCATTTGCGTGTCGAAGGACCGGGCCAGCGCGATCATGCTGACCATCGCATCGACCGGATTGACATTGCTGCCTTCCAGGCAACCATCGGCCAGGCGCACGCCCTGGTCGGCCTGGGCCACTTCGCCCGAGGTCTGCCGGAACAGGCCGTCGTCGCCCCGCACCAGGCCGGCCGTGGGTGGATTGACGAGCTTGATGCGGCCCAGCACATTGGCGGGCCCCGGCTGGGTCTGGCTGGTGTCGATGCCGCTGACGGTGCCGTCGGCGGCGATATTGACTTCCATGTTCGGCGGCACGGCAATCGGGCCGTTCTCGCCCTGCAGGGTCAGGCCGCCACTGGTCTGCAGCAGGCCGTTCTCGCTGATCTTCAGGCCGCCGGCCCGGGTATAGGCTTCGGAACCGTCGGTCGACTGCACCGCCAGCCAGCCCTCGCCCCGCACGGCCACGTCCAGCGGGCGACCCGTCGTTTCGATGGGGCCGGCCCGGTAGTCGGCGCCGACCGTGTTGCCGACAACGAAGGTACGCGTCGGCAGGCCTTCGGCCACGACGGGCACGGCGCGGAAGGTATCGAGCTGGGCCCGGAAACCGTTCGTGGTGGCGTTGGCAAGGTTGTTGGCGGTGGTGGCCTGCTGGTCCAGGATGTGCCTGGCGCCGGTCATGGCGGTGTAGACGAGTTTGTCCATGGTGGTCTCCGGTGGCGCCGCCCGCGGCGCGAACGCCGGGGCTGCGGGAACGACGATTAGCGCAGGTTGACCAGGGTCTGCATGACGGAATCCTGCGTCTTGATGGTCTGGGCATTGGCCTGGTAGACGCGCTGGGCCGTGATCATGTCGACCAGCGCTTCCGTCAGGTCGACGTTGGACGCCTCGACCGACGACGAGCGCAGCTGGCCCATGCCGCCTTCGCCCGGCACGCCGATCTGCGGCACGCCGGAGCCGGAGCTTTCCGCCCACGCGTTGTTGCCCAGCGGGGTCAGGTTCTCGACGCTGGTGAAGTCGGCCAGCACGATCTGCGCCAGCGGCTTGGACTTGCCGTTGCTGTACTGGCCCATGATGACGCCGTTGTCGTCCGTGGCGAAGCGCTGCAGGCTGCCCGACGAGTAACCATCCTGGGTCGACATCTTCTCGCTGGTGGCCGTGCCGTACTGCGTGCTGCCGTCGAAGGTGGTCGAGATCGCCATGTTCAGCTCGGCGCCATTGTCCGGGAAGATGGGCAGGTTGATGGTGAACGGCAAGGTGCTGGGCGGGTTGGCCGAGGCCATCGCGGCCGTGTCGATCTGGCCCGTCGTCGAGAAGCGCAGGGTGCCCACCTTGGTGGCCGGCACGTTCACGGCGGCGGCGAAGGCGGCGTCGATGCGTTCCGGCGTGTAGCTGTCCATGCCGCCGATATTGGTGCTGCCGTTGTACAGCGCGTTGATGGCCGTCGTCACCGAGGCCGGTGCACCGGCCGTGCCGGCAGCCGCTTCCACGGCGGTGCCCAGTGCCGTCGCATAGGCGCCGCGGGTGGCAATGATGTCGGCCGACACGCCCGATGCCAGCGCGTCCTGGAAGGCCTTGCGCGCGGTCGAGATGGTCGTATCGCTCAGGGTGGCCGTCATGATGGCCTTCGAGTCGACCTGCACGCCGTCGTTGGCCGCATACACGTCCCAGTCGCCGCTGCCCAGGCTGACGTAGTACATGCCCATGATGTGTTCGTTACCGAGCGAGTCGTAGACGGGCAGCACGGTCTGCTTGGTGTAGGAGGTCGGATCGGACGCGTCGAACGGCTGGGTCTTCGGCGTCGTCGAGTTCGAGCTCAGGTTGATCTGCAGGTTGGCCTTGGTGGTCTGCACGGGGGCCAGGTCGGACGAGTCGATCGTGATCGGCACGGGCGCGCCCTGCAGGATGACGCCATCCTTGTTGGCCACGTAGCCCGTCAGCGCGGCGCCCTGGGCATTGACGATGCCGCCGTTCTTGTCCATCGAGAACTGGCCGTTGCGGGTGTACTGGATGGCGCCGTCCACGGTGGTGCGGAAGAAGCCGCCGCCGTTGATGGAAATGTCCAGCGGGTTATTGGTTGTTTCGATATTGCCCTGGGTGAACTGCTGGGCCAGGCGGGCGACCGTCACGCCAATGCCGGGGTTGTTGCCGCTGATACCGTTCAGCGAGTTCGCGTACAGGTCGGCGAACTGCGCTTCCGAGCTCTTGAAACCGACCGTGCTGGCGTTGGCGATATTGTTGCCGATGACGTCGAGCGACTTGGTGGCGCCGTTCAGACCGCTGAGACCTTGTTGGAACATGATGTACCCCTGTCAGAAATGGGATTGCAATGAATTAAGAGCCGACGGGGGTCGGCTTACAGGACCTGTTTGATGTCGTCCATGCTCAGTTGTCCGAGCGATGGCACGTTGAGCTTGGCGCCGGTGGGGCCGGTCGACACGCTGGCGACGGTGCCGAAGGCCAGCGTCTGGGCGTCCGTCAGTGGCTGGCCGCCCGTCGTCGCCGTCATGGCGATGGCGTACTTGCCGTCGGCCGCCGTGCTGCCGTCGGACAGCTTGCCGTCCCAGATCAGCGGCTGCACGCCCGGTTCGACGTTCGTCATTTCAATGGTGTGCACCACCTTGCCGCTGGCGTTCCGGATCTCGACGGCCAGCTTGTCCGCATACGAGCCCGTTTCGATGCCGAAGATGCCCTTGCCTTCGGCCACCTGCATGGTCTTGCCGGGGGCCAGCACGCCATGGTTGATCATGTTGACGGCCTGGGCCGACGTGGTGGCGGCGTAGTCCGTCTTCAGCGACTCCAGCGTGTCGTTGAGCTTGTTGATGCCCGTGACCGTGTTCAGCTGCGCCAGCTGGCTCGTGACCTGGGCGTTGTCCAGCGGATTCAGGGGGTCCTGGTTCTTCAGCTGTGTGATCAGGAGGGTCATGAACTTGTCCTGCTCGGCCGAAATCTCGCTGCTGCTGCTTTTTTCCTTCGGATTCACGGCATTCATCAGCGAGGACGAAGGCGAGGACACGGTATTGGTGGTGGTGATCGACATGGCGTTCTTGATTATTGACCGATGGTCAGGGTTTTCAGCAGCAGGCTCTTGGCGGCGTTCATGGTTTCCACATTGTTCTGGTAGGAACGGGAAGCGGACAGCATGTTCACCATTTCATCGACCACATTCACGTTCGGCATCTCGACATAGCCCTTCTCGTCGGCCAGCGGGCTTTTCGGGTCGTACACCAGCTTCATCGGCGACGGGTCCTCGATCACCTGCTGCACCTTGACGCTGGTAGCCGTGTTGTCGGCGCTGGGCGTGGCTTCGAACACCACCTGCTTGGCCCGGTAGGCCTGGCCGCTGGCGCTGGTGGCGCTGTCGGCATTGGCCAGGTTGCTGGCCACCACATTCAGGCGCTGCGACTGGGCACTCATGGCCGAGCCGGAGACATTGAAGATATTAAAGAGCGACATGCTTACTGACCTCCCGTGATGACATTCAGCAGGCCCTTGATCTGGCTGTTGATGAAGTTCACGCCCGCTTCGTAGCGCAGCGCGTTGTCGGCGAACTGGTTGCGCTCGACATCCATGTCGACCGTGTTACCGTCCACCGCGCCCTGCACGATGCCCCGGTACTGCAAGGGCGTGCCGTTGGCCAGCGTGCCGGCGCCGTGCGGCGGCAGCTCGTAGTGTTTCGGCGCCGTCGTCTTCAGCGGACCGCCCTTGTTGACATCGAGCGCCGACTGCAAGGCGCTGGAGAAGTCGATATCGCGGGCCTTGTAGTTCGGGGTGTCCGCGTTGGCGATATTTGAAGCGAGCACGCTCTGGCGCGTCGAGCGCAGGCTCAGTGCCGTTTCATTGAATCGCAGGTGATCGTCGAGTTTGCCTAGCATGGTCTTCCTTCCATCGGTGACAGGATCGATGATACGGATGCTGTACGGCAATTAAAGCGCGGAGGAAGCGCGGCTTTATGGTCCTGTTCGCCGCTTTCGTCCTGCCGGGGATGCCGCATGATGGCTGCATTCACGGAGATTCTTGCCCAATGAAAACATTCTACACAGTTCTGTCCGGCGTCATGCTGGCCGCGTTGCTGAACGGCAACGCGACGGCCGCCGAAGCGATGGACCCGGCCAAGCTGCGCCAGGCGGTCGACGCTTTCCTGCAAGTGCAGAGCGCCGGCCTGCCCGGCAAGGTCACGGTCACGGTCGGCAATGTGGACGCCCGCATGAAGCTGGCCGCCTGCCCCGCGCCGGAAGCATTTTTAATGCCGGGTAGCAAGCCCTGGGGCAAGACGACGGTGGGCGTGCGCTGTGCGGCCCCGTCACCGTGGACGGTGTATATTCAGGCGAACGTCTCCGTATTGGGCAACTACATTGCCGCTGCCGCCCCCGTGCCGCAGGGCCAGCCCATCGTCGACAGCCAGCTGGCGACCATGCAAGGCGACCTGACGACGATGCCGGCCAGCATCGCCACGGACAAGGCGCAGGTGCTGGGCCGAACCAGCAATATTGCCATCTCGGCCGGCATGCCGCTGCGGCTGGACAGCCTGCGCATCAAGCCCGTCGTGCAGAGCGGCCAGCTGGTGCGGCTCGTGTCGAACGGCCCCGGCTTCAAGGTCTCGGCCGAGGCAAAAGCGGTCGCCAACGCCGCCGACGGGCAGGTGGTGCAGGTTCGCACGGCCGGTGGACAACACATCAGCGGCATCGCCCGCGCGGGCGGCATGGTGGAAGTGGCATTCTGAATATTTCGGCGGCAGCGCTAAAGTTCGCGGCGGCAATGCCGTTAAATGACTCGTACACCGGAGTAAAAAGCTCCTACCAACGAGGAAGATGCTGTGAAAATCAACGATCCAGTGAAGAGCAACAGTTTGCCGGTCAACACGCCGGCGAACAATGCACGCACCAACGCGAGCAATACCGCGGCCACGTCGGCGAACAACGCCGCCACGGCAGCGAGCACGTCCGCGACGGCCGCGCAGGCCGGCACGGACAATGTCCGCCTGTCCTCCCAGGGCCAGGCGATGGCGGCAAGCAGCAGCAGTGGGGTGTTCGACACGAAAAAGGTCGAGCGCATCAAGCTGGCAATTGCCGATGGTCAATTCCAGGTTAATTCCGAAAAAGTGGCGGATGGCTTGCTCGATACGGTCAAGGATCTGCTGCACTCCAGAAAGAGGTAGATATGCATAACGGCGCCATCACATCCCCCATGCAAAGCCTGCGGGCCGAGCACAAGTTGATCGTTTCGCTGCAGGCTTTGCTGCAACAGGAACAGGACCTGCTGGTGAGCGCCGATATCGACAGCCTGGAGCAGGTCACGCCCCGCAAGGCCGACCTGATCAACGAAATGGCCCTGCAGGCCAACCAGCGCCACCGTGCCCTCGGCCTGGCCGGTTTCGCGCCGCGCGAGGCCGGCATGGAAGCGTGGCTGGCAGCGCACGGCACGCCGGAAGACGTGGCCTTGTGGCAGGACGTGCTGGCGCAGACCCGCGAAGCGAAGGAACTGAACCGCCTGAACGGCATGCTGATCAACCGCCAGCTGAGCCATACGCAGGGCGCACTGCAGGCGCTGCGGCCGCAATCGCAGGCCGGCGTCTACGGCCCCAGCGGCCGGCCCGCCACCAACGCCGTGTCGCGCGGCTTCGTGGCGCGCTAAGGCTAAAGCCACACTGCTCTCCCAGCTAAAACCGGGCGCTGCCCGGTTTTTTGTTTCACCGCGCCAGCGCACTGGGTTATCCTGTTCCTCGTCACCATCGATAACTGAAAGTCATCCCTTGCCGGAACCCATCTCGGACCAGCGCCGCGCCCATGTGCGCCGGCTGCTGCAAGTCGACGCCTCGCTGACCGATCCCGCCGGCAGCGACCATGTCTGGCGTGCCCAGCTGGTCGACATCGCCCGCATGGGCGTCGGCTTCGTCACGACGGAAATGCTGCCCGAGGACGGCCATTACGTGCTGGACTTCCGCTTCCCCGACAGCACTATCCATGACAAGGTCGAGATCGTCATTGTCTACCGCCGCGCCATCGGCACGGAGGGCCGCTTTCACTACGGCGCGCGGATTCACGCGATGGCACAGGACTGCGTGGACCGGATCGTCGAGTATGTGACGCGGGCCGAGCCCCCGGCTGCGCAGCGCTAACCCGATGCGGTGATCCTTTCCTATGTAAAATAGTGGATTAAGGACAACATCGGAGCAGTCATGGCCCTTGGCCGCCTGGTCGTTTTTTGCATGGCCCTGTTGGCCAGCTGCCCTGTGTGGGCGGCCCCGCCGCCGGCCGACGGCGTCACGCATGAACGCCGCCGCTGGACCCAGGCCGATGGCGCGCCGCAACAGTCGTACAAGATGACGCAGGACGACCGTGGCCTGCTCTGGTTCAGTTCGCCCGCCGGCCTGACCAGCTTTGACGGCGTGCGTTTCCGCCCCGAGCACACCGTCTTCGGGCACCCGCTGGCATCGCCCAGCGTCTCGCTCGTCATGGCCCTGCCCGGCGGGCGCATCGCCGTCGGCTACCACTTCGGCGGCCTGGACATCTTCTCCCGCACGGGTGTACAGCGTTTCGTGGCCGGCAAGAACTTCCCCGCCGGCTCCACCCTGTCCCTCGTGCTGGACCGCGATGGCATGCTGCACGCCTGCACCACCAGCGGCCTGGTGCGCCTGCGCCAGGGCCGCTGGGAAACGTTCGGCAAGGAGTCGCTGCCGACCGGCATGCCGACGGCCATCGTGTTCGACCGCGACGACACCTTGTGGGTCAGCGTCAACGCCACCTATTACGCCCGCCGCAGCGGCACCGCAACCTTCGTGAAGCAACTGGCGGCCGACGACCAGTGGCTCACCACCGTCGGCGGCGTCGTGCACACCGTCACGCGTGACCGGGGCCTGGTGCGGCTGCGCTTCGGCGGCCCGGTCGAGCAGGTGCGGATGGAAAAGCCGGCCACCGGTGCGCCCGCGCTGTACCAGAACGGCATGTTCGACGGCCCCGGCGGCAGCCTGTGGTACCAGCGCGCCGATGGCGTGGCGCGCATGGCGCCCGGCGCGGACGGCGTGCTGCATGCCGTCGAAGTCTTCCCCTACCCCGCCGGCAATGGGGATGCTCCCCACACGGGCATGGTCGACCGCGAAGGCAACCTGTGGCTGATCGCCTACGAGAGCATCGAACGCTACCGCCCGCACCGCTTCCGCCAGGTGCCCGTGACGAAGGAAAGCCTGGCATGGATGGCGCAGCGGGGCTTCGGCGACGAGCTGTGGCTGGGCTCGCCGGAAAGCCCGCTGCGGCGCATGCAGGCGGACGGCACCATGCGCGCGACCGAAGTACTGTCGCCCAACGCCTTGCTGCGGGTGGCGGACGACCACGTGTGGGTCGGCACGGCCAGGGAACTGTGGGAGTTCCATGGCGCGTCCGAACGCCGCATCGACCTGCCCGCCCCGCTGGGCACGCGCTATGAGATCCAGAGCCTGGCGCGCGACAGGGCCGGACGGCTGCTGGTGTCGATCATCCGCAACGGCATCTGGATCTTCGACGCCGACGGCTGGCGCCAGGACCCGCGCATGCGGGGCGTGCCCGAGCCGACACCGCTGAGCATGCTGACGGACAAGGCCGGCCGCACGTGGCTGAGCCTGGTCAACGAGCGCTTCGGCGAACTGACGCAGGACGGCTTCCGGCTGCTGCCGGCCAATGTCGGCATGCAGGTCGGGACGGGCACTGCCATGCTGGACGTGGCCGGGCGCGTGCTGCTGGGTGGCGACCGGGGCGTGGCCTGGCTGCGCGGCGACCGCGCCGTGCCGATGCGGCTGGCGGGCGACGACGCAGTGGGACGGGTCAGCGGCATGGCCGTGGATGGCACCGGCAGCCTGTGGCTGCATGGCGACAAGGGCCTGTACCGCCTGACGGCCGCGCAGTTGCAGCGCTTCTGGCAGGCGCCGGACCAGCCGGTCGACGCGGAGCTGTTCAATTTCGAGGATGGCGTGCGCGGCCTGCCGGCCCAGGTGCGCCCCCTGCCGTCGCTGGCCGTGGCCCATGGCGGCCGGCTCTATTACGCCACCATGTCGCAGGTGGGCTGGATCGATGCGGCCAGTATCCAGCGCAATCCCCGCCCGCCCGGCGTGCTGGTGCAGTCGCTGTACGCGGCTGGACGCGCATACGACGCTGCCGACGGCCTGGTGCTGCCCGAGCGCACCACGGCGGTCGACATCGCCTTCACGGCGACGGCCCTGTCCGTGCCGGAACGGGTCAAGTTGAAGTATCGGCTCGACGGCGTCGATGGCGACTGGCGCGACGCCCGCCGGGAACGCGGCGCCCAGTACACCAACCTGGCACCCGGCCGCTACCGCTTCCACGTCATCGCCGCCAACGAGGACGGCGTGTGGAACCGCACCGGCGCCGGATTCGCCTTCGAGATCCGGCCCGCATTCTGGCAGACGTGGTGGTTCCGGCTGGCCTGCGCGGCGGCCCTGCTGCTGTTGCTTGCCCAGATGTACCGCTGGCGCATGGCCGTCGTGCGTCGCCGCGCCGAGGAGCGCACGGCGGCGCGGCTGGACGCGACGATGCAGGAGCGCAACCGCATCGCGCGCTCCCTGCACGACAACCTGCTGCAGGCCGTGCAGGCCCTGATCCTGCGCTTCCACATGGTGCAGACGCGCCTGCCGAAGGAACCGGAATTGCAGGCCATGCTGGACAAGGTGCTGGGCTATGCGGAAAAACTGGTGGCCCATGCCCGCGACGAAGTGCTGGCCCTGCGGCAGGCGCCGCCGTGCGCGGAACTGCTGGACGAGCTGCGCGGCGCACTGGAAAAAGCCGCGCCGGGCGCGGACGGGCTGCTCGACTTCGAAACAAAGGGCACACCGCGCCCCTTGCACAACGACACGGCCGTGGAGTTGCTGTACGTGCTGCGCGAAGCCGTCGTCAACAGCGCCCGCCATGCCGGCGGCACCCGCATCACGGTGCGCCTGCATTTTGGCGACGACATGCTGGAAGGCGAAGTCGCGGACGACGGCATCGGTATCGATCCCGTCATCGCGGCAACGGGCCGGGCCGGGCACTGGGGCCTGGCCGGCATGCGCGAACGGATGGCCCGGGTGGGCGGCACCCTGGCCGTCGGCCCGGGCGATGGTGCTGGCGTGCTGGTGCGCTTCGCCATCCCGGCCGGGCGCGCCTATGGGGGCTGACCTGCCTACTGGGGACGTTCCGGATCAGTCCGTCGTTCAGGCGGATCGCCCTCCTCGAAGCCCGCCACGAACAGCAGCAACAAGTCATTGGCAACCTTTTCGTCGCCTGCTTCGAGCAGGTCATTGGCGATCTTCGTCAGCTCGACCGGGTCGGCCTTGACGTCCCGCTGGTCGATGGCATGTCGCGTGATTTTACCAAGCTGAAACGCCAGCTCGGCAATCGTCGTGTTTCCTGTTGCACTCATCTTGCATCCTTATATTGTGGGCACGCAGTGGTCCAAGCTGGCCGCTGTCGCTGGCCGAACCCGGCCGTTCGACGCAGGATAGCAGATCGCTGTTTCGGGACGTTGCGGGTGCCAGGGTACGGCAGGAAACACCCCGATGCGGTGGTTCATATGGCTCTCGCCGAGATAACGACCACTCCATCAGATTAAGGAACGTGCAGAGCAGCACTAAACGCCGAAGATTTAGGGCGACCTATAATGCAATCCTCTTTCCTTGCGCTTCCACCCTATGCAATCTTCATCATTTTTCGAGTCTGTCTTCAATGGCAGCTCGGCTGGTACCTGCATATTGACGGCCTCCCCTGACCCGATAATTCTTGCCGTAAACGACGCCTTCGTGCAGGGCGCGTCCAGGACCCGGGAAGACCTGGTAGGGCGACTGCTTTTCGACGCCTTCCCGGAAAGCCCCGATGACGTCGAGGACACAGGAGCAGCAGCGCTGCGGGCGTCGCTGGTCAGGGTCCTCGAGACCGGAACGGCGCAGGCCATGCCGGCACAACGCTACCCCATCGAAGTCCCCCAGGGCAGCGGCGAGGTCTGTTACGAAGAGCGCTACTGGAGCGCATTGAATACCCCTATTTTTGACGAAAACCGCCAGCTGATCTGCGTCTCGCATACGACGACGGATATTACCGATCAGGTTCGCGCTGAACTGGCACTGCGGGAAAGCGAAGAGCGGCTGCGTGCTTACATTGTGGCCACTTCGGATGTCGTCTACCGTATGAGTCCGGACTGGAAGTACATGCATGGACTGGACGGGCGCGGGATTTTGAAGACCACCACCGAGTGGGCAGAATGGAAAATGGAAGAGTACGTGCATCCGGACGAACGCGAACGCAGTCGTGCTGCGATCGAGACTGCAATTCGTCAGAAGAGCGTCTTCGACCTGGAACATCGCGTTCTCCGTGCCGATGGCACATACGGCTGGGTAATCCCCCCATTTTTAGAGCACGCTAAAAGTAGAGGTTAAGCGGCAAGTGCCAATTTCTGTTTTGGCGTGATACCGCCGAGCGCCATATTGGGTCGGTCGTGATTGTAGGTCCACAACCA
>NZ_WNKZ01000095.1 GCF_009720835.1 Pseudoduganella buxea
GCACCAGCGGGGTGCCGCGCACGGGGCCGCCGCTGGCGCTGGCCGGCGCGCCGACCCGGGTCCAGACGATCCTGCCGGCCCGGCACAGCTCATCGAGCCACAGCATCGAATAATCCTTCACCCGCGCCGCCAGCAGCTCGCTTTCCCACGCACCGGCCGCCGCCTCGAAGCCTTCCAGCTGCGCCAGCACCTGGCCCAGCGCATCGGTCCCCTGTACGCGGGCGTCCTCGGCCAGGTGCTGCCACTCGAACAGGAAGCGCATGAAGTCCTGCCGTTCCACCGGCTCGATCTCGCGCCGCAGGCGCTTGATGGTGTAACGGTGGATGCGCGCCAGCAGGTGCCGCTCGCACCATTCATCTACCGTGGCGCCCGGCGTGAAGCGCCCCCGCAGCACATAGCCTTCGCTTTCCAGCCGCGCCAGCGCGATGGCCGCCGGGCTTTCCGCCAGCCCCAGCGGCGCGGCGATGGCGGCAAGGGTCAGCGGCCCGAAGCCGGCCAGGCGCGCGCGCAGCACTTCCACCAGGGCCGTGTCGGCAGTCCAGGCCTCGTCTGCGTTTGCCAGCCGGTCCGGGATCGCCAACGGCGGCGTGGCGACGGCGTCCGGCCATGCCGCCTGCACGCAGGTCAGCCTTTCCAGCGCCACCCAGCAATCGAATCCATTGGCCCGCAGGCGCGTGGCGCGGCCGCCGCCGGCCAGCGCGGCCAGCCAGTCGGCCCAACCCGGATTGGCGGCCGCCTCGCCCTGCGTGACGCAGGCCAGCGCCACCAGGGCCTCGTGCATTTCGTCGGCAGTGCGCACCTGCGGCCAGCTTTCCTCGGCCACGGCCTCGATGGCGCCGGCATCGAGGGCGCCCAGGTCGTCGGTGGAAGCCGGGTCGGTCCAGCGGCGGTTGATGACGGCCTGGGTGCGGCGCTCCTCCAGCGGGGCGTCGTCCAGGAAGGCGTACGGGCGGGCATTGAGGATTTCCATCGCCAGCGGCGACGGCGCGGGCAGGTCGCGCGACAGCAGGCGCACCTGGCCCGCTTCCATGCGGCGCAGCAGGGCGAGCCAGCCTTCGCTGTCCATCGCATCGTGCAGGCAGTCGTCCAGGGTCTGGTCCACCAGCGGGTGGCTGGGCAGCTCCCGCTCGCCGACGATGTTTTCCAGGCACGCGGCCTGGTCCGGGAAGACGGCCGCCAGCATGTCGTCGCTCTTCATCCGCATCAGCTGGGGCGCCACCTTGCGCCCGCCGGCGAAGCGGGGCAGGGCCAGTGCCGTCGTGGCGTTCCAGCGCCAGCGCACGTTGAACAGGGGCGCGTCCAGCAGGGCCTGGACCAGGATGTGCTCCGCGCTGGACGAGCGCAGGTAGCGCCACACCTCATCCAGCGCGAAGCTGTGCGTGTCCGACAGCGACAGCACGATGGCGTCCTCCGTGGCGGCGGCCTGAAGCTCGAAATTGAAGGTGCGGCAGAAGCGCTTGCGCAGGGCCAGGCCCCAGGCCCGGTTGATGCGGCTGCCGTAGGGCGAATGAAGCACCAGCTGCATGCCGCCCGACTCGTCGAAGAAGCGTTCCATGACGAGGGTGTCGCGGGTCGGCAGGGCCGTCAGCGCGGACCGGGCCCGCGCCAGGTAGTCGACGATCTGGCCGGCCGCGTCGTCGCCCAGGCCCAGGTGCTCGTGCAGCCACGCGTTGGCATGGTCGATGGCGGCGTCGCCGTCCGCCTCGCCGAGCAGCCGGTCGATCTCGCCGCGCAGCCGCGCCACGCCGATGGACAGCTCGTCGCTGCGGCCGGGCGCCTCGCCCAGCCAGAACGGGATGTTCGGCGCGGCGCCGTGCGCATCCTCGACGCGCACCTTGCCGCCTTCCACGCGCAGGATGCGGTAGGACGTATTCCCCAGCTGGAAGACGTCGCCGGCAAGGCTTTCGACGGCGAAGTCCTCGTGCACCGTGCCCACGCTTTGCCCTTGCGGTTCCAGCAGCACCGTGAAGTCGGCGTTGTCGGGAATGGCGCCGCCGGAGGTGACGGCTGTCAGCTTGCCGCCGCGCCGGCCCCGCAAGGTGCCGCTGACGGCGTCGCGGTGCAGGTAGGCGGCGCGCACGCCCTGGCGGCCGTCGAAGCCTTCGGTCAGCATGCGCAGGACGGCGTCATAGCGTTCGCGCGGCAGGTTCGCGTAGGGCGCCGCACCCCGGAGCAGGTCGAACAGATTGTCCTCCGACCACTCGCGGCTGGCCACTTCGGCCACGATCTGCTGGGCCATCACGTCGAGCGGCGCGACGGGGATGCGCAGCGCATCGAGTTCGTCGCGGCGCACGCAGTCGAGCAGGGCGGCGCATTCGACCAGGTCGTCGCGCGAGGTGGGGAACAGGCGGCCCTTGGGCAGCCCGCCCACCTGGTGGCCGGAGCGGCCGACCCGCTGCAGGAAGGACGCGATGCTGCGCGGGGAGCCCATCTGGCAGACCAGGTCGACATCGCCGATATCGATCCCCAGTTCCAGCGACGCCGTGGCCACCAGCATGCGCAGCTCGCCCCGTTTCAGGCGCTGCTCGGCGTCGAGCCGGTATTCCTTGGCCAGGCTGCCGTGGTGGGCCGCCACCAGGCTCGGCCCCAGGCGGTCGGCCAGGTGCCGGGCGATGCGCTCGGCCATGCGTCGGGTGTTGACGAACACCAGGGTGGTGCGGTGCAGGACGGCCAGTTCGGCCAGCCGGTCGTAGACCCGCTCCCACACTTCGTTGGGCAGCACCGCTTCCAGCGGCACGGGTGGCAGTTCCAGCCCCAGGTCGCGTGCCCGCACGTGGCCGACGTCGACGACGGCGCAGTCGCGCCCCGCGCCGGCAAGGAAACCGGCCACCGCGGCGATGGGCTTCTGCGTGGCCGACAGGCCGACCCGCACGGGCGGACGGGGACACAGGGCGTCGAGCCGCTCCAGGCTCAGTACCAGGTGGCTGCCCCGCTTGCTGCCCGCCACGGCGTGGATTTCGTCGACGATCACCGTGCGAACCGTCGACAGCATGGCGCGCCCGCTGGCCGAACCGAGTAATACATACAGCGATTCCGGCGTGGAGACGAGGATATGGGGCGGGCGCCGGCGCGCCGCATTGCGTTCGGCCTGGGGCGTATCGCCCGTCCGCACGGCGCTGCGGATGCCGTGCGGCGGCAGCCCCAAGACGGCCAGCCGGGCGGCGATACCTTCCAGGGGCGCCAGCAGGTTGACGCGGATATCGTTCGACAGGGCCTTCAGCGGCGACACGTACAGCACCCGGGTTTCGTCCGGCAGCGGGCCGGTGCCGCTTTCCGCGACCAGCGCGTCGATGGCGGCCAGGAAGGCCGTCAAGGTCTTGCCTGAACCCGTGGGCGCGGCGATCAGCGTGGTACGGCCGGCCTGGATCAGGGGCCAGGCTCGGCGCTGCGCCTCGGTCGCGCCGGGGAACGAGGCGCCGAACCACGCCGCCACGGCCGGGTGGAAGCGGGTCAAAGGATCGGCGCGCGCAGCCACGGGCCAGGGCCTCAGTTGCCGTGGAATTCGCCGGCGTCGGCGAACAGGGCCCATGTCGAAATGAACAGGGCGGCGACGACGGGGCCGATGACGAAGCCGTTCAGTCCGAACAGGGCCATGCCGCCGATGGTGGAGAGCAGCACGATGTAGTCCGGCAGCTTGGTGTCCTTGCCCACCAGGACAGGGCGCAGCAGGTTGTCGACCAGGCCGATCACCAGCACGCCGAACACGATCAGCACGACGCCCTGCCAGATCGAACCGGTGATCAAGAGGTAGATCGCCACCGGGCCCCAGATGATGGCCGCGCCGATGGCCGGCAGCAGCGACAGGAAGGCCATCACGACGCCCCACAGCAGCGGGCCGGGCACGTCGAGGAACCAGAAGATCAGGCCGCCCAGCGCACCCTGGGTCAGGGCCACGAGGATATTGCCCTTGACGGTGGCGCGGATCACGGTGAGGAAGTTCTCGAACAGGGGCGCCTTGTAGCGCTCGCTCAGGGGGATCGCCCGGCGGATGCGCGACGACAGGGTCTGGCCGTCGCGGAACAGGAAGAACAGGAGGTACAGCATGACGGTGACGCTGACGAGGAAATCGAAGGCGTCGCGGCCGAAATTGATGGCATAGCGGGCCACGCCCTGGCTGATCTGGGCGGCACCGGCCGTCAGCTTGCGCTCCAGGGTGGCCAGGTTGGTCAGCTCGAAGCGTTCCAGCACGCTCGAGGCCCACCCGGGCATGCCGGCAATGGCGCGCTGGAACATGCGGCCGAAGTCGATCTGGCCCGATTCGATCATGGCGTAGATGCCTGCGGCCTGGTCGACCAGCGAGGCGGCGATCATCGTGACGGGCAGGATCACCATCAGGATAATCAGCAGCAGGGAGATCAGCGCCGAGGCATTGGGCTTGTTGCCCGTGACTTGCAGCAGCCGGTAATGCAGGGGCGCGAACACGATGGCGAACACGACACCCCAGAACACGGCGCCGCCGAAAGGCAGCAGGATCCAGCCGAAGGCGATGGTGACGAGGGCCAGCAGCAGCAGGAAGGATGTTTGCGGCAGGGTGAATTGCTTCATGGGACTCCAGAAATGTGATCGCGTGCGACGTTGTCACATCATAAACGACCCGGGCCATAAGGGGCCACGGGCTTGCCCGTGTCGCGCTGGCGTCCTACCGAATCGCGGCCGGGCTGGAGTGTGTTTTATAATTTACCTGCGGGAATTGACGGTTCCCCTTTTTTCCAATCGAGGCCCGGTAAAACGTTCGATCGGCGCCAGGTCCGTGCCGCTGTCGTTGCCGCGCCGCTTACACTCAAGCGAATGACCGAACATTTACAGTCACGCCGTGCGGCACGCAAGGCAACCCGCCGGATTTCCACCGGCGTCCCGGGGCTCGACGACATCCTGTGCGGCGGGCTGACGGCCGAGCGCGTCTACCTGGTGGAGGGCTCGCCCGGCGCCGGCAAGACGACCTTGGGCCTGCAATTCCTGCTCGACGGCGTCGCCCGTGGCGAAAAAGGCCTGTATATCACGCTGTCCGAAACGGCCGACGAGCTCGACGCCGTGGCCGAGAGCCACGGCTGGTCGATCGACGCGCTGTCCGTGTTCGAACTGGCCGACGAGGAAGCGCTGGACCCGGATGCCCAGCAGTCCGTGCTGCACCCGGCCGAAGTCGAGCTGGGCGAGACGGCCAAGGGCGTGATGAACCAGGTCGACCTCGTCAAGCCGGCCCGCGTCGTGTTCGACAGCCTGTCGGAAATGCGCCTGCTGGCCCAGAACTCCTTGCGTTACCGCCGCCAGATCCTGGCGCTGAAGCAGTTCTTCACGTCCCGTTCCTGCACGGTGTTGATGCTGGACGACAAGACCAGCCAGTCCGACCAGCACCTGCACAGCATTGCCCACGGCGTCATCAGCCTGGAGCAGCTCGCCAAGGAATTCGGCAAGGAACGGCGGCGCGTGAACATCATCAAGATGCGTGGCCTGCGCTTCCGGGGCGGCTACCACGACTACCTGCTCGACACGGGCGGCCTGCGCATGTTCCCGCGCCTGGTGGCGGCCGAGCATCCCGGTACGTTCGAACCGGTGGCCCGCTCGACGGGGTCCGCCGGCCTGGATACCGTGCTGGGCGGCGGCCTGATCGCCGGCACCAATACCCTGATCGTGGGGCCTTCCGGCATCGGCAAGACGACGGTGACGGTGCGCTGCATGCTGTCCGGGCTGGAACGGGGCGAAAAAGCCGTGTTCTGCCTGTTCGACGAAGGCATCGGTACCTTCCTCGTGCGCAGCAGGGCGCTGGGCATGGAGCTGGACGGCTATCTCGCCAGCGGCCAGTTGTCGATCCGGCACATCGATCCGGCCGAGCTGTCCCCGGGGGAGTTTGCCCAGATGCTGCGCGACGCGGTCGAGCAGGAGGATGTCGGCTTCGTCGCCATCGACAGCCTGAATGCCTACATGCAGTCGATGCCGGGTGAGCAGTTCCTGATGCTGCAGATGCACGAACTGTTGTCCTACCTGAACCAGAAAGGCATCACCACCGTACTGGTGCTGGGCGAACACGGGCTGGTCGGTGAAGTCAAGCGCGACGTCGATCTCAGCTACCTGAGCGACGCGACCGTGCTGCTGCGCTTCTTCGAGTCGGACGGCATGCTGCGCCGGGCCATCACGGTCGTCAAGAGCCGCACCGCCAACCACGCGCTGACGATCCATGAACTGGTGCTGCGCGACGGCGGCGTCGACATCGGCGAATCGCTGCAGGGTTTCGAGGGCATCCTGACCGGGGTACCCACGTATCGGGGCGAAACGGCGATGATGGTATCCCACGGCAATGACGCCAGCTAGCGGCAACGAAGAGCGGGTGTTGGTGCTGGCCCCGCGGGGCCGCGATGCCGACGTCATTGCCGGCGTCGTCGGCCGGGATGGCATCGCCTGCGTACCGGTGCCGGACCTGGCTGTGCTGCTGGGCCAGATGCGCATGGGCGCGGCGGCCGCCGTCATCGCCGAGGAAGCGTTGACGGGCGGCGACTGCCGGCCCCTGGTGGCCTGGCTGGAAGGGCAGGAGCCCTGGTCGGATTTTCCCATCGTGCTGCTGCTGTCGAAGCGGGTGGGCCGCATCGATCCGGGCCTGCAGGCGCTGATCGCCGCGCTGGGCAACGTGATCCTGCTGGAACGCCCGTTGAGCGCGGAGACCCTGGCCAGCGCGGCCGGCTCCGTGCTGCGGGCCCGGCGCCGGCAATACCAGGCCAGGCGGGTGCTGGCCGAACGGCAGGCGGCCACGGCCCAGGTGGCGGCGCTGAACGCCACCCTGGAAGCGAAGGTGGAGCAACGCACGCGCGCGCTGGCCCAGGCCAACGACCGGCTGACGTCCGAAGTGATCGAGCGCGAGAAGGCCCAGCAGGCCATGCTGCAGTACCAGAAAATGGAGTCGCTGGGCCGGCTGACGGGTGGCGTCGCCCACGATTTCAACAACCTCCTCAATGTCGTGCAGGGCAGCATGGAGCTGATCCTGGCCGTCAGTGCCGACGAAACCGTGCGGCGCCGGGCCCAGACGGCGCAGGCCGCCTGCGTGCGGGGCGCCCGGCTGACGACGCAGCTGCTCGCCTTTGCCCGCAGCCAGACCCTGGACCTGCAGCCGCTGGCCGTGCAACGGATGTTCGAATCCGTCACCCAGCTGGCGCGGCCCCTGCTGGGCGCCGGGATCGAGCTGATCGTTACCGTCGGCCCCGGCGCCGACTATATCCTGGGCGACGCCAGCCAGATGGAAATGGCGCTGCTGAACCTCGTCATCAACGCCCGGGACGCCACGCTCGACAACGGCCGGATCGTCATCCGCGCTTCCCGGGGCAAGCCGCCCCCGGGGCTGCGCGACGATATCGGCTATGTGCGCATTGCCGTGTCGGACAACGGCACCGGCATGAGCCCGGAAGTGGCTGCCAAGGTGTTCGAACCCTTCTTCACCACCAAGGGCGTCGGCAAGGGCACGGGCCTGGGGCTGAGCCAGGTCTACGGCATGACGCAGCAGTCCGGGGGTGCCGCCCGCATCGAAAGCCTGCAGGGCGAGGGCACCACGGTGGAGATCTGGCTTCCCGCCGCCGATGCCGGCGAAGCGCGCGCGCCGGGGGAGGTTGTGCCCCAGGGTGCCATCGCCGGCTCGCGCCTGCTGGTGGTCGAGGACGACGAGTTCGTTCGCGCCTGCATGGTCGACACCTTGACGGCGCTCGGCTGCGTCGTGCGGCAGGCAAGCAACGGCGACGAAGCCGTGCGCGCGCTGGCGCAGGACCGGCCCGACCTGCTGCTGACGGATTACCTGATGCCCGGCATGACGGGCGCGGAGCTGGCCCGCAGCGCGCGCGATCGCTATCCGGACCTGCCCGTCATCGTCGCCACCGGCTATGCCGACATGGAAGCCATCCAGGCCTCCATCGGCGAAGGCATGGTGCTGCGCAAGCCCTTCCAGATGGCCGAATTGGGCGCGGCCGTGGGCAAGGCCCTGAGCGCCGGGCGGAGCATGCTCAGCCAGGCGTCGAGCGCCCCGTCCTGACGTCAGGCGGCGGCCGGGGGCAGCGGTTCGCGCAGGCGAATGATCTGGCTGGTGTTATCGAACTGGATCACTTGCATGCTCAGCAGGTCCTCGCCTTCCGTCTCGACGAAGATATCGCGCGGATGGCGGATCATGTGGTCGATCCCCTCCGCCATGACGGCCACCAGGTCGTTCTTGTGGTCGTACATGATGCCGTACAGGGGCAGCCACTCGGCCGCCACCTGGCTTCCCAGGGCCAGCGAAGCGACCTCGATGGCGACGGTCTTGCCCGCCAGCCGTTTCGAAACATTGTCGAAATATGGTCCCCATTCCCTGCGTTCCAGATGCTTGGTGTGCGCCATGCCTGATCTCCTTCGGTTGATCCGTTCTTCCGTTCGACCGCGCGCGCGTGCGCGAGTTCACCGGCACGGTGGCGCTTTCTGCGCCCACCCGGCCATGGCGTTGTAAATCCGTTGCAACCCAAAAAATGTACTGGAAGAAAAAACAACTTCCGCAGCTTTTGGAGGTGAAGTCATTACACTGGTTCCAAACAGAAACTGTGGAGCCTGTCATGAACATCCTGCGCCAGTTGTCGATCAAGCAAAAGTTGCTGCTCAGCATGGGACTGTGCCTGCTGCTGTTCATCCTCGTGTCGTCGGCAATGAGCGTGAGCATGAACAGCAGCCGCGCGCGCGAACGGGCCTTGACGCAGGAGCTGCCGGCCCAGGTGGGCGAAATCCGTAACGACATGCTGCGCCAGATCGACCGCGCGCTGGCCGTTTCCGTGACCTTGACGAACACGACCTACGTACATGCGTGGGAAGACGCCGGCCTGCCCGACGACGGCATGGCGGCCTGGCAGGCCTTCGCGCGCCAGCTGAAGACGAAGAACGATGCCGCCACCGTGTTCTGGGTGTCGAAGGACACGGGCAAATACGTCACCGACGCCGGCTACGACCGCACGCTGTCGCCCCAGGCGCCGGGCGACGGCTGGTTCTACAGCTTCCTGAACGACGGCATCCCTTACCGCCTGGATATCGACCGCGATGTCAATTCCGGCACGTACATGCTCTTCATTAATACGCGCGTCGAGACGGCCGGCAAGAAGCTGGCCGTGGCGGGCATCGGCCTGGCCGTCAACAGCCTGGCCGACACCATCCGCAACTACCGGGTCGGCGAGACGGGTATCGTCTACCTGGTCCGGCCGAACGGCACCTTGCTGATCCACCGCGACGCCGCGCTGGCCGACGGCAAGCACACCTTGCAGCAGCAACCTGGCTTCGGCGCCGACGTCGTCAAGACCTTGTTCAATGGCGAGAAATTCAGCCAGTCCAGCATCGAACGGCCCGGCACGGGCACCGTATTCGTGGCGGCCTCGTATGTGAAGGAGTTGAACCTGTACGTGGTGGCGGAGGTGCCGGAAGCGGAAGTGCTGGGCAATATCGCCCGGTCGGCGACGATGTCGGCCCTGATCGCCGGCCTGATCGGCGGGGGCATCGGCATGCTGGGCATCTGGCTGATCAGCCGGGCCATCGCCGCGCCCGTCATGCGCGCGGCCCGCATGCTGGGCGAGATCGCCGACGGCAATGGCGACTTGAGCCGGCGCATGCGGGTCGAGTCGAACGACGAACTGGGCGCGCTGGCCAGCGCCTTCAACCGTTTCCTGGCTTCGCTGAACGGCACCATCCTGAAAGTGCAGGAAAGCGCCCACCTGATTTCCGCGGCCACCACGGAGATCGCCTCGGGCAACCTGGACCTGTCGAACCGCACCGAGGCGCAGGCGTCCAGCCTGGAGGAGACGGCAGCGGCCATGCTGGAGCTGACGTCGACGGTGCGCCAGAACGCCGACAATGCGGCCGAGGTCAACCGCCTGGTGGCGGCCACGTCGGCTTCCGCCGAAAAAGGCGGCGCCGTCGTCACCCAGGTGGTGCAGATGATGGGCCAGATCACGGGCAGTTCGCACCGCATGGCCGACATCATCGGCGTCATCGACAGCATTGCCTTCCAGACCAATATCCTCGCATTGAACGCGGCCGTGGAAGCGGCCCGCGCGGGCGAGCAGGGCCGCGGCTTTGCCGTGGTGGCGTCGGAAGTGCGCAACCTGGCCCAGCGCTCGGCGACGGCGGCCCAGGAGATCCGCGGGCTGATCACCACGTCGGTGAACCAGGTCGACGCGGGCAGCAAGCTGGCCGACGGCGCCGGCAGCGCCATCACGGAAATCGTGCAGTCGGTCCGCCATGTGGCCGAACTGGTGGCGCGGATCACGGCCGCCAGCTACGAGCAGAGCGAACGCATCGGCCAGATCAATGGCGCCATCGGCCTGATGGACGACTCGACCCAGCAGAACGCTGCGCTGGTCGAGGAGGCCGCGGCGGCGGCCCAGTCGCTGCATCACCAGGCGGCGGCGCTGGAGCAGGTGGTGGGCGCCTTCAAGCTCGATACGGCCGGGCGCGCGCTGGCCGAAGACGGCCCTGCGGGTGGCGCTGCGACAACACCGGGGGCACAAAGTCGGCTGTCAAAGATATTGCTTAATTGAAATTCAGTCTTTACCCGGCTATAATAAAATTTTTTCAACACAACATTTTTGTCCCCATGTCTACCCTGGTTGCCACTGCTGCCCTTGCGACGGCGATGCTGTCGAACTGCTCCTGGAATTCGCCGGGCCGCAATCCCTACCGGGGCAGCGTCAGCGCCGCCGTGTCGCGCTATGTCGACATCCCGGCTCCTGAGCGGGCCCGGCTGATTGCCAAGATCGAGGCGGCACGGCCAGACGACATGGTGGCCATCACGCGCGACGGCATCGTCGGCCAGCATGATTACAGTCCGCGCATCAGTGCCATGCATTTCGGCCAGCGCACGGTCTGCGACGACGTCATCCGCGACAAGTGGGCCGCCACGCGCAGCGAACCGGCCGCCGTGTACTGCGAGGGCGACCACTGCCTGATCGTGCCGAAGATCTGCAACAACGTCAGCCGCGTGCAGCGGATCGGCGGCGGCGGGCCAGGTGGCGCGCGTACCGCCGGCTCCCAACCGGCACCGGCAGCCTTCGGCTCCGCCGCGCAGGACATGCCGCGCGCGGCATCGCCGGACGATGTCGCCGCAGCCGACGCGCTGGCCCAGCTTGCGGCCACGCCGGCGCCCGTCACGTCGGCCTTCATGTCGCCTTTCGGCGGTGCCGTGGGCGGGACGTTTGGCACGGGCAAGCTGCCGACGACGGATACGACGCCATCGTCGCCGGTGCCGGAACCGGACACCCCGCTGATGCTGGGTGCAGGCTTTGCCGTGCTGCTGGCGGCGCGCCTGGGCGTGAAGGCCCGGCGCCGCAAGACCGCGCCCGACAGCGCCGCCTGAACCGGCCGACGGCCCGTCGGACCTTGCCGGCCAGCCCCACGCGGCCTGCCGCTGTCGCGGGCGGCACGCCCGGTGGCCGCGCCCCCGTTGAGAGATCGGCTAGCGCCGGAAATGCGCCTCGATCTCCTCCAGGGTCTTGCCCTTCGTTTCCGGCAGCAGGAAGGCGGCCGTCAGGAAGTAGAGCACCGTGCAGCCGGCCCAGAAGAAGAACATGGCCGCATAGCCGTGCTGGCCAACGGTCGGCAGGAACACGGCGGCGATCACGGTCGACACGAACTGGTTCACCAGCAGGGCCACGCTCATGCCGTTCGACCGGATCCGCGTCGGCATCAGTTCGGACAGGGCCAGCCACACGCACACGCCCGGTCCCACGGCGAAGCTGGCGACGAACAGGCAGATCGCCGCCGCCACCTTCCAGCCATGGGCCGGCGGCGGCACGTCGCCCAACTGGGCCCGCTCGATGCGCAAGGGCGCCGTCCGCGCCTGGGCCGGGTCGGCAAAGGGATTCAGGTGCAGCTTGCGGAAGAAGGCGCCGATGACGCTGTCCTCCTGCACGGTACCGGCACGCCGGATGTCGAGCACGGGCAGCCCGGCGTCGTCGCTGCGGCGCGTGGCCACGTTCGAGAAGTCGCCATAGCGGTAGGCGACCGTCAGCAGTTGCGGCGTGTCGCCGGCCTTGCCGCCCAGCGCGTGCAGGGTGGCGGCATCCAGGCGCAGCGCCACGCCGTCCCCCTGCACCCGCGCTTCGATGGCAGCGCGCACGTCGCGCTGGTCGCTTTCCGCCCCGTGGAACAGCAGGCCGGCTGCCAGCAGCGCGATGAGTATGCCGCCGCTGCCCAGCATAAGCAGGAACTTGCGGCCCTTGCGGTCCACCAGCACGACGGCGACGACCGTCATCACGGCATTCAAGACCTTCAGGCCCACGTCGGCGGCGTTGGCGGTTGCCCCGGACAGGCCGGCCTGGTTCAGGATATTGACGACATACGCCAGCACTGAATTGATGCCGGTGGCCTGGGTGCAGGCCAGGATCAGGCAGGCCAGCAGGAAGGGCAGCACGTAGCGCCGGCTCAGCAGCGGATCGGCGGCGCCCGGCTTGCCGTCGCCGTGGCCGTGGCTCGACAAGGGCGCGGCAGCCTGCATGGCGCGCAGTTCGGCATCGGCCTCGCCTGGGGCCCGCGTGCGCAGCAGTGCGCGGCGCGCCGCGCCGTCCCGTCCGCGCCGGACCAGCCAGCGGGGCGATTCGGCCAGCAGCATGCTGCCGAAGGTGAACACGAGCCCGGGCGCGAGGCACATCCAGAAGATGCTGCGCCAGGCCTGGTCGCGCGCGGCGAACAGGGCCTCCACGCGGGCCGCCTCCGACAGGGCCTGGGCCGCCAGCGCCGCCGCGTCGACGGTCCGGGCCTGCAGCAGGCCGATCAAGGCCGCCGCCACCAAGCCGATCGTCAGCAGCAGCTGGAACAGGGCCGCGCCCCGGCCGCGCTGGTCCGCACGCAGGCACTCGGCCAGGTACAGCGGCACGACGACGCCGATCAGGCCACCGCTGACGCCCTGCAGCAGGCGCCCCAGCAGCAGCGGCGTGTAGCCGTCGGCCAGCGCGATCAGGGGAATGCTGGCCGTGAACAATGCGCCGGACAGCACCATGGCCCAGCGCCGGCCGATGGCGTCGGCCACGGCGCCGGCGAACAGGGACGACAGCACGGAGCCCAGCAGCACGGCCGCCACGATGAAACTGAGCTGCTGGGCGCTCAGGCGCCAGGCCTGCGAGGCCGTCGCTTCCAGGTAGGGCAGGGCGCCGGCGATGATGCCGACATCGATCCCGTACAGCAGCCCGCCCATGCCGGCAATGAACAGCAGGTAGCGCATCGGCCAGGCGGGTGCGCTGGCGGCGCCAGGCAAGGTAGCAGCGTGCATCGGCACTCCTTCAGAGTATGGCCTCGCCTTCGACGTAGACGGCGACCGGTTGCAGGTCCTGGTCCAGGACCACGATATCGGCCCAGGCGCCGGGCGCCAGGCGGCCGCGTTCAAGCTCGCCCAGGTAATCGGCCGGGTACAGGGAAAGGCGGTGCGACGCGTCGGCCAGGTCCAGCCCCATGCCGACCAGGTTGCGCAGGGCCTGGTCCATCGTCAGCACGCTGCCGGCCAGCGAGCCCGTGGCAAGGCGCACGCAGCCCAGGCACTTGTACACGCGCTGGGAACCCAGTGCGTATTCGCCGTCGGGCATGCCGGTGGCCGCCGTCGCATCCGTGATGCCGTAGGCGCGGGGAATGGCGCGCAGCGCGGCCAGGATGGCGCCGGGATGGACGTGCTGCAGGTCGGGAATGATCTCGGCATACTCGGCATGCGCCAGCGCCGCGTCGACGATGCCGGGCTGGTAATGGTCCATTCCCGTCATGCCGTTGAACAGGTGGGTAAAACCGGTCGCACCGGCGCGCAAGGCGGCGACCCCGTCGTCATAACTGCCGTTGGAGTGACCCACCTGCACGCGCATGCCCAGCGCGGCCAGTTGCGGGATCAGCGCCAGATGGCCTGCCACCTCGGGCGCCATCGTCAGCACGCGGATCGGCGCGATGGCGTCCAGGCTTCGTACCAGCTCCAGGGTGGCGGCCATGACATGCGGCGGCTGCGCGCCCAGGCGGTGGGCGCTGATGAACGGGCCTTCCAGGTGCACGCCCAGCATGCGCGCGCCCCGTTCGGGACGCTCTGCGATGACACCGGCCAGACCGGCCAGCGCGTGCCGGATCGCCGGCTCGTGCGCCGTCATCGTCGTGCCCAGCATCGCCGTGGTGCCGTGGCGGGCATGCTCGCGCGCGACGACGGCGCCGGCATCGCCGCCGCGCATGATGTCCACGCCCGCCGCGCCGTGCACGTGCAGGTCGATGAAGCCGGGCAGGATGGTCAGCGCGGCGTCGGCCGTCCCGGGCACGATGGCCTCGATGCGGTCACCGAAGGCGAGGCTGCCGGTGACCCAGCCGTCGGGAGTGAGTATCCTGCCTGTCAGCATGGCTTGTCGTCGTCTGTGGTCTAGTCGGTGACGATCAACTCGATGCCCAGCTTCTGCAGGCCCTCGCGGTAGTCCTGGCCGATGCCGGCATCGGTGATGACGGTGTGGACGCGTTCGAGCTGCACGATGCGGTGCAGGCTGATGCGTCCGAATTTCGATGCGTCCGTGACGACGATGATCTTCTTGGCCCGCTCCACCATCTTGTGATTCAGGCTGGCCTCGGCCTCGTGGTGGGTGGTCACGCCGAACTGCAGGTCCAGGCCATCGACGCCGAGGAACAGCTTGTCGAAGTTATAGGCCTGCAGGCTGGCCTCGGCCTGGGTGCCCTGGATCGACAGCGACTCCTTGCGCAGCAGCCCGCCCGTCAGGATCAGGTCGACGCCGGGTGCGTCGGCCAGCTCCCACGCGATGTTCAGGCCATTGGTCATGACGGTGATGCCGCTGGCCTCGCGCAGGTGGCGCGCCAGCGAGATCGTCGTCGTGCCCGAGTCGATGATGATGTTGTCGCCGGGTTGCACCAGCTGGGCCGCGCGCGCGCCGATACGCTCCTTCTGCTGCTGGTTGATGGCGTCCTTCTGCCGCACCGTGTGCTCGGTGGGCGGCGTGCGCGTCAACGTGGCGCCGCCATGGCTGCGGGTGGCCAGGCCTTGCGCCTCCAGGGCACTCAGGTCGCTGCGGATCGTCACGGCCGAGACGCCGAAGGCATCGACCAGGTCGGTGACCTGCACGGCGCCGTCTCGCACGAGCAGTTGCAGAATGGATTCGCGGCGTTGGCTGGTATGGCGCATGGTGGGGGGGGGAGCAGTCAAAAGACGCAGCTTATCAGAGCGCCGGCGCCGGCAGGGCGGCCATGTTGCGGCTGCAGGCACGGGCATACTGGGCCAGCACTCTGCCGATCTTGTGCTCCACCAGTGCCTGGGCATGCGTTCCCAGTTGGCCCTGCAGCACGTCCAGGTACTGCTCCGGCAGGTGCTGGGACAGCAGCGGCAGCGGGATCTCGCGGGCATCGAGGTTGGCGAACAGGCGTGCCACGGCATCGGCCACTTCCGGCTCGCCCCAGTAATAGCGGCAACGGTCGCTCAGGCCATAGCGGCGCAGCACGCGCTGCTCGTCGCTGCTGCCGGCGTAGTGGGCGCGCCAGTGCTGCGGCTTGGCCAGCATGACGTCGTCGAGCACCTGCATCAGGCGCGAGCGCGCACTGGGCTGCACCAGCTCGTCCTCGATCTGGCACAGCGCCAGCAGGCCCTCGCGCAGCGCGAAGGTGGCGGCCGGGCCCACCTTCAGGATGGCGAAATGGTCGCGCACCATCGCGTGCAGGCTTGCCTCGCGCTGGTAGTCCGTCGAATGGGCCTCGAACACGAGGCCGGGCTGGCCCGCCACCCAGTCCGACAGCACGGCCGCCTGGGCCGGGTCGTAGTGCTGGATATGGCTGGCATCGAAATCCACGCCAGGCTGTACCACCAGGGCGATGACGCGGCGCCACGCATCGCGCAGGCCGGCGGCCGCGAAGGCCTGGCGGTGTACTTCCAGCGTGCGGGCCGCGGCCGATGGCGCCGTGGGGGCGCCGGCATCGGCCAGGGCCCACTTGATGCGGGTATTGCCCGCGTCGACCAGCAGCCACGCCGTCATGCCAGCCTCAATGACACGTCGCCCGACAGCACGGCCATGCGGCCGGCTGGGGTGTCCAGCAGCAGCCGGCCGGATTCGTCGACGCCCGCGGCCAGGCCCTGCTGCACCACGGCGCCGCCGTCGAGAATGTTCACGGCCTGGCCGCGCCAGCCCTGCAGCGCGTTCCACCGTTCGCGGAACGGGGCGAAGCCGGTGTCGTCGAATTCGGCCAGCACGGCGGCCAGGCGGCTCAGCAGGGTTGCCACCAGCACGTTGCGGTCCATCTGCGCCAGCCACGGCGCCGATGCCACGGCGCGGTCCAGCGTCGCTTCCAGTTCATCCGGCAGCAACAGGTTGATGCCGCAGCCGATGACGGCCCAGATGGCGCCGTCGTTCGTGGCCTGGGTTTCGACCAGCACGCCGGCCAGCTTGGCGCCGTCCTTCATCACGTCGTTCGGCCACTTCAGCTGCACCGGCACGCCCAGGCCCGCCAGCGTCTCGGCCAATGCGACGCCGACGGCCAGCGGCAGGCCGGCCAGGCGCTGCAAGGGCCCTTGGAAGCGCCAGGCCAGGGAGAACGTCAGCGACGCGCCCGGCGCGGACAGCCAGCTGCGGCCGGCCCGGCCCCGTCCCGCCGTCTGCACCTCGGCGATGCGCAGCACGGGTCCGGGCAGGGCGGCGCCGCCTTGCAGGCGGGCCAGCAGGTCGGCATTGGTGGAACCCGTCTCGGGCACCAGTTCGATGGCGACGTGCGAGGCGCTGGCGGCGCAGTGGGCGGCGCAGTGGGCGGCGAGGGCGCTGGCGGAAACGGTCATGGCGGTGTCTGGCGCGGCTTGCGCGGCGCCCGGGCAAAGGCGAGATCATACAGCGCAACTGGCAACAGGCGCAGCAGCTTCGCCACGACGCCCATCTGCCACGGAATGACGCGGTAGGCGGCGCCGCCGTCGATGGCATGCGCGGCGCGCGCGGCAAACGCCTGCGGCGCCATCAGGAACGGCATCGGGTAGGGGTTGTGGCGCGTCATCGGCGTATCGATATAGCCCGGCGCAATTGTCACGACCTTGATGCCGTGGCCGCGCATCTCGATGCGCAGCGCCTCGCAATACGTCATCACGGCCGCCTTCGAGGCGCTGTAGGCGCCGGCACCGGGCAGGCCGCGGATGCCGGCCACGCTGCCGATGCCCACCAGCCGGCCGGCCGTGCGCTGCGTGCGCATCGCAGCAATGAAGGGCGCGAACGTGGCGGCGGTGGCGGTCAGGTTGGTCGCGACGATGTCGGCGAACACCGGCAGGTCTTCAAGGTATTCGGTCAGGGTGCCCTGCGAGATGCCGGCATTGGCGATGACGATGTCGATGCCGCCCGCGTGGGCCAGGAAATCGGCGGCGGCGGCACCCAGTGCGGCGTGGTCGCGCACGTCGACGCCATAGGCGCGGTGCAGGTGGGAATTCGGAAAGGTGGCAATCAGCGCGTCGAGTGCCGCGCTGCGGCGCGCCAGCAGGCCCAGGGTCGCGCCCTGGCGCGCATAGTGCGTGGCCAGGGCGGCGCCGAGGCCGCTGGAGGCGCCCGTGATGAAGACGCGCTTCATCGATGAGGCTTACTTCTTCGCGGCCTTGGCCTTGGCGACGAGGGCATCGAGCACCTGCAGGGTGGCCTGCTGCTGTTTCGCTTCCGTGTCCAGATCCTTGTTGGCCTGGCCCGTCAGGCTGGGCGAGGCCTGCCAGCGGCCGTCGACGACGATCAGCGGCCAATACTCGACCTTGTAGCTCTCCATCATGGCGCCGGCGCGGCGCAGCTTGCCGGCCACGCCGAAGGAGCGGTAGGTGTCGATGAATTTGGCGCGGTCGATGCCGTTTTTCGCCGCCCAGTCGAACACGACTTCGTCCCGGGTGAAGTCCTGGCGTTCTTCATGCAGGGCCTTGAGCACCTTGGCCTGGAACTGGTCGGCCAGGCCCAGCGACTCGAGCGTGTAGTACAGCTTCTGCTGCGGCGCCAGGCGTTCGTTGTACGGCACGTGCACGCGCTTGAAGACGATATTGTCGCCCTGCTTCTTCACCCAGGCCGACAGCATCGGATCGAAGGTATGGCAATGGGGGCACCAGTAGGCGAAGAACTCGATGACTTCGACCTTGGCACCGCTGTCGGTCGGTTGCGACGTCGGCAGCACCTGGTAATCGGCGCCTTCCTTCGGCGCGGTGGGCGAGGCGCAGGCGCCGAAGGCGATGAACGACAGGGTCAGGGCGGACAGGATCTTCTTCAGCATTTGCAGGGGTCTCCAGTGACGACGGGGTTTACTTTTGATTGCGTACGACGGCGACATCGACGCCGTTTTCGGACAGCTTGCCGCGCACCTTGTTCATCGCTTCGACCTGCGTGAACGGGCCCACGCGCACGCGGTGCAGCACGCCCGAATCGGTGGTGCGGTCCGTGACGGTGGCCTCGAAGCCCAGCAGCGCCAGCTTGGCGCGCACGGCTTCGGCGTCGGCTGTTTCGCGGTAGGCGCCGGCCTGCAGGTAATAGACGAATTTCTCGTCGCCCGGCGCGGAAGGTGCCGGCGCGGCCGATTGCGACGGCGGCGCCGCCGTGTTCAGCGGGGCCGGCGCCTTGGCCGGCTCGGAAGGCTGGGCCTGGATCTTGTCGACCACGGCCTGCAGCGGATCGGGCGACGGCGCGGCCGGTGCCGGCGCCGCCGGTTTCGCTTCCTTCTCGAAGTCGCGGTTGGCGTTGCGCGTGGCATCGCGGTTGCCGTACATCGGCTTGTTCGGGTCGACGTTCTGGCCCACGGCCTCGGCGGGCTTGCTGCGGGCCGTCTTTTCCGTGAACGGCGACTGGCCCTTGGTGATCATCAGCGCGACGATCACGGCGATCACCAGGCCGATGACGAGGCCGATGATGATGCCGACCAGGGTGCTGCCCTGCTGGCGCGGCGGGAGGGTAGGGCGGGTGCGGAAAGTCATGTTTGCGAAACGTCCTTGCTGTGGCGGGGGGGCGGACGTGGTGTCCGCCGTCCCCGGTACGGTTTACATCTGGTTGGGTGCGGAAACGCCGATCAGCGCCAGGCCATTGCGCAGCACCTGGCGGGTGGCGACGACCAGGGCCAGGCGGGCCAGCTTGACGGCTTCGTCATCGACCAGCACGCGCTCGGCGAAGTAGAAGCTGTGCAGGGCGGCAGCCAGGTCGCGCAGGTAGAACGCCACCTGGTGCGGGCCCAGCTCCGACTGGGCCCGTGCCAGCATTTCCGGATACTGGGCCAACGCGGCCAGCAGCGTCTTCTCGCTGGGGGCCTGCAGCGGCGCCAGGTCGACGCCGCTCAAGGTGGCGACGTCGCCGCCCCACTGTTCCAGCATGCGGCAGATGCGGGCGTGGGCGTACTGCACGTAATACACCGGGTTCTCGTCCGACGTCTTCAGTGCCACGTCGACGTCGAACACGAACTCCGTGTCGGCCTTGCGCGAGATGAGGAAGAAGCGCACCGCGTCCCGGCCCTTGGTGATGTCGCCGCCGCCGGACCATTCGATCAGGTCGCGCACCGTCACGTAGGAGCCGGCCCGCTTCGAGATCTTCACTTCGGCGCCGTCCTTCATGACGGTGACCATCTTGTGCAGCACGTAGTCCGGGTAGCCTTGCGGGATGCCCAGGTTGACCGCCTGCAGGCCGGCGCGCACGCGCGCGATGGTGCCGTGGTGGTCGGAGCCCTGGATATTGATGGCCTGCTTGAAGCCACGCTGGAACTTGACGATGTGGTAGGCCACGTCCGGCACGAAGTAGGTGTAGGTACCGTCCTTCTTGCGCATCACGCGGTCCTTGTCGTCGCCGTAGTCGGTGGTGCGCAGCCACAGGGCTTCGCCTTCCTCGTACGTGTGGCCATTGGCCACCAGGGCCGACACGGCCGCTTCGACCTTGCCGTCCGTGTACAGCGACGACTCCAGGTAGTAATTGTCGAACTTGACGCCGAAGGCCTGCAGGTCGGTGTCCTGCTCGCAGCGCAGGTAGGCCACGGCGAAGGCGCGGATCGATTCGAAGTCTTCCACGTCGCCGCTGCCGGTGACGGCCACGCCATCGCTGGCCGCGACGGTCTTTTTCGCCAGGAAGTCGCTCGCGATGTCCTGGATATAGTCGCCGTTATAGGCCGATTCCGGCCAGGCGGCATCGCCCGGCTTGTGGCCGCGGGCGCGCGCCTGCACGGACGTGGCCAGGGTCTGGATCTGCACGCCGGCGTCGTTGTAGTAGTACTCGCGCGTGACGTCGTAGCCCTGCGCCTCGAACAGCGAGGACAGCGCGTCGCCCAGCGCGGCCTGGCGGCCATGGCCCACGTGCAGCGGGCCGGTCGGGTTGGCCGAGACGAATTCGAGGATGACCTTGGTGCCCTTGCCGGCATCGCTGCGGCCGAAGGCGCTGCCCTGGTCCAGCACGGCCTGCACCACCGACTGCTTGGCCGCGTCCGTCACGCGCAGGTTGATGAAGCCGGGACCGGCGATGTCGGCCGATTCGACCAGGCCCTTGCCGGCCGGATTCTCCAGCAGCGCGGCGACGAGTTTTTGCGCCAGTTCGCGCGGGTTGGTCTTGAGCTGTTTGGCCAGCTGCATGGCGATATTGCAGGCGACGTCGCCGTGGGCGGCATCGCGCGGACGCTCCAGCACCACGTTGGCGGCAAGGCTTGTTCCTTCCAGGATGGGGGCAAGGGCGGCCTGGAACAGGGCGACGATCTGTTGTTTTTGTTGGGCTAGCATGAGCGAGTGGGCGGCTGGGCCGCGCTAAGGACTGTCGTGGGGCCGCGCCACGGAATGGGGCGTCGGCCAGGCTAACGGCAATTATAACGGTTTGCCCCCTGGCTGCCACCGCCGTGCCGCGCAGTCCGCCCGCTTCAGGCCGCTTCGCTGTAAGAGGCGCGCAACGCCGGCCATGCCTTGCACAGCATTTTCAGGGCCTTGGCCTGCTGCGGCAGCAGCGCCAGCTTCGCGTCCAGGGCCTCGCCGATGGCCTGGCAGATCGGTTTGCCAAGCGTTCTTCGACTTTCCCGGTTCGCCGTTGGCGTCTCGCAGCCGGGCCACGGCACTGTTGCAGTGGATATTGATGACGCTGGCGCCGGCCGATCTCCTGCAGGATCAGGCCGACGTGCCTGCCATAGCAGTCCGCGCCGAACCAGTGCTGGATCGCGCCAGAAAAACTTTTCAGGTGCATCCTTCCGACCGGGCATAAGGACGGTATTGTGGGATTTTTGCTTCCAGGTGGCAATGTGCGGCGTGTGCGGACACGGGAGGCCCTGGCCCTCACTGATACAATCCCGCCTTTGACAAAGCATCACGAAAGAATCACATGAACAAGCGCCCGACGCTGTCCCTGAAAGCCAAGCCGGCCCCGGCGAAAAAGACCCAGCCAGGCGGCAAAGCAGGGCCCCGCCCGGGCGCACGTCCGAACAGCGGCACGGCCGAGCCGCGCGAGCGCAAGCCGGTGGTGCAGCCGGCGCCGCTGGACCAGGCACCGGCCCCGGC
>NZ_WNKZ01000096.1 GCF_009720835.1 Pseudoduganella buxea
GCTCGTAGTCGTCGCCGCCGGCGGCCGTGAAGGCGCGCCGCACGGCGAGCGCCTGGCGCGCCAGCACGGGCCCGGCCGGCAGCGCATCGATGTCCAGGGTGGCGCCGACGCCGGAGCGCTCGAGGATGTGACCCAGGTCGCCCACCAGTCCGTCCGAGATGTCGATGGCCGCGCGCGCCAGCCTGCCTTCGGCGAGCAGCATGCCCAGCGCCACGCGCGGCGTCGGCAGGTACAGGCGCTGGGCGGCATCGTCCAGCGCGGCGTCCTCCAGCACCAGCTCCTGGCGCAGGGCGGCCAGGCCCAGGCGGGCGTCGCCCAGGGTGCCGGAGACCCAGATGTCGTCGCCCGGCCGGGCCGCATCGCGGCGCAGCGCGTGGCCGGGCGCCACTTCGCCGAAGATGGTGATGCAGATGTTCAGGGGTCCGCGCGTCGTGTCGCCGCCGACCAGTTCGCAGCCGTGGGCATCGGCCAGCGCGAACAGGCCGCCCGCAAACCCGGCCAGCCAGTCCCGCTCGGCCGCCGGCAAGGCCAGCGCCAGGGTGAAGCCGACGGGGCGCGCGCCCATCGCCGCCAGGTCGGACAGGTTGACGGCCAGGCTTTTATGCCCCAGCCGGCGCGCATCCTCGCCGGCGAAGAAGTGGCGCCCTTCGACCAGCATGTCCGATGAAATGGCCGTCTGCATGCCCGGCGCGGGCGCCAGCAGGGCGCAATCGTCGCCGATGCCGAGCGCGGCGCGGTGGGTGCCGGCGGTGGCGGGGCGGACGAAGTACTGTTTGATCAGGTCGAATTCGGAGAGCATGCGGGTATTGTACTGAAGGCTATTGGGCGCCGCATTCCCTGAGCCAGTCGGTAAAGATCGATACACGCGACGACGCCTGCAGGCGGCCGACGGCAAACGAGTAGGAGCCCGTGTCGATCCGGGCCGGATGCAGCAGCTTCAGGGCGCCGCTTTCGAGCATCGGTTCGATGAAGGCCTCCGGCACCACCAGCACGCCCAGGCCTTGCACGGCCGCCTGGATCGCCAGCACCGTGTTGTCGAATTCCAGCGGTGGGTCGGGCAGCTTGCCGTCCATGCCGTGCGCCTTGCTCCAGCTGGGCCACAAATCGCGCCGCGAGCGCGTGCCGATGCGCGGCACGTCGTGCAGCCAGTCCAGGCCTTTCGAGACCGGCAGCACCAGCGTCGATGCGAAGACGGGGTTGGACACCAGCACCGAGTGCTCGGCCAGGAAAGTCTGCGCGGGCAGGCCCCGCAGCTCGGCCGGATCGCGCCGGATGAACACGTCGACGGGCGCCGAGGGATTGATGACACCGTCCACGGTCCTGACGTGCACCTGCACATGGGGATGGCGCTGCCGGAACACTTGCAACTGCGGAATCAGCCAATGCATCGCCAGCGTCACGCTGGTCTCCACGAGGATCGCGATATGGCGCCGGTGGTGGTCCAGCGGATTGAGGGCGTCCACCAGCTCCGTCATCCGGTCGGCAACCCGTTCGTACAGGTTCTGGCCTTCCAGGGTCAGCGTGGCCGAATTGCCGCCGCCACGGTCGAACAGCACCTGCTTCAAGTGCCCCTCCAGCGTCTGGATCTGCCGGCTCACGGCCCCCGGCGTCAGGTTCAGCCTTTGCGCGGCCTGGCGAAATCCGCCTTCCTTCACGACGGTACAAAACATGTGCAGGGCCATCAGCGGCGGTCGTATGGGCATCGGTGTAATAGTGTTGAGAAAAACTCAACGCATATTACCAAAAACTCGTTTGATTGCCGGACCCACAAGCACGCAGACTTTCATCTTTCGCAAAACGGTGACATTGAAACGCGCCTTTTCCGGTCGTGCCACGTCCCTTACGGGGGCTTTATTGCTTTTTTTCGATCCTGGCGCCATCGGTCGCAAGCCAGGGTGCCGGCCTGTATCCCGTCCTGTGGCACTGCGGCAGTCCGGGCCCCGGTCGGGTAATGGTCTCAAAGGAACAAGGTAAAACATGAGTAATACGTACTGGCTTTATGTTGTCATGGTGATCTGCACCGTTTCCAGCCCCGGTCCCGGTGTGTTGATGACCTTGGACAATGCGATTGCCAACGGCTGGCGCGCATCGCTGTCCGGCGTGTTCGGGCTGGCGCTTGGCGCGGCCATGATGGCGGGGCTGACCTCGGCGGGTATCGGCCTGCTCGTGCGCTCGTCCCAACCCCTGTTCCTTTTCCTGAAATACTGCGGTGTACTGTACCTGTTCTACCTTGCCTGCATCACATGGCGGCGCGAGGTACGCCGGGTGGCCCCGGGTGCAGCAAGCGGGCACCCGGTACAGCCATCGGGACGCTGGACACGGCTGGTCCGGGGCGTATTGCTGCAGACAAGCAATCCGAAGTCGCTGCTGTTTTTCCTGTCGGTGTTGCCGCAAGTGGTGGATGGCACGACGGCGCCGGCCGGCAGGCCGCTGGCCCTGGGCGTGGCGATCGCCACCTACTGCGTGGTACTCGTCGTGATCCATGCCGTCTACGCCGCGCTGGCTGCCCGGGCCAGGAACTGGCTCAGCCAGCCCAGGGCGGCCAGGCTGCTCTCCCGCATCAGCGCGGCAGTGTTCTTCGCCTTCGGCATCATGATGCTGACTCTGAAATTCTAACCCACGCAGTCATTATTGCCGGCACGGTTGTTTCGTCGCGCGGACACAGCCAGGGCCAGTGCGCCCGGCTGCCGGCCGAGTAATGTCCTTGCAACGCCCCGTCCTGGCGTGCACCGGCGTCGGCCCAGGGGCTGCGATAGTCATTTCTTGCATTATTAGAGGATTCAATAGCAATTTAGTTATTGACGAATGGCTTGGTGAAAATACCTAGTTTGACAACGGGAGGGGTCTGCTAGAATCGAAGGCTTTCAGTGCACCTAGGGAAGGCAGTACAGCAATGGATTCGTCATCGGACAAGAAAGAGGAACTGCGCCAGCAACTGCGGATCGCGGCGTTGGAGTACCACGAATTTCCAAAGCCGGGCAAGATCAGCGTGGCGCCCACCAAGACGCTGACGAACCAGCGCGACCTGGCCCTGGCCTATTCGCCCGGCGTCGCCGCCCCCTGTGAAGAAATCGTCATCGACCCGGCCGCCGCCTACAAGTACACGGCGCGCGGCAACCTGGTGGCCGTCATTTCGAACGGCACCGCGGTGTTGGGACTGGGTAATATCGGTGCGCTCGCGTCCAAGCCCGTGATGGAAGGCAAGGGCGTGCTGTTCAAGAAATTCGCCGGCATCGACGTGTTCGACATCGAAATCAACGAAGCGGACCCGGACAAGCTGATCGACATCATCGCGGCGCTGGAACCGACCTTCGGCGGCGTCAACCTGGAAGACATCAAGGCGCCCGAGTGCTTCTACATCGAACGGGAACTGCGCAAGCGCATGAAGATTCCCGTCTTCCATGACGACCAGCACGGCACGGCCATCATCGTCGGCGCCGCCATCCTGAACGGCATCTCCCTGGTCGGCAAGAACATCAAGGAATGCAAGCTGGTGGTGTCCGGCGCCGGCGCCGCGGCACTGGCCTGCCTGGACCTGATCGTCGACCTGGGCTTCCCCATCGAGAATATCTACGTGACCGACCTGGCCGGCGTCGTCTACAAGGGCCGCACCGAGCTGATGGACCCGGACAAGGAACGCTTCGCCCGCGACACCACCGCCCGCACGCTGGGCGAAGTGATCGCCGACGCCGATATCTTCCTGGGCCTGTCCGCCGGCGGCGTGCTGAAGCAGGACATGGTGCGCCAGATGGCGGCCCGTCCCATCATCCTGGCGCTGGCCAACCCGAATCCGGAGATCCTGCCGGAAGACGTCAAGGCCGTGCGCGACGACGCCGTCATCTGCACCGGCCGTTCGGACTATCCGAACCAGGTCAACAACGTGCTGTGCTTCCCGTACATCTTCCGTGGCGCTCTCGATTGCGGCGCCACCACGATCACGCGGGAGATGGAAATCGCCGTGGTGCACGCCATCGCCGAGCTGGCCCATGCCGAGCAGTCCGATATCGTCGCCACCACCTACGGCTTCACCAACCTGTCGTTCGGCCCGGAATACCTGATCCCGATGCCGTTCGACCCGCGCCTGTTGATCAAGATCGCCCCGGCCGTGGCCAAGGCGGCCGAGGAATCGGGCGTGGCGACGCGCCCCATCAAGAACCTGGAAGCGTACGCCGACAGCCTGCAGGAATTCGTCTACCGCAGCGGCACCTTCATGAAGCCGCTGTTCTCGGTGGCCAAGGGCACGCACCCGGAACTGAAGCGCATCGTGTATGCCGAAGGCGAGGAAGAGCGCGTGCTGCGCGCCGTGCAGGTGGTGGTCGACGAGCGCCTGGCGCGCCCCATCCTGGTGGGCCGTCCGCCCGTGCTGGAAACGCGCATCCAGAAGTTCGGCCTGCGCCTGAAGCTGGGCGTCGACTTCGACGTCATCAACCCGGACTACGACGACCGTTACCGCGACTACTGGACCTCGTACTACGAACTGACCAACCGCAAGGGCGTCACGGAGGAGTACGCGAAGCTGGAAATGCGCCGCCGCCACAGCCTGATCGGCGCCATGATGATCAGGAAGGGCGATGCCGACGGCATGATCTGCGGCACCTTCGGCACCACCCAGCTGCACCTGAACTATATCGACCAGGTGCTGGGCAAGCGCCCGGGCGCCAATGTGTATGCAGCGATGAACGTGCTGGTGCTGCCGGAACGCCAGCTCGTCATGGTCGACACCCACGTCAACGAGAACCCCAGCGCCGAGCAGCTGGCCGAGATCACCATCATGGCGGCCGAGGAAATGCGCCGCTTCGGCCTGTCGCCCAGCATCGCGCTGCTGTCCCATTCGAACTTCGGCTCGTCCAACAGCGAGTCGGCGCAGAAGATGCGCGCCACCCTGAAGCTGGTGCAGGAGCGCGCGCCGGACCTGGAAATCGACGGCGAAATGCATGGCGACACGGCGCTGGACTCGAAGCTGCGCAAGAAGCTGATGCCTAATTCGAGCCTGGAACGCGACGCCAACCTGCTGGTGGCGCCGAATATCGAGTCGGCCAACATCGCCTACAACCTGGTCAAGACGGCCGCCGGCAACGGCATCGCCATCGGCCCGATCCTGCTGGGCTGCGCCGCACCGGTGCACATCCTGACGCCATCGGCGACGGTGCGCCGCATCGTCAACATGACGGCGCTGTGCGTCGTCGACGTGGTGGCCCAGCGCAAGGGCTGACGGTAGGGCCCACGCAAGGGGCAAAACAGGAACCCGGCGGGCCGCAACGGCCCGCCGGGTTTTTTTGTCGGTGGCCCGCCGAGCGCCGCTTGCCGGCCTTTCCAGCGTAGTGTTGTAAGCCAGTGCGGCACAAGGCCGGCGCCGGCGATGCCGCTTGCACCACGCAATCGCCAGGTGGTATGTTTACCAGGCGATCCGCAGCACCACGGAGGCGGCCTTGAACACCTATCACCCAGGTTTTCCCGCACCATCCCTGGCCAGGCCTTGCGCGCCGGCGCGTGCGAATCGTATCGGCATCATCCTGGTGTCGTTCTTCCTCGCGGGGACGGGATGGGCGTCCACGACGCCGGCACCGGCGCTCGCCATGGTCAGCTTCGATTTGCCGATGGAGGAAGTCGAAGCACGCATGACCACCGTCAGCTTCGGCGACGGCGCCATCGGCAAGGTGGGGCTGGGTCAGCTTTTCAGCAGAAAATCCCCTGCATGTCCCGAGGCAGCGTTGACGAGCGTGCTGGCGCAAAGCGTGCGCAAGGTGTTCGCGGGCCGGCGCCTGCCGCTCGCCTTCGACTCGGTGCGGCAGGACAGCATCACGATATTGACCGAGCCGCGGATCGCCGAGGAGCGCGCACGCCTTTACTTGTATGTGTCCAGGCTGGAGAACTGTCCCGGCGCGTACTGCACCATCGTGGCGAAGGCGAATCTGCTGGTCGTGCCGGTGGGGCCGGAGGGCCTCGTCCTGATGAGCAAGGCGGCCTACAAGAACGATGAAGTCAGCGGCGACGCGATCGACGCCGCCGACCGGCTCGCCGCACTGTGCCGTTAGGGAAGCTACCGTGACGAGCTATATCGCCATGTTCATGCCGGTGCTTTGGGCGCTGGTGGCCGCCGCACTGGCGCTGCTGCTGTATCGCACCAGCCAGGCGGCCTTTATCGGCCACATCGCCACGGACGGCACCCGCCGCCAGCTTGGCCTGGTCGGGTCCGTCGTGATTTTTGTCGTCATCTTCGTCGCGCTCGCCCACTATTCGCCCAGGCCCCTGATCGCCGACCTGCAGGCGGGGCGCACGAGTGTCCCGGCCCAGGACCTGAAGGCCCTGGAATCGTCCATCGGCGCCCTGGAACGCGCTGCCGATGCCGTCAGCGGCTGCCTCGAGGTCAGCAGCGCGTCCGAATGCCGGGCGGAAGGAAGCGACCTGCAGGCCAAGGTGTCGCAAGTGAGGGCTGCCCATGCGCAGATGCATCGCTCCATCGACTAGGGGCCGCCTGGCCGCGCCGGTCATGCTGGCCGCCTTGCTGCTGCCCCCGGCACCTGCCGCCAGCGACGAGTTCTGCCAGAGCTGGACATCGGTGTACGAAACGGCCCACCGTGGCTTTCGCAAATGGCGCGGCGCCTACGAGTCGACGCTGGAGCAGCACACCGCCAATATCTTCTTCCCGAACGCCAAGTCCTGCGACGTCGAAGAGGATGAGTTCGAATTCCAATTCCACTGTGGCTGGCAATACGCCGAGAGTGAGGTCGAGCGGGCCCGCGCCGATGCGCTGGCGCTCAGCAATGCGATCCGCCAGTGCCTGAAGACGAAGCGCCAGCGGGCCCGGTCGGCCGGGGACATCGACGACGATGGCCGCGGCAAGGGGCGCACGCTGTGGCGCGACTTCATCCAGGATAACCATGACACGGCGCTCGGCACCGTCGTCTCGGCCTACGAACATCCTGAAAAGCGGCTGCGCTCGGGCCGAACCTTTCCGGCCTCGATCAGGCTGACCGTTCGCATCCGCTACGCACGCGAGGGCGACTGAATGTTGCGTCGCCTGCTCCTGGCCGGCCTGGCATCGCTGAGCCTGGGCACCGCCGCGCAGTGGCCCCAGTCCGGCCCGGGTGGCGCCGTCCACCGCTTCTCCGGCTTTGCCACGGGGGGCTGCGCCGTCAGCGCGGAGCAGCTGCAAACGATGTATCTGAGCGATTTACGCTACAAGACGCCGCCGTTCGGGACGGACGACCCCGACCACCCGATTGCCGACAGCTTCAGCAATGCCGCCACCGACGCCAGCCTGGTGTTCGACGTCGATGCCGTCTACGGGCTCTACGATGACGTCAAGCCCAACGCCCTTGCCGTGCCGTTCAACCTGGGGGACCCGCGCGACGCCAAGACCGATGGGACGGTCCTGCTCGGCAGGCGCCTGATCCTGGAGGAGCAGCGGCGCAATCCGCGCTTCTGGGGAACGTCGGTGACCTTGTTCATGGCACACGAATACGCGCACATCCGCCAGTTCAAGAAGCAATTGCGGCTGCCCTTGCGCCAGGGCGAGGTGCACGCGGACTTCATGGCAGGCTGGTACCTGGGCGCGTGGAACCGGGCGACAGGGGGAACGTTCGCGAACATGGAGGTGGCCGCACGTGCCCTGTTCAACAAAGGCGACTACGCCTTCAACAGCGCGACATCGCACGGCACGCCGGAGCAGCGGGTCGGCGCCCTGCGGGCAGGCTATGGTGCGGGCGCCCAGGGTGCGGGCCTGGACGTGGCCTTCCAGCGCGGCATCGTCTACGTGCGGGAGGAAATACCGGAATGAACTGCCGCGATGCGGCCCGGCGGCAGTTGCCCATGCGGCCGGTAAGGGCAGCTTTGACAGGCAAGCCGTGCATCGCTACAGTGGAGCCACCATGACCGACCTTACCCTCGCCATCGTCCACCACCTGATCGTCTTCGGCATCGCCGCCGTGCTGGCGGCCGAACTGGCGCTGATGCGCCCGGCCGCCATGTCGCCGCACACGGTGCGCCTGCTGGGGCGCTTCGATGCCGCCTACGGCGTGCTGGCCATCGCCATCCTCGTCGCCGGCTTCGCGCGGGTCTGGTATGGCGCCAAGGGCCCGGACTTCTACCTGCAGAACCATGTGTTCTGGACCAAGGTGGCTGCCTTTGCCGTCGTCGGCATCCTGTCGATCAAGCCGACGTTGCGCATCCTGGCGTGGCAGAAGGCATTGAAGGCCGATGCCGCCTTCGTGCCGCCGCCCGGCGAAGTGACGGCATTGCGGCGGCGCATGCTGGCCGAGATCCACGTGTTCGCGCTGATCCCGATCGCCGCCGCGGTAATGGCCCGGGGCATCGGCCTGGGCGCGTGATCGGCATCAATCCAGCCGATTCCCAGCCCTTGCACCGTTGTTTTTACTGCACCGGGCCTCCTCGTCGCCCCTGAACTTTGTGACAATGAAAAGCCGGCCGCCCGCACCGCGCGCACGTCATTGCAGGGCATTCATCACAAGGAGAACGACAATGCGAAAACACCTGCTGTGCGCCGCCCTGCTGGCGGCGGGGGGCGTATGCGCCCAGGCGGAAGAGACCACGTGGCACTTTACCTACCAGGGTTTCATCGATAGCGCGACCGGGCTGTTCGACCCGGACCGCCAGCTGACCGGGACGTTCCGCGGCAGCGACGGCGACGGCGATGGCATCATCGGCGTGGCGGAGCTGAGCTATCTGTCCACCGGCGGTTATACCTACATCGCCCCCGCCGGTGAAGGCTGCGTCGATTCGACCAGCCCCTACCTGCGTTGCCATGTCGGCGCGTTCTCATATGCGCTGACGGGGCAGCTGGATTTCTCCGCCGGCTACTACGGCTACGACGAGCACACCAGCGGCTGGTCCGGCGACATCGTCACGGGCAGCTACTTTGGCCACAGCCGCTATGGCCCGTTGCCGGAACACAACTGGTCGGTGCGCTACGACTGGAGCGCGCAGACCACCTTCGTCATCACGCCGCCGCCCGTGCCCGAGCCCGGCACCTGGGCAATGCTGCTGGCCGGCTTGTCGCTGGCGGGGCTGACATGGCGACCGCGCTCAAAAATTACCCTGTAACAAGATGTAATTAATGTAATGCGACGCGCCGCGGGGAGGCAGGCCATGTCATGCCTCTGTTACAATGTCGGGCTTCATGGTCAAGTCGTTTCTGGATACTCCACACTATGCAAAATATCAAACGCGCCCTGGTAACGGGCATTTCCGGCCAGGATGGCGCATACCTGGCGCAGCTGCTGCTGGAGAAGGGTTATGAAGTCACCGGCACCTTCCGCCGCACGAGCTCCGTCAATTTCTGGCGTATCGAGGAACTGGGCATCCAGAATCACCCGAACCTGAACCTGGTCGAGCACGACCTGACGGATCTGTCCTCGTCGATCCGCTTGCTGCAAAAGGGCCGCTTCCACGAGATCTATAACCTGGCAGCGCAAAGCTTTGTCGGCGTCTCGTTCGAGCAGCCTGTGACGACGGCCGAAATCACCGGCATCGGCGCAGTCAACCTGCTCGAGGCGATCCGCATCGTCGATCCGTCGATTCGCTTCTACCAGGCGTCCACCTCCGAAATGTTCGGCAAGGTTCAGGCCATCCCGCAAAAGGAAGACACGCCGTTCTACCCGCGCAGCCCATATGGCGTGGCCAAGCTCTACGCGCACTGGATGACGGTGAACTACCGCGAGTCGTATGGCATCTTCGGCTGCTCGGGCATCCTGTTCAACCACGAGTCGCCGCTGCGCGGCCGCGAGTTCGTCACCCGCAAGATCACCGACGCCGTCGCCAAGATCAAACTGGACAAGCTCGACGTGCTGGAACTGGGCAACCTGGACGCCAAGCGCGACTGGGGCTTTGCCAAGGAATACGTGGAAGGCATGTGGCGCATCCTGCAGGCCGACAAGCCCGATACCTATGTGCTGGCCACCAACCGCACCGAGACCGTGCGCGATTTCGTCACGATGGCCTTCAAGGCCGCCGGCATCGCCATCGAATGGCAGGGCGAGGCGGAGAACGAAACGGGCCACGATGCCCAGACGGGCAAGCTGCGCGTGCGGATCAGCCCGAAATTCTACCGTCCGGCCGAAGTGGACCTGCTGATCGGCGACCCGGCCAAGGCCCTGACGGAACTGGGCTGGGCGCCCAAGACCACGCTGGAAGAGCTGTGCCAGATGATGGTCGAGGCCGACCTGCGCCGCAACGCTGCCGGCTTCTCGTTCTGACATGAGCGCGCAGTCGCCGACCTTGCCCCTGCTGTCGCCGGCGCGCGAAGGCGTGGGCAAGCGGGCGCTCGTGACGGGCATCGCCGGTTTCACCGGCCACTACGTCGTGCAGGAACTGCAGGCGGCCGGCTACGAAGTGTTCGGCACCTCGACCCCGGGCGCGGCGCCGGCACCGAACCGGTTCGCCGTCGACCTGCTGGACCGCGCCGGCCTGGCCGCCGTAGTCGCGCAGGTCGCACCGGACGTGGTGGTGCACCTGGCCGCGATCGCCTTCGTGGCCCATTCGGACGTCGAGCAGATCTACAGGGTCAACGTGGTCGGTACCCGCAACCTGCTCGAAGCGCTGGCGCAACTGCCACGGCGGCCGTCGGCCGTGCTGCTGGCGTCGAGCGCGAATATCTATGGCAATACCGACGTTCCCGTGATCCACGAGGACGTGCCGGCCGCGCCGGCCAACGATTACGCCGTCAGCAAGCTGGCGATGGAATACATGGCGCGGCTGTGGATGGACAAGCTGCCCATCGTTATCGCGCGGCCGTTCAACTACACGGGCGTGGGCCAGGCGGAGAACTTCCTGCTGCCGAAAATCGTGTCGCACTTCCGCCGCCGCGAAGCGCGCATCGAACTGGGCAACCTGAACGTGTGGCGCGATTTCTCCGACGTGCGCGTGCTGGCGGCCAGCTACCGCCACCTGCTTGACGCCGCCACGGGGAAGGCGCAGCAGCGCATCTTCAATGTCAGTTCCGGCACCGCGTATTCGCTGGGCGAAGTGATCGACATGATGGCCGACATCGCCGGCTACCGTATCGACGTGCAGGTCAATCCGGCCTTCGTGCGCGCCAACGAAGTGGCACGCCTGACGGGCGACAACCGGCGGCTGCAGGCGGCGGTGGGCACCATCGACGCGCCGCCGCTGGCCGAGACCTTGCGCTGGATGTATCGGGCGTGACGGCAAGCCTGCTGCGCATCGGCCTATCGACGACGACGACTGAACCCGGCCTGACGGGCGGGCGCCTCGATGGCATCGGCGTCTACAGCCGTGCGCTGCTGCGCGAACTGCCAGGCGCCGGCTGCGCGGTGCAACCATATTCCTTCGGCCCGCCCGCCGCCCTGACCGTGGGCCGGCCGATGCCGCGGCAGTTCGCGCTTGCCACCCTGGCCGACCTGGCGCTGCCGGGTACGCGCCAGCACATGGAGGTCGACCTCTTTCACGCCACCGACTACCGCATCGTGCGCATGGATTGCCCCATCGTCGCCACCCTGCACGACGCGCTGCCGATCGCCCACCCGGAATGGTGCAACCCGCGCCTGCGCGGCCTGAAGAACTGGCTGCAGGCCAAGGCCGCGCGCAAGGCCGACCACGTCATCGCCCACACCCGTTACACCATCCGCGAACTGGTCGACTGCTTCGGCGTGGACGAGCGCAAGATCAGCGTGGTGCCCTGCGGCGTGGACGAAGCGTGGCTGGAAGCGCCCGCGCCCGATGCCATTGCGGCGACCTTGAAGGAACACGGCCTGCGTGCCGGCTACTTCCTGGCCGTGGGCACGATCCAGCCGCGCAAGAACATGGGCCGGCTGCTGGAAGCCTACCTGGGCCTGCCGGCCAGTATCCGTGCGCAGCGCCAGCTCGTCATCGTCGGCGCCCCCGGCGCGCGCAGCGAGGAAGTCATCGCCCGCATCGGCGCGGCGCGCCAGCACGGCGAGAACGTGGTCTGGCTCGACCGGCTGACCAGCGGCGAGCAGTTGCGCCACCTGTACGCGGCGGCCGGCGTGTTCGTCTTCCCTTCGCTGTACGAAGGCTTCGGCATTCCCGTGGTGGAGGCCTTCGCCTCCGGCGTGCCCGTGATCGCATCGAACACCACGTCGGTGCCCGAAGTGACGGCCGGCGCGGCCATCGAGGTCGACCCCCTGTCGGTCGCGGCGATCGGCTCGGCCATGCTGGAAATGGCGCGCGACGAAGCGCTGCGCGAGCGCTGCAGCGCCGCCGGCAAGGTGCGCGCGCTGCAGCTGACCTGGCGCGAAACGGCCCGCAAGACGCACGCCGTGTACCGATCGATCCTGAAGTAACAGCATCCGAACTCATGCGTGTCCTCCATTTCTACAAGACCTATTACCCCGAATCGTGGGGCGGCGTCGAGCAGGTGATCCGCCAGATGTGCGTGGCCACCGGCCGGCTGGGCGTGACCAACGAGGTCCTGACCCTGACCCGCAGCGGTGCGGCCGACCGCATCGAGATCGACGGCCACACGGTGCATCGGGTGCCGCAGGCCTTCGAAGTGGCGTCGAACTCGGTGTCGTTCGGCGTCATCCGCAAGCTGGCCAGGCTGGCGCGCGAGGCCGACGTGATCCATTACCACTTCCCGTGGCCGTTCATGGACCTGGCCCACTTCATGGCCCGCATCGACAAGCCCAGCGTCGTCACCTACCACTCCGACATCGTGCGCCAGAAGGCGCTGCTGAAGGTCTACGGGCCGCTCAAGCGCCGCTTCCTGGCCGACGTGGACGCCATCGTCGCCACGTCGCCGAACTACTTCGCCTCGTCCGAAGTGCTCAAGCGCTACAACGGCAAGGTCTACACGATTCCGTTCGGGCTGGACAAGTCGACCTATCCACAGCCCGTGCCCGCCCTGCTGGAGAAGTGGCGCGAGCGTACCGGCGGCGAGCGCTTCTTCCTGTTCGTGGGCGTGCTGCGCTACTACAAGGGCCTGCACATCCTGCTCGACGCGATGGCGCAACTGGACTACCCGGTCGTCATCGTCGGCGCCGGGCCGATCGAGCAGGAGCTGAAGCAGCACGCACAGCGCCTGGGCCTGACGCACGTGCGCTTCGTCGGCGCCGTCGACGAGGACGACAAGGTGGCGCTGCTGAGCCTGTGCTACGCGATGGCCTTCCCCTCGCACCTGCGCTCGGAAGCCTTCGGTATCTCGCTGCTGGAAGGGGCGATGTACGGCAAGCCGATGATCTCCAGCGAGATCGGCACGGGCACCACCTACATCAACAGCCACGGCGAAACGGGCCTGGTGGTGCCGCCCAGCGACCCGGACGCGTTCGCCGCGGCCATGCGCACGCTGTGGGACAACCCGGACATGGCGGCGGAGATGGGCCGCAAGGCCGAAGCGCGCTACCACGAGCTGTTCACGGCCGAAAAGATGGCCCGCGACTACGTCGACCTGTACAAGAAACTACGGGGCTGAAAAGTTCAGTTTTATCGAAAGAAGTTTGCGCCAGATCAAACAAGCGCGACTTTCACTTCGATAACATCAAGCAGGAACCCACCACCTCCCCGGTCTGCAGGCATCCGAACGGCAGCGCAACGGCGGGGCGGTGGGGGTTCTTCCCCACCGATCCCCCCTCACCACTGTCCAGCCCGTGTCCACCTTGGGGTCAGACCCCGACATGGACACGTGCTCAACAGCTGGCTGTGGATGAGACCGTGTCTTTGTCGGGGTCTGACCCCGCGGTGGACACGGGTTGAGCAGTCGGGCGACGGGCGCAGGTTCAGCTTTCCGCCCACTTGTCCTTGATGGCGCGGATGGCGGGCAGCTGGGTCAGGAACAGGTCGACCAGGGCCGGATCGAAGTGCTGGCCACGCTGCTGGCGCAGGAATTCCACCGCTTCTTCCACCGGCCAGGCGGCCTTGTAGGGCCGCACCGACGTCAGCGCGTCGAAGACGTCGGCGATGGCGACGATGCGACCTTCCAGCGGGATCGCTTCGCCGGCCAGGCCGTTCGGGTAGCCGCTGCCATCCCATTTCTCGTGATGCGACAGGGCGATATTGCGGGCCAGCCGCAGCATGCCATGCGGGTGCTCGCCGATGATGTCGGCGCCGATGGTGGCGTGCGACTGCATGATGGCCCACTCGTCGGCATCGAGCTTGGCGGGCTTCTGCAGGATGCGGTCGGGGATGCCGATCTTGCCCACGTCGTGCATCGGTGCCGCGTGCAGCAGGTCGTCGGCCTGGGCCTCGTTCATGCCGGCCGCTACGCCCAGCAGGCGCGCGTAGTGGCTCATGCGGATCACATGCATCCCCGTTTCATTGTCCTTGTACTCGGCGGCCAGGCCGAGGCGCTGCACGATCTGCAGGCGCGAATCCTTCAGTTCGTCCATCCGCACCAGCGACAGGTGGGTGCGCACGCGCGCGCGCACGACGGGCGGGCTGACGGGCTTGGTGATGTAGTCGACGGCGCCGGCCTCGAAGCCCAATACCTCGTCTTCCGTGTCCGACAGGGCCGTGACGAAGATGACGGGAATATGCGCCGTGGCGGGATCGGCCTTGAGCTGGCGGCACGCTTCGTGGCCGGTGGTGCCGGGCATCATCACGTCCAGCAGGATCAGGTGGGGCCGCTCCTGGCGCGCCAGTTCCAGCGCACGCATGGCGTCCTTGGCGAACAGCAGGCGGTACTGGTCCTGGAGGATCTGGCGCAGCAGCTGGAGGTTGGAGGCTTCATCGTCCACCGCCAGGATCAGTGGCGGCTGCGGCGTGCTGCCGGCGGGGAGGCTTTTATCACTCATGGGATAACTCTTGCGATTCGGTAGTGGAGACCCTGGCCAGCAGGGTGGCGAGGCGGCTGGCAGCCAGCGCGAAGTCGAAGTCGTCCAGCGCCAGCGACACTTGCGGTGCCAGCGACGCCAGCGCGGCCGTGACGGAAGCGGCATCGGCGCCGGCGGCGCAGCGGGCCGCGCCCTGTTCGATCTCGCCCAGCAGTGCCGTCAGTTGCTCGAAGCCGAGATTGGCGGCCACGCCGCGTACCCGGTGCGCATGCGCCTGCAGGCCGACGAAGTCGCCGGCGCCGCACAGCGCCGCCAGCGCCGTCGCGCAGCCGGCGTGTTCGGCACTGAAGCGGCACAGCGCGGCCGACAGGGCCTCCTCATTGCCGCCCCAGCGCTGCACGGCGCCGGCGCGGTTCAGTACCTGCAGGCTGGACGTTTTGACGGCGGCGATGGCCGCTGCCGTCTCCAGGCCCAGCACGCGCGCGATCTCGTGCGACAGCGCATACCAGTCGACCGGCTTGGAGGCAAAACCGTCCATGCCGGCGGCAGTGCTGGCCTTGCGGTGCGCTTCCAGTACGCTGGCCGTCATCGCCACGATGGGCACGCGCGCACGGCCGTTGCACTGGGCCTCGGCGCGGATGATGCGGGTCGCCGCCACGCCGTCCACCTGCGGCATCTGCACGTCCATCAGGATGACGTCGAAGTCGTGCTGGCCGGCCAGCGCGGCCGCCTGGGCACCGTCCTGGGCCAGCATCAGCGTGTGGCCGCGCTTCGTCATCAGGAGCGACAGCAGTTCCAGGTTCTGCGCCACGTCGTCGGCGGCCAGCACGCGCAGCGGCGGCAGCTCGAAGGCGACGCGCTGGCGCTGGCGCGGCAGGTTCAGGCGCTCCGGCTGCAGCGCAGGTGTCAGCGGCAGCACCACGTGGAAGGTGCTGCCCTGGCCCGGCGTGCTCTCGGCCCAGATATTCCCACCCATCAGTTCCACCAGCTGCTTGCTGATGGTGGTGCCCAGGCCCGTGCCGCCGAAGCGGCGCGTCATCGAGGAGTCGGCCTGCGTGAACGGCTCGAAGATGGCGGCCAGCCGGTCCGGCGCGATGCCGATGCCGGTGTCGGCGACGGCGATGTGCAGCTGCTGTTCGCGCGGCGTCACGCTCAGGGTCACGCTGCCGGCGGCGGTGAACTTGATGGCGTTGTCGAGCAGGTTGGTCAGCACCTGGCGCATGCGCAGCTCGTCGCCGTGCAGCCAGGGCGACAAGGAGGGCGCGCAGGCGATATTGAGCAGCACGCCCTTGCTGCGCGCCGTCGTGTTGTAGGTGGACGAGAGCTCGTCGATCAGCGCCAGCAGGTTGAAGTCGTCCAGCTCCAGCTCCACCGCGCCTTTTTCCAGCTTGGCCGTGTCGAGGATCTCGTTCATCAGGCGCAGCAGCGAGCGGCCCGCGCTGCGCACCGTGTCGAGGTGGCCGCGCTGCTCCGGCTGCAGCTCGCCATCGAGCAGCACGTCGGTGAAGCCCAGGATCGAATTCATCGGCGTGCGAATTTCGTGGCTCATGTTGGCAACGAACGAAGCGCGCGCGGCGGCCGCCTGTTCCGCCTTTTCCTTGGCCACGCGCAGGTCCTCCTCCATCTGGCGACGCTCGGTGGTGTCGATGATCACCCCGTCGACCCAACGCGGCGTGCCGTCGTCACCCATGACGGGCGCTCCGTGCTCCCACACCCAGCGCCAGCTGCCGTCCGCGTGGCGCATGCGGTATTCCACGGAATAGGCCTGGCCGGCCGTCACGGCTTCGTCGCACAGTGCCATCACGCGGGGGAGGTCGGCCGGCGAGATCAGTTCGATCAGGGTGCGCTTGTTCTCGGCGCGGAAGTAGTCGGCGGCCGGGTAGCCGTTCACCTTCTCGACGCCGTCGCTGATGAATTCGATGGTGTACTCGGCATCGGCATGGCAGCGGAACGAGGCGCCGGGGATATTGCCGATCAGGGAGCGGAACTGCCGTTCGCTGTCGCGCAGGGCCTGCGTGATGGCACGGCGCTCGGTGATGTCGGTCACGAACAGCACGTACAGGTCCTGATCGGTGAGGCGCGCATGGCCCACGGCGCGCCGGATCGGCACCGTGCGGCCATCCTTGTGCCGGCCCAGCACCTCGCTGCCGGCGCGCGTGAGCTGGTCGTCGCCGGTGCGCAGGAAGTACAGGAAGCCGCTCTGCTCGGACGTGGTCGTGTCGGCCATCAGCATGCTGATATGGCGGCCCACGATTTCTTCGCGGCGCCAGCCGAAGATGCGTTCGGCCGACAGGTTGAACTCATGGATGACGCCTTCCCGGTCGACGGTGATGACGCCGTCCACCGTCGTCGTCAGCAGCGCGCGCATCCAGCTCTCGCTGCGGTGCAGCTGGCGGAACATCTCGCGGTAGCGCAGCAACCCGTTGGCGCCCACCACCACGACGGTAAACAGCACCGTGATGATGGACACAGCCAGGGCCACGAAACCGAGATCGTCGGGGCGCGCCCCGGGTGGCGGCGTGCCGACGAAGCGGGCCGCCGCCATGCCGGTGTAGTGCATGCCGGTGATCGCGCAACCCATCACGACGGCGCTGATGGCCAGCCGCTGGCGATGGTTGAAGGTGCGACGCAGCCCGCGCAGGCCGAAGCGCACGCCCAGCGCCAATGTCGCCAGCACGACGGCGACGACGATGGACAGGCCGAACATCAGGGGATCGTAATGCAGCGCCAGGCCCGTATGCATGGCCGCCATGCCGCTGTAATGCATCGCGCCGATGCCCGCGCCCACCAGCACGCCGCCGGAAAGCAGCAGGCCCCTGCCGAGCGTGCGGCGGCGCAGGATCGTCAGCGCCACGAACGAGGCGCCCAGCCCGGGCAGCAGCGACAGCAGGGTGACCGTGGGATCGTAGGTGGTGTGGGTGCACAGGTCGAACGCCAGCATGCCGATGAAATGCATGGCCCAGATACCCGAACCCAGCGCCAGGCTGCCGGCCAGCAGGGCGCCCGTACGCAACAGCGGCGTACGGGCCTCGCGGGCCTGGCCGGCCATCTGCAGGCCCATCAGGGATGCGAACACGGCCACCAGCACGGACAGCACGACCAGCTTCGGGTCGTACACGCCCCACTGCAGCAGCGAGGGATTGGCCGGCGGCGAAAACAGGGCGGTCAGCGCGTTCATGGTGGAGGCGGAAAACGATAGTAAGAGTCGACCCCACATTATCACATTTTCTCGAAGGAAATTAATGACTTAGGGCAATTACGCGCCGACGCCACGGGTCATGCGTGGGTCGCCCCAGCGCCGCCGTTGTGCTGCCGCGACAAGGCTTGTCTTACGGGTATGCAAGCGAACTTCGGATGCGGTCTCGGACACCTGATCGAGACCGCGGATATTGCCTGCAGACCGGTGCCAGGCACCCGTTTCAGAGCAACATACGGCCTGCCGGTTTAATGCTTGCTTAACACCCTGTTAGGTTGTACGATGACATACAACCATGGCCCAGGCTGGGCTGATCTCGCTGGAGACCGAGAGAGATCATCGATAACCAAACATAAGTGATCCTATGAAGCTGAACGAGCCTGTAAGCCAGCAAGGTGCTGGCCAGCGCGGCGCCATCGCCGTCGGCAAATACCGTTGGACCATCTGCGCGCTGCTGTTCTTCGCTACCACCGTCAACTACCTGGACCGGCAGGTCCTGAGCCTGCTGGCGCCGCAGCTGTCGAAGGAATTCAACTGGTCGAATACGGATTACGCCAATATCACGGCGGCCTTCCAGTTCGTGTATGCGCTGTCGATGGTGTTCGCCGGTCCCATCGTCGACCGCATCGGCACCAAGAAGGCCTATATGTGGGCGATTGCCGTATGGTCCGCCGGCGCCATCATGCACGCCTACGCCGTGCCGATGGGGTCGGCCATCGGCAGCGTCATGGGCGCCCTGGGCATGGTGGCGGCGCCCGCGTCGATCATCGGCTTCATGCTGTCGCGCGCCGTGCTGGCCGTCGGCGAGGCGGGCAACTTCCCCGCCGCCATCAAGGCCACGGCCGAATACTTCCCCAAGCGCGAGCGCTCCTTCGCCACCGGCATCTTCAATTCGGGCGCCAATATCGGCGCCATCCTGGCGCCGCTGACGGTGCCGTGGATCGCCATCAACTGGGGCTGGCAGGCCGCCTTCATCGTCATCGGCGCGATCGGCTTCGTCTGGATGATTGCCTGGCAGATGATGTTCGACACGCCGGAAAAGCAGAAGCGCCTGTCGAAGGAGGAGCTGGCGTATATCCGCAGCGACGTCGCCGCGGCATCCACGTCGACGGCGCCGGCCGGCGCCAAGGTGTCGTGGTTCCGCCTGCTGGCCTACCGCCAGACGTGGGCCTTCGCCTTCGGCAAGTTCATGACGGACGGGGTGTGGTGGTTCTTCCTGTTCTGGCTGCCCAAGTACCTGTCGTCCACCTACGGCATGGGGTCGGCCGACATCATCGTGCCGCTGGCCGTGCTGTACAGCCTGACAATGGTGGGCAGCATCGGCGGCGGCTACTTCCCCGCCTATTTCATGGACAAGGGCGAAACGCCGTACGACGGCCGCATGAAGGCGATGCTGGTGATTGCCTGCTTCCCGCTGGTGGTGTTGCTGGCGCAGCCGTTCGGCTACATCAGCTTCTGGATTCCCGTGCTCTTGATCGGTATCGGCGCCTCGGCCCACCAGGCATGGTCGGCCAACCTGTTCACCACCGTTTCCGACATGTTCCCACAGAAAAGCGTGGCCTCGATCATCGGCATCGGCGGCATGGCCGGCGGCCTCGGTGGCGTGGCCGTGTCGAAGGTAGGCGGCTGGCTGTTCGACTACTACGGCGCGCAGGGCCAGCTCAGCACCGGCTACATGATCATGTTCGCCTTCTGCGCCCTGGCCTACCTGCTGGCCTGGGGCGTGATGAAGACCCTGGTGCCACGCTACAAAGAGATCACCGACCTGTGACACGCACCTGCCTGCTCCTGGCCTTGCTGGCGGCGGCAGGGCAGGGCCGCTGCACCGGCATTGCCGTCCAGCCATACGGCACGCTGGCCAACGGTGCCGCCGTCGAGAAGGTCACCTTGACCAACGACCGCGGCATGCAGCTCGCCTATATCGACTACGGTGCCACCATCGTCGCCGCCACCGTGGCGGACCGGCATGGCCGGCGCCGCAACGTCATCCTCGACCTGCCGGATCTGGCGGCCTACCAGCGCAGCACGCGCAAGCACGCCGCCATCATCGGCCGCTACGCCGGTCGCATCGGCGGGGCGCGCTATACCCTGGACGGCAAGACCGTGCGGCTGCAGCCCAACGCGCGCGGCATCACCGTGCATGGCGGCCCGCCCGGCTACGAACAGCGCCTGTGGCGCCGCCGCGATTTCGCCGACAGCGCCTCGATCGGCTCGGTCTATACCCTGGTCAGCCCCGACGGCGACCAGGCCTTTCCCGGCCGGCTCACCGTCAACGTGACCTACCGGCTGCTGCGCGCGCGCGACGAACTGCGCATCGAATACGAGGCCGTGACGGACGCGCCGACCGTCATCAACCTGACCAATCACGCCTACTTCAACCTGGCGGGTGCAGGCAGCGCGGGCATCGACACGCACCGCTTCCAGATCGCCGCCGACCGCCATGCCGTCACGGATGCGAAGCGCGTGCCGACCGGGGAGCTGGCCAGCGTGGCCGGCACGGTGCTGGACTTCCGCCAGGGCGCCAGCGCCGCCGCACGCCTGCGCGCCGGTGACGCCCTGCTGGGCGAGCCGGCCGGCTTCGATCACAGCCTGGTCTTCGCCAAGCCCGTGGGCCGGTTGGCCATGGTGGCGGCGGTGGAGGACACGGCCAGCGGCCGGCGCATGGAAATCAGCACGACGGAGCCATCCGTGCAGTTCTACACCGGCAATGCTTTCGATGGTGGCGAGCGTGGCAGCGCGGAGGGCAGCATGGGGCGCGCGTACCAGCGCTACGACGGCTTCGCCTTCGAAACCCAGCACCTGCCGGACAGTCCGAACCAGCCGGCGTTCCCGACCACGGCACTGTATCCGGGCGAGGTGTTCCGGTCCGTGACCACCTTCCGTTTTACGACGGCACGCTGAGGCGCCGCCGCGGCGGCTCAGCGGATTCGAAAGTGTCTGACACCGAAGTGCGGCGCGAAAAAAAAGGCGCTGTGCCCCGGTCGCAAGGAACTTTTTGGCTCGACCATTGTCATACCGTAAGTTGGCATTAGCCAAGACGGAGGTGAGCATGGAAATCGACGAGTACGCGGCGGTGCGGACG
>NZ_WNKZ01000097.1 GCF_009720835.1 Pseudoduganella buxea
AAGTCATGCCTGATGACCATAGCAAGTCGGTCCCACCCCTTCCCATCCCGAACAGGACCGTGAAACGACTTTGCGCCGATGATAGTGCTGCAACCAGTGTGAAAGTAGGTTATCGTCAGGCTGTTATTCCGAGGAAGCCCGCTGTGCAAGCAGCGGGCTTTTTCACTTTGAAGTTCAGCTGTACAGGTATGTAATTAGAATTCGGCACCGCGCCAGATGCGCGAGCCAACAGGTCAAGTCTGATGACCATAGCAAATCGGTCCCACCCCTTCCCATCCCGAACAGGACCGTGAAACGATTTTGCGCCGATGATAGTGCTGCAACCAGTGTGAAAGTAGGTTATCGTCAGACTAGTAATTAGCAAAGCCCCGCCGGGTGATCCCGGCGGGGCTTTTTGCATTGGATAGCCGGTTTCATGCAGCTAGAACTGGCCTACTCGGCCGCGTCCGAAGATTTCAGGTTCTGCTGCACGGGCGGCGACACCACCCTGCTGCCGCGGCTGATGCTTTCGCCGTCTTCCTTCTTCAGGGTCCAGAACGTCAGCGACGACAGGATCGTCACGCCTGCCAGCGTCAGGAACGCGTGGTGCAGGGCACCTGCCAGCACGACGCGGTCGGTCTGCGGCATGTCGCCCAGGTACCAGCCCGTCAGCAGCGAGCCGAAAGCCAGGCCGAAGCTGACGGACAGCTGCTGCATCGAACTGGCCATCGTGCTGGCCATGCTGGAGTCGCCCCGCTCGACATCGGCATAGGCAATGCTGTTCATGCTGGAGAACTGCAGCGAATTGAAGAAGCCCAGGCACAGGCTGATGGCGACGATGGCATACACCGGCGTGCCCACCTGGACGAACGAGTACATGGCGATCGTCACACCGATCAGCACCGTGTTCACCACCAGCACTTGCCGGTAGCCGAAGCGGTTCAACACCCGCACTGAGATGAACTTCATGCCCATCGCGGCGGCGGCGGACGGCATCATCAACAGGCCCGATTGCCATGCCGGCAGACCCAGTCCTAGCTGATACAGCAATGGCAGCAGGAACGGCAGGCCACCCACACCCAGGCGCGTGACGAAGCCGCCAAGCACCGACACGCGGAAGGTGCGGATCCTGAACAGGGCCAAGCGCAGCAGGGGATGCTCCTCGCGGCCGGCGTGCCACGCATAGGCCGCCAGGAGGCTGATCGAGATGAAAAGCAGCACGGCGGCCGACGTCACATCGAGCTTGTGCTCACCGAACACTTCCAGCAGCCATGACAGCAGCGCCACGCCGGTGCCAAACAGGATCAGTCCGATGACGTCGAGGGGGCGGGGACCGTCGCCGTGATAGTCCGGCATGTGCTTGTGCGCCAGCCAGATCGCCGCGAGGCCGACCGGCACGTTGATGAAGAAGATCTCGCGCCAGGACATCCAGTGCACGATCAGGCCACCCACGGTGGGACCGAGCAGGGGGCCGATGAGCGCGGGGATGATCACGAAGTTCATCGCCGACAGCAGTTCGGCCTTGGGAAAGGTGCGGATGATAGCCAGGCGACCGACCGGCATCATCATCGCCGCGCCGAAGCCCTGCAGCAGCCGCGCCGCGACCAGCATCGGCGAGTTCACGGACAGGCCGCACAGCACGGAGGCGATCGTGAAGACGGCGATGGCGCTCATGAACACGCGTCGGGTGCCGTAGCGGTCTGCCATCCAGCCGCTGACCGGAATGGCCACGGCCAGGCTCAGGATATAGCTGGTAACAACGGCCTTCAGGCTCAGTGGCGTGACCTGCAGGCTGGCCGCCATGCTGGGGATGGCCGTGTTGACGATGGTGGAGTCGAGCTGCTCCATGAACAGGGCCGTGGCGACGACCCAGGGAAGATAGCGTTTGGTGTTCTCGGTGCTGGACATGGATGGCAACGGTGGGGAACTGTCCCGATTGTTGCACAAACGCGAAAACGGCGAAGCCGCCCTCGCGCCGTGTCGCGCCTCGCTACCGCTTCAGGGAGAGCAGCGCATCCATCAACGGTTGCGTCGCATCGGCCAGGCGTTCCAGGCTGGCCTCGCGCAGTGCCGCCGTATCGAGCACGTGCGCCGAATCCAGGCCCGCCCAGCGCAGTAAGGCGCCGCAGGCCTGCGGCGTGTCGAACAGCCCATGCAGGTAGGTGCCCAATACCTGGTCGTCAAACGAGCGGGCGCCTTCGGGCCGGCCATCGATGCGAAACGCCGGACGCTCGAGGGCATCGCCGGTCGACACCCCCATATGGATTTCATAGCCCGCCACCGTCGCTTCGGCGAACACGCACTCGCCGCTGACCTGCTCCAGCCGCTTTTCCTGCGTCAGGATGGTCACCATGTCGAGCAGCCCGAGGCCGGCCGATTCGCCCGCCGTGCCTTCGACGCCATAGGGGTCGCGCACCGAAAGGCCCAGCATCTGGAAGCCGCCGCACACGCCGATCACCTTGCCGCCGTAGCGCAGGTGCCGGGCAATCCGCTCCGGCCAGCCGTGCGTCGTCAGCCACGCCAGGTCGCCGCGCGTGTTCTTGCTGCCGGGGAGGATGATCAGATCGGCCGCCGGCACCGGCTCGCCGGCGCGAATGAACTGCAGGTCAACATCCGGATGCGCGCGCAGTGCATCGAAATCCGTGTGATTGCTCATGCGCGGCAGGCTGGGCACGACGACGCGGAAGGCGCCGCGCTCGGCCTGCACCGCCTGCACGGCGTCTTCCGCATCCAGGAACAGGCCATGCAGGTAAGGCAGCACGGCCAGCACAGGCTTGCCCGTCTGCCGTTCCAGCCATTCCAGGCCGGGTTCCAGCAGGCTGATATCGCCGCGGAAGCGGTTGATCACGAAGCCGATGATGCGCTGCTGCTCGCTCTCGGACAGGCAGGACAGGGTGCCGACGATATGGGCGAACACGCCGCCGCGGTCGATATCGGCAACCAGCACGACTGGGCAATCCACCGCCTCGGCAAAGCCCATATTGGCGATATCGCGGTCGCGCAGGTTGATCTCGGCGGGGCTGCCGGCGCCTTCGACGATCACGGCCTCGTACTGCCGCAGCAGCCGCGCATGCGATTCCAGCACGGCGGCCATCGCCACCGTCTTGTACTGGTGGTAGTCGCGCGCGTTCATTTCGGAGCGCACCTTGCCGTGAATGATCACCTGGGCGCCCGTGTCGCTGGAAGGCTTCAGCAGCACGGGGTTCATGTCCGTATGGGGCGCCACGCCGGCGGCCACGGCCTGCAGGGCCTGGGCCCGGCCGATCTCGCCGCCGTCCGCCGTAACGGCGCTGTTGAGCGCCATGTTCTGCGGCTTGAACGGCACCACGGCCACGCCCTGGCGCTTGAGCAGGCGGCACAGCGCGGCCACCACGGTGCTCTTGCCTGCATCGGACGTGGTGCCTTGTACCATCAAGGTCGGGAAGGGGAAGCGCATGTCAGTCCTTGCGGCGCTGGCGCGCCGTCTCCAGCAGTTCGCACAGCGATGCCGTCCCCTGGATCATGCGCGGGCCGGCCCGGTTCACCAGGTGACCGTCGATGGTGAACAGGTTGCCCTGGCGGGTCGCCTTCATGTTCGGATACTTGCGCCACAGCCCCGCGCCGCCCTGTTCCTTTTCCGCCGTGCTGAACACGGCTTCGGGATCGGCCTGCAGCACCGCTTCCGTGCTGACGACGGGCGCCGTCACCTTCTGGCTGGCGAAGATGTTCTCGCCGCCGCACACCTTCAGTGCATCGCTGACGATGTGGGCGCCGTTGAGTGTGTAGAGCGGCTTGTCCCACACCTGGTAGAAAACCCGCATCGGCGGGCGGTTGGCATAACGCGCCCGCAGCGCCGCCAGCTTCTGGCGCAGGTCCTGGGCCGCCGCGTTGGCCGCCGTCCCGGTGCCCAGCAGCTTGCCCATGTTGACGACATTGTCGGCGATGGCATCGAGCTTCTTCGGTTCGCTGTGGTACAGGGGGATGTTCAACTGGCGCAGCAGGTCGATCTGGCGCTCCGAGCTGCCGTGACGCCACACGACGATCAGATCCGGCTTGAGCGACAGGACCCGTTCGATATCGACCTCGCGGTTGCTGCCCACGCGGGGGATGGCCTTGGCCGCCTCCGGATAATCGCTGTAGTCGACGGCGCCGACGATGCGATCGCCCCCGCCGGCGGCGAACAGCAGTTCCGTCACGTGGGGCGCCATGGAGATCACGCGTTGCGCCGGCCTGGCCAGGGTGACCAGCTGGCCATCGTCGTCGCGCACGGTGACGGCGGCCTGGGCGCAGTTTGCGGCCATCAATGCTGTCGCCAGCAGGAGCTTCTTCATTCCGGTTTCCTTGTCCATTGGTTCAATGCTTCCTCCAGGCGCGACCACGCCTCTTCATGCGGGGGCAGTCCGAGGCGGATGCCGCGCGGGCCGTCGCGGAACAGCCGCACCCAGATGCCGCGCCGCGCCATATGCTCGTGAAACGCTTCCGGCTGAGCTTCGGGCCACCACTGGAACAGCGCCGTGCCGGCCGATGCAATGCCGTGGCTGGCCAGCAGTGCCCGCAGGCGCTGGCCGCCCTGACGCAGTCTCTCCTGCGTACTTTCCTGCCATGGCCGGTCCAGCAGCGCTGCCTTGCCGATCTGCTGGGCCGGGCCGCTGACCTGCCATGGTCCCAGCAGTTCGTCCAGCGCCGCCAGCAGCGCCGGCTGCGCCGCGACGAAGCCCAGGCGCACGCCGGCCAGACCGAAGAACTTGCCGACGGAGCGCAGCACGACCAAACCCGGCCTGCCGGCGCAATCGGCCACGCTGTTGGCGCCATCCGTGTCGCCGAACGCCTCGTCGACCACCAGCCAGCCGCCGCGCCGGTGCAGAAGCTCCGCCCATTCCAGCAGCTGCGCCCGCGGCACCGTCGCGCCGGTTGGGTTGTTCGGATTGCAGACTACCATCACGTCTGCATCGTGCACGGTGCCGGCCAGGTCGCCGTATGACACTTGCGTGGCCATGTGGCCGTGCTGGGACCAGTGATGAAAATGCTCCGCATAAGACGGCGCGGCGATGACGACGACCGATGGGCCCCGCAGCCGGGGCAGCGCCTGGATGGCGGCCTGGGTGCCTGCCACCGCCAGCATGTGGGGCGCGCCATAATAGGCGCAGGCGGCCGCCGCCAGGGCGGGATCGGGCTCGGGCAGCCGGTGCCACGCATTGTCCGCCAGGGCCGGCGCCGGATACCAGGCCGGATTCAGGCCGGCCGACAGGTCGATCCAGTCGTCCCGGCCGTACACGCGGGCCGCCTCACGCAGGTTGCCGCCGTGTTCAGGCATGCCGCGCTCCTAATATAAGGAGGGCAGCCATCGCCGAGCAACCCAGCCACAGCATGGCCGTGCGCCGCACCAGCTGCCAGGCGCGGACGATATCGGTGGCCTGCGCGGGCGCGCCGCTGCCCAGCGGCGGGCGTTGCTCCACTTCGCCGTCATACGTCGCCGCCCCGCCCAGTGCCAGGCACAGGGCGCCCGCGCCGCTGGACATCACCGGCCCCGCGTTCGGGCTGCTCCACGCGGGCGCCTGGGTGCGCCAGCACTGCCATGCGCGCCGCTTGCCCGCCATCGTCGGTGCCAGCAGCACGTACGACATCGCGGTCAGTCGCGCCGGCACATAATTCAAGGCATCGTCGATGCGCGCTGCCACGCGGCCGAAATACAGGAAGCGCGCGTTGCGGTAGCCCCACATCGCATCGAGGGTATTGGCAAGCCGGAACAGCACGGCGCCCGGCCCGCCGGCAACGGCGAACCAGAACAGCGTGCCGAAGACGGCGTCGTTACCGTTTTCCAGCAGCGACTCGGCACTGGCCTTGGCCAGGTCGGCTTCGCCCGCATCGGCGGTATCGCGGCTGACGATCATTGAAGTCAGAAAACGCGCGCGCGGCAGGTCGCCGGCCGCCAGCGCACCGGCGATCGGCAGGTTATGCTCGCGCAGGCTGCGCAGTCCGATGCACAGGTACAGCAGCACAGCGTGCAGCGCCAGGCCGACGGCCGAAGCGTCGCACAGCCAGCCCGCCAAGGCGGTAATCGGCAGCACGGCCAGCATCCAGCCCAGCGCCCCGCGCGCCAGCCGCGCCTTGCCCCGGTTCAGCCGGCGCTCGATGCTCGACGCCAGGTTGCCAAAGCCGACCAGCGGGTGCAAGCGGCGCGTCTCGCCCAGCAGCAGGTCCAGCACGACGCCGGCCAGCAGCAGGGCTGCGACGACGGGCCACGACAGGCCGCTCAGCATGGGGCGCCTTTCAGGTACAGGGGCAGGCCGGCGGCAACGAAGATAGCCCGGTCGCACCGCGCCGCCACGGCCTGGTTCAGCCGGCCCGCTTCATCCGTGTAGGCGCGCGTGATGGCCCCGAAAGGCACGATCCCCATGCCCACTTCGTTCGACACAAGGATCACGTCGCCACGCGGCTGCGCCAACTCCGCCAGCAGGGCCGCGCGTCCGGCATGAAAGCGGGCCGGCAGCTCGATGGTCCCGACGTCCGGATACACGGTACCGTCCTCGAACAGCAGGTTGCTGAGCCACAGCGTCAGGCAGTCGACCAGCACCACGCGGTCCGGTGCGCGCCAGGTCGCGAGCGCATCGGCCAGGGCCAGCCTTTCCTCGACCGTCGTCCAGTGCGCCGGGCGCTGGGCGCGGTGCTGGGCGATGCGACTGGCCATTTCGCCATCGCCGCCAGCGGCCGTGGCGATATACACCACTTCCTTGCCCGACTGCGCCGCCAGCATCTCCGCGTGGGCGCTCTTGCCGGAACGGGCGCCGCCCAGGACCAGCGTGCGCGTCACGCCGCCTCCCCCAGGAACATCGCGGCTACGGCCACCGGATTCGAGGGGAAGTAGCCGTGGAAGTACGACGCCGTCAGCGAGCCGACCCGGTACACGGCTTCGCCTTGCGCACCCGACGGGTTCTTGTTCGTGTACGTGGCAACCGGGGCATCCGTGTCGAGTCGCGAGTAGTGGAAGGTATGGCCGCGCAGCGTTCCCTGCGCCGTCGGCATCGCCTGCGGACCCAGGCCGGCCAGGCGCTTCTGTACCGTGACCTTACCCGGCAGCAGGCCCGCCATCGGCCAGTCGTGGTCCGCGCCGTCGGCCAGCGCGTCGGCCAGCGCCATCATGCCGCCGCATTCGGCCACGATCGGCTTGCCGGCTGCATGCGCGGCGCGGATCGAGGCGCGCCATGCTCCCGCTCCGGAAAGGCGTTCGCAGTGCAGCTCGGGATAGCCGCCCGGCAGGTACACCGCATCCGCATCGGCCGGCACCGGCTCGTCCGCCAGCGGCGAGAAGTACACCAGCCGGGCGCCCAGCCCTTGCAGCAGCAGCTTGTTGGCCGTGTAGACGAACAGGAAGGACTCGTCGCGCGCGATGGCGATCGTCTTGCCGGCCAGGGCAGGGGCCAGCGGGGCTTCCGGCGCGGGCGGCTCGAACGTGACGGGCGCCAGCGCTTCCCACGCCGCGGCGTCGAAGTCCAGCTGCGCCGCCAGCTCGTCGAGGAGCGCGTCGATGCCTTCCACCTCGTCCGGCAGGACCAGCCCCAGGTGCCGTTCCGGCAGCGAGCGGCCCTGCTTCGGCAAGGTGCCGAACAGGGGAATGCCGCGCAGCGAAGCCTGCACCATGGCGGCATGGCCGGCGCTGCCGACCCGGTTGGCGATGACGCCGGCCAGGTCGACGGGGCCGTAGTCGCGCAGGCCGTGCACCAGGGCGCCGGCCGTCTGCGCCATCGCGCCCGCATCGATGACGGTCAGCACGGGCACGCAGAACTCGCGCGCCAGGTCGGCCGCCGACGGTGTGCCGTCGTACAGGCCCATCACGCCTTCGATCAGGATGGCATCGGCCTCCTGGGCCGCCTGGGCCAGCAGCCGGTGGCAGCGCTCGCGGCCAACCATCCACAGGTCCAGCGTTTCGACCGGCGCACCGCTGGCGCGCGCCAGCAGCATCGGGTCGATGAAATCCGGCCCGCATTTGAAGACGCGCACGCGCTGGCCCTGCTGTACGAGCTTTCTCGCCAGCGCCGCCGTGACGGTGGTCTTGCCCTGGCCGGACGAGACGGCGGCAATCAGTACGGCGCGGGCGGCCATCAGAACTCCGTGCCTGCTTGGGCGGCGATACCGGCCTTGAACGCGTGCTTGACGACGTTCATTTCCGTGACCGTGTCGGCCACCGCCACCAGTTCCGGCGGCGCGCCGCGGCCGGTGACGACGACGTGCTGCATTTCGGGCCGGTCGAGCAGGTCGCCGATGACGGTGTCGACGTCCAGGTAGCGGTACTTCAGGGCAATATTGAGTTCATCGAGCAGCACCAGGCCATAGGCCGGATCGGCCAGGAAGGCCTTGGCCTGTTCCCATGCGGCCGTGGCTTTCTCGATATCGCGTTCGCGGTCCTGCGTATCCCACGTATAGCCCTCGCCCATGGCGTGGAACTCGACTTCGTCGGGGAAGCGGCGCAGGAACTTCTCCTCGCCCGTCGACATGGCGCCCTTGATGAACTGGACCACGCCGACCTTCATGCCGTGGCCCAGCGCCCGCGCCACCATGCCGAAGCCGCTGGAGCTCTTGCCCTTGCCGTTGCCGGTGTTGACGATGATGATGCCGATGGCCTTGTCGGCCGCGGCGATATTGGCGTCGACGATGGCCTTCTTGCGCTCCATGCGCACGCGATGGCGCTCGTTGAGCGCGGCGGTTTGTTCCGGTGTCAGGTCGTTCATATTTGGGCCTCGCGGGGAATGAAGATGCTGCGGTTGCCGTGCCGGAGCACGTCGATGGGATGATGCAGGTATTGGCTGAGGATGGGCGCCTGCATGACGTCGTCGCGCGCGCCGGCCAGCCAGCGCCCGTCGCCCATCAGCAGCAGGGCATGGGTGGAAATGCCGTGCGCCAAACTCAGGTCGTGGCCGATCATGACGACCGTCTTGCCCTGCTGGCGGCACAGCTTCGCCAGCAGGCCCATGACGCTGACCTGGTGCGCCAGGTCCAGCGCATTGGCCGGTTCGTCCAGCAGCAGCAGCGGCGTATCCTGGGCCAGCAGCGCGGCAATGGCCACGCGCTGGCGCTCGCCGCCGGACAGGGTGCGTACGTCCCGCCCGGCCAGGTCGTCCACTTCCATCGACGCCAGCGCCTGCAGGGCGATGCGGTGGTCGTCGCTGTTTTCCCAATAGCTGTTGCTATGGTAGGGGTGGCGCGCCGACAGCACGGTCTCGATGACGGTGTAGGCAAAAGCATCGCTGCGCGACTGGGCCAGGAATGCGCGCTGGCGCGCCAGCTGCTCCAGCGGCCACGCCGCCAGCGGCCGGCCGCCGATCAGCACGCGGCCGCCGTCCGGATCGCGCAGCCCGGCGAGGGCGCGCATCAGTGTGCTCTTGCCGGCGCCGTTGCGGCCGATGATGCTCCAGCATTCGCCGGCGCCCACGCGCCAGTCCAGGTCGGCGACCAGGGTGCGCACGCCGACGCGCAGTTGCAGGTGTTCGGTGGCGAGCATCATTTCCTCAGCCGGTGCAGCTGGTACAGGAAGACAGGGGTGCCGATCAACGCCGTGATCACGCCCACGGGCAGCTGCTGCGGCGCGATGATGGTGCGCGCCAGGGTATCGGTCAGTACCAGGTAGGCGCCGCCGGCCAGCGTGGCGGCGGGAATCAGCACGCGGTGGTCCGGGCCGAAGGCGAAACGGCAGGCATGCGGCACGATCAGGCCGACGAAGCCGATGCTGCCGGCCGTGGTGACGGCGCTGGCCGTCAGCAGGCCGGAAATGAAGAACAGGCCCTTGCGCAGCAAGCCAACCCGGATGCCCAGGGTGGCCGCCGCTTCCGCATGCAGGGCCAGCACGTTCATTGCCCGCGCCGAGCGCAGCGCGAACAGCAGGCCGCCGGCCAGCACCAGCCAGGGCAGGGCACGCAGGGGCGCGCCGGACAGGTCGCCGATCAGCCAGAAGACCATGCCGCGCAGCTGGTTTTCCGACGCGATCGACAGCATCAAGGTGACCAGCGCGGAGCCGGCCGAGGAAAGGATCACGCCCGTCAGCAGCAGCAGGGCGGTGCCGCCTTCGGCCGCGCTGCCGCTTCGCAGGTCGCGGCGCGCCAGCAGGTAGAGCAGCATCGAAATGACAACGGCGCCGGCAAAGGCGGCCGCGTCGACGGCCCAGGTGGCGCAGGCCGCCACCATGGCGGCCAGTGCGCCGACAGCCGAGCCGGCGGAAATGCCCAGTACGTAGGGGTCGGCCAGGGGGTTGCGCAGCAGCGCCTGCATCATGACGCCGGCCAGCGACAGGGCGGCGCCCGTCACGAAGGCCGTCAGCGCGCGGCTGGCGCGCAGGTCGAGCAGGGTGGCGGCGAGGGAATCGGCGCGGTGGTGCAGCAGTTCGTCGAGCGCGCCGGGAATATCGGCCAGCGGAATCGACACGGAGCCCGTCATCCCCGCGAACAGCACGCTGCCGACGCAGGCCAGCAGCAGGCCGCCGATGATGATGCCGGCTCGCGCGCGCAGGTTGGCGGAGGTTGGATGCATGGCTGCCTTGAATTCTATATAGATACGGCACTGCCGGGGACCGGCCCCGGCAGCTTACGGCAATGGTGCGACGTTATGCAAAATCCTTGCTTCGAACCTTGCTTGACGCATTTACTTAAAGCCGTAGCGCACGCCGGCAAACGCCGTCGAGCCGGCCGTCTGGTAGTAACGCGCCAGTTCGTAATTGCGGTCGGCGATGTTATTCCAGCGGACCAGCACCGACCAGTCGCGCGCCACCTGGTAGGTGGCGAACAGGTTGACGGTGCCATAGCCGGCCAGGCGGTTGCGGTTGGCCGCATCGTCGAAGCGCGACGATGACAGGTGCCACTCGACGCCGCCGGCCAGGGGGCCGTTGGTGTATTCGACCGTGACGTTGGCATGGCGGCGGGCGCGGCGCTGCAGCGACTTGCCGGTGGTTTCGTCGCGCGGGTCCTGGAAGTCGGCATTGGCCGATACCGTGAACGGGCCGAAGGCGCGCTGCGCGCTCAGGGTCAGGCCTTCCAGCACGCCCCGGTTGACGTTGTAGGCGCAACCCCAGCGATAGTCATCTTCCGGCGTGCTCGCCAGCGGGCACGGTACCGTGTTGACCAGCAGGTCCGTCAGCTTGTTGTGGAAGTAGGTGGCGGCCAGCTGCGTGGTGCCGTCGTCGTAGTGCAGGCCGATTTCCTTGTTGCGGCCTTCTTCCGGACGGTTCGCTTCATTGCCGTACCCCGAGTAATACAGCTCGTTGAAAGTGGGCGCGCGGAAGCTGGTGCCGTAGCTGGCGTTGACGCGCAGGACCTGGCTGATGCGGTAGCCGTAGCCCACCGAGCCCGTGTTGTGGGTGCCGTACTGCGAGCTGTCGTCCGTGCGTGCGCCCAGGTTCACCAGGTGCGGGCCCCGTTTCAGGCTGTACGTGGCGGCGAACGAGCGCGTATTGCGTTCGCGGTTCAGGTCCGCGTTGTTGCCGTCCGCTTCTTCCTTGCGGTGCTCGGCCAGCAGTTGCAGGTTGTCCGCGCCGATGCGGATATCGTTCTGCCACGTGAACATGGTCTGCGTCGAGTCGATCTGGCTGCCGCCGAAGGGGCCTGGCGCGTAGAAGGAGCCGGACTTGTCGCGCGACTGGGCGGCCTGCACGTACATCGTCCAATTCGGCAGGATGCGGTTGCGCGAGTAGGCCGCGATGGTGCTCTGGCGCTGCGTGCTGTACGCATCGAAGCTGCCGCTGTCGTAGTCGGCGACGGTGTCGCTGTACAGGAAGACGCCGCCAATCTCGTGGCCGGGCGCCAGCTGCACGGCGACCTGGCCGGCCGCGCTCTTGCGGTTGTAGCCATCGTCGTCGGGATTGAAGCTGGACGAGCCCTTGCGGGTGGACGAGAAGCCTTCCGACAGCTCCTTGCCGACGGAGAGCGAGTAGCTGACCTTGTCCGTGCCGCCGGAGATGGCCGCGTCGGCTTCGTAGGTGGCATCGCTGCCGCCGCCGACGAAGGCCGTCACGGCCGGCGCGCCCTTGCCCTTCTTCGTGAACAGGTGGATCACGCCGCCAATGGCGTCGGCACCGTACAGGGTGCTCAGCGGTCCGTAGACGATTTCGATATGGTCGATGGCCGACAGGGGAATGGCGTTCCAGCTGGCGGCGCCGCCGGAGACGGAGCCGATGCGGACGCCGTCCACCAGCACGATGCTCTGGTTGGCGGCGGCGCCGCGCAGCAGCACGCTCGAATTGGTACCGGGGCCGCCGTTGCCCGTGATTTCGATGCCGCGCTGGCGCTGCAGCAGTTCCGTCAGCGAGCCGACGCCGGCGTTGGCGATGTCCTGGGCCGAAATCGTCAGCGTATCGCTGATGACTTCACTGGCCAGTTGCGGCGTGCGGCTGGCGGTGACGATGACGGAATCGATGGCGGTTGCCTGGGCGACTGCGGCTGGCGCGGCAAAGGCGAGCGCCAGCGCGGCGAAGGCCGCCTGGGTTGGTACGGGAGAGGTCATGTAAATCTTCTTCAATGAGCACCGGCCCGCTTCCCCGCAGGCCGAATGGAACAGAAGCGCGCGCGATCGGCGCGCCTCCACCTGAGTCCTGGCCGGTATCCGGGCTGGCAGGCGTGACGCTCTCACCTTCCCATGCGTATTCGGCCGGCGCGATGCGGTCGAGAGTGCACAGTGGCTGCTGGAGAGCGCTGCCGCGCTTGACGCGCGCGGCGGCCTGCTTACCGTTGCGGGGGCAGCATACGTTGGCCGCCGGGGCGGCTTCGTATTTCCCGTTTAACTGCGTCCGAGATACGGACGCGGGCACCAAAACCCCGTCATTATACGAGTATTAAGCCGGCATGGCACCTGGGTGCAGGCGCACCACCGCGCCGTAGCCGATCCGGTTGGGCGTGGCGGCCGCCGCCAATGCCGCGTGTTCGAACGGCGTGCCATCGGCCATCGCCTGGAGCAGCCGGATCGTGCCGGCATGGCAGACCACCACCGCGCGCTCGGCGCCGCAGGCGCGGATCGCGGCCAGCGCCCCGGCGACGCGCTGCGCAACTTCCAGCACGGTTTCGCCGCCGCCGGGGCGGTAGTGCAGCAGGTCGCCGGCCCAGGCATCGACGTCGTCGCGGCCGATTTCGTCCCAGCCGCGCAGCTCCCAGCCGCCGAAATCCATCTCGGCCAGGCGGGCGTCGAAGACGGGGCAGGGCGACAACAGCCGGGCCAGCGCGGCGCACCGCTGCAGCGGACTGCTGAACAAGGGCGTCCCTGGCGGCAGCTCGGCCAGCATGGGCTGGAGCGGGGCGTGGACGGCGGCCAGTTCCTCGTCGGCCACGGCCACGTCGCTGCTGCCGTAGCAGATCCCGGCGGGCACCAGGGGGCGGGGGTGGCGGATCAGGATCAGCTCCATGTCAGCGCCACGCGGCCAGCAGGCAAATATAGAACACCGCCTCGCACAGCTGCTGCACGGCGCCCAGGCAGTCGCCCGTGTAGCCGCCCAGGCGCGTGGCGCACTTGCACGCGAACCAGTACGCAACAAGAGCCATTGCCATGGTGCCGCCGGCCAGTTGCGGCCACGCCAGCCAACCCGTACCGGCTGCCAGCAGCAGGGGGGGAATGCAGCAGGCCGTGGCAATGGCGAATTCCGCGCCGCTCATCTGCTGGGCCATCGGCTTTGCCTTGCCTTCGGCGCGGGCATAGTCCATCCGCCAGATCAGGCTTGCCGCCATCAGGCGCGACAGGGGATGGGCGCACACCAGTGCGGCGACTGCAGCCAGCGGCGGCAGGTGGGCCAGGGCCGCGCACTTCACGGCCAGCAGCAGCCCGATGCCGATGGCGCCATAGGCACCGATGCGCGAATCCTTCATGATTTCCAGCGCCCGCTCACGGGTGACGCCGCCGCCCAGGCCATCGCAGGCGTCGGCGAAACCGTCTTCGTGGAAGGCGCCCGTCATATAGATACCGGCGGCAGTGGAGAGCAGCACGGCCAGCGCCGGCGGCAGGACCAGGCAAGCTACCCAGTAGACGGCGGCGGTGGCCGCGCCGACGACCAGGCCCACCAGCGGGAAGTAGCGCGAGGCGTGGTGCAGCCAATCCGGCTCGAAGCCGACCCAGCGTGGGATCGGCAGGCGCGTGAAGAACTGCAGCGCCGTGAAGAACAGCCGCAGCTGGTGCACGGTCAGGCCGACTGTTCGCTGACCTGGGCCGATGCGAACGTGGCCATGCGGTCGAGGAAATTGACGGCCGCGTGCAGCAGCGGCAGGGCCAGCGCGCAGCCCGTGCCTTCGCCCAGGCGCAGGTCCAGGTTCAGCAGCGGCGTGGCGCCGAGCGTGTCGAGCATGCGGCGGTGGCCGTTTTCATCCGAGCAGTGGGCGAACACGCAGTAGTCCAGGATGGCCGGCTGCAGCCGCGCCGCCACCAGCAGCGCGCTGGTGACGATGAAGCCGTCGATCAGCAGCACCATACGGCGCTCGGCCGCACGCAGCATGGCGCCGGCCATCATGGCGATCTCGAAGCCGCCGAAGGTGGCCAGCACGTCCAGCGGCGCGTCGACGCCGGCATGGCGCTGTACGGCCGCCTCGATGACGCGGCCCTTGTGCAGCACGCCCTCGGGGCTCAAGCCGGTGCCGGCACCGACGCAGGCAGCAACGGCGATGCCGGTCAGCTTGTGCATCAGCGCCGCCGCAGCGGTCGTGTTCCCGATGCCCATCTCGCCGAAGCCGACGACATTGCCGGGCAGGGCGTCGATCAGGTCCATGCCGTGGCGCAGCGCCTGGGCGCATTGGTCGGGCGTCATGGCTGCTTCCACGGCGAAGTTGCGCGTACCGCGCGCCACCTTGCGGTCCAGCAGACGCTCGCGCACGCCGAAGTCGTGCGCCACGCCGGCGTCGACGACCTGCAGCGCGCAGGCGTTCTGCGCGGCGAAGACGTTGATGGCCGCGCCCCCGGCCAGGAAGTTCTCGACCATCTGCCACGTGACGTCCTGCGGGTAGGCCGACACGCCTTCGGCCACGATGCCGTGATCGGCGGCGAAGACGAGGATGGCCGGCTCGCGTAACGTCGGTGTGGCAGTGCCCTGGATCATGCCGATCTGCCGGGCCAGCGTCTCCAGCGCGCCCAGGCTGCCCAGCGGCTTGGTCTTGTTGTCGATGGCCTGGGCCAGACGGACTGCCAGTTGCGGGTCGGCGAGGGGGACGATATGAGGAATCATGGCTGGGGCGGGCTCGGAATCGGAAGCGAATTATAATTCCCCGATGCGCCTCCTGATCATTGAAGACAATCCCGACATCGTCGCCAACCTGTACGGCTTCCTGGAACCGAAAGGCTATGTGCTCGATTCGGCAGGTAACGGCTATGGCGGACTGGCGCTGGCGGCGCAGCATGACTACGACGCCGTGGTGCTGGACGTGATGCTGCCCGGGCTGAACGGCCTGGAGCTGTGCCAGAAGCTGCGTGGTGAATTGGGCAAGTCCACGCCCGTGCTGATGCTGACGGCGCGCGACACGCTGGAGGACAAGGTGGCCGGTTTCGACAGCGGTGCCGACGATTACCTCGTCAAGCCGTTCTCGCTGGTCGAGCTGGAAGTGCGGTTGAAGGCCCTGGTACGCCGCGCGCGCGGCAGCCATGGCGCCAGTGCCGTGCTGACTGTGGGCGAACTGTCCTTCGATACGGGCACCTTCGAGGCACGGCGGGCCGGCCGCCCGCTGGCGCTGACCAAGACGGGCTACACCATCCTGAAGCTGCTGATGCGGGAAGCGCCGAAGGTGGTGTCGCGCGAATCGGTGGCGCAGGAAGTATGGGGCGACAATCCGCCCGACAGCGATGCCCTGCGCGTGCATATCCACGCGCTGCGGCAGGCCCTGGACAAGCCGTTCGGCTTTTCCATGCTGCGCACGATTTCCGGTATCGGCTACAAGCTGGTCGCTACGGACGACCAGGGCGCATGAACGGGAGCCTGGAAAACCAGCCGGCCTCGCACAAGCCTGCTTCCAACAAGCCTGACTCCATGCGGCGCCGGATTACCGTTGCCTATCTGACCTTTGCCGCCGCCTCGTCGCTGTTTTTCGCCGTGATCGCGGCGCTGGCAGTGGAGGGTATCGAAGTGCGCCTGGTCGATGAACGCCTGGAGGAAGTGGCGTCGTGGGCCAGCCCCCGCTTTGCCGGCAAGCTGCCCGTCGAGATGCCGGCCGGGATCAGCTTCCACCATGGCGAAGGCATTCCCCGCTCGCTGCGCGCGCTGCCGGAGGGCGTGCAGGAGGTGACGGTAGACGGCGTCGACCTGCATGTGCTGAAGGGACGGGACAGCCTGGGCACTTTTGTCGTCGTCGATCACGACAGCGACTATGAGCAGATCGAGCTGGTGGTGTATTCGATGTTCGGCATCGCCTTCCTCGGTTTCCTCGGCTGCTCGCTGATGCTGGGCCGCTTTGTCGGCAACCGGGTCGTCAATCCCATCGTCGAACTGGCCGGTGCCGTCGGAGCCCGCGCCGAACCGCTGCCGCTGCAGGAGCGCACGGACGAACTGGGCCTGCTGGCGCGCACCATCGCGGGCCACACGGACGAACTGCGCCAGTTCCTCGACCGCGAGCGCTTCTTCACGGGAGACGTCAGCCATGAACTGCGCACGCCGCTGACGGTGATCGCCGGTGCCGCCGAGGTGCTGATGGCGCAGACCGAGCGCGAGCCGGCCCTGTATGCCCCGGCCGAGCGGATATATCGCGCCGCGCGCGAAGCGACGGATGTGACGAGCATGCTGCTGCGCCTGGCCCGTTCGCCCGAACAGCTGGAGTGGACGACCCTGTCGGCAGCGGCGCTGGCCCGTGCCGAGGTGCTGCGCTACCAGCCGCTGGTGGCCAATCGGCCGCTGGCGCTGCGCTACCTGGGCGGCGACGACTTCACCATCCACGGCGTGCGCGAGCTGGTGCTGTCGGCCGTCGGCAACCTGGTGCGCAATGCCTGCCAGTACACGGAAAACGGCGTCGTCGAGGTCAGCCTGGCCGGCGGCGCCGTTATCGTCGAGGACACGGGACCCGGGCTGCCGCCAGCGGCGCGGGCGCGGCTGAACAATGAGCCGATCCCGCTTGATGCGCGGGGCTCTTCCGGCACGGGACTGGGGCTCGGGCTGGTGCAGCGCATCTGCGTCCACCTGGGCGCAAGCTTGCTGTTGCGCGAGCGGCCCGGCGGTGGCACCCGCTTCGAAATCCACTTTCCGCCTGAGTTAACCCGCTCTTAACGACGGCTTGACGCGGGGTTTACCGGTGCGGCGCTACTGTGGCAGCCTGTCCTTGCCGGAGCCGCCTCAGTGAAATCCTTCTCCATGCCCCGTGTCGGCGCGCCCCAGCTGACCCTGGGCGCGTCCGCCTTTTTCGTATTGGCCTATAACGGCAGCTTCTGGAAAACCTTCGTCTCGGCCACGGGCGGTGCCCAGCTCGGCAACGTGCCCGTGTATGCCGGCGCCTTCTTGCTGCTGGTCCTGCTGTTCAACGCCATCCTGACCCTGTTCAACTTCCGCCTCGTCATCAAGCCCGTGCTGATCGCGCTGTTCCTGGGCGCCTCCGCCGCCAGCTATTTCATGAACGAGTATGGCGTCGTCATCGATTCTTCCATGGTGCAGAACGTGTTCGAGACCGATCCGAAGGAAGCCAATGAGCTGCTCAGCTGGCGGATGGCGGAAACCGTGACCCTCCTGGGCATCCTGCCCTCACTGCTGGTGTGGCACTTGCCGCTGGTGTTCCGGCCAATGCGGCGCGACCTGGTGGCCAAGGTCGCCATCGTGGCGGGATCGCTGCTGGCCGGTGCGGCCTTGCTGCTGTTGTTGTTCAAGGTGCTGGCGCCCGCCGTGCGCGAACACCGGGAGCTGCGCTTCCTGCTCACGCCCACGAATATGTTCCAGGCCACGCACGGCTACCTGAAACGCAAGTGGGCCGTGCCCGTCGTCGTCGCGCCCCTGGGCACGGATGCCGCCAAGGGCGTCAAATGGGGGCATGCTGCGGGGCAGGGGCGGCGCACCGTCACCGTGCTCGTGATCGGCGAGACGGCGCGCGCGATGAATTTTTCGCTGAACGGCTATGCCAGGCAGACCAACCCGCAGCTGGCGCGCCAGCGGGACCTGATCAACTTCCGCAATGTCAGCTCCTGCGGCACGGCCACGGCGGTATCGGTACCGTGCCTGTTCTCGGGCCTGGGCCGCGACGATTATTCGCCGGAGAAGGCGGTGCGGCAGGAAGGCCTGCTCGATGTGCTGCACCATGCCGGCTTCGATGTGCTGTGGCGCGATAATAATTCGGGCTGCAAGGGCGCCTGCGATCGGGTGCGTTACGAGGACCTGTCGCAGGCGGTACCGGGCGACCCCTTGTGCGACGGCGATGAGTGCTACGACGAGCGGCTGGTGCGCGACCTGCCGCAACTGGTGCGCGACGCAACGAAGGATCTCGTCATCGTGCTCCATCAAAAGGGCAGCCACGGGCCGGCCTACTGGAAACGCTATCCACAAGCCTTCAACGAATTCGGTCCCGTATGCCGGACCAACGAATTGGAACAGTGTTCGCGCGAGTCCATTGTGGCCGCATACGACAACTCGATCCTGTATACGGATTACTTCCTCTCCAGGACCATCGACCTGCTGCGGGCCGCCGGCGCGGAGCAGGGCGTCGATACGGCGATGCTGTACGTATCCGACCATGGCGAGTCGCTGGGCGAGAAGAATATGTATCTGCACGGTGCGCCCTATATCATTTCGCCGGCCGAACAGCGCAGCGTGCCGATGATGCTGTGGCTGTCGGACAGCTTCCGACGGCGTTTCGATATCGACGCCCAGTGCCTGGCCGCGCGCGGCGAACAGCCCTTCTCGCACGATAACGTCTTCCACACGGTACTGGGCCTACTTGATGTGAGCACGGCCGTGTACAACCCCAAGCTCGACCTGACCCACGCCTGCACCCGTGACATCTGAAACAACCGAACGTCGTCCGGTGCGGTACCGGCCACTGCGCATGGTGGCCTGCTTCGTCCTGGCTGCAGCATTCATCCTGTGGCTAGGGAATAATACCGATATCGATTTGATGCTGGCAGATGCCGCCTTCGATCCCGCCAGCCATCGCTTCCCGTGGCAGCATGCGTGGATCGCGGAGCAGTTCAACCACATTATCCTGAAGGCGATTTTTTCCGCGTTGGGCGTGGGCGCCGTGGTGCTGGCGCTGTGGGATGGCTGTCGCCCATTCACCGGGTGGACGGGTGAGCGCCGCACAGGCTTGCGGGTGGTCGCGATGTCGGCCATATTGGTTCCGCTGGCAATCAGTCTGCTGAAACAGGCCAGCAGTTCGCATTGCCCGTGGGATCTGCAGCGTTATGGCGGCACTGCCCCGTATATTCGCCTGCTGGAATGGATGCCGACAGGCGTGGCGCCGGGACATTGCCTGCCGGGTGGGCACGCATCGAGCGCTTTATGGCTCATTTCCTTCGCCGCTTTCTGGTGGCCGCACCGTCCTCGCCAGGCAATCGCGACAGGCACTGCAATGCTGGTGCTGGGCGGCGCGGTGGGCTGGATGCAGCAACTGCGTGGCGCACATTTCCTGACCCATACTTTATGGTCCGGCTGGATCGCCTGTGCCCTCGTCGCGGCGATTTACGCTTTCAATACGAAAGGCCTTGCGCGCCGGCTGGCGCTCCGTTATGATTCTGTCCCTGCCGCAATGTAGCGTGAAGTAAAGCGAAACGGCAGAGTGATGCCCGGCAGTGCTGGACTGAACAAAAAAGCGTCGGAATACGACGCTGTAGTAAAAAAGAGATGTTGACGAGCTGCACGAAACACCGCATAATCTTATCTCTCTGCTGCTGACAAACACAACGATTTGTCGGGGTCGCAAGACCAGCAGCAAGCGCCTTAGGGCAGAATTCTTTAACAATCAACAGTCGATAAGTGTGGGCGTTTGATGTGATGTGCCCGAGACTTCGGTCTCGATGCTCAAAATATAGCATTAAACGCTCGCACAAGTAATTTAACGTGACCTCGCAAGAGGAACGTCAGATTCTTGAGTGAGTGACCTCCGATAGCAGTATCGGAAAAACAGAGATTAAACTGAAGAGTTTGATCCTGGCTCAGATTGAACGCTGGCGGCATGCTTTACACATGCAAGTCGA
>NZ_WNKZ01000098.1 GCF_009720835.1 Pseudoduganella buxea
ATTACGGCCGTGCCGGGCCGCCGGCGTCGTGGCTGGGTCCCCTGTACCAGCCCGTGGCGGGCGGCGCCCCGCTCGAATGGCCGGCCGGCACGGGGCCGCGGGTGTTCGCCAGCCTGAAACACGAGCACCCGGCTGCCGGCGCCGTGCTGCGTGCACTGGTCGAGCAGGGCTGCCGTGTGCTGTGCTGGCTGCCGGACGGGCCGGCCGGGCGCGAGCCACCGCTGCACGATCCGGCCATTGCCTACACGGCCCACCCCGTGGCGCTGGACGAAGCGCTGCAAGGCGCGGTGCTGTGCGTGTGCCATGGCGGCGCCACGATGGCGCAGGCCTTGCTGGCTGGCGTACCCGTGCTGGCCCTGCCGACGGGGCTGGAGCAGTTCCTGCTGGCCCGGCGGATCGAAGGGTGGGGCGGCGGCGTCAACGGCGCGCGCGTGCACGGCGACTGGGCCCCGGTGCTGCAAGCCTTGCTGGGCGACGGGCGGTGGCGCGCCGCCGCTCAGGCCTTCGCGCGCCGCCACGCGGGCAGCACGCCCGAGCTGCGGGCCGGTCGCATCGCCGACCTGGTCGAGCAGCAGCTGGCTTGAGCTTCTATTTCGGCCTTGGCCGGCGCAGTTCCCGGTCCGGCCGGGGCGAGCGCCCGGCCCGCAAATCGCGCACGCACTGGGCCACGGCGCGGGCAGCGTTGCGCACCTCTTCCTGGAACGCCGTTTCCTTGTCCAGCGTCTGGTGGCTCTGCGCATACGACTCGTAATAGCCCACGTAACGGTCGAACACGGCCTGCGGGCCGGCACCGACGAGGCCCATCCACTCCAGCCAATCGGACAGGTTGCGCCGCTGCGCCTCGACGCCGGCCACGTCGCCGTGCACCACCACGCCGTAGGCACGGCCGGCCAGGTGCTTCGGATAATTCCAGCCGGCCAATTCAATCTCCTTGGCCTCCACCGCCTTCTTGCCGTGTGTGCTGCTGGGGTCGGGGTTGCCGCCGTCCGCGCACACGAGCCGGTCGATCATCGACTTCAGCGGCGAAGGCGACTGGTACCAGTAGGTCGGCGTGATGATCAGCACGCCGTGCGCCGCCACCCACCGTTCGTAGATCTCGTTCATCCAGTCGTTGACCTGGTTCAGGCTGTGGTTCGGGTAGCAGCTGCACGGCCAGTGGCACAGCGGCATGGCCGTCGACGCGCAACCCTTGCACGGGTGGATGTGGTGTGCGTAGGTGGACGTCGTCAGGCTCAGGTCCAGCACGTCCGTCTCGACACCCTCCGTGGCCAGCGCCGTGCGGGCCCAGTCGATCATGCGCCAGCTTTTCGACATCTCGCCCGGGCAGGTGCCGTCGTTGCGGGAAGAAGCGCACACCAGCAGCACGCGCGATGGCGTGGCCGGGTTCTTCTGCACCGCCTCGGCCGCCAGCAGCCGGTCACGGGCTGCCTTCCACTCCACCGACAGGTCGTAGTCCGGGTCGGCGAAGCCGGGGCCGGCCTTTTCCGTCACGGGCGCCTTGCGGCTGTCGCAGTAGTTTTGCCAGGCCACGTCCTCCAGCCGCCCGATCTCCGTGCGCAATGGATCGAAGCGGGGATCGGTGAAGCTGGCGACGAATTTCAGGTGGAACTCGTTGCGGGCCAGTTTGCCCGGCGCCTGGCCGGTGCGCACATCGACGGCGCCGTCGGTGTTGTCATCTGTCATGTCAATTCTCCATTCATGGCGCAGCTTGGCATGGGGTGGGAGGCGGTTCTGTACGGTGACGTACCAAGGCTTGCCCCGGCCGCCGTTGCGGCAGCGGGCGCATGCATGTACACTCGGCCTCAACCCTGCAAGTCATCCGGAATATCCGACCGCCGTGCACCACCCAGCGCAAACCCGCCTGCAAGTCCGCCCGCAAGCCAGGCCCCGCCCATGGAAATGAGTCCGCCGGTGCGGCGCCGCAGCTATGCCCAGGACATGCGCGGCCACCACCTGAAGTCCAGCCGGGCCTGCGCCGTGACGGTAATCGCGCTGGTGCTGTCGGGTGTGCTGCTGGACTATGCCATCTATCCGCAGCTGATGGCCAGCTTCGCCTGGGCGCGGGTCGTCACAAGCCTGGCCGTGCTGGCAGGCCTGGGCCTGCTGTACACCCGGGTCGGCTGCCGCCATGTGCATGCCATCACCTTCGTCTGGCTGACCTTCCCGCAGCTGATGATCGCGTGGATGATCCATGTGACGCAGGGCGAGGCCTCGCTGTTCTACGCCGGCATGATCCTGACCATCTTCGCCGTCGGCACCCTGTTCCCGGTCGGCTATCTGTATACATTGGCCTTCGGCCTGCTGACCGTGCTGCTCTACCTGCTGGCCTGCGTCGGCCGGCCCGGCGGCGTCGCCTCGCCCAGCCACCTGCTGTTCCACGGCACCGTCGTCGGCTTTGCCGTCGTCGGCAGCACCGTCTACAGCTATTTCAACGAGCAGGCGCGGCGCCAGCTGTTCGCGCTGAAGGATGAAGTGAGCCGCAAGAATCTGGAGCTGGGCCAGACCAACCGCTCGCTGGCCGCCATCAAGGGCCAGATGCTGCAGCAGGAAAAAATGGCCGCGCTGGGGACCATGGCGGCCGGCCTGCTGCACGAGGTGAACAACCCGGTCAACTACTGCAAGATGGCGGTGGACCTGGCCCTGGAGGACCCGGCCGCCCAGGCCAGCCCCCGCCTGGTGGAATGCCTGGAGGATGCGCGCCAGGGCATGGCCCGGGTGCAGGCCATCGTGTCGGACCTGAAGACCTTCGCCTACCGCAAGGAAGGCCCCATGCCGGACGCCAGCTTCGCGCTGGCCGGGGCGCTGGACGCCGCCGTGCGCCTGGTCGGCCATGAAATCCGTGGCATCGCCCTGGCGCGCGACGTGCCGCCCGCCTTGCACGTGCGCGGCGACGAGGCGGCCATCGTCGGGGTGCTGATCAATTTGCTGGGCAATGCCGGCGCAGCGCTGCAGTGCGCCGCGCCTGCCGCGCCCCGCATCGGCGTAACGGCCGTGCCGCGGGGCGAGCGCGTGCTGGTGACGGTGTCCGACAACGGCCCCGGCATCGCGCCGCAGCACCTGGCCCGGGTATTCGAGCCGTTCTTCACCACGCGTGGCGTCGGCCAGGGCCTGGGCCTGGGGCTGTCGATCTGCTACAGCGTCGTGCAGCGCCACGGCGGCCTGCTGGGCGTGGACAGCGTGCCCGGCGTGCTGACCCAGTTCCGTTTCGACCTGCCTGCCTCGCTCCCCAAAGGAAGTCCATGAGCACACCTGACCATTCCCTGCCCGTGATCCTGTATGTCGACGACGAGGCGGGTGCCCGCAAGTACTTCCAGCGCGCGCTGGAAGGCCAGGCCACCGTGCTGCCGGCCGCCTCCGTCGACGAGGCCAAGGCGCAGCTGGAACGCCACGCCGCCGGCATCGACGTTCTGGTGACGGACCAGCGCATGCCCGGCGCGAACGGCAATGCGCTGCTGTTCCATGCGTGGGAGCGCCACCCCCATATCGTGCGCATCCTGACCACGGCATATTCCGAGCAGGAGCAGACGGTCGAGGCCATCAACCAGGGCCGCATCCACCGCTACCTGCCCAAGCCGTGGGACATCGCCGTGCTGCGCCTGGAGATGACGCAGGCCGTCGAACTGGCCCGGCTGCGGCGCCGGCACGACCGCCTGCTGAGCGAAAAGCTGGCCCTGCGCCGCCGCGACATCGTCGCCAGCCGCATCGGCATGCTGTATGCACTGTGTTTTGCGGGCGCCACGGAAGGCCTGGCACTGGACGCCTACCTGTCGGGCGCCTTGTGCGCCGGGGTCAAGCCCCAACCGGAGTGGTTGCTGGGCGACTACCCGGAGTTGCTCAGTTCCGAGGCCTTCAGGACGGCCGCATTCGCCCGCGCCGTGCGCGCGCAGCTGGCCGCGCTGGACGGGCGCCGCGATGCGGTCGAACGCGCGCCGGTGCTGCTGGCCGAAGCCGTCGGTGCCACCTTCCAGGTGGCGGAAGGCGGCGGCGTGTTTGGCGAACCGGCCCTGCTGGCCGAATTCCTCGAATGCCCGCCGGACCACGCCGTCTCGCCGCGCCACGCCTTCTGGCTGGCCATGCTGCTGTGGCTGGCCCGCCACGAGACCACGCTGCGGCTGACGGCCAGCCCGGACGGCGTCGCCATTCGCCTGGTGCGCACCCAGGCCGCGCCCACGCGTGCCGACCTGGCCGGGTGGATCGCGCGTTTCTGACCGGTGCCGGCGCTCGCCGTGCGCCGCCCGCCATGCCGTTTCGCTAACATTGGCCATCCCATTATTGAGAGCGGAGGTCGACATGCCACGTGGAGCCAGCCCGAAACGGGAACGCGAATACGACAAGCTGGAAAAGCAGTTCGAGAAGGAAGGCCGCTACAAGGGCCGCGAGGAGGAGGTGGCGGCCCGTATCGTCAACAAGCAGCGCAAGGAATACGGCGAGACGAAGACGGCCAAGGCGAAGGACCGCGCCGGCGCCTCGCCCGACCGGGGCGTGCCCATCACGAACTACGAGCACCTGACGGTGCCCCAGGTGCGCAGCGCCCTGGCCGACCTGACGGCGGCCCAGCGCAGGAAGGTGCGCACCTACGAGACGAAGCACAAGAACCGCAAGGGCGTGCTCGAAGCGCTGGACCGGCTGCACTGACGCGGCAAGGCCGCCGGCCCGGGACAGGCATCACGCCCTGAGCGCCTGCGCCGGCATCAGCCCCATGGCCAGCCAGGCATGGCGGCCGGCGGCCAGTGCCGCCACCACCAGCGTGCCGGCCAGTGCCAGCACGGGCGGCCACCAGCCCATCGGCGCCCGCTCGACGAAGCCGGCCAGGTAGCGTTCGATCGCCAGCACGGCCAGCGGCAGGCCGATGGCGCCGGCCGCCAGCAGCAGGGCGCCGATGTCGCGCGCGACCAGCATGGCGATGTCCGGCCGGCGCGCGCCATGCAGCTTGCGCAGCACGATCTCGCCCGCGCGGCGCTGTACCGTGTGGGCCGCCAGCGCATACGTGCCGAAGGTGGCGATGCCCAGCGCGACCAGCGTGGCGGCGGCCAGCAGCCGGGCCAGCCGCGCATCCTCGGCATACCCGTCCGCCAGCACGGTGCCGGCCGGGCGCATTTTCGGCAGCGCGTTCGGGAAGTAGCGGGGCCACTGGGCCGCCACCGCCACTTCGAGCTGCGCCAGGCCGGTCCCGGGCAGGGCACGGACGGTGACCGTCGGCTGCGCCTTCGACAGGGTGTAGACGGTGGCGCGGGGCGTTTCGCGCAGGGACTGGAAGCGCAGCTCCGGCGCGATGCCGATGACCCGTTTCGGCTCCAGCTTGCCGTCCCACGTCGGCTGCTGCAGCAGCGCGCCGACAGCATCCTCCGGGTCGGTAAAGCCCAGCGCCCGTGCCGCCACGGCATTGAGCACCATCGGCAGTGCATCGCCTTCCCGGTCCGCACTGGCGTCGAACAGCCGGCCATGGCGGGGCTGCACGCCGTACAGCGTGAAGAAGTTTGCGCTGACGGGCTTGATCTCCATCGATGCGCTGGGCCCGCCCGGGCGCCGCAGTTCGTTGATCCATGAGGCCCTGCGGCGCCCGACCGCGTCCATGCTGAGGGCCACGCCGGCCACGCCCGGCTGCGCCGCCAGCGCCGTCACGAAGGAACGGGCCTGCGGCTCGCTCCAGTCGGGCTCCGGCAAATCGACGACCAGCAGCGGGGCGGGGTCGAAGCCGGGCGCGGCGCCCATGGCGTACTGCGCCTGCCACGCGATGGCCAGCGCGACGGCGCCGAAACCCATGGCCGTGGCCACCTGCAGCACGGTCAGGCCGCGCCGCCAGCGCGCGCCCAGGCGCGATTCCGTGTCGGGCCGCCCCGCCAGTACCTGGCGTGGCAGCACGCGCACGGCGATCCAGGCCGGATACGCGGCCGTCACCAGCCCCAGCGCGATGCCCAGCAGGACGGCGGCGGCCACGGTGGACGGTGCCAGCAAGCTGCCCAGGTCGCGGTTCATCATGGCTGCGAACTGGGGCAGCGCCAGCCACGCCAGCAGCAGGCCGCAGGCCGTTGCCAGCAGGGCCACCAGCAGCGACTCGGCCAGGAAGCGCAGCGCGATGCGGCCGGCCGGCGCGCCCAGCACCTTGCGCAGCGCCACCTCGCGCTGGCGGCGCAGCACGCGTACGGTCGCCAGGTTGACGTAGTTGAACGCGGCCAGGGCCAGGATCAGCAGGGCGATGCCGCCCAGCGCCGCCACGACGACGGGGTCGGCCCGTTCGCCCGGCTGCGAAATATGGTTGGCGGCGACCTGGGTGTCGAAGTAGACGTGGCGCAGCGGCACCAGCAGGATGTCGTAGGCCTTGCGACCCGCCAGCCGGGCCTTGGCCTCGGGCGGATAATCATGCAGCACGGGCGCGCCATCGGCCGCCGCCTGCAGCACCGCGGCGATATCGGCCACGTTGGCGCCGGGCCGGACCCGCACCAGCATCTTGCCCCACCAGCCCGAAGCGCCCTCCATTTCACGGGCGAAGACGGGGTCCATGATGGGCGAGGCGACACTCACCAGCGCGTCGAAGGGAATCGTGCTGGGCCCGCGTGGCGGCACGATCGCGCCCACGCGCAGCAGCTTGCCGCGCACGTCCAGGTCCCGTTCCAGCACGTCGGCCGTGCCGAACAGGCGCACGGCAGCATCCTCGGTCAGCACGATGCGGTCGGGCCGGCGCAGCGCGTCCGCGACATTGCCGCGGCTGGCGCGCAGCCCCAGTGTCTCGGCAAAGCCGGGCAGCACGGCCAGTGCCGCCAGTTCCTGCATCCGGCCGTCGATTCGCACGGCCACGCCGGCGCCGTTGGGCTGTGCCGGCACATAGGCCGTGGCGGCGGCCACGCCCGGCGTGCGGGCCGCCACGCCGCGCAGCAGCAGGGGGCCCTGTTCGAACCACGGCGCGACGGGGTCGACGTTGTTGCGCAGCTTGACGACATACAGGCTGTCGACGCCCGTGATGCCGGCGTTGTACTGCAAGGCGTGGCGCACATAGCCCAGCAGCAGCAGGCAGGCGGCCAGGCCGACGCCCAGTCCCAGCACGGCAATGGCCGTGTAGGCCGGTTCGGCCAGCAGTGCGCGCCACGCGGCGTGCAGTTCGCGCGCGCTTTTCAAGACAGCTCCATCGTGGGGTGGTTCATCGGCTCTCCATGGTCGGTATTGTGTCATTCCTGTCGGGGTAAGCGAAGGGCGGTGTGCCCAGATCTTTGCAAGTTGCGTGCCCGGCGCGGATGGCAGGCGGGGTGGGCGGCCGAGGCGGGGCCTGTCCGGAAGCGGACAGGGCCTGTTCAAGAAAGGACAAACCCGGACAAAGGAGGACAAACCGGGCACCGCTCCGTTAGAATGCGGCACCTGTCATCCATTATCCATTCGATGTTCCAGAAACTGATCCACGCCGCGGCTGCCGCGGCACTGGCAGCGGGCCTGCTGTCGGCCGCCCATGCTTCCCAGTCCTGTCCGCAGCATTATGTCTCCGGCCAGGCCCCGCAGATCGTCAACGAGAAGATGGCGCGCGCCACGCGCGAGCTGTGCTACAACGTCTTCGGCGTCATGCATTCGGGGATCACGCGCACGCCCCTGTGGTCGGCCGAGCACCTGACGGCGCCGAACCTGGAAGCGGCCGAGGACCTGTCGCGCGAAAACTCCTTCCACCCCGAGCTGGAACTGCCGCCAGGGCAGCGCGCCGAGCTGGCCGACTATGCCCGCAGCGGTTTCGACCGGGGCCATATGGCGCCGAACGGCGACATGCCGGACCGCGCCAGCCAGTACCAGAGCTTCACGCTGGCGAACATGGTGCCGCAGGACGCGGACAACAACCGCCATATCTGGGCCGGCATCGAGCAGAACGTGCGCAAGATGGTCAAGAAGGAGGGCGACCTGTATGTGCTGACGGGACCGGCCTTCATCGGCGGCGAACTGCGCAAGGTGGGCAATGTGCTGGTGCCGAGCCACCTGTACAAGGCCGTGTGGAGCCCGCGCAAGGGCGCCGGCGGCGCCTGGTTCGTCGCCAACGAGCCGGGCGCGCGCGTGCAGACGATGACGATCGCCCAATTGGAAAGCAAAATCGGCATCAATCTGCTACCTTCGCTGTCGGCCCGGCAGAAGAGCGAGATGCTGCGCCTGCCCAAGCCGAAAAGCGGCAAGCGCAAGGAGTAATCCGGCTGTATGACCGGGCGGACCGTCCAACCGAGGAGATTTGATGAGCAAGAAGGAAGTGAAGATCGCATTCGAGCCCTATTCGAACGAGGCCGACGTGCTGCAGATCGGTGGCCTGACCATCGAGAACCGGCTGGACCGCATTACCATCGACGGCGATATCGACCTGACGATGGACCAGGCCGGCCTGGCCCGGGCCCGCGAGCTGTACCAGCTGCTGGGTGCCGCCGTGGCGCGGCTGGAAGGCCAGAAGGAACTGCCGGAGCATTTGCCGGCGCCGAAGATCGGCAAGGCGCCCAATCCCTTCGAGTAACCGGCGGAATCGCCGTCATAGCGTGACAAGGGAGTTTATGCAGCATCCAATGCGCCGCTTGCCGGCCCTTCTTGCCATGCTGTGCGCGATGCCCATGGCCCTGGCGGCAGTGCAGGTGGACATCCACACGCCGGCCGCCATCGACGCCTGTACCGTCGCCAACCCGTGCCCCGTTGCGGTGCTGAGTCCCGGCTATGGATTTGCCGGGGCCGATTACGCCTTCGTCACCCGCCAGCTGAACGGCATGGGTTATCTGGTGATGGCCCTGCGCGACAGTGCAGGCGGCGCCCAACTGGACCGCAATGCCCCCATCGCGCCCCAGGTGCAGTCCATGGCGCGGGCGACGTCGACGTCGATTGCCGCAGCGGTCGACGCAACGGCGCCACGCTTTCCACAATTCGACTGGCGACGCCTCGTGCTGGTCGGGCACTCGCTGGGCGGCGACAGTTCCGCCCAGTTCGCGGCGGACTACCCGGCCCGCGTCACCGCCCTGATCAGCCTTGACAGCCGACGGGTCGCCTTGCCGCGCACGGCGGGCATCCGCGTCCTGACGATACGGGCCAGCGACACCGCCGCGGACGCCGGTATCCTGCCGGACGAGCAGGAACGCCGCCGCTTCGGTACCTGCGTCGTGCATTTCCATGGCGCGCGCCACAACGATATGCAGGACGCCGGCAGCGAAGCGCTGAAAACGGGGATCGTCTCGGCCATCGGCACCTTCCTCTCGCCGGCACGACAGCCCGCCTACGCGTGCGCCCCGGACGCCAGGCTGGACTAAGCTTCACCGGCGCGGGCAGGCGGGGCGTCTGCGCTGTGCCTCAGTTGTGAATGTATTTGCCGAACACGTCGCTGAAATCGCGCTTCGTGTGCGTTTCCAGCATGGCCGTGTTCAAGGCGCCCAGCAGTTCGCCGTACTGCGTGACGAGGGTGCCTTCGCCGGGCGCGATATTGAGCTTGTGCACCGAGCACGTCGCGTCGAGCACGCGCAGGGCGTTGTCGCGGCACAGGGCGTCGCGCTGCTGCTGCTTGCCGATCGAGATCAAGGCCTTGTAGATGTCCTTCAGCTGTTCGATGAAGGTCTTCTTGACGTCGATGGAGAACGGCGTCTGGGCGATGGTGAATTTCAGTTCGATATCCATGTCCAGCGTGCCGGCCGTTTCGATGCTGACGCCGGAAATGCAGCAGGAAGCATAATCGTAGCGCTTGATCGAGCGCTTCGACGAGACGGCCGAATCGCCATCGACGTGGATCAGCGCCAGGTTGGTGAAGCAGTATTCGTCCTTCTTGCTCTTGATGAGGAAGAAAATCTGTTCGCCGTCCTCGCTGAACAGGTAGTCGTCGGCGTCGACCTTGCTGTAGTCGGCCGGGCCGACAATCACGCCGATATCGCTGATGCCCAGTGCTTCCGCCGCCAGTTTCTTGAACATGTATGTCTCCTTGTCGGAAAAGCAGCTACCTTACACGGTTTGGGCACGGTAAAACAGGCCGGCCGGGCCGGTTCGCGCGATATCGTCAGCCGCCGGTCCGCTTCGGATCGAAACCGGCTTTCACCAGGGCCGCCATGACCGTCTCGCAATGGTCGCCCTGCACCTCGATGACGCCATCCTTGACCGTGCCGCCGGAGCCGCACGCCGCGCGCAAGCCCTTGCCCAGCGCGGCCAGCGCGCCGTCGTCGAGGGGCAGGCCCTTCACCAGGGTGACGGTCTTGCCGCCCCGGCCCTTCGATTGGCGCGACACACGCACGACGCCATCGCCCTTGACGACGGGCGTAGCCTTGCACGTGCACTGCGCCAGCGGCTGGCGGCAATCGGGGCACATGCGCCCGCCCTCGGTGGAGTACACCAGGCCGGTGGAATTGTTCTTCATGGTTGTTTCGACGTGTCGTTGGAGCGCGCCAGTCTAGCAGGGGCGCTCCCCTCACTCAAGGCGTCAGCGCATGCAGGTGACGTGGGCATCGGCAGCGGCGTGCCACCCCAGCCTCGCCTCGATCAGGCGGCGGTAGGCCGTGTCGACGTGGGCCGGCGTCCGGCGCACGTAGCGTTCGGCGGCCAGGCGATCCTCGCCGGTGCGCTGGTCCAGCCATTCCAGCGCTTCGCGGGGCGACGGCATGCGGCCGTCGCGGCCTTCGAAGCGGGGCGGCAGCGCCGTCCACACGACGGCGTCGATGTGCCGCGCGCGCATCCAGGCAGCGATGCCTTCGTCCGTGCCGCCGCCATCAATGGCGGGCACGGTGCCGATCCAGTCCGGCCGGCTGGGGGTGATCTTCTCCCGCTCGCGCAGCATGGCGCGTGCTTCCTGCAGGTCCCGCGTGTCGAGCCAGGCCCAGTAGGTGGGGCAGGGCGTCGCGCCCTCGCTCAGCACGAGTGCCAGTTCCGGCGTGTCCTCGCTGACGCGGGCAAATTCCAGCGGCAGGGGCGGGCCGCCGGGATGCCAGTGCGACGCCAGTTTCACGGGGCCGGGCTTCCACAACAGGGAGCCCCAGGCAATGACTGCGATATTCATGGGAACGTTCCAGGCTCGAAAAGCCCAGTGTAGCGCCCGCGCGTGGAACAGCCCGTCACCGCTGCGGTTCGAATCCAGGTCAGCGCCGCCGTTCAGCGGTGGATCACCACCAGCAGCGCCTTGGCCTCCGTCTTGCCGGGGTTGCGGATGGCGTGCGGCTGGTCCGCCGGGTAGCGCGCCGTGCCGCCCAGTTTCACCTTCTTCTTCTGGATGCCCACTTCCAGCTCCATCGACCCCTGCAGCAGGGTCAGGTGCTCGGTGGTGCCGGGGTCGTGCGGCTGCGACACCAGTTCGCCGCCCGGCGCCAGGGTCAGCTCATACCACTCGTGGCGCCCGGCCAGCTCCATCGGGCCCAGGATGCGCAGCACGTAGCCGGCGTGGTGGCCGGGCAGGGTGGGGGTCTCGTGCGCGTCCAGCACGCGGATGGTCTCGACCTCGCGTGCTTCCTCCGACAGCAGCTCGCCGATCGGCACGCCCAGGGCATTGGCCAGGCGCCACGTGATGGCGATGGTCGGATTGGCCTTCTCCCGTTCGATCTGCGACAGCATCGACTTCGATACGCCGGCGATGCGCGACAGGTCCTCCAGGGTCAGGCCGCGCGCGAGGCGCAGGCGCTGCAGGGCGGCGCCCACCTCGGGCGGTGCATTATTGACAAGGGCTTTCATGGGGTAGGTCACTGAGGCTTGCAAAGTCCAATATGTTTATGTAGGATTCAGTATATTGAATTTCTGTTCAAGATAGTGAATTCCGGAGATTGTATCGAAAATGTGCCGAACTTCGATACCCTGTTCTCCGCGAGTCACGGTACAACATAGGTTACAGGCGGTCAAGCCGCCGCATTCCCACGATCGAGGATAATGATGAGCGAACAAGCCAGGAATACTTTTTACAGCGGCCTGCAGGAAAAGCTGATTGGCCTGCGCGAGCAGGGCCTGTTCAAGCCCGAGCGGGTGCTGGCCTCGCGCCAGGGTGCCCAGGTGACGAGCGAGGACGGCCGCACCTTGATCAATATGTGCGCCAACAACTATCTCGGCTTGTCCGGCCAGGAGTGGGTGGCCCAGGCTTCGATCGACGCGACGGAACGATACGGCTACGGCCTGTCCTCGGTGCGTTTCATCTGCGGCACGCAGACGGTGCACAAGGAACTCGAGCGCGCCATCTCCGCCTTCCTCGGCACGGAAGACACCATCCTGTACGCGGCCGCCTTCGACGCCAACGGCGGCGTGTTCGAGCCACTGTTCGACGAAAACGACGCCATCATCTCGGACGCGCTGAACCACGCGTCGATCATCGACGGCATCCGCCTGTGCAAGGCGGCCCGCTTCCGTTATGCGCACAACGACATGGCCGACCTGGAAAAGCAGTTGCAGGCGGCGGCGGACAAGCGCCACAAGATCATCGTCACGGACGGCGTGTTCTCGATGGACGGCACCATCGCCCAGCTGGACCGGATCGTCGCGCTGGCCGAACAGTACGGCGCCCTGGTGATGATCGACGAATGCCACGCTTCCGGCTTCATGGGCAAGACGGGGCGGGGCACGCATGAGCACCACGATGTCGTGGGCAAAATCGACATCATCACGGGCACCCTGGGCAAGGCCCTGGGCGGCGCCATGGGTGGCTTCACGTCCGGCCGCAAGGAAGTGATCGAGACCTTGCGCCAGAAATCGCGGCCCTACCTGTTTTCCAACACTCTGGCGCCGTCGATCGCCGGCGCCTCGCTGGAAGTGCTGAAACGCCTGTCCGGCTCGACCGAGCTGCGCGACCGCCTGCATGAGAACACGGCCTACTTCCGCCGCCGCATCGAGGAAATCGGCTTCATCATCAAGCCGGGCACGCACCCGGTGGTGCCGGTGATGCTGTTCGAGGCGCCCGTGGCGCAGAAATTCGCCGCCCGCATGTTCGAGCTGGGCGTGCTGCTGTCCGGCTTCTTCTATCCAGTGGTGCCGATGGGCCAGGCGCGCGTGCGCGTCCAGCTGTCGGCCGCGCACACCCGCGAACAGCTGGACCAGGTGCTTGCCGCCTTCGAGCAGGCCGGCAAGGAACTGGGCATCATCCCCACCACCACACCCTCGCAGAACTGAAAGAACGACACGATGGAACGTATTCTCGTCATTGGCGCCAACGGCCAGATCGGCAGCGAACTGGTCGAGGCGCTGGCCGCAAAGCACGGCGCGCACAATGTCTTCGCCACCGATATCTCGCCGCACAACCTGTATAACGCCGCCCAGTACCAGGTGCTGAACGTGCTGGACGAGGAAGCGCTGGCCCAGCTGGTCTCGTCGCAGGACATTACCCAGGTCTACCAGCTGGCGGCGATGCTGTCGGCCACGGGCGAGGCCGCGCCGCTGCGCGCCTGGAAGCTGAACATGGACGGCCTGCTCAATATCCTGGAAGTGGCGCGCGAGCGGGGCGAGGCGGGCAAACCCCTGAAGGTGTTCTGGCCTTCGTCGATCGCCGCCTTCGGCCCGAACACGCCGGCCTTGGACACGCCCCAGATGACGGTGATGGACCCGACGACGATCTACGGCATCAGCAAGCTGGCCGGCGAACGCCTGTGCGAGTACTACCACATCAAGTACGGCGTGGACGTGCGCAGCATCCGCTACCCCGGCATCATCAGCTACAAGTCGCCCCCGGGCGGCGGCACGACGGACTATGCCATCGCCATCTTCCACGCGGCCCTGCGCGGCGAACAGTACCAGTGCTTCCTGGGCCCGCAGACGACCCTGCCGATGATCTACATGCCCGACGCCATCCGCGCCACCATCGAACTGATGGAGGCGCCGGCCGAGAAGGTGCGCATCCGTTCCTCGTACAACGTGGCAGGCGTGTCCTTCAACCCCGAGCAGCTGGCCAAGGCCATCGCGCGCGAAGTGCCCGGTTTCGACATCGCCTACGCGCCCGACAGCCGTCAGGCCATCGCCGACACGTGGCCGCAAAGCCTGGACGACGAGGAAGCGCGCGTGCACTGGGGCTGGCAGGCCCGGATCGGCATCGACGAGATGGTGCGCGACATGCTGGACCATATCGACGTGTCCGTCGGCGAAGCGGCGTAAGTTGACGCAAGTCGACGTGCGAGCGGCGCCGAGAACGAAACACCACGCAGCACCCATAACTATACAGAGTAGAGAGACCAACAGATGGACATGAGCGTTTTCGATTTGTTCAAGATCGGCATCGGGCCTTCCAGCTCGCACACGGTGGGGCCGATGGTGGCGGCGCGCCGTTTCCTCCTTGAAAACGCTCCGCTGGACGATGTCAGTGCCGTCACGGCCGAGCTGTACGGATCGCTGGCGCTGACCGGCGTCGGCCACGCCACGGACAAGGCCGTGATCCTGGGCCTGATGGGCGAAACGCCGCAGGATGTCGATCCTACCGCCGTCGACCGCATGCTGGCCGCGGCCGAGGCGGCGGGCGAGCTGCGCCTGCTGGGCCGGCACGCCGTGCCGTTTACGCGCGCCGTCAACCTGGTGTTCCACAAGACGGAGAACCTGCCCGAGCACCCGAATGGCATGAGTTTCACCTTGCAGCGCCATGATGGCAGCACGGTGCGCAAGATCTATTATTCCGTCGGCGGCGGCTTTATCCGCGCCGAAGGCGAATCGGCCGCCCCGGTGGCCGCGCCGGCCGCGCCGATTCCCTATCCCTTCGACACGATGGCCGACCTGCTGGCGCACGGCGAACGCACGGGCCTGACGATTCCGGCCATGCTGCGCACGAACGAGCTGGCGCGCTGCAGCGAAGCGGAGCTGGACGCGGGCCTGGACCGCATCTGGAACGTCATGCGCAGCTGTATCGCCCACGGCCTGGAAACGGCCGGGCAGCTGCCGGGCGGCCTGAACGTCAAGCGCCGCGCCGCCAACCTGTGGCGCCAGGCCCTGGGCGCGGACCGGGCCAACGAGCTGCCGCACGATGCCTTGAATGGCGTGACCCTGTACGCGATGGCCGTCAACGAGGAAAACGCGGCGGGCGGCCGGGTCGTCACGGCGCCCACCAACGGCGCGGCCGGCATCATCCCCGCCGTCATCAAATACTACGCTGAAGACTGCAAGCCGCTCGACCCCGTCAAGGGCGTGCGCGCCTTCCTGCTGACGGCCGCCGCGATCGGCATGCTGTGCAAGCGCAATGCGTCGATCTCCGGTGCCGAAGTGGGCTGCCAGGGCGAAGTGGGCGTGGCCTGCGCGATGGCGGCGGCCGGCCTGGTGGCCGCGCTGGGCGGCTCGAACGCGCAGATCGAGAATGCTGCGGAGATCGGCATCGAGCATCACCTGGGCATGACGTGCGACCCGATCGGCGGCCTGGTGCAGATTCCCTGCATCGAGCGCAACGGGATGGGCGCCGTCAAGGCCATCACGGCCGCCTCGCTGGCGCTGAAGGGCGACGGCACCCACTTCGTCAGCCTCGACGAAGTAATCGAGACGATGCGCCAGACGGGCGCGGACATGCAGGCCAAGTACAAGGAAACGTCTTTGGGCGGCCTGGCCATCCACGTGGTGACGGTCAATCACGCTGCCTGCTGAAGCGGCAAGATAAAATTCTGGCAGTTGGCAGATTGCACATAGAAACTCCGGTGGCACTATAATAGGATTCTCCTTCGCAGTGCCTAACCGGATTTCCAGAACCATGCATTACGTGTCCACCCGCGCCGACGCATCGGCCGCCTCGTCTTCTCCTTCCAACGCTTCCTTCTCCGCTGCTTCTTTCTCGGATATCCTCCTCGGCGGCCTGGCCCCGGACGGCGGCCTGTACCTGCCGGCCGAATACCCGCAGGTGACGGGCGCCGAACTCGATGCGTGGCGCAAGCTGTCGTATGCCGACCTGGCCATCGCGATCCTGAAGAAGTTCGCCACCGACATTCCCGAAGCCGATATCGAGGCGCTGGCGCGCAAGACCTACACGAGCGAGACCTACCGCAATGCGCGGCCGGACGAGAACGCGGCCGACATCACGCCGCTGCGCGTGCTGGAAGACGAAGGCGGCAGGAAGCTGGTGCTGCAGGCCCTGTCGAACGGCCCGACCCTGGCCTTCAAGGACATGGCCATGCAGTTGCTGGGCAACCTGTTCGAATACGCGCTGGCCAAAGAGGGCACCGAGCTGAATATCTTCGGCGCCACCTCGGGCGACACGGGCAGCGCGGCCGAATACGCGATGCGCGGCAAGCAGGGCATCCGTGTCTTCATGCTGTCGCCGCACAAGAAGATGAGTGCCTTCCAGACGGCGCAGATGTTCTCGCTGCAGGACCCGAACATCTTCAATATCGCCGTCGAGGGCGTGTTCGACGACTGCCAGGACATGGTCAAGGCCGTGTCGAACGACCTGGAATTCAAGGCCCGCCACAAGATCGGTACGGTCAATTCCATCAACTGGGCGCGGGTCGTGGCCCAGGTGATCTACTACTTCCGCGGCTACCTGGCCGCAACGAAGTCGAACGAGGAGAAGGTATCGTTCACCGTCCCGTCGGGGAACTTCGGCAATATCTGCGCCGGCCACATCGCCCGCATGATGGGCCTGCCCATCGACAAGCTGGTGGTGGCCACCAACGAGAACGACGTGCTGGACGAGTTCTTCCGCACCGGCATCTACCGCGTGCGCAAGTCCTCCGAGACGCACCACACCAGCAGCCCGTCGATGGACATCAGCAAGGCGTCGAACTTCGAGCGCTTCGTCTATGACCTGGTGGGCCGCGACCCGGCCCGCGTGAAGGCGCTGTTCGCCAAGGTGGAAACGGACGGCGGCTTCGACCTGTCCGGCGCGCCGGGCAGCGACGGCGACGAGTTCAAGCAGGTGGCCCGCTATGGCTTCAAGTCCGGCAAGTCGACCCATGATGAACGGGTGCAGACCATCCGCGACGTGGCGGACGACTACGGCATCGTCATCGATACGCACACGGCCGACGGCATCAAGGTGGCCAAGGAAAACATCGAGAAGGGCGTGACGATGATCGTGCTGGAGACGGCGCTGGCGGCCAAGTTCAACGAGACCATCCTGGAAGCGCTGGGCGAGGATGCCGAGCGTCCGGCCGGCTTCGAGAACATCGAGGCGCTGCCGCAGAAATTCACCGTGATGCCGCCCAATGTCGAGAACATGAAGGCATACATTGCCGCCAATACGGGGTTGTAAGTGAGCCAGGCCGGGAACAATCAGCAGTACAAGCCGAAGCCGATGCTGGCCGTGGGCGAAGCGCTCGACTTCCTGCTGGCGGCCGCGCGCCCCGTGCAGGACGTCGAGACGATACCGACCCTGGTGGCCAACGGCCGCGTGCTGGCGGCCGACCAGGTCTCGACCATCGACGTGCCCGGCTTCGACAATACGTCGATGGACGGCTATGCCGTGCGCGCGGCCGATTGCGCCGGCGGCGCGGCGACCTTGCAGGTCTCCCAGCGTATCCCGGCCGGCCACGTCGGCCAGCCGCTGCAACCCGGCACGGCGGCCCGCATCTTCACCGGCGCCTTCATTCCCGCCGGCGCCGATGCGGTGGTGATGCAGGAGCAGTGCGAGGTGGGCGCGGACGGTTCGGTGACGATCCGCCACACGCCGGCCCCGGGCGAATGGATACGCCGCCAGGGCGAAGACATCACGGCCGGCAAGGTCGTGCTGGCGGCGGGCACGCGCCTGCGCAGCCAGGAACTGGGGCTGCTGGCCTCCGTGGGCCTGGCCGAACTGCCCGTGCGGCGCCGGCTGCGCGTGGCCGTGTTCTTCACGGGCGACGAGCTGACGATGCCGGGCCAGCCGCTGGCGCCGGGCGGCATCTACAATTCGAACCGTTTTACCTTGCGCGCGCTGCTGGAAAACCTGGGTTGCGACATCGCCGACTTCGGCATCGTGCCCGATTCGCGGGACGCCACCCGCGCCGTGCTGCGCGAGGCGGCCGCCGCCAATGACCTGATCATCACGTCCGGCGGCGTGTCGGTCGGCGAGGAAGACCATATCAAGCCGGCCGTCGAAGCCGAGGGCAAGCTCAATATGTGGCAGATCGCCGTCAAGCCGGGCAAACCCCTGGCCTTCGGCGAAGTGGGCCAGGCTTTCTTCCTCGGCCTGCCGGGCAATCCGGTGTCGAGCTTCGTCACCTTCCTGCTGTTCGTGCGGCCCTTCCTGCTGCGCCTGCAGGGCGTAGCCGGTGCCGGCGCGCCGCGCGGCTTTGCCATGCGCGCCGATTTCGACTGGAAGGGCGACCGGCGCAACGAATTCCTGCGTGTCCGCATCAACGACGAGGGCGGCCTGGCCTTGTTCCCGAACCAGAGCTCCGGTGTGCTGACGTCAACCGTCTGGGGCGACGGATTGGTGGACAATCCTCCCGGCCAGGCCATCGCGGCCGGCGACACGGTACGATTCATCCCCTTCAACGAACTGCTGAACTGATATGAAGATCGAACTGCGATTCTTTGCCGGCGTGCGCGAGGCCGTCGGCACGGGCGCCGAAACCATCGACGTGCCGGCGGACGTGGCGACCGTGGGCGCGCTGCGGTCCTTGCTGGTCGCACGCGGCGACCCGTGGGCCCAGGCGCTGGCCGAAGGCCGCGTGCTGCGCATGGCGTGCAACCAGCGCATGTGCGATCCGGGCACTGCGCTGTCCGACGGTGCCGAAGTGGCGTTCTTCCCGCCGGTGACTGGCGGCTGAGCGCCTGACAAAATTCCGTGGCTCTTCCCCAGAGCAGCAATACGCCCACTGAGGTACTGCGACTGGCTGCTGTCGGCCAGAAGCAGTCATTCGCTCTCAACGAATAAAGGAATACATGGATTTCCCGGATGCCAGCATAGCTTGCAGAGGTCTGCTTCGGGGCGGGGGCCGTCCGTCGTGCCAGTCCATGACTTGTTCAGCACTGCAACCTGCTATCCTGCTGCAGGAGCCGGTTTCGGCCAAAACCGGACTGTCTTGGACTGCCGGGGGAGCCTCGTTTTTTCACTAATAGCCAATGCTTCTAAAAGACTCCTCTCAGGTTGAGAAAGAGTCCCGATTTTTCTTCCGCTCCAGGTCGCTCAAACTTTCATCGCTGACATTGCCGATCGCGTTCGACGCCATGGAAGAGTTCTGGACTACCAGCCGGTTTTCTGACGTCCTTCCGGAAAATGGCGACCGGATCGCTTGTTATGAGGACGTCACTGAACATGGGCGCGGAACTCGTCTTGAAATCGGCTTGGTTAGACTTCTTCGGCCTTCATCTAGCGACAGTAAGTTGTCTTCCCCAGTAAATAGACTACGGCTGCGTCTCTGCTATAGATGGGACATGGACGTCATTGCGCATGTGCTGCCTGCTGGGACCTGGGCGTTTGCCTGTTGGGACTTTCCAGAGTTCGAAACCTTCAAACGATCGGTTCTAAATACCGCTGGCTTCTCTGCTATGCAAGACAAAAAGTCGGCCGAGGTGAACGCCTTATTTGACATGGTTTCGGCAGTGCAAAACGAGCTCAAGCCGGCGGCCGAGGCTCGGCAGATGTGGTGGGGAGTGCTCTAGTTGCTACTGTCGAACGGCAGCTTCGGGGCGGAAGCTGCCGTATACCGGACGTCAGCAATCGGCCAAGAGCAGCCAGGCATGTGCGTGATCTTGCCCCACTATTCCCGGACACAGTCTGATGCTTAGTTAGCGTCAGTTTCCAGAGCCTGACACGGTCGCTCTTTTCTAAACATACGCGGCGATTTATAGCCCAGCGCGGAGTGAGGATGCACCTCGTTAAAATGC
>NZ_WNKZ01000099.1 GCF_009720835.1 Pseudoduganella buxea
CCTGGCCGGGCGCGGCGCCCTTCTCTGCCGGCGTGGCCACCGGCGAGGCCGGCGCACCGGCGGCAGGTGCAGCAGCAGGCGCCGCAGCAGCACCGGCGGCTTCTTCCACCATCAGCAGCAAGGTCCCTTCGGACACCTTGTCGCCCACCTTGATCTTGATTTCCTGGACCACGCCGGCGTGGGTCGACGGAATCTCCATCGACGCCTTGTCCGACTCCACCGTCACCAGCGACTGGTCGACCTTGATCGTGTCGCCCGGCTTGATCATCAGTTCGATGACTTCCACTTCCTTGAAGTCGCCGATATTCGGTACCTTCACTTCTACGATGCTCATCGAGCGTTCTCCTTACAGCAGGATCTTGCGCATATCGGCCAGGACATCGGCCAGATACGCGGCGAAGCGGGCACCGGAGGCGCCGTCGACGACCCGGTGGTCATACGACAGCGACAGGGTCATCATCAGGCGCGGCTGGAAGGCCTTGCCGTCCCATACGGGCTTCATCGACGCCTTCGACAGGCCCAGGATGGCCACTTCCGGCGCGTTCACGATCGGCGTGAAGTGCGAGCCGCCGATGCCACCCAGCGACGAGATGGTGAACGTGGCGCCCTGCATGTCGGCCGGTTTCAGCTTGCCTTCGCGGGCCTGCAGCGACAGCTCCGTCATTTCCTTGGCGATCTGCGTCACGCTCTTCTGGTCCGCGTTCTTGATGACGGGGACCACCAGGCCGTTCGGCGTATCGGCGGCGAAGCCGATGTTGTAGTACTTCTTCAGGATCAGGTTCTCGCCGTTTGCGTCCAGCGAGGAATTGAACGAAGGGTACTTCTTCAGCGCGGCCACGGAGGCCTTGATGACGAAGGCCAGCATCGTCAGCTTGGTCGCTTCCTTGTTCTTCGCGTTGGCGTTGTTCGACTCGACGCGGAAGGCTTCCAGGTCCGTGATGTCGGCATCCTCGAACTGCGTCACGTGCGGGATCATGACCCAGTTGCGGTGCAGGTTCGGGCCGGAGATCTTCTTGATGCGCGGCAGCGGCTGCAGTTCCGTTTCGCCGAACTTGGAGAAGTCCAGCGACGGCCATGGCAGCAGGTTCATGCCGGCGCCACCGCCGGCGGCGGCGGTCGGTGCGTTCGGCGCGGCGGTGGTGCCGGCCATCACGCCCTTGACGAAGTTCTGCACGTCCTGCTGGGTGATGCGGCCCTTCGGACCGGAGCCCGGCACGCGGCCGATCTCGACACCCAGTTCGCGGGCGAATTTACGCACCGACGGCGAAGCGTGGGCCAGCTTGCCGGATACGCCCGGCGCGGCTGGCGCAGATGCGGCGGCGGCGGCAGGGGCGGCAGCCGGTGCCGACGCGGCGGCAGCTGCCGGAGCGGGTGCAGAAGCGGCGGCGGCCGGTGCAGCGGCTGGGGCAGCAGCAGGGGCGGCAGCGCCGCCGGTGGCTTCGACCACCAGCACGACGGAGCCTTCGGCAACCTTGTCGCCCACCTTGATCCTGATTTCCTTGACGACGCCGTCGTGCGAGGACGGAATCTCCATCGAGGCCTTGTCCGATTCGACGGTGATCAGCGACTGGTCCTTCTTGATCGTGTCGCCCACCTTGACCATCACTTCGATCACTTCGACTTCCTTGAAGTCGCCGATGTCCGGCACCTTCACGTCGACCGGGCCGCCGGCCGCGGCCGGTGCGGCGGCTGCCGGCGCCGGTGCCGGGGCAGCTGCCGCCGGAGCAGGAGCGGCAGCGGCTGGCGCGGCAGCAGTAGAAGCAGCTGCGGGTGCGGCAGCGGCGGCACCTTCGGCCTCCACCATCAGCAGCAGCGAACCTTCGGCGACCTTGTCGCCCACCTTGACCTTGATTTCCTTGACCACGCCGGCCTGCGACGACGGAATCTCCATCGACGCCTTGTCCGATTCCACGGTGATCAGCGACTGGTCCACCTTGATCGTGTCGCCGACCTTGACCATCAGCTCGATGATCTCGACTTCCTTGAAATCACCGATATCCGGGACTTTGACTTCCACAATGCTCATAGCGTTTGCTCCGTATTCTCGTTATTGGGTCACCGGATTTGGCTTGTTCGGATTCAGGCCGTACTTGACCACGGCCTGCTCGACGACGGCCATCTCGATCTTGCCTTCCTCGGCCAGCGAGCGCAGGGCCGCGACCGTGATGTAGTAGCGGTTCACTTCGAAGAACTCGCGCAGCTTGGCGCGGCTGTCGGAGCGGCCGAAACCGTCGGTGCCCAGCACACGGTAGGTCCGGTCCTTCGGCATGAAGGCGCGGATCTGCTCTGCATACAGGCGCATGTAGTCGGTGGTGGCGATGATCGGGCCTTGCGTGTCCGTGAACAGGCTCGTCACGTACGGCACGCGCTGTTCCTTGGTCGGGTTGACCAGGTTCCACCGTTCGGCGTCCTGGCCGTCGCGGGCGACCAGGGTCAGCGACGGTGCGGACCAGACGTCGGCGGCGATGCCCCAGTCTTTTTCCAGCAGCTCGGCGGCGAAGATCGACTCGCGCAGGATGGTGCCCGAACCGATCAGCTGCACGCGCTGGGCGGTGTTGGCGGCGCCCTGCTGCAGCAGGTACATGCCCTTCAGGATGCCCTCTTCCTGGCCTTCCTTCAGGCCCGGGTGCGAGTAGTTCTCGTTCATGATGGTGATGTAGTAGAACACGTCTTCCTGTTCCGTCACCATGCGGCGCAGGCCGTCATGAATGATGACCGCCAGCTCGTGGCCGAAGGTCGGGTCGTACGGCAGGCAGTTCGGGATGGCCGCGGCGAACAGGTGGCTGTGGCCGTCCTCGTGCTGCAGGCCTTCGCCGTTCAAGGTCGTGCGGCCGGCGGTGCCGCCCATCATGAAGCCGCGTGCGCGCATGTCGCCGGCGGCCCAGGCCAGGTCGCCCACGCGCTGCATGCCGAACATCGAGTAGTACGTGAAGAACGGGATCATCACGCGGTTGTTGGTCGAGTACGACGTGGCCGCGGCGATCCACGAGCTCATGCCGCCCGCTTCGTTGATGCCCTCCTGCAGGATCTGGCCGGCCTTGTCCTCGCGGTAGTACATCACCTGGTCCTTGTCGACCGGCTCGTACAACTGACCCTGCTGGTTGAAGATGCCGATCTGGCGGAACAGGCCTTCCATGCCGAAGGTACGCGATTCGTCGACCAGGATCGGCACGATGCGCTGGCCCAGGCTCTGGTCGCGCAGCAGCGCCGTGATGATGCGCACAAACGATTGCGTGGTCGAGATCTCGCGGCCTTCCGGGGTCGGGTCCAGCACGGCCTTGAACGCTTCCAGCGGTGGCACCACCAGCGTCTCGTCGGCCTTCATGCGGCGGTACGGCAGATAGCCGCCCAGGGCCTTGCGGCGCTCGTGCAGGTACTTCATTTCCGGCGCGTCGTCGGACGGCTTGAAGAACGGGATCTCGGCCAGCTTGTCATCCGGAATTGGGATGTTGAAGCGGTCGCGCATTTCGCGGATGGCTTCGTCGTCGAGCTTCTTGGTCTGGTGCGCCGTATTGCGCGCCTCGCCCGACTTGCCCATGCCGTAGCCCTTGACGGTCTTCACCAGCAGCACGGTCGGCTGGCCCTTCGCTTCCTGCGCGACCTTGAAGGCGGCGTAGATCTTGTGCGGGTCGTGGCCGCCGCGCGTCAGGCGCCAGATGTCGTCGTCGCTCATGTTGGCGACCATTTCCAGCAGCTTCGGATGCTTGCCGAAGAAGTGCTTGCGCACGAAGGCGCCGTCCTTGGCCTTGTAGTTCTGGTATTCGCCGTCGATGGTTTCCATCATGACGCGCTGCAGGATGCCTTCCTTGTCCTTGGCCAGCAGCTCGTCCCAGCCCGGGCCCCAGATGACTTTCACGACGTTCCAGCCGGCGCCGCGGAACTCGCCTTCCAGTTCCTGGATGATCTTGCCATTGCCGCGCACGGGGCCGTCCAGGCGCTGCAGGTTGCAGTTGACGACGATGACGAGGTTGTCCAGCTGCTCGCGGGCGGCCATGCCGATGGCGCCCAGCGACTCCGGTTCGTCCATCTCGCCGTCGCCGCAGAAGGCCCACACCTTGCGGCCGTCCGTATTGGCGATGCCGCGGGCGTGCAGGTACTTCAGGAAGCGTGCCTGGTAGATCGCCATCAGCGGGCCCAGGCCCATCGACACGGTGGGGAACTGCCAGAACTCGGGCATCAGTTTCGGGTGCGGATACGAGGACAGTCCCTTGCCGTCCACTTCCTTGCGGAAGTTGATCAGCTGTTCTTCCGTCAGGCGGCCTTCCAGGAACGCGCGCGCGTAGACGCCGGGCGCCGAGTGGCCCTGGATGTACAGCAGGTCGCCGCCATGCTCTTCCGACGCGGCGCGCCAGAAGTGGTTGAAGCCGATGCCCAGCATGTTCGCCAGCGAGGCGAACGAGGACAGGTGGCCACCCAGGTCGCCGTCGGCGCGGTTGGCCCGGACCACCATCGCCATCGCGTTCCAGCGCATCCACGAGCGCAGGCGCTCTTCGTATTCCAGGTTGCCGGGGCAGTGGGCGCCGACGTGGGCGGGGATGGTGTTGACGTAGGCGGTATTGGCGGAGAACGGGATCTGGGCGCCGCGGCGGCGGGCCAGGTCGACCAGGCGCTCCATCAGGTAGTGGGCGCGTTCGGGGCCTTCGTTTTCAAGGACGGCTTCCAGCGCCTCCAGCCATTCCTTGGTTTCCAGTGCGTCCGGATCGTTGGCGGTTTGGGCCGTGACCTGGTCAAGTTGAGCTGACATGTATCTAGTCTCCTAAGTTTGATTGAGCCCGAACCGATGCTGTGACCGTCGCGGACGCGTGGGGGTGATTATTTACTAAGACATTAACGAAGTGTGAGGATTCTAACAGTGAATTCGGGCTTTTTCAAAATGCGCAATGACTTTTCATATTGTGAAATCACCCTATGAGAAAATGGTGCAACGCCGCATAAAGCCTCGTTTTATAATGTCGCTCTTTCATCCTTCCTCAGTCCATTGACCATGCCAGCCCAATCCATCGACGGAATCGCCCTCTCCCAAAAACTGCGTGCCGAAATCGCCTCCCGCGCTGCGGCATTGACCGCCAAGGGCAAGCAGCCCGGCCTGGCCGTGATCCTGGTGGGCGAGGACCCCGCCAGCCAGGTGTATGTGCGCAACAAGGTTAAGGCCTGCGGCGACGTGGGGATCCATTCGGTGCTGGAGAAGTACGAAGCCGACCTGACGGAAGAGGCCCTGCTGGCGCGCATCGCGGCCCTGAACGCAGACCCGGCCATCCACGGCATCCTGGTGCAGATGCCGCTGCCGAAGCACATCAACCCGCACAAGGTGATCGAGGCCATTTCGACGGCCAAGGACGTCGACGGCTACTCGGTGCTGTCGGCCGGCGAACTGATGACGGGCCTGGACGGTTTCCGCCCGTGCACGCCGTATGGCTGCATGAAGCTGATCGAATCGACCGGCGTCGACCTGCGCGGCAAGCATGCCGTCGTCATCGGCCGCAGCAACACGGTGGGTAAACCAATGGCCCTGCTGCTCTTGCAAGCCAACGCCACCGTCACCATCTGCCATAGCGCAACGCCGGACCTGGGCCTGTACACCCGCCAGGCCGACGTGGTGGTGGCGGCCGTTGGCCGCCGCAACACGCTGACGGCAGACATGGTCAAGCCGGACGCAATCGTGATCGATGTGGGCATGAATCGCGACGATAATGGCAAGCTGTGTGGCGACGTCGATTTTGCCGCCATCCGCGAAGTGGCCGCGCACATTACGCCGGTGCCGGGTGGCGTGGGACCGATGACGATCACGATGCTGTTGATGAATACTATTGAATCGGCTGAGAAGGCGTAAGCGCCCCTTCAGCCGCTTCCAACCAGGACTGGACAAACTATGACGACTGACAACCCCCTGCTGGACTTCAGCGGCCTGCCCCGCTTCGACGCGATCCGGCCCGAACACGTGACGCCGGCCATCGACGAGCTGCTGGCGCAGAACCGCGCCGTGGTGGCGCAGCTGGAAGCGCCCACCGGGCAGGTTTCGTGGCAGGGTTTCGTCACGCCGCTGGAAGACAGCACGGAGCTGCTGGGCCGCGCCTGGGGCATCGTCAGTCACCTGAACAATGTCGTCGATACGCCCGAGCTGCGCGCCGTCTACAACGAAAACCTGCCGAAGGTGACGGAGTTCTGGACCGAGCTGTCGCAGAACGAGGCCCTGTTCGCCAAGTACAAGGCCCTGAAGGACAGCGCCGAATTCGCCACGCTGTCGCCGGCCAAGCAGCGCATTGTGGAAAACGCCATCCGCGACTTCCGCATGGGCGGCGCCGAGCTGCCGCCGGCGCAGAAGGAGCGCTTTGCCGACATCCAGGAAGAACATGCGGCCGTGTCGACGCGCTTTTCCGAGAACGTGCTGGACGCCACCAACGACTGGAGCATGGTGGTGGACGATGAAGCGGAACTGGCCGGCCTGCCGGAAGACGTCAAGCATGCGGCCAAGTCGCTGGCCGCGAAGAACGGCAAGACCGGCTGGCAGTTCACGCTGCACTTCCCTTCGTACTATCCGATCCTGCAGTTCGCGGACAGCCGCGCGCTGCGCGAGAAGGTCTACCGCGCCAATGCCACCAAGGCTTCCGAGCTGGGTGACGTGTTCAGCGAGCGGGAAAAATGGGACAACGGCGCCAATATCGTCACCTTGCTGAAGCTGCGCGCGGAAGAGGCGCAGCTCTTGGGCTACAAGAACTTCGCCGAAGTGTCGCTGGTGCCGAAGATGGCGCAAAGCCCCGAGCACGTGATCGAGTTCCTGGAAGACCTGGCCCGGCGCGCCCGCCCATATGCGGAAAAGGACCTGGCCGAACTGGCCGATTTCGCCCGCGACAAGCTGGGCATGGACAAGCTCGAAGCATGGGACCTGCCCTACGCTTCCGAAAAGCTGCAGCAGCACCGCTATTCGTTCTCGGCCCATGAAGTGAAGCAGTACTTCCCCGAGCACCAGGTCGTCAACGGCCTGTTCAAGCTGGTGCAGAACCTGTTCTCCGTCACCATCGCGCCGGACGAGGCGCCCGTGTGGCACAAGGACGTGCGCTTCTTCCGCATCGAGCGGGACGGCCACCTGGTGGGCCAGTTCTACCTGGACCTGTATGCCCGCCCGGGCAAGAACAGCGGCGCGTGGATGGACGACGCCCGCAGCCGCCGCGTCGAGGCGGGCCGCCTGCAGACGCCCGTGGCCTACCTGACCTGCAACTTCACCGAGCCGTCCGTCATCGACGGCAAGGTGCAGCCGGCCCTGTTCACGCACGATGAAGTGATCACGCTGTTCCATGAATTCGGCCATGGCCTGCACCACATGCTGACCACCGTCGAGGAACTGGGCGTGTCCGGCATTTCCGGCGTCGAGTGGGATGCGGTGGAGCTGCCGTCGCAGTTCATGGAAAACTTCTGCTGGGAGTGGGACGTGCTGTCGCACATGACGTCGCACGTGCAGACGGGCCAGCCGCTGCCGCGCGCGCTGTACGACAAGATGCTGGCGGCAAAGAACTTCCAGTCCGGCCTGCAGACCCTGCGCCAGGTCGAGTTCTCGCTGCTGGATATGCACCTGCACTACGATTACGATCCCGCCAGCGGCAAGTCCGTGCAGGACGTCATCGACGAAGTGCGCGGCAAGTTCGCCGTCATCGTGCCGCCGGCCTTCAACCGCTTCCAGAACTCCTTCGGCCACATCTTCGCCGGCGGCTACGCGGCCGGCTACTACAGCTACAAATGGGCCGAGGTGCTGTCCGCCGACGCCTACGCGGCCTTCGAGGAAGCCACGGCGCTGGAAGGCGGCAAGCTGCCCGTGCAGACGGGCGAGAAGTTCCTGCGCGAGATCCTGTCCGTGGGCGGCTCGCGCCCGGCGCTGGAATCGTTCACGGCCTTCCGCGGCCGCGAGCCGTCGATCGACGCGCTGCTGCGCCACAGCGGCATGGCGGCCTGACCGTCGTCGCACAGGCGGCGCCATGCCGGCCGGGTCCACCGGCGGCATGGCGCCGTTTTCCATGGGGCCCACCCCCGTCAACATCGGGCCACGGCGCCGGCCTTACAATAGCGGCATGACTCGCATCGACTTCCACACCAACGTTCCCGACAAGATCGCCTATGCCTGCCGCCTGATCCGCAAGGCCTATGGCGCACGCAACCGCATCGTCGTGATGACGGAGGACGCGGCGCAGCAGGCCGAACTGGATGCGGCGCTGTGGTCGTTTTCCGCCGCCGACTTCCTGCCCCATGTGGACGTGAACGACCCGCTGGCGCCGGATACGCCCATCGTGCTGGCCCACAGCGACGCGGCCGAACTGCCGGCGGCCGACCTGCTGGTCAATCTGGCCCGGCGCGCGCCCGCCCATTTCGAGAGCTTCCCCCGCCTGATCGAAGTAATTTCCACCGATGAAGCCGATGCCGCCGCCGGCCGCCTGCGTTTCGTTGCCTACAAGCGGCAGGATTACCAGCCCACTCACCTGAGCATAGGAAAATCATGAACCAGGCTCCCCCGTTCGATCCGGGCATTCCCGTGCTGACCGAAGTATTGCGCGAGCCTGTCACGGCGCCGGACCCGCAGCCTGCCGCGCCACCGCTGCCGGACACCGGCGTGCTCAGTGCCGCGGAGTGGGAACAGCTGGAGCGCCGGCTGCACGAAAGCGTGCTGCAGCAGCTGAACACGCGGGTGGACTTCGTGCTGGAACAGCGCATCAAGGACAGCATGGCCGCCGTGCTGGACCAGGCGGCGCACGAGCTGACGATGCAAATCCGCCACGGCTTGCAGGACACGATCGGCAAGATCGTCGCCCGCGCCGTGCAGCAGGAAATCACCCATCTGCAAGCCCGGAAGAAGTGAATCCATGCTCCCGGCCGGTGCGGCGCTCGCCCGGCGCGTCACCGCCCTGGTGCGTGGATGAAAAAAGCGCGGCTGCCGTCTTTGCCAATTGAAAATTTTGCTGTACCTTCTCGCATTGAAACGGCGTTTAGAGAGCCGACAACCAAAATCGACGTGGAGAACGAGTATGCAGACGAAGTTCATTGCAGTTGTGATTGCCGCCGCCTTTGCGGGCACCGTGGGTGCCCAGGAAATCGTCAAGATCGGTCACGTCGGCCCCGTATCGGGCGCCCAGGCCCACCTCGGCAAGGATAACGAGAACGGCGCCAATATGGCTGTTGCCGATCTGAACGCCAAAGGCATCAAGATCGGCGGCAAGCCCGTGAAATTCGTGCTGGTGCTGGAAGACGACGGTGCCGACCCGAAACAGGGCACGACCGTGGCGCAGAAGCTGGTGGACGCCAAAGTGCACGGCGTCATCGGCCACCTGAACTCGGGCACGACCGTGCCGGCCTCGCGCATCTACTATAATGCTGGCATCCCGCAGATTTCGCCGGCCTCCACGATCCCAACGTACACGAAGCAGAAATTCAACACGGCCTTCCGCATCGTCGCCAACGATAACAAGCTGGGCGGCACGCTGGGCAAGTACGCCGTGACGAAACTGGGCGCGAAGAAGATCGCCGTCATCGACGACCGTACGGCCTATGGCCAGGGTGTCGCGAGCGAATTCATCAAGGGTGCCAAGGCGCCCGGCGTGCAGATCGTCGACAAGCAGTTCACCAACGACAAGGCGACCGACTTCAATGCCATCCTGACCAGCATCAAGGCCAAGAATCCGGACCTGGTCTTCTTCGGCGGCATGGACGCCGTGGGTGGGCCGCTGCTGCGCCAGATGAAGGCGCTGGGCATCAATGCGAAATTCATGGGCGGCGACGGCGTCTGCACGGACGCCCTGCCGCGCCTGGCCGGCACGGCTGCGGCCGACGGCGTCGTCACCTGTGCCGAAGCAGGCGGCGTGCCGCCGGAACTGCAGAAGAACATGGACGACTTCCGTGCCCGCTACAAGAAGCAGTACAACCAGGAAGTGCAGCTGTACGCACCGTATGTGTACGACTCCGTGATGACGATGGCGCAGGCGATGCAGGATGCCGGCTCGTCCGATCCGAAGAAATACCTGCCTTTCCTGGCCAAGGTGAAGTACCAGGGCGTGACGGGCCTGATCACCTTCGATGAATTCGGCGACATCCGCGACGGCGCGCTGACCTTGTTCACCTACACGGGCGGCAAGAAGACGCGCATGGAAGTCATCAAGTAAGGATACAAGAACAGGAGACAATCCGAGCGGGCCGTCCCTTTGTGGACGGCCCTTGTTTTTTGTGCGGCCCCTTATGCGGTGGCCGCATGTCGATTGGAGTAAAACGTATATGCAAACGAAGCTGATTCCCCTTGCCATCGTGGTGGCCAACGCGCTGGTGTTCGCGGCCGGCGCCCAGGCGCAGGAAGTGGTCAAGATCGGCTACGCCGGCCCGATGTCGGGCCAGTCCGCCCATCTGGGCAAGGACACCCAGAACGGCACCCGCCTGGCCGTCGAGGACCTGAACGCCAAGGGCTTCAAGATCGACGGCAAGCCCGTGAAATTCGTGCTGCTGGCCGAGGACGACGCGGCCGATCCGAAGCAGGCCACGTCCGCCGCGCAGAAGCTGGCCGACGCGAAGATCAACGGCATGATCGGCCACCAGACATCGGGCACGTCGATCCCGGCATCGCGGATCTACTACAACGCGGGCATTCCGCAGATTTCCGCCTCGGCCACCAGCCCCGTCTACACGCACCAGAAGTTCAACACGACCTTCCGCGTGGTCGCCAACGACAACAAGCTCGGCGCCTCGCTGGGCCAGTATGCCGTGCAGAAGCTGGGCGCGAAGAAGATCGCCGTCATCGACGACCGCACGGCCTACGGCCAGGGCGTGGCGGATGAATTCGGCAAGGGCGCGCGCAAGGCCGGTGCCGGCGCCGTGCAGATCGTCGCACGCGAATTCACCAACGACAAGGCGACGGATTTCAACGCCATCCTGACCAGCATCCGCTCGAAGAATCCCGACCTGGTCTTCTTCGGCGGCATGGATTCCGTGGGCGGCCCCCTGCTGCGCCAGATGCGCGCGCTGGGCATCAAGGCCAAGCTGATGGGCGGCGACGGCATCTGCACGGAAGCGATGCCACGGCTGGCCGGCGCCACCGCCGGCGACGAGTCGATCGTCTGCGCCGAGGCGGGCGGCATCACGCCGGAGCAGGAAAAGAAGATGGCCGAATTCGGCGAGCGCTATAAAAAACGCTACAACGAAAGCCTGCAGATCTACGCGCCGTACGCCTACGACGCCGTGATGACGATGGCAACCGCCATGGCGGAAGCGAAATCGGCCGATCCGAAGAAGTACCTGCCCTACCTGGCCAAGGTCAAGTACGCGGGCATCACGGGCGACATCGCCTTCGACAGCTTCGGCGACATCCGCGACGGCGCGCTGACCTTATACACCTTCAAGGGCGGCAAACGAACCTTGATCGAAGTGGTGAAGTAAGCGTCGCCGCTGGTCTTGCAGAAAGCAGAAAGCCGGGCAATGCCCGGCTTTTTCATGGGTGGCGCAAAAATCAGCGTTAGCGGATTACTTCTGCGCCAGGATCCATTTCACCAGTGTGCGCGCTTCCGCGTCGCTCACCTGTGGATTGGCCGGCATCGGGATCGCGCCCCATACACCGGCGCCGCCCTTGATGACCTTCGCCACCAGCTTGGATTCGGCATCCTTCTGGCCGGCGTATTTGGCCGCCACATCCTTGTAGGCAGGACCGACCAGCTTGTTCGCGACGGCGTGGCAAGCCATGCAATTTTTCGCCTTGGCCAAGTCCGCACTCGCCATTGCCGCCTGCGACACCAGGGCCGAGGCAAACACCGCTGCAACCATCATGGAACGTTTCATCGATTTCTCCAAAGTAATCTGTCGACGATTTTACTCCTTTTATGTAGCAGAGCAACCGCGAGCAGTTGACCGGATAACGGCCGTGGCAGCGCGGGCGTTGACGGTTAAAATGTTACTGCATGTAAAGCTGGAGTTTTGTAAGATGGGGCAAAGGAGTCCTCCATGCCCATCATTCTTGCCATCATTGCACTCTGCGCGCTGCGCTTCTTCGAAGTATGGCGCTTCGCCGACCTGTCCTGGTGGTGGATCGTCGGCCTGATGGTATTCGCCTTCGCCTGGTTCGAATTCATCGAGCCGCTGCTGGGCCTGGACAAGCGCAAGGCCCACAACGAAGACGAGAAACGGCGCAAGGAGCGCGTCAAGAACAGCTTTGGCGGCCCCAAGGGCAAGAAGTAGGCCGCTACAGCCGGGCCCGTGTCGCGTGGGGTCAGACCCTGACAAGGACACGGGCTGATGCGTAGCACAGCCGAGCTCGTGTCCATGTCGGGGTCTGACAGGCGATGGCTTGCAAGCCATTGCCGTTTCGCAGGCGAGGAAAATATTCCTCGAAACCCCTGCTTCACCCCCAGGGTGGACACAAGCTCGACTGTGCTGGCGCGGCTCAGCGCTTCAGCTGCGACAGGTCGCGCACGGCGCCCCGGTCGGCCGAGGTGGTCAGCGCGGCGTAGGCTTGCAGCGCTTGCGAGACGTAGCGGTCGCGGTTGACAGGCAGCCAGGCGCCGGCACCTTTCGCTTCCATTGTCGCCCGGCGGGCGGCCAGTTCGGCGGCGTCGATGCGCAGGTTGATCCTGCGGTTCGGGATGTCGATGTCGATCATGTCGCCCTCTTCCACCAGGCCGATGGCGCCGCCTTCGGCCGCTTCCGGCGACGCGTGGCCGATCACCAGGCCCGACGAGCCGCCGGAGAAGCGCCCGTCCGTGAACAGGGCGCAAGCCTTGCCCAGGCCCTTGGACTTGATGTACGACGTCGGGTACAGCATCTCCTGCATGCCCGGGCCGCCCTTGGGTCCCTCGTAGCGGATGATGACGACGTCGCCCTCGTGCACCGTGTCGGCCAGGATCGCTTCCACCGCCGCATCCTGGCTTTCGAACACGCGCGCCTTGCCGGAGAAGGTCAGGATGCTTTCGTCCACGCCGGCCGTCTTGACGATGCAGCCCTTCTCGGCCAGGTTGCCATACAGGACCGCCAGGCCGCCGTCCTGCGAGTAGGCATGCTCGCGGTCGCGGATGCAGCCGGTGCTGCGGTCCAGGTCATTGGCGTCGAAACGTTCCGACTGCGAGAACGCCATCTGGGTCGGCACGCCGCCGGGCGCCGCGCGGAACAGCTGGTGCACGGCAGGATCGTCGCTGCGGCGGATATCGTACTTCTCGATGGCTTCGCCCATGGTCGGGCTGTGCACCGTCGGCAGCGACGTGTCCAGCAGGCCGGCGCGGGCCAGTTCGCCCAGGATCGAGATGATGCCGCCGGCGCGGTGCACGTCCTCGATATGGTACTTGTCCGTCATCGGCGCCACCTTGCACAGGCAGGGCACCTTGCGCGAGATGCGGTCGATGTCGGCCATCGTGAATTCCACCTGGGCCTCGTGGGCCGCGGCCAGCAGGTGCAGCACGGTGTTGGTCGAGCCGCCCATCGACACGTCCAGCGCCATCGCGTTCTCGAAGGCGGCCTTGGTGGCGATCGAGCGGGGCAGCACGGAATAGTCGTCGCCTTCGTAGTGGCGCTTGGCCAGGTCGACGATCAGGCGGCCGGCACGCAGGAACAGCTCCTTGCGGTCCGAGTGGGTGGCAAGCACGGTGCCGTTGCCCGGCAGCGCCAGGCCCAGCGCTTCGACCAGGCAGTTCATCGAGTTGGCCGTGAACATGCCGGAGCAGGAACCGCAGGTCGGACAGGCCGAACGCTCGATTTCGGCCACGTCGGCATCCGACACGGTCGAGTCGCCAGCCTTGATCATGGCGTCCACCAGGTCCAGCTTGATGATCTTGCGGTCGTTGTTGACCACCTTGACGACCTTGCCCGCTTCCATCGGCCCGCCGGACACGAACACGACGGGGATATTCAGCCGCATCGCGGCCATCAGCATGCCGGGCGTGATCTTGTCGCAGTTCGAGATGCACACCATCGCGTCGGCGCAGTGGGCGTTCACCATGTATTCCACCGAGTCGGCGATCAGGTCGCGCGACGGCAGCGAGTACAGCATCCCGCCGTGGCCCATGGCGATGCCGTCGTCGACGGCGATGGTATTGAATTCCTTGGCGACGCCGCCAGCTGCCTCGATCTCGCGCGCCACCATCTGGCCCAGGTCCTTCAAGTGCACGTGGCCCGGCACGAACTGGGTAAAGGAATTGACGACGGCGATGATCGGTTTGCTGAAATCGCCATCCTTCATGCCCGTCGCGCGCCACAGCGCACGGGCGCCGGCCATGTTGCGACCCTGGGTCGTGGTGTAGGAACGATAAGTGGGCATGGGGTGTCTCCTCGGAACGGCGTGAAAGACAGACAGCGTGCGCTTCGGCACTCCAGTTGTCAAATATATGATTTAATGCCCTGTGATTCACAATAGATATCAGAGGTTCCCCCTCGCATGGCAAGCAATATCGAACTGCGCCAGCTGCGCTATTTCGTCACCGTGGCCGAAGAATTGCACTTCGGCCGTGCCGCACGCCGCCTGCACATGACGCAGCCGCCGCTGTCGCAGACCGTCCTGGCGCTGGAGGACATGCTGGGCGCGCCGCTGTTCGAGCGTAACCGCCGCGGCGTGGCGCTGACGCCGGCCGGCGAGGCCCTGCTGCCCGAGGCGCGGCGCCTGCTGGCCCAGGCGGGCGAACTACCCGGCCTGGTGCGGCGCGCCGCCGCGGGCGAGATGGGTAAATTGGCGCTGGCCTTCGTGTCGTCGGCCGACTACAGCGTGCTGCCCCCTTCGCTACGGGCCTACCGGGCCGCCTTCCCCGATGTACAGATTACGCTGCAGGAAGCGACGTCGGACCGCCAGCTCGACGAGCTGCTGCACGGCCGCGTCGACGCAGGCCTGTTGATCCCGCCGCTGACGGACAAGGCCCGGCTGGAACTGGACTACGTGCCGGTGCTGTCCGAGCCGCTGATCCTGTGTTCGCCGGCCAACCTGCCTGCACTGCGCGGCAAGCGCGAGGCCGATCTGCGCAGCTTGCCGCCGCTGCCGTTGATTATCTTTCCCCGCCCCATATCACCAGGCCTGTACGACGCCATCCTGGCCGTGTTCCGCACTGCCGGCCTGACACCCGTCATCGGCCAGGAAGCGATCCAGATGCAGACCATCGTCAGCCTCGTCTCGGCCGGCATGGGGATCGCACTTGTGCCACAATCGGTGTCCAACCTGCAACGCCCGGGAGTAGAATATCGCCCGCTGGCGCATGGCACGCCCCTGGTCGAGACGGGGCTGGCCTGGCGCCGCGACAATGCCTCGCCCGTGCTGAAGGGCTTCCTGGATTTGATGAGAAAGAGAACTGAATGCTGATCCACCCGATGCCCAACCCGGTCGCCTTTTCCATCGGCCCCGTCGACATCCACTGGTATGGCCTGATGTATGTGCTGGCCTTCGCGCTGTTCATCGCGCTGGGCCGTGTGCGCATCCGCCAGCCCCATATCGCCGCACTGGGCTGGAACAACCAGGACCTCGACGACATGCTGTTCTACGGCATGCTGGGCGTCGTCCTCGGCGGGCGCCTGGGCGAAGTGATCTTCTACCAGCCCCACCTGTTCCTGACACCGCTGGAAATCTTCAAGGTGTGGCACGGCGGCATGAGCTTCCATGGCGGCTTCCTGGGCGTGCTGATCGCCATGTGGTTCTGGTCGCGCAAGAGCGGGCGCAACCTGCTGGACGTGTATGACTTCATCGCGCCGATGGTGCCGCTGGGGTATGCCTGCGGGCGCCTGGGCAATTTCATCAATGCCGAACTGCCGGGCCGCGTGGCCGATGCGGCGTTGCCCTGGGCCATGATCATGCCGAACGTGGATGCGCTGCCGCGCCACCCGTCCTCGCTCTACCAGATGCTGGTGGACGGCATCGTCGTCTTCCTGGTCCTGTGGCCGTTCGCCCGCCGCGCCCGGCCGCGCCTGGCCGTCGGCGCCATGTACACCCTGCTGTACGGCTGCGCACGCTTCTTCACGGAATACTTCCGCACGCCGGACTGGGAAACCACCGTGCTGGGCCTGCCCATCACGTCGGGCCAGGTGCTGTCGCTGCCGATGATCGTGGCCGCTATCGCCATGCTGGTGTGGTCGTACCGGCGCAATATCTACGGGGCCGCGCCGGCGGCGGCCCAGCGCGCATGAAGCAAAGGCAGCCTCGGCTGCCTTTTTACCGGCCGCCTACTTTCCGATCAGCTTGACGATAAAGCGCCACTCGTCCGGTTCGACCGGCATGACGGACAGCCTGCTGCCCTTGGCCAGCAGGCGCATGTGCTCCAGTTCCGGGTGACTGCGCAGTTCCTTCAGGTCCAGGTAGCGGCCCTTGTGCACGGCTTTCACGTCGATGCCCGTCCAGCGCGGCTGCTCGGGCGTCGCTTTCGGGTCGTGGTACGGGCTGGCGGCATCGAACTGGCTGGCATCGGGATACGGCGCGCTGGCGATTTCGGCGATGCCGGCGATGCCCGGCACGGCGCAGCTGGAGTGGTAGAACAGCACGCCGTCGCCCTCCTTCATGCCGTCGCGGATGAAATTGCGGGCCTGGTAATTGCGCACGCCATACCACGATGTCGTCTGGCCGGGCGCTGCCAGCACGTCGTCGAAACTGACATCATCGGGTTCGGATTTCATCAACCAGTATTGTTTCGCCATCGGCGGCCTCGCGGACAAAATAAAAAACCGCATAAAACGCGGACGAAAAAAAACGGTGGCGCATCTTCCGATGCTGCCAACCGCTTTTCGACTTCATACAACGATGTCCAACTAATTAGGCCCCGCCTGTGCCGCTATGCCGGCATCCCGAACCTTACGGTTCAAGGTGGTCACAGTCAGTTCAACTTCGGGTTCATCGGACTAGCGACGCTCACGCCCGCCGAACAATTTTCCGCAACCGATGCATGTAAATGGTTCAAGGAATATATGACAATCGCGAACACTGCAGGGTGACACGGAGTTTACTCCTCAATCGAAGCGATTGAAAGACCTAATTTGAACGGGACGCTCTTTCGGACCAGGATCAGAACAGGGCTTCCTGGGGTGTCAGCGCACTGTCGAGCACGCGCTGCATGGCACCGATCTTCTGCTGCACTTCCAGCAACGACATGTCCGACAAGGGGCCGGCCGGCGCTTTGGCCGTCAGGAACTCGGCCGCCATCGACAGCGCGGCCATCACTGCGATGCGGTCGTTGCCCTTGACCTTGCCCGTGTCGCGGATCGTCGTCATCTTCTTGTCGAGCAGGCTGGCCGCTTCGCGCAGCGCCCGCTCTTCGCCTTCCTTGCAGACCAGGCGATAGGGCTGGCCCATGATATTGACGTCGACGGGAATCATTGCGCGTCCTCTTTCACGGGTTCTTCAACCGCCGGTTCCAGTTCGGGCGGCGTGATCTTCGCAAGCAGGGCCGAGACGCGCTGATGCGCCTCGCCGAGGCGGCGCTGGAAACTGATGTTTTCGGCGACAAGGGCAGCGTTGGCCTGGCGCAGCTGAGCGTTCTCACGCCGCAGGCTGTGCGTCAGCTCGGCCAACTGCTCGATCTTGTCGGAGAGGTCTTGGAAGTCGGAAATCATCCCGCCACTATAGGCCCGCACGAAAGCGTGGTCAACCGAATAGACCTGGTCTTACACTTAAATACATCTTAATGGCATGGCAATGGCCGACGATCGCGGCGGCGTGCTGCCGGCGCACCGTGTCGGGCCTATCGTAGCAACCGGTGTCAGCCGGTGGCACCCAATGCCATCAGCAACAGCGCCCCGGCCAGCACGCCGAGGGCGGCCCCGGCCGCGACATTGATGGCCACACGCACCCAGTTCGGTGCGTGCAGGTCTCTTGGTAGTTTGGACTGGAACATTGCTGCCTCCGCTATAGATCACTACAACTTCGGACGTCGAAGTTACAGTTTGCACCGGCACCGCTTTTTTGTCAAAACACAAACGCTGTGCCATGCTGTGTCACAGTCCCGTCGAGGAGAGACCGTCATGCCAGCGCCCCTAGCCACCCTGATGCCCGCCCTGCCAATGACACTGCTGGCGATCCTGTTGGCAACGTCGCTGCCGGCCTGCGGCAGCCGTGCCGACACCGTGGTGACCATCCGCGCCGACGGCACGGCGCACGTGGGCGGCACCGTCATCCGCAACCAGCGGGGATGCCGGCGCGATGCCGCCTGCTGGCTGGAACTGCGCCCGGCCGGCGGCACGCCCGTCGTCATCCAGTATCACCATGGCGAAGGCGGGCCGCCCTGCGCCGACCCGGCACGGGTAACGCAGGCGCTGGCCATCGAGCCGGGCGCCCGCGTCGAGGCCGAAGGCCCCTACCGGGCCGAAAGCGCGTGGCAGACGGTGGACGTCTGCACGGCGCCCGGCGCAACCCTGCGCGCCATCAGCCAGGCCGCGCCGCCCACCAGCAGCAGCACCGGCACCGAAGGCGCCGGCACTTCGCCCGGACCCTGACGGGGGCCCACGGTGGCCGAATACGCCAGGCTCAAGGCGTCGGCCTGCTCGACCAGGCGCCCGCCGGCGAACGGGTCGCCATCCCACCACTCGGCCGTCAGCACGAAGTTGCCCAGGTTGGAGAAGCCTTCCGGCGCATCGGCATCCCAGGCCAGGCCATACAGGCCGGCCACGCCGTCGAACGGCGTGCTGACGCTGGCAGCCGGCGCGATCACGGGCAGGTCGAACAGGGCCAGTGGCGTGCCGTGTTCGAACACGTCGGCGCTGACTCCGGTCAGCACCAGCCAAAGGGCCGCTTCCGGGTTGACGATCTCGTAGCCCCAGCCCACCGTGCTGCCGGCCGCGCCGGCCACCACGCCGTTGCCCGGCAAGGTGGCGGCGCTCCAGATGGGCGCAGCCAGCGCCGTCTGCGCGCACAGGGCCAGGGTGGCCGCCAGCGCCAGCACGCGCGGGCGGAAAGTGCGAAATTGTTCCAGCATGCTAGTCCCCTTCATGGAATCACCGACTGGTTGATCGAGAATTTGTAGCTGCGGCCGAAGATGTCGCTCAGCTCACCGCTTTCCGTGACCGAGAAGCGCTTCACGCCGGCCGGCACGTTGAAGTACAGCCGTACCGTGTGGCTGGCGCCCGCCGCCAGGTCGGGCAAGGCCAGCGGCAGCGCGGGCGAGCGCGCCGTGTCGAGCGTGACGGTGCCGGTGCCGCTCAAGGTGCGCAGGGCCACGCCGGTCAGCCGGG
>NZ_WNKZ01000009.1 GCF_009720835.1 Pseudoduganella buxea
CGTGGCCAGCGCGGCACCGATGGCCTGCGCGCCCGTGGCCGGGCTGGTGGTGCCGGCGGCCAGCTGGGTCGTCAGGCTGGTGGCAAACGCCGTCTTGCCGGCCGCGGTGGCGCCCGTCTGCAGCGCCCCCAGGCTGCCCAGCACGTCGTTACCGCCGGCCATGACGAAGACCACTTCGTCGCCCTTGAACTTGCCGCCCACGCGGGCCAGGTGATTCTTGACCTGCGTAACGACAGGCACCGTCAGCGCGCCCAGCGGGCTACCGGTCAGCTTGTGGCCGGGCCCGATGGGATTGGTGACGCGGGCGCCGCCCTGGGCATAGCTGAAGCAGCTGGTGTTTTCCACGACGGGCACCGAGAAGCCCTGCGCGGCATTGCCGTCCAGGCCGGTCTGGGCGGGGCACGGCGCGGGCAGGCCCAGCTGGGCCGCCATCAGTTCCGTCCAGTTCTTGCCCGTCAGTTCCGTCGCCACGGCCGTGTTGTTGCCGTTGATGGTGAACTTGCCGCCGCCCAGCGCCTTGACGGTGCCGACGTTATACGTGCCGACGTCGGACAGGCTGTCGCCAAAGCTGACCTGGGACGCGAACTTGACGCGGTTGACCTGCGCGCCCGGCTGCGGATCGCCGCTGCTGCCGCCACAAGCGGACAGGACGGCGGCGGTAATCATGGCCAGCGCTAGTTTGGTGTGACGCATCTTGTCTCCTGTTGTTTGAGATACCGGCGTAGGGCCAGCGAACGGACGTGCTTATCCGCAAGCTGACTAATATGCCAGTCTCAAGCCCTGCCGTACAAGGGGATTCTGGTAAAAACAACAGGTTTGAGTTGGTTGCAATGCAGCATTCACTATTTACCGCTGCAACGAATCCTTGGCGAGGAAGTCCTGCAGGATGCCGGTGGAGCCGTGGGCGGCGCGGCGCAGGCGGTCGTTGACGCCGAGCCAGTTGTCGTCCTGGGGTGGGGTTTCGACGAGGATCAGTTCGGCTTCCGTGCGGTCCATCGCGCGCAGTGCCGCGTAGAGGCCGTGGGCGTAGCCGGCCGGGTCTTCCGGCAACGCGTGCTGGGCGCAGGCGCGGGTCAGCAGCGGTGAGTAATGGATCAGCGCCACCTTGCGGCCACGCTCGGCCAGCGCATTCAGCGTGCCCTGCACCTGCTCGCCTGGCACCAGCGCCACCGGTGCCTTCGGCGCGTAGTGCGATTCCAGCGTGCCGGAAGCGCGCGGTGCCGTCTGGTCCGGTGCGACGGGCATGGCGCCGATGACGGCGGCGATCTGGGCGGCACCGATATGGCCGGGGCGCAGCAGCACGGGGCCGTGCGTGGCCAGGCGCGACAGGTCGAGGATGGTCGATTCGATGCCGACCTGGCTGGCGCCGCCGTCCAGCACGGCGATGCCGGCATCGCCGCCGAATTCATCCCGCACGTGCTGCGCCGTGGTCGGGCTGACGTTGCCGAACTTGTTTGCCGACGGGGCCGCCACGCCGCCCTGGCCGCCCTTGAAGGCCGACAGCAGCGCCATCGCCACCGGGTGCGACGGGCAGCGCAGGCCCACCGTGTCCTGACCGCCGGAAACGGCGTCGGGAATGTGGGCGTGGCGCTTCAGGATCAAGGTGAGCGGACCGGGCCAGAAGGCGGCGACCAGCTGGCGCGCTTCCTCCGGGATATCTGCTGCCCAGTAATCCAGGTCGGCGCCGGGCGCCAGGTGGACGATGACGGGGTGGTCGTTCGGCCGGCCCTTGGCTGCATAGATGCTGGCGACGGCGGCCGGGTTTTCCGCGTCCGCCCCCAGGCCGTACACGGTTTCCGTGGGAAACGCGACCAGGCCGCCGGCCGCCAGCCTGGCGGCCGCATCAAGAATGGCCTGCTGCGTCACGGCGCGATACCGAGGATGGTGCAGGCGGCCTGCAACTGCTGCTGCGCCTGTTCCAGGGTGGGCGCGACAAACGTCACGTGGCCCATCTTGCGGCCCGGACGGGGATCGTCCTTGCCGTACAGGTGCAGGCAGGCACCGGGCAGCGCGACGACCTTGTCCCAGGCCGGTTCGCGGTACGTGTCGCCGTCGAACCAGACGTCGCCCAGGATGTTGAGCATCACGGCCGGCGAATGCTGGCGCACATCGCCCAGCGGCAGGCGCGCCATGGCCCGCACCTGCTGGGCGAACTGGCTGGTGATGCACGCATCCATCGTGTAGTGGCCGCTGTTGTGCGGACGCGGCGCCATTTCGTTGACGACCAGCGAACCGTCCGCCAGCACGAAGAACTCGATGCACAGCACGCCCACATAACCCAGTTCGGCCACGATGGCGGTGGCCGCGTCCTGCGCCTTTTTCGCGCACACGCCGGACACGTTCGGGCCCGGCACGGTGGTGGTAAACAGAATGCCGTCGCGGTGCACGTTCTCGGCGATGGGGTAGACGACGGACTGGCCATCGACGCCCCGCACCGTCAGCACGGATACTTCATAGGCCAGCGGCAGCATCTTTTCCAAGAGGCACGTGACCTGGCCCATGCCATCGAATGCGGCGCGCACGTCCTCGCGCGAAGCGACGCGCACCTGGCCCTTGCCGTCGTAGCCCATGCGCACGGTTTTCAGGATGCCTGGCAGCAGCTCGTCGCCGATGGCGTCGATGTCGTCCGTGGAGGCAATCACCTTGTGCGGCGCCGGCAGCACGCCGGATTTTTCCGCACAGGACATGAAGAAGCGCTTTTCCAGGATGCGGTCCTGCGCCACCGACACGCCGGCCGCGTTCGGCGCGACAAAAATCTGCTGCGCCAGGCGGGCCAGGCTGTCGGCCGGCACGTTCTCGAATTCCGTCGTGACGGCGGCGCACTGGGCGACCAGCTCGTCCAGCGCGGCGGCATCGGTGTAGCCGGCGTTCAGCAGGCGCTGGGCCACCTGGCCGGCGGGACAATCGTCGCTCGGTTCCAGCACGGCGACCTGGTAGCCCATGGCCTGGGCGGCCTGGGCGAACATGCGGCCAAGCTGACCGCCGCCCATCACGCCCAGCCACGTGGCGGGGTTGGCGGCGGGCACTGCGGGAAGTAATTGTGGCTCGGACAGCGCGGCAAAATCGATGCCGCCCTGCCCTGGCTGGGAAACGATATCAGTCATCATTCGCGGGTAAGGTCATGGCCTGGGCGGCGGCCGTCTGCTGGGCGCGGAAGGCTTCCAGTTGCGTGGCCAGCGCGTCGTCGCCGGCGGCCAGGATGGCCACGGCCGTCAGCGCGGCATTGGCGGCGCCCGCCTCGCCGATGGCGAAGGTGGCGACCGGCACGCCTTTTGGCATCTGCACGATCGACAGCAGCGAATCCTCGCCGCGCAGGTATTTCGAGGGAACGGGCACGCCCAGCACGGGCACGATGGTCTTGGCGGCAACCATGCCCGGCAGGTGGGCGGCGCCGCCGGCACCGGCGATGATGGCGCGCAGGCCGCGGGCCCGGGCCGTGTCCGCGTAGGCGAACATTTCGTCCGGCATGCGGTGGGCCGAGATCACCTGCGCTTCGTACGGCACGCCGAACTGCTTCAGGATCGCCACGGCGTTCTGCATCACGTCCCAGTCGGAACTGGAACCCATGATGACGCCGACCAGTGGCTTGATTTGCTCGGTCATGTCAGGCCTTCAGCTTCTCGCCCGTCAGGCGCTCGATTGCTTCGAAATACTTGGCCTGGGTTTTCTCGATGACCTCGGGCGGCAGCGGTGGCGCCGGTGGGGTCTTCTTCCATTCCGTCAGCGTTTCCAGGTAGTCGCGCACAAACTGCTTGTCGAACGATGGTGGCGACATGTCCGGCGCGTAGGAATCGGCCGGCCAGAAGCGCGACGAGTCGGCCGTCAGCACTTCGTCCATCAGGTGCATCACGCCGTTTTCATCCAGGCCGAACTCGAACTTGGTGTCGGCGATGATGATGCCGCGCGTGGCCGCGTAATCCGCGGCCGTCTTGTACAACTCGATGCTGATGTCGCGCATCTTTGCCGCCAGCTCAGGGCCGATGCGGCTTTCCATGTCGGCAAAGCTGATGTTCTCGTCGTGCTCGCCCAGGTCGGCCTTGGCGGCCGGCGTGAACAGGGGCTCGGGCAGCTTGTCGGCCTGGCGCAGGCCTTTCGGCAGTTCGATACCGCAGATGCTGCCCGTGGCCTGGTAGTCCTTCCAGCCCGACCCGATGATGTAGCCGCGCACCACCGCTTCGACCATGATGGGTTTGAGGCGCTTGGCGACGACGGCGCGACCCTTGACCTGCTCCACTTCGTCCGGTGCCACCACGGATTCCGGCGCCACGCCGGTCAAGTGGTTCGGCACGATATGGCCGAGCTTCTCGAACCAGAAATCGCTCATCTGGTTCAAGACCATGCCCTTGCCGGGGATCGGTTCGTTCATCACGACGTCGAAGGCCGACAGGCGGTCGGTGGTGACGATGAGGATCTTGTCGTCGCCGACAGCGTAGTTGTCGCGGACTTTGCCGTGGCCGAGCAGCGGCAGGGACTTGATGGAGGACTGGTGAAGGCTTTTCATGGGGAGGAAATGTCTTGACGCAAAAGAAACAAAACCGGCGGGAAGGATGAACCCGCCCGCCGGTCGAGTGGGGGGCGGCAAGCCGCCCGAAAGACGAGATTTTACTTCACAATCTGGGACAGTTGACCGGCCTTGTAACGTTCCGCCATTTTCTCCAGCGGAATCGGCTTGATCTGCGAGGCACGGCCTTCGCAGCCGAAGGACAGGAAACGGGCCTTGACCACTTCTTCGGCCGCCAGGCGGGCCGGCTTCAGGAAGTCGCGCGGATCGAACTTCGACGGGTTCTGGAACATGTACTTGCGCACCGCCGCCGTCATCGCCAGACGAATGTCGGTATCGATATTGATCTTGCGCACGCCGTGGCGGATGCCTTCCTGGATTTCTTCCACGGGCACGCCGTAGGTTTCCTTCATGTCGCCGCCGAATTCGCGGATGATGGCCAGCAGTTCCTGCGGCACCGACGAGGAGCCGTGCATCACCAGGTGGGTGTTGGGGATGCGGGCGTGGATTTCCTTGATGCGGTCGATGGCCAGGATATCGCCGGTCGGCTTGCGCGTGAATTTATATGCGCCGTGCGAGGTGCCGATGGCGATCGCCAGCGCGTCGCACTGGGTGCGCTCGACGAAGTCGGCGGCCTGGGCCACGTCCGTCAGCAGCTGCTCGCGCGTCATCGTGCCTTCGGCGCCGTGGCCGTCTTCCTTGTCGCCCTTCATGGTTTCCAGGGAACCGAGCACGCCCAGTTCCGCTTCCACGGTGACGCCGATGGCGTGCGAGAACTTGACCACTTCGCGCGACACTTCCACATTGTATTCGTAGGAGGCGACGGACTTGCCGTCCGCTTCCAGCGAGCCGTCCATCATGACGGAGGAGAAGCCGGAACGGATCGCGGCCATGCAGACGGCCGGCGACTGGCCATGGTCCTGGTGCATGACGACGGGAATGTGCGGATACGCTTCGATGGCCGCGTCGATCAGGTGGCGCAGGAAGGCCTCGCCGGCATACTTGCGGGCACCGGCCGAAGCCTGCATGATCACCGGGCTGTTGACGGCGTCGGCGGCAGCCATGATGGCCTGCACTTGTTCCAGGTTGTTGACGTTAAAGGCTGGCAAGCCATAGCCGTTTTCGGCGGCATGGTCCAGCAGCTGACGCATGGATACGAGGGACATGGTGTTACTCCAATCAAATAAAAACCTTGTGGCGGGCAGCTCGTGGCCGGCCCGCCGAATTCTGGGTGCCTGCGCTCAGCTGAATTCGCCGATCTTGACGATTTTCAGTGCGTTGGTGCCACCGACCTGCCCCATCGGCTCGCCCCACGTAACGACGATCATGTCGCCCTTCTTGGCGATGCCGTGCTCGACCAGCAGGTCCTCGGCCTGCTTCAGCACGTCGCGGCTGGTGCCCTGCTGCAGCAGGTAGTGCGCGCGCACGTTGCGGTACAGCGAAGCCTTGCGCTGCGTCGTCACGCTGGGGGTCAGCGCGAAGATGGGGGTGTCGATATTGTGACGGCTCATCCACAGCGCCGTGGAACCGGATTCGGTCAGGGCCACGATGGCCTTCACGCGCAGGTGGTGGGCGGTAAACAGGGCGCCGTACGCGATCGACTGGTCGATGCGGGTAAAGCGCACGTTGAGGAAATCGGCGTCGAGCTTGTTGTATTCGGACAGCTCGGCCTCGACGCAGACGGCGGCCATCATCTCGACGGTCTCGACCGGATAGCGGCCCGAGGCCGTCTCGGCCGACGTCATCACGGCGTCGGTGCCGTCCAGCACGGCGTTGGCCACGTCGGACACTTCGGCCCGCGTCGGCACGGCGTTGAAGATCATCGATTCCATCATCTGCGTGGCCGTGATGGCGATCTTGTTCGATTCGCGCGCCATGCGGATCATGCGCTTCTGCAGCGCCGGTACGGCGGCATTGCCCACTTCCACGGCCAGGTCGCCGCGGGCGACCATGATGCCGTCGGACGCGTTGAGGATTTCCTGCAGCGCCGGAATGGCTTCGGCCCGCTCGATCTTGGCGATCATCTGCGGCTTGTGGCCGTACGGTTCGCCGGCGATATTGGCCAGCTGGCGCGCCATTTCCATGTCGGTGGCGTTTTTCGGGAAGGAGATGGCCAGGTAGTCGGCCTGGAAGCTCATCGCCGTCTTGATGTCTTCCATGTCCTTGGCCGTCAGCGCCGGCGCCGTCAGGCCGCCGCCCTGGCGGTTGATGCCCTTGTTGTTCGACAGCTCGCCGCCGATCTTGACGGTGGTGTGCACTTCGCTGCCATTGATGCGGTCGACCACCAGCACGATCAGGCCGTCGTTGAGCAGCAGCACGTCGTTCGGGCGCAAATCGTTCGGCAGGTTCTTATAGTCCAGGCCGACGCGGTCCTGGTTGCCCAGTTCGCCGTTCTCGCCCCACTTCGCGTCCAGGATGAACTTGTCGCCGTTGACGAGGTCGATCTTGCCGCCTTCGAACTTGCCGACGCGAATCTTCGGACCCTGCATGTCGGCCATGATCGCCACTTCCCGCCCGCACTCCGCCGCCGCCTGCCGCACCAGGTTGGCGCGGTCGATATGGTCCTGCGCCTTGCCGTGCGAGAAGTTCAAGCGGACCACGTCCACGCCCGCGCGGATCATCTTGGTCAGTACGTTGAAGTCGGTGGAAGCGGGGCCGATGGTTGCGACGATTTTGGTGCCACGGGACATTGAGGGTTCCTTGAGACGGTTCGTTAAAGAGAAAAAAGCGCAGCTCCGGTCCTCGGACTCGTCGCTGCGCTCTGTCACCAGGCTTGCAGTTTATTGCCCCGCAGCGCGGGTCGTCAGGATCTCCACTGCCGGCAAGGTCTTGCCTTCCAGGAACTCCAGGAAGGCGCCGCCGCCCGTCGAGATATAACCGATTTTATCGGTAATGGCGTATTTTGCAATCGCCGCCAGGGTGTCGCCACCGCCGGCGATGGAGAAGCCGTTCGACTCGGCAATGGCCAGCGCCAGGGTCTTCGTGCCGTTGCCGAACTGGTCGAACTCGAACACGCCGACGGGGCCGTTCCACACGATGGTGCCGGCCTGGGCGATCTGTTCGGCCAGCTTCTTCGCCGTTTCCGGGCCGATGTCCAGGATCATGTCGTCGTCCGCCACGTCGGCCACGGCCTTGACGGTGGCTTCGGCCGTTGGCGAGAACTCTTTCGCACACACGACGTCCGTCGGGATCGGCACCTGCGCGCCGCGCTTGGACATCAGGTCGATGATGGCTTTCGCTTCCTCGACCAGGTCCGGCTCGGCCAGCGACTTGCCGATCTTCAGGCCGGCAGCGAGCATGAAGGTGTTGGCGATGCCGCCGCCGACGATCAGGTTGTCCACCTTGTCGGACAGGGCCTTCAGGATCGACAGCTTGGACGATACTTTGGAGCCGGCCACGATGGCCAGCAGCGGACGGGCCGGGGCGCCCAGCGCCTTGCCCAGCGCATCGAGTTCGGCCGCCAGCAGCGGACCGGCCGCGGCCACGGGGGCGAACTTGGCGATGCCGTGGGTGGATGCTTCGGCGCGGTGGGCGGTGCCGAAGGCGTCGTTCACATACACGTCGCACAGCTTGGCCATCTTCTGGGCCAGCTCGTCGCTGTTCTTCTTCTCGCCCTTGTTGACGCGCACGTTTTCCAGCAGCACGACCTGGCCATCCTGCAGCTTGTCCAGGCCGGCACCGTCGACCCAGTCCTGCTTCAGCTCGACCGGCTGGCCCAGCAGCTCGGACAGGCGCGCGGCCACGGGGGCCAGGCTGTCTTCCGGCTTGAACTCGCCTTCGGCTGGACGGCCCAGGTGGGACGTCACCATCACCTTGGCACCGGCCTTGACAGCGGCCTGGATGGCCGGCACGGAGGCGCGGATACGGGTGTCTTCGGTGATATTGCCGGCATCATCCTGCGGCACGTTGAGATCGGCGCGGATAAAGACCCGCTTGCCTTGCAGCGCGTTTTGCGCGACCAGATCCTGGAGACGAATGAAGTTCAGAACAGCTTGCATGGTTTCCCAAAGGACAAGTGATAGAAAGGCTGCTATTTTACCGCAAGCGCGCCCTTGCCAGCTTAACCATTAGAACAAATGCAACAGTCGCACGGCCGTGAACACGAGCATGCCGAACACGATGGTTTCCAGCATATTGCGCCGCCACAGGTACCAGCCGACGGCCGCCACGCCGGCCACGACCTTGCCGTTGACGAGCGTGAACGCCAGGGAGGACGGTTCCAGCAGCAGGTCCGGGCCGACGATGGCGGCCAGCGCGCACGAGGGCGCATAGCGCAGCATTTCCTGCACGCGGCGCGGGATCGCCACCTTGTGCCCGACCAGCCAGAAGCCACTGCGGGTAATGGCCGTCGCCACGGCCAGCGCGATGATGACGATCCAGATCTCCAGGTCGCTCATGGCCGGCCCTTCCCCAGCTTGTCGCCGATTTCCTCGACGGCCATGGCCGTGACCATGCCCACCAGCACGGCCGCCAGCAGACCCAGCTTGTAGGGCAGCCCTGCCGCCAGCACCGACACGACGCCGGCCACCAGCACGCCGCACAGCGCCGGCCGGCTGGCAACCATCGGCACCATCACGCAGATGATGGCCAGGGTACCGGCAAAGCCCAGGCCCCATTCCGTCGGCACGGCGTTGCCGAGGAACACGCCGGCAATCGAGCCCACCTGCCACGCCGCCCAGTTCGGATACAGCAGCCCCTTCAGGTAGGACAGCTTGCCTGGCGCAGGTGTCGGCTCGGGATAGCGTTGGAGGAACAGGGCGACGGAAATGTCGCCGGAGACGAACCCCAGCCCGAGCCGCTTGCGCCACGGCAGCATGGCGAAATGGGGCGCCAGCAGGGCCGAGAAGATAATGAAACGCAGGTTGATGACGATGGCTGTCGTGAAAATCACCCAGATCGGCGCGTTCGCGGCAATCAGGGGCAGCGAAGCGAGTTGGGCCGAACCGGCAAAGACCAGCAAGGTCATGCCCAGGGCCTGCGGCAGGGTCAGGCCGGACTTGATCATCGCCACGCCCACCACGAGGCCCCAGGCGCCGATGCCGAACAGCGTGGGCATGCCGGTGCGCACGCCGTCGCGCCAGGCAGCCGGATCGTGGGTGACAACGTCGCGCAGGGCTTCCGGGTCGCCCGGACCGCCTAGTTGATTAACATGCATTTGTGTGGCGAATTTGTGTAGCTTTCCTGCCACAGACTAACGACGATCGATGGCGGCACATGCTTGGGAAGAACCCGGCCATTCCCGCGCGCGTGGAATTGTCCGGATATCGTGAGGGCATCATTTTAGCGGCGAATGCTGTAGCACGCGCTAATCCGTTAAAATCGTGCTTTTTGAACTCCGGAGCATCACAAGATGAGCAACGCCACCACGCCAGTCGAACTCGAAGGTAAGGACCTGCCGGCATACTGCCCGAACCCGGCCATGCCGCTGTGGTCCGGCCACCCGCGCGTGTTCCTCGACTTTGCCGCCAATGGCGAAGCCAAATGCCCTTACTGCGGCACGGCGTACCGTATCAAGCCGGGCTCGGCAGTTCATCACCACTGATCCCCTGCTCCCTCGTCGGCGGAGACCGCGATGAAAAAGAAACAGCTCAACGGCAGTCCGGCCGAAGTGGAAGCGGCCTTCTACGACGCGCTCAACCGCGCCGACGTGGAAGCGCTGATGGCATTGTGGGCCGACGACGAGGAAGTGGTCTGCGTGCACCCGGGCGGCGCCCGCCTGATCGGCCACGCCGCCATCCGCGCCTCATGGACCATGCTGCTGGAACACGGCGGCCTGCACATCCTGCCGTCGCAGCTGCACGAAACGCATAACCTGATGAGCGCAGTCCACACCGTCGTCGAGGGCAGCACCGCCTCGCAGGGCGAACCGCAACACCTGGTGGCGACGAATGTCTACATGAAGACGCCGAAAGGCTGGCGCATCGTGCTGCACCACGTGTCGATGGCCCCCGGCACGGCGGCCCCGGCCGACGCCCGCTCGCAGGTCCTGCACTAGTTGCTTAAATAATGGGCGGTCCGTCGTTCCGGACAGACCCCATTTTCTGAGCAACTTTTCCTACGCCGCACACGCCATGCACTACAAAGCTCCCCTGTGGCTGCCAAATGGCCATTTCCAGACCATCTATCCGGCCAAATGCATCCCGAAGCCGGCCGTGCGCTTCCGGCGCGAGCGGTGGCCGGCGCCCGATGGCGACTTCATCGACGTCGACTTCATCGACGGCGTCCCGGGCCAGCCCTTTGTCGTGCTGTTCCACGGGCTGGAAGGCTCGTCGGACAGTCACTACTGCCGTGCGCTGGGCGCCGAGCTGGTGGCGCGGGGCTGGTCCGGTGCCATTCCGCACTTTCGCGGCTGCTCGGGCGAGCCGAACCTGGCGCCCCGCTTCTATCACTCGGGCGATGCGCAGGAGGTGGACTGGATCCTGCGGCGCCTGCACCGGCGCGCGACAGGCAAGTTCTACGCCTGCGGCGTCTCGCTGGGCGGCAATGCGCTGCTGCGGTGGCTGGGCGAGTCGCAGCATGCGGCCGAATTCGTCGATGCGGCCGTGGCCGTGTCCGCACCGCTGGACCTGGCGCGCGGTGGCGAGGCGCTGGGCCGGGGCTTCAACCGCCTGTACCAGCGCATGTTCCTGCAAACCCTGAAGCCGAAATGCGCAGCCAAGCACCGGCAGTTCCCTGGCCTGTTCGACCTTGATGCGATGCATGCCGCGCCCGACCTGTACACCTTCGATAATGTCGTCACGGCGCCGCTGCACGGCTACCGGAGCGTGGAGGACTACTGGGACCGGGCCAGCGCCAAGCACGTGCTGGAAGACATCACCGTACCGACCCTGGTGCTGAACGCCCGCAACGACCCCTTCCTGCCCGGCCAGTACCTGCCGCGCAAGGCCTCGTCCCATGTGCTGCTGGACTACCCGGCCGAAGGGGGCCACGTAGGCTTCGCCACGGGCGGCCCGCCGGGCAGCCTGGCCTGGCTGCCGCGCCGCATGATCCACTTCCTCGAGGGAGAACGCAGTATCGGCGCGCCACAAATGGCCGCGCTGTGCGATGCTTGAACCATGGACGATATCGTAAAACAGGCCATGGCCAAATGGCCGAACGTGCCCCACTGTTATGGCTGGCTGGCGCTGGACGCGCGGGGCAACTGGCGCATGCGCGACGAGCGCGCCCAGCATCTGGGCGAACCGGGCGACAAGCTCAATAACGCCGCCCTCGTCGGCTTCATCAACCGCAACTACCAGCACGACGAACGGGGCTGCTGGTATTTCCAGAACGGCCCGCAGCGGGTCTACCTGAACCTGGAAGCAACGCCGTATATCGCCCGCACCGACCCCGGCCACGGCCTGGTGCTGCACACGGGCGCGCCGCTCGCAAGCATCGAGCACGCCTTCCTGACGGAGGCGGGCGAGCTGATCCTGCAAGCGGGCGACGTCGTCGCGCAACTGGACGACCGCGATTTCGCGCAGGTACTGGAATGGCTGGTGGTGGATGGCAAGCCGCTGGCCGATGACGCGCTGCTGGCCTGGCTGGAGGATGGCGCGGCGCCGCTGACATTGCGCAGCGGCGAACACAGCGTGCCTGTGCAACGCATTGCCCGCGCCGACGTGGCCGGGCATTTCGGGTTCATCCGCCTGCCACAACCCTGAGAAACTGCCTTCGATTCAGCGCTGGCTGCCCCACGGCGTGGCGCGCGGCGCGCCGAAGCGGCCGTCGCTGCAACGCGGTGAGCTGGCCAGCACGCCCCGGCAGGCCGGATCGGTGCCGAAGGGGTCGTCTTCCCTGGCCTTGGCCTCCTTGCCGTCCTTGGCGTCCTTGCCGTTCACGCTGCCCGTGACGGCCAGGCCGCTGAAGCCGGCGCCCTTCTTCTCGCCCATCGCCTCGCGCCGCTTGGCCTGCCATTCCCGTTCGCGCGCGTCGATGACGGCCTGTTCGTAGAACGAGGCGTCGCGTGCCTTGCGGGCCAGTTCCAGCTGGTCCAGCGCGGCCTGGGTTCCGCCCAGTAGCGCGTACGATTCGGCCAGCGCGATATGCTGCAACGCGATCTTGCCCATCTTCGAATACGCCTGCGCCAGCAGGTCCTGCAGTTCCGGCTCGCTGCGGTACATCTGCAGCTGGTCGCGCAGGAAGCGTTCGGCCTGCTCCGGCTTGCCGCCCTTGATCAGCGCATCGGCATACTGCCAGACGATGCCGCGCGACAGGGGGAACTTGGCGTGGGCCGCCTCGCCTTCCTTGATGGCCAGGGCCATCACTTCCGGCTTGTTTTCCTGGTCGACCTTGATTTCCAGCGACGTGTAGGCCAGCACGCTTTCGGCGATGCCCTTCGGCAGCGGCGAACTGAAGGCACCGGGCGCGGGTGGCCGCCCGATGGTGGCGGCGCTCTTGTCCAGCCAGCTTTGCGCGCCGGCGTAATCGTGCCGTTTCAGGGCCAGGATGGCCATGCCGTACTGGGCGGACGCGATCTGGTGGCGGCTCGGCTGGGCCAGCTGGTTGCGCAGGAATTCCTCCGTCTCGGCCAGGCCCTTGCTGCTCGTATCCTGCAGCACGCGGGCGCGGGCGCGCACGAGGAAGAAGTCCAGCGCGTCGACCCGCTGCCGGTAAGGCTGCTCGCGGATGCGGGCCTGGATGTCGGCGATGCGCTCCGTCGTCAGCGGGTGGCTTTGCAGGTAGGCCGGCACCAGGTCGCTGTAGTTGCGCGTGGCAGATTGCAGCCGCTGGAAGAAGGCCACCATGCCGTTCGTTTCGTAGCCGGCCTGGCCCATGATCTGGAAGCCGATGCGGTCCGCCTCGCGCTCGGCATCGCGACCGAAGTTCAGCTGGCGCTGGATGGCCAGGCCCTGCCCGCCCATCATGACGCCCATGGCCGCATCGGGATTGGACTTGGCCGCCAGCGCGGCCAGCACCATCGCCGCCAGCGGAATCAAGGCATCGGTCTTCTGCTCGCCCAGCTGGCGCGCGATATGGCGCTGCGTAACGTGGCCGATCTCGTGCGACAGCACGGAAGCCAGTTCGGATTCCGTCTGGGCCGCCAGCAGCAGCCCCGAGTGAACGCCGATGAAGCCGCCGGGCAGCGCGAACGCGTTCAGCATGGGGTCGCGCACGCAGAAGAAGAAGTAATCGTAGTTCGCCTCGCCGCGCACGTCGGGCCGCGCCGACACCAGCGTGTTGCCGAGCGAGTTCAGGTATTCGATGATGGGCGGATCGTCCAGGTAATCATGGTCGAAGCGGATATCGCGCATGATTTCCTCGCCCAGCTTGCGCTCCGTGATCGGCGACAGCGCCTCGCGCGACGTATCGCCCAGGCTGGGCAGGTTGGGCGTATGGGTCAGCACGACCTGGGCCGGCGCCAGCGGCGCGGCGAACAGCAGCGCGCAGGACAGCGCGAGCAGGGATCGGCGGGGGAAGGTTTTCACGATGCTATGATACCTGTTCATCTCTTTGTTGTTTCACTCGACGCTCATTTACCGAACCAGCATGACCGACCAGCTCACCCATTTCGATACGTCCGGCCAGGCCCATATGGTCGACGTCGGCGCCAAGGCGGAAACCCACCGCATCGCCGTTGCCTCCGGCACCATCCGCATGAAACCGGACACTCTCGCCCTTATTCTATCGGGAACGGCCAAGAAGGGCGACGTGCTGGGCATCGCCCGCATCGCCGCCATCATGGGCGCCAAGCGCACCAGCGACCTCGTGCCTCTGTGCCACCCGCTGGCCCTGACGCGCGTGACGGTCGATTTCGACACGGACGAAGCCGAGTCCAGCGTCCACTGCCGCGCGCAGGTCGAAACCTTCGGCAAGACGGGCGTGGAAATGGAAGCGCTCACTGCTGTGCAGGTGGGCCTGTTGACCGTCTACGACATGTGCAAGGCCGTCGACCGAGGCATGGTGATGCTTGATATCCGCGTCATGGAAAAGCACGGGGGCAAGTCGGGGGATTGGAGTGTCACGAGCTGAAGAACGCTCGGTGGGTTCGTTGGGGCCATGATACGTACACTCAACTTTAAATGCTTTCTGAACATCTTTGCTGAGACTTGGTCGTTGCCGCCGCTATAATGATCGTTTCTCTTGCGTTGAAAGAGCAGCGATGGCGAGCAGTGCGCCGGGCGAGAATGCGCCCACGGTCTATGAATTCGAACAGATGAACCTGCAGGTTGGCGGGCGCGTGCAGTTCATCACGCATCGCACCTTGAAGCCCATCCAGCACTTCTCCAGCGTCATCGGCTGGGTCAAGGACGAGTACCTGATCGTCAAGATTCCGTTCGAGAACGGTGCGCCCATCGCGCTGAACGAAGGCGACAAGCTGACCCTGCGCGTTTTTTCCGGCGTGAACGTGTGCTCGTTTTCCTGCATCGTGCACCGCATCTTCCAGCGCCCGCTGTACTACGCCCACGTTTCCTTCCCCGACCGCATCCAGGGGACGAACCTGCGCACGTCGATGCGGGTCAAGGTCGACATCCCCGCCCAGTTGCGGGGCGACGCCGGCATCGACCAGCGCGTATTCATCGTCAACCTGAGCGTCTCGGGCGCGCTGGTGGAAAGCGCCCGCGAGTTCGGCCAGCAGGAAGGCGAAGTGGCGCTGAAGTTCACCCTGATCGCGCAGCCGGACAACCGCGAAGTGCTGATGACGACCCGCGCCATCATCCGCAATGCTGGCACGGTCAAGGCACCCGCGCCCGACCTGCCGCCGCGCTATTCCTACGGCCTGCAGTTCATCGACCTGGAACATGCGCATTACCTGATGCTGCAGAACCTGACGTACGAAGCGCTGATCGCGGACCGGCAGAAGATCGTCTGATCAGCCGCGGACGATCCAAAGGAGCAGGACGACGCCAGCGGCGGTTATTGCCAAGCAGCGCAGCACCTGCATCAGTGCCGACGGCTGCTCCCATGTGCCCTGCGTCAGGCAAATGCCTTTCACCAGCAGGAACAGCGGTGCCAGCAAGAATAGCGGATTGAACGTAACCGGCATGCCGGTCACGAGCTGCCAGCCCACCCGGGCAAACGGTGCAAGTAAACAGACGACAATCCAGAACAACACGAGATTCTGAAAAGGCCAGATGCGCAGGTCTTCCTTCAGCTTGCGTAGCCAGTACATTGTTTCCTTTTTTTCTGATTGATGGACGAAAAAAAACCGGGCCGAAGCCCGGTTTCTTCTTGTTGTATTTGCTTAGGTGCCGGTGCCGGTGCCCGTGCCAGTGCCAGTGCCGGTGCCGGTGCCAGTGCCGGAACCCGACGCTGCTGCTGGGTTGTTCTTCGTAATGGCTTCGACAGCGGCCGCGTTATCGGTAGCGCTGATATCGGTGCTGTTGGTCCAGGTGATGTTGCTGGTGCCTGGGTTCGACGTCATCGTGATCTTCTTGCCCGACGTGCCCTTGCCAATGTCGGTCAGGGTCAGCTCGACGTTACCGTTGGTGACGGTTGCAGCGGAGACTTCCTTGGTTGCAGTAAAGGTGTTGGCCGCCGGAATGCCATTAGCGCCGTTATCGCAGGCATCCTTGTCGCCGCTGGTTTCTTGCAGGCACATACCAACGACGGTCTTCAGCGAATCGCCGGCGGTCAGCGCGTTGGCGATTTTCGCCTTCACGGTGTAGTTGCTGTACTGAGGAATCGCGACAGCGGCCAGGATGCCGATGATGGCCACGACGATCATCAGTTCGATCAGGGTGAAACCGGCCTGGGCTTGTTGCTTCATCATTTTCATGGATTTCATTTGCTGCTCCTCGGGGTGAATTACGAATTGGGTTGCGACACTTGATGTACAGCAATTGGCGTGCCAGCCCGTTTACCCCCGTTTTCCCGTCCGAAACCGACAATTCGCGGCATTCTTCGGCCCCACATTGACGTTTTTTGTCAGTCCAACTCTCACAAATTGTCACAAGCGCGCGCCGGAATTGTCAGCTGACGAAATTTGTCAGTGGCTGCGGAAGGCCATCCGCGTGCCGGACAGTTCCAGCACGTCGCCGTCCGCGAGCGGTTGCGGCTGCGGGCCCAGCGGCGTGCCGTTCAGGAGCGGGACGCGGTCCCCTTCCGTGTGGGCGGCCGCGTAACCGGCGGGGCCGCGGCTGATGACGACCACCTGCACGCCACTGCGGCCCAGGCTGGTTTGCGGCTTGGCCAGTTCCAGGCGCTTGCCGGCATTGCTGCCGTTGAGCACTTCGATGCGGGCCGGTGGCGGCAGGCTTGCCGCCGTCGGCGCAAATGTGGCATGGGGCAGCGCGGCCGGCGACAGGGCGGCGCCCGTCAGGGGGCGGATGCCGTCGGCGACAAATTCGATGCGGTAGCGGGCCAGCTTGATCTGGTCCTTGTTCTGCAGGTAATGCTTGCCGATGCGGTGGCCGTTCACGAAGGTACCGTTGGTGCTGTACAAATCTTCCAGGAAGGAGTCGTCCAGGATGGTCGTGATGACGGCGTGCTCGCCGCTGACGGTGGGCTGCTCCAGCACGATGTCGTTGTGACGATGGCGTCCGATCGTCATGCGCTCGCGGGTCAGCTGCACGGTTTGCTCCAGCACGCCGTCGCGGGAAATCAGGATTTTCGCCAAATCGGTCCTCCAAATGAATAACGGGGGCTTGCGCCCCCGTTATTATCCCGCCAATGGCGGGTGCACGTCGTGAAACGTGTCGATTACAGCATGGCCTTCAGCAGGCGCGCCATTTCCGACGGGTTCTTCGTCACGGTGATGCCGCATTCTTCCATGATGTCCAGCTTGGCTTGTGCCGTATCGGCGCCACCGGAGATCAGCGCGCCGGCGTGGCCCATGCGCTTGCCTGGAGGCGCGGTTACGCCGGCGATGAAGCCGACCACTGGCTTCTTCATGTTGTCCTTGATCCAACGGGCGGCGTTGGCTTCGTCCGGACCGCCGATTTCGCCGATCATGATGACCGCGTCGGTCTCAGGATCATCGTTGAACATGCGCATCACGTCGATGTGCTTCAGGCCGTTGATCGGGTCGCCGCCGATACCGACTGCCGACGATTGGCCCAGGCCCAGCGCGGTCAGCTGACCGACCGCTTCGTACGTCAGCGTGCCCGAACGGGACACGACGCCGATACGGCCCTTCTTGTGGATGTGACCTGGCATGATGCCGATCTTGATTTCGTCAGGGGTGATCAGGCCTGGGCAGTTAGGACCCAGCAGCAGGGTCTTCGAGCCGGCTTTGGCCATGCGGTCCTTGATTTCCATCATGTCACGGACTGGGATGCCTTCGGTGATGCAAATGGCCAGTTCCAGTTCGGCTTCGACGGCCTCCCAGATCGCGGCGGCAGCGCCTGCTGGTGGCACGTAGATCACCGACACGGTCGCGCCGGTCTGGGTTGCGGCTTCCTTCACGGAACCGAAGATTGGAATGCCTTCGAAGTCTTCGCCGGCTTTCTTCGGGTTCACGCCTGCCACGAAGGCGTTCTTGCCGTTCGCGTAGTCGCGGCACATGCGGGTGTGGAACTGACCGGTCTTGCCGGTAATACCCTGGGTGATGACTTTGGTGTCTTTGTTGATCAGAATCGACATGTTGGTTCCTTAAATTATGCTTGGCCAGCAGCAGCGGCAACAACGCTCTTGGCTGCGTCTTCCATCGTATCGGCAGCGATGATCGGCAGGCCGGAGTCGGCCAGCATCTTCTTGCCCAGGTCTTCGTTGGTGCCCTTCATGCGCACGACCAGCGGAACCTGCAGGGAAACGGCCTTCGATGCGGTGATGACGCCTTCGGCGATCACGTCGCAACGCATGATGCCGCCGAAGATGTTCACCAGGATGGCTTTCAGGCCTGGGTTCTTCAGCATGATCTTGAATGCTTCGGTCACTTTCTCGGCCGTGGCGCCACCGCCCACGTCCAGGAAGTTGGCAGGCTCGCCGCCGAACAGCTTGATGGTGTCCATCGTGGCCATGGCCAGGCCGGCACCGTTCACCAGGCAGCCGATATTGCCGTCCAGGGAGATGTAGGCCAGGTCGAACTTCGACGCTTCGACTTCGGCTGGATCTTCTTCGTCCAGGTCGCGGTAGGCGACAATTTCAGGATGACGGAACAGGGCGTTGGCGTCGAAGTTGAACTTGGCGTCCAGGGCGATGATCTTGCCGTTGCCGGTGACGATCAGCGGGTTGATTTCGGCCAGCGATGCGTCCGTTTCCCAGTAGGCTTTGTACAGGCCTTGCAGGTTGGCGCGGGCGTCGGCGATCGAACCTTCCGGCACGCCGATCTTGCGGGCGACGTCGTCGGCATCCGCGTCGGTCAGGCCCACGGCCGGATCGATGATGATGTTGTGGATTTTTTCAGGATGGGACTCGGCCACTTCCTCGATGTCCATGCCGCCTTCGGAGGACGCCATCAGCACGACGCGCTGCGAGACGCGGTCCGTCACCAGCGAAACATACAGTTCCTGCTTGATGTCGGCGCCTTCTTCGATCATCAGGCGGCGCACTTTCTGGCCTTCAGGGCCAGTCTGGTGCGTGATCAGCTGCATGCCCATGATCTGTTCCGAGTATTCCTTGACCTGCTCCAGCGACTTGGCCACCTTGACGCCGCCGCCTTTGCCACGGCCACCGGCGTGGATCTGCGCCTTCACCACCCAAACCGGGCCGCCCAGCGTTTCGGCAGCTTTCACCGCCTCTTCCACGGTCATGCACGGAATGCCGCGCGGAACCGTCACTCCGAATTTTCGGAGGATCTCTTTGCCTTGATACTCATGGATTTTCATGCTGGCTTCCCTTCTGATACAGATTTGAATGGTTAATGGTACTAATGGGTGCAAATGGTGTTACGGATGCTGCGGTCGTGCGGCACCTAGGCTGTGTCGGCGGATTTGACCACCCAGCGTGGGTAGAACTGGGCAACTGCCCCGCCATCGGTACGGAGGGCGTGGCATTTGTCGAGTTGGAACGGTTTCTCGGTTGGCTGGACGGCGGTGGCACTGTCATAGGTGGGCCAGACGTCGTTGGCGAAGGCCTGGACGGCGGCCGTCGGCAGGATCTGCGCCAGCTCCGTCAGGTGCGTGCAGCCGGCAATGCCCGACAGGCGCGCCTTCAGCTCGTGCCGGAAGCCGCGCATCAGGTTCAATCCGACGAGGGCGCCGTAGGCGGGGCCGATGGTATTGCAGAAGCCGGTATAAGGCACGGCGTCCGACACAGCTTCGGCGGCGACGATGGTCAGCTGCCGGTCCACGGTAATACGCAACCAGAGATCATGCAGGGGCTGTCCGCCCGGGCGCAAGCCGGAAGCCAGCAGGGTGTCGGCGACTTTGATGTCGGTGATATGGGCGTCGAGGTCCCACAGGCCATCCTCGCGCGCGAACGCCTGGATGTCGATGGCGCGCGTATGGCGCAGCGCGCGACGTGAGACTGGAGTTGACAGGGACATAAACACCGATGCCGCTTGCGCGGCCAAATTAGTAAGCAGCCATGTACAGAAAAGTACGTTGCCGCAGCTTCTACGGACAACCACCGCACCCGCGGTGCTGCATAAAACCACAAAAGTGTAGCACACCGAACAGGGCTGCGCGAGCGATGTGATCGTACAACTACCCGGTTTATGCTGCACTGCAGAGTAAAACGGGCCGCAATCTTGCCATTCACACTACGAATCGCATGTGTCTCTTTTGCAACTAGCCAGCTTATAACTGGGAACGGCAGCAAAACGCCCCCCGTCTTCCTCTGTCGCCGAGAAACAGTTGCCGCAAAAATGGGGTCTGTCCCCATTTTTCGAGCAAGTTTCTTTAAAACAGGGGACTGTCCCCGGTTTTTTCGTCAGCCGAAGAAGTCGTCGTCGGGATCGATGCCCTTCATGGCGGCGCGGACGGCTTTCTGGGAGAAGCCGCGCTGGATCAGGAAGCGCATCTGCTTGGCGCGGGTTTCCGCGTCTTCGGCCACCTGGCCGTGGAACTTGCGTTGCCACACCTCGCAGCAGCGCGCCACCTCGTCTTCGGCCAGGCCGGCCTTCAGGTCCTGCAGCGCGTCGCCGACGATGCCGTGGCTTTGCAGCTCGGCCAGGATGCGGCTGTTGCCGTAGCGGGCCGAGCGGCGGTGCACGAGGGATTCGGAGAAGCGCTCCTGCGACAGCCACTTGTTTTTTTCCAGCCAGTCCAGCAGCGCCTCGACGTCCTCGCCCTCTTCCGCGTGGCGGGCCAGCTTGCGGCCCAGCTCCAGGCGGCTGTGTTCGCGGGTGGAGAGGAGGCGCAGGGCACGGGCTTTGAGACTGGGGGGTGGGGCTCGCATGGGCAACGCAAAGGTGGAGTTTGGGTAATCGACGGAGGTAGAAACGAGCAACAACGGAGCAACAACGGAGCAACAACGAGACCCAAGGCAGGGTCTCGGGGCAGGCGCCAACGAGAAACGCCACCGCCGCGGAGCGGTCGGTGGCGTTGGCATCTTACTGGATTTGCTGCGCTGCGGTGCTTAGTCGACGGCCTTCAGCTTCGGGGCCGGCGCATCGCCGTCGCCCGCCGATGGCGGCAGTTCGCGCACGCCCAGCGAGGCGCGAACCTTGTTCTCGATCTCGCGGGCCAGTGCCGGACGTTCCTTCAGGAAGGTACGGGCATTGTCCTTGCCTTGACCGATGCGTTCGCCGCCGTAGCTGTACCAGGAACCGGACTTCTCGACGATCTTCGCTTCCACGCCCAGGTCGATGATCTCGCCTTCGCGCGACGTGCCTTCTCCATACAGGATGTCGAAGTGGGCTTCCTTGAACGGCGGCGCGATCTTGTTCTTGACGACCTTGACCTTCGTTTCGTTACCGATCACTTCGTCGCCGGACTTGATCGAGCCGGTACGGCGGATGTCCAGGCGCACGGAGGCGTAGAACTTCAGCGCGTTACCACCGGTGGTCGTTTCCGGGCTGCCGAACATCACGCCGATCTTCATGCGGATCTGGTTGATGAAGATGACCAGCGTGTTGGTGCGGTTGATCGTGCCGGTCAGCTTGCGCAGTGCCTGGGACATCAGGCGTGCCTGCAGGCCCGGCAGCGAGTCGCCCATATCGCCTTCGATCTCGGCGCGTGGCGTCAGCGCCGCCACGGAGTCGATGACGATCATGTCCACGGAGCCGGAGCGCACCAGCGCATCGCAGATCTCCAGTGCCTGTTCGCCCGTGTCCGGCTGCGAGATCAGCAGCTCGTGCAGGTTCACGCCCAGCTTCTGGGCATAGGTGACGTCCAGCGCGTGTTCCGCGTCGATGAACGCGCAGGTGCCGCCGATCTTCTGCATCTCGGCGATGGTCTGCAGGGTCAGGGTGGTCTTGCCCGACGATTCAGGACCGTAGATTTCGACCACGCGGCCGCGCGGCAAGCCGCCGACGCCGAGGGCGATATCCAGGCCCAGCGAGCCGGTGGAGACGGTCTGCACTTCTTCCAGCGGAGCACTGGCGTCCATGCGCATCACGGAACCCTTGCCGAACTGCTTTTCAATCTGAGCCAGCGCTGCGGCAAGCGCCTTGGCTTTTTCCGATGCAGGTACTGCCGCTTTCTTGTCGTCCATGATCATCTTTCGCCTTAATCGTTTCGTTCAGCCGATACTGTATATGCATCCAGTGGTTTTTGCAAGCGCTGTTTATGCTCGCGTGCGCACCCCCAGATCGGCCGCCAAAGCCCCGCGCATTGAGTAGAATGAAAGCTACTCTTGTGCGGATCACCATGCGTATTTTACTAGCCGAAGATGACAGCGTCCTGGCGGACGGATTGACGCGTTCCCTGCGCCAGTCCGGCTATGCCATCGACTGCGTCAAGAACGGGCAGGAAGCCGACACGGCCCTGTCCACGCAGGAATTCGACCTGCTGATCCTGGATCTGGGCCTGCCCAAGCTGTCCGGGCTGGAGGTGCTGCGCCGGCTGCGCTCGCGCGCCTCGCTGCTGCCCGTGCTGATCCTGACGGCGGCCGATTCCGTCGAGCAGCGGGTCAACGGCCTGGACCTGGGCGCGGACGACTACATGGCCAAGCCCTTCGCCCTGTCGGAGCTGGAAGCGCGGGTGCGGGCGCTGACCCGCCGCGGCCAGGGCGGCGGCTCCACCGTCGTCAAGCACGGCCCGCTCACTTACGACCAGGTCGGCCGCAGCGCCTATATCAACGAGCAGATGCTGGAATTGTCGGCGCGCGAGCTGGGCCTGCTGGAAATCCTGTTGGCCCGCACCGGCCGCCTGGTGTCGAAGGAGCAGCTGGTCGATCACCTGTGCGAATGGGGCGAGGAAGTGAGCAACAACGCCATCGAAGTGTATGTGCACCGCCTGCGAAAAAAAATCGAGACGGGCGGCATCCGCATCGCCACCGTGCGCGGGCTGGGCTACTGCCTGGAAAAATACAGCGGCGCCGCGCCGGCCGACGTCAAGTAAGCCCCCGTGAGTGCCGACGACCAGAGCTGGAACGACGCGCCCGAGGAAGAAGGCGAGATCCACCATTCGCTGTTCGGCGAGATCCTCGACTGGATGCTGGCGCCGCTGCTGCTGCTGTGGCCGATGAGCATCGCCATCACCTACCTGGTGGCCAAGTCCATCGCCAACCAGCCGTTCGACCACGCGCTGGAGGATTCCGTCACCGTGTTGGCCCAGCAGGTACGCGAAGTGAACGGCAAGCTGGTGCAGCGCCTGCCCGGCTCGGCCCGCGACATCCTGCGCGCCGACGATATCGACAGCATCTACTTCCAGATCCTGGGTCCCCAGGGCGGCTATGTCGACGGCGACCGCGACCTGCCCCGCCCCGAGCCGCAGGCCGACGACGACACCCTGCACGCGGGCGCCGTGCGCTTCCGGGGCGACAACCTGCACGGCACGCCGATCCGCGTGGCCTACGCCTACGTCAATCTGGAAGAGGACGCCCGGCGTCCGCCCCGGCTGGCCCTGGTGCAGGTGGCCGAGACGCTGGAAAAGCGCGCCAAGCTGGCCAATGAAATCATCAAGGGCGTGATCCTGCCCCAGTTCATCATCCTGCCCGTGGTGCTGGGCCTCGTGTGGTTCGCCCTGTCGCGTGGCCTGCTGCCGCTGGCCGAGCTGCAGGAACGCATCCGCGCGCGCCCGTCGGACGATCTGTCGCCCATTGCGCCGACCCAGGTGCCGGAAGAGATCACGCCGCTGGTGCGCTCGCTCAACGAGATGCTGGCGCGCCTGTCGCAGTCGATCGACATGCAGAAGCGCTTCATCGCCGACGCCGCGCACCAGATGAAGACGCCGCTGGCCGGCATGCGCATGCAGTCGGAGCTGGCGCTGCGCCAGACCGACCAGCAGGAAATCCACCGCTCGCTGGAACAGCTGGCGAAAAGCTCGGAAGCGGCCACGCGCCTGGTGAACCAGCTGCTGGCGCTGGCGCGGGCCGAAAACCAGCCGCAATCGGGCGCGCCGTTCGAACTGCTGGACCTGGCCGACGTCGCCCGCAACGCCGTGCGCGACTGGGTGCCCGCCTCGTTCAGCCACCGCATCGACCTGGGTTACGAAGGGCCGGACAGCCCCGTCGATATCGACGGCAACCCCGTCATGCTGCGCGAGCTGCTGTCGAACCTGATCGACAACGCGCTGCGCTACACACCGGCCGGCGGTAGCGTGACGGTGCGGGTGCGCGCCGACGGTGACGCGGCCGTGCTCGAAGTGGAGGACACGGGCCCCGGCATTCCCCCGGCCGAACGGCTGCACGTGTTCGAGCGCTTCTACCGCATCCTGGGCAGCAATGTCGAAGGCAGCGGCCTGGGGCTGGCCATCGTGCGCGAGATCGCCCAGCAGCACGGCGCCGAGATCGACGTCTTCAGCAACCCGCGCGCCACCCAGCCGAAATACCCCGGCAGCCTGTTCCGGCTGACCTTCCCGCCCCGGCCGGCGCCGGCCGCCGTGGACGACGAACCGCCCTATTTCGGATAACAAGCGTGGATAACAAGCGTGGATGATGAACGATGACTGAAGAGCGCCTCGCGCGGCACTGGCGCGCCACCCGCCGCCTCACCGCGATCCTGCTGCTGGCCTGGCTGCTGACGGGCTTTTTCGCCGTCTTCTTCGCCCGCGAACTGAATGGCCTGACCGTGTTCGGCTGGCCCCTGTCGTTCTACCTGGCCGCCCAGGGCGCCTCGCTGGTCTACCTGGCCCTGATCGGCATCTACGCCTGGCGCATGCACCGGCTGGACCGCCGCTGGCGCCGGGCACGGGAGGCCGCTTGAGTTCCAGCCGCGCCGCGCAGCGCGCCTTCTTCCAGCGCCTGACGCGCTACTACGGCTTCTTCACGCTGGGCTTCGGCGCCTTCCTGGTGGCGCTGGCCGTGCTGGAAAACGAAGGCATGCCGCGCGTGTGGATCGGCTACATGTTCATGTTCGCCACCATCGTGCTGTACGCGTCGATCGGCCTGGTCAGCCGCACGTCGAACGTGGCGGAATACTATGTGGCGGGGCGGCGCGTACCGGCCCTGTACAACGGCATGGCGACGGCGGCGGACTGGATTTCGGCCGCCAGCTTCATCAGCCTGGCCGGCGGCCTGTACCTGCACGGCTTCGACGGCCTGGCCTACATCATGGGCTGGACCGGCGGCTACTGCCTGGTGGCCCTGCTGATCGCGCCCTACCTGCGCAAGTTCGGCCAGTACACCATTCCCGACTTCCTGGCGGCCCGCTACGGCGGCGCCAGGGGCGGGCGCGCCGTGCGGCTGGTGGCCGTTGCCGCCACCATCCTGATCTCGTTCACGTATGTGGTGGCGCAGATCTATGCCGTGGGCCTGATCGCGTCGCGCTTCACGGGCGTCGATTTCTCCGTCGGCATCTTCCTCGGGCTGGCCAGCATCCTCGTGTGCTCGTTCCTGGGCGGCATGCGCGCCATCACGTGGACCCAGGTGGCGCAGTACATCATCATCCTGGCCGCCTTCCTGATTCCCGCCATGTGGCTGTCGGCCAAGCACAGCGGCAATCCGATCCCGCAGGTCGCCTACGGCAAGCTGCTGCCGCAACTGAGCGCGCGCGAAGCGGCCCTGATCGTGGACGACAAGGAAGCCCAGGTACGGAGCATCTTCCGCCAGCGCGCGGCCGACTACCAGCACCGCCTGGACGGCCTGCCCGCGTCGTGGGAAAACGGCCGCGCCACGCTGCAGCATCATCTCGACAGCGTGCGGCAGCGCAATGCCTCGCTGATCGAGATCCGCAGCGCCGAGCGGGCCCTGATCGCCTATCCGAAAAACGCCACCGACGCCGTCGGCGCCTGGACCGCCCTGCGCGACGAGAACCTGGCGCGGGCCCGCCCCGTCACGCCGCATGCCGTGCCCTTCCCTGGCGCCAGCCGCGAGGAGTCGGACAGCAAGCGCAATAATTTCCTCGCGCTGGCCTTCTGCATGATGCTGGGCACGGCCGCCCTGCCCCACATCCTGATGCGCTCCTACACGACGCCGTCGGTGGACCAGGCCCGCATCTCCGTATTCTGGACCCTGTTCTTCATCCTGCTGATCTACCTGACCATCCCGGCCCTGGCGGTGCTGGTGAAATACGACGTCTACACGGCCCTGGTGGGCAGCGATTTCGCCCACCTGCCCACGTGGGTGTCGTACTGGGCCAACGTGGACCGGGCCAATCCCCTGATCAGCATCGCCGACATCAATGCCGACGGCATCGTGCAGCTGGCCGAAATCGCCATCGACGGCGACGTGCTGGTGCTGGCCACGCCGGAAATCGCCGGCCTGCCGTATGTGATCTCGGGCCTGGTGGCCGCCGGCGGCCTGGCCGCGGCCCTGTCCACGGCGGACGGCCTGCTGCTGGCCATCTCGAACGCGCTCTCGCACGACGTGTACTACAAGACCATCGATCCGAAGGCCTCGACGCAGAAGCGCGTCACCATCTCCAAGCTGATTCTGTTGGGCGTGGCGTTCGTGGCCGCCTATTCCGCCTCGACCCGGCCGGGCGACATCCTGTCGCTGGTGGGCGCGGCGTTCTCGCTGGCCGCGTCGACGCTGTTCCCGGCGCTGGTGGTGGGCGTGTTCTGGCGCCGCGCCAACCACTACGGCGCGCTGGCCGGCATGGCCACGGGCTACCTGGTGTGCCAGTTCTACATGCTGCACACCAATCCCACGCTGGGCGGCAGCACGGCCGACCAGTGGTTCCACATCGCGCCCATCTCCGCCGGCGTGTTCGGCGTGCCCGCCGGCCTGCTGGCCCTCGTACTGGTCAGCCTCGTGACGCCAGCGCCGGACGCGCGCAGCGCGGCGCTGGTGACGCATGTCCGCACGCCGGAAGGAGACTGACCACCCCGCAAAATCGCCGCCAGGTACTTGCCCAATGTTATCATTAGCAAAATAATAATTTAACCACGATAACAGGGATGTACTCATGGCACTAATCTCAGGCACCGGCGACGACGATCTCATGGAAGCCACCAGTGTGTTCAATGTCACGCTCGCGGGCGGCGCGGGCGACGACGCCTATCTGGTGTATTCCAGCGCGACGAAGGTGATCGAGCAGCCTGGCGAAGGCAACGACACCATCTTCACCACCCTGGCCAGTTATACGCTGGGGGCGAACGTGGAGAACCTGGAACACGAAACGGCGATCGGCTTCGTCGGCACGGGCAATGCACTGGACAACCTCATCCTCGGCCACAACGGCAACGACCGGCTCGATGGAGGAGACGGCAACGATACGCTGGGGGGCTTCGACGGCAACAATACCCTGCTGGGCGGCGCCGGCAACGACTACCTGGAAGCGGGCGGCACGACCGACCTGCTCGATGGCGGAACGGGCGACGACACCCTGTTCGGCAACGACGGCAAGTCAACCCTGATCGGTGGCACCGGCGACGACCGCTTCGTCGCACTTGGCATGGAAGGTCTGGTGGATGGCGGCGCCGGCGCCGACCGCATCTGGATGCCGGGCTCGCGCAAGGACTATGCCGTCATACGCCTCAATGACAACGATACGCAGTTGCTCGATGCCACCGGCAAGGCGGTCGTGCTGCGCGGCGTGGAAACCATCCAATTCATCGACAAGACTTACGCCATCGAATCGCTGCGGGCCAAAGGCGCGTCGGCCCTTGCCGAAACCATCACGACGACGGGCGACGGCCAATTGCTGGCCGGCGGCGGCGGCAACGACACCTATGTCATCGGGCATGCCGCCGCGATCGTGCTGGAGGCGGCCACGGGCGGCATCGATACGGTGCGCACGACGGGCAGCATGGGCCTGGCCGCCAATGTCGAAAACCTGGAACTGCTGGGCAACGCCGACCTGTGGGGCACCGGCAACGACCTGAAAAACACCATCACGGGCAACGACGGCAACAACCTCCTCGACGGGGGCGCCGGTGCCGACACGATGCGCGGAGGCCTCGGCAGCGACCTGTACATCGTCGACAATGCCGCCGACGTCATCGTCGAAGGACTGGACGCGGCCAACGTCTACGACATGGTCGAAACGACGCTGGCGACCTACACGCTGGGCCAGAACGTGGAAGACCTGCGCTATGCCGGCACGGCCGCGTTCACAGGCACGGGCAACGCCGCCAACAACTACCTCCACGGCGCCGGCGGCAACGACAAACTGACGGGCAACGCCGGCAACGACGGTCTGATCGGCAACGGCGGCAACGACAGCCTGCAAGGCGGCACCGGCAGCGACCTGCTGCGCGGCGGTGCCGGCAACGACACCCTGGACGGCGGCGCCATCGCCGGCAACGACCTGAACCGGGCGTCCTACGTGGACGCCACGGCCGGCGTCAACGTCAACCTGGCCACCGGCAGGGCCAGCGACGGGCTGAAAGGCACCGACACACTCGTCAACATCAACGGCGTGCAGGGCAGCGAGTACGACGACACCATCACGGGCAGCACGGCCCTCGTCGCCGAATCGTTCGACCTGCGCGGCGGTAACGACAGCGTGGACGGCGGCGCCATCACGGACACCCTCGGCTATGCCAACCGGAATATGGTCTTCTACGGCTTCTCGACCGAAGCCGTCACCGTCGACCTGGGCCGGCAGACGGCCACCGGCGCGGACACCGGCTCGGATATGCTGGTCAACATCAACCAGGTAGTGGGCGGACGTGGCCACGACAGCATCACCGGTTCGGACAGCGCCCTGATCGAATGGCTCGAAGGCGGCGCCGGCAACGACACGCTGGACGGCGGCGCCGGCACCGATTTCGTCAGCTACATCAATACGGGCGGGCGGGCCGTCACCGTCAACCTGGGCACGCAAACGGCCACCGACGCCAGCGGCAACACCGACACGCTGGCCAATATCGAGGGCGTGCTGGGCACGAACTTCAACGACACCATCACGGGCTCGGACGGCACGGCCATCGAGATCTTCACCGGCAACGGCGGCAACGACGTCATCGACGGCGCGGGCGGCATCGACCTGGCCGACTACCTGTCCAGCACCACCGCCGTGGCCGTGGACCTGGCCGCGCAGTCGGCGCAGGACGGCCTGGGCGGTACCGACCGGCTGCTCGGCATCGAAGGCGTGCGCGGCTCGGGCTTGCATGACACGCTGCAGGGCAGCGATGCCGACGAGTCCTTCAATGGCCGCGCGGGCAACGACGTGCTGGACGGCCGTGGCGGCTTCGACGTGGCCGATTATTTCGACGCCAGGGCCGGCGTCACGGCCAGCCTCGTCACGGGCAAGGCCAGCGACGGCTTTGGCGGCACGGATACCTTGCTGGCCATCGAAGGCCTGTCCGGCTCGCGCGACTTCGCCGACCGGCTGACGGGGAACGGCGGCCACAACCTGCTGAGCGGCCTGGGCGGCAACGACACGCTCGACGGCGGCGCCGGCAACGACACCTTGGCCGGCAACGGCGGCAACGACAGCCTGCAGGGCGGCCTGGGCGACGATGAGCTGCACACCGATGGCGGCAGGGACACGGTCGACGGCGGCGCCGGTGCCGATACGCTGGTGCTGGCGGGCGACCTGGGCGACTACGCGCGCGAAAAAGTGTCCGCCACGGACCTGCGCCTGACGCACAAGGCCGGCGGCGACACGGTCCTGGTGCGCAATGTCGAACAGTTCCGCTTCGACTCCGGCACCCTGGGCCTGGACGACGTCACGTTCAACATCGCCTCCTCCGCCAACGACACCATCGCCAGCACGCAGGCGGACGACGTGCTGGCCGGCGGCGCCGGCAACGACGTGTACGTGGTCAGGCACGACGGCGTAAAGGTCATCGAACTGGTCAACGGCGGCAGCGACACGGTGCAGTCCGACCGCAGCCATGTGCTGGGCGAGAACGTGGAAGCGCTGGTGCTGACGGGCGAGGCCACCATCGACGGCACCGGCAATGCGCTGAACAACGCGATCACCGGCAACGCCGCCGACAACACGCTGGATGGCGGTATCGGCAAGGACACGCTGGCCGGCGGTGCCGGCGACGACTTCTACGTGATCGACAATGCCGGCGATGTCGTCATCGAACTGGCCGGCGGCGGCAATGACGCCGTGCGTACCACCCTGGCCAGCTACACGCTGGGCAGCGCCGTCGAGCAGATGCTGTACACCGGCGCCGGCACCTTCACGGGCACCGGCAACGGCCTGGGCAACCTGTTGATGACGATGTCGGCGGCCGGTGCCAGGCTGTCCGGCCTGGACGGCGACGACACGCTGGTGGGCGGTGCCGGCGCGGACAGCCTGGCCGGCGGCAACGGCAACGATGTGCTGGTCTACAACGGCGGCAAGGACAGCATCGACGGCGGCGCCGGCACGGACTCAGTGGTCTTCCTGCCGGGCCTGGACAATTACGACACGGTGCGCACGGGCGAGCGCGAACTGCAGCTGACGGACAAGGCCAGCCAGGCCGTCATCGTCGTCAGGAATGTCGAGACCTTCCACTTCGGCCAGCAGGCTTATGATTTCGCCGACCTTGCCGGTGCGGGCAATCCCGGGTCCTGGGGCGACCGCGTCACGGGCACGGTGGACAACGACCTGCTGGATGGCAAGGGCGGCGCCGACACGATGACCGGCCTGGATGGCGACGACCGCTACACCGTCGAGAACAAGGACGACGTCATTGTCGAACAGGCCGACGGCGGCACCGACACGGCGCTGGTGACCATCGCCACGGCCGCGACCTATGTGCTGGCCGACCATGTCGACAACGCTGTCGTGACGTCGAAGGCAGCCGTCAACGTGACGGGCAACGGCGGCGACAATGTCTTGACGGGCAACGGCGCGGCCAATGTGCTGGACGGCGGCAGCGGCAACGACACGCTCGACGGCGGCGCCGGCAACGACCGGCTGCTGGGCGGCGCGGGCGACGACGTCTACCGCGTCGACACAGTGGGCGACAAGGTGGTGGAATTGCCCGGTGCGGGCACGGACACGGTGCAGACCTCGCTGGCCACCTATACGCTGGCGGCAGACGTCGAGACGCTGTATTACACCGGCATCAACGGCAAGGCGGGCAACTTCACGGGCACGGGCAATGCGTTGGACAACCTGATCGTCGGCAACGACGGCAAGGACAAACTGGCCGGCGGCATCGGCAACGACAGGCTGGAAGGTGGCCTGGGCGCCGACACGCTGACGGGCGGCGCGGGCGGGGATGCCTTCGTGCTCGGCCACGATGCGCTGGACACCGTCACTGATTTCGTGTCGGGCAGCGATCGCCTCGTGTTCCATGAACAGGGCGACCTGGTGTTCCTGCAGACGGCGGCGAAAACGCTGTCGGCCGCTGCCGCCGTGGCCGCTATCGGTGACGCCAGCCATGCCGACGGCACCCTCTTCGTGCTGGCCAATGCCGCCGCCACCGGCATCTTCGTCTACACGGCCGCCGACGGCGACGCCGTGGTCTCGGCCGCCGAGCTGACCCAGGTCGCCATCCTGACGGGCGTGAGCAAGGTCACGGCGGGCGATATCGCGTTCGACGGCCTGCCCTGACGGCGTGCCGGCCCTGGCGGGCCGGCAGCTTACTGGTTCGCCGCGCCCGGGCCCGCATCGCGCCGGGCGCAGCGGGCCGCGAACTTCTCGCGCACGGCTTCGTCGGCGATCTTGCCAATTTCCGCCTGGGCACAGGTAGCGTCGCTGAGCGTCATCTGGTCGGCCTGCAGTTGCGGGTCGACCTTGCTGTTGCAGGCAGCGAGGACAACGAGGGAGAGGGCGGCAAGCATCGTCTGGAGCGTCATGGTGTGGGCCTGTTCGGTGGAAGGAGCACCGGCAGTGTACGCCAAATGCCGCCAGGCCGGCGCCGTCGGCCCCTCCCCTTTTTTGACGATTCTTGAAATGATCATGCGTATCCTGTTTTCCTTTTTCACGTGGCTGCTGTGCGCCGCCATGCCGGCCCTCGCCGCCCCGGGCGCCACGCCCCCGCCGGCCAGTGCCTTCTTCAATAACCCGGGCTTTACCGGCGGCGTGCTGTCGCCCAACGGACGCTTCCTGGCCGCCAAGGTCGCCGCCAGGACGGACCGCGACGCACTCGTCGTCGTTGACCTGGACGACAATTCCGTCAGCAAGGTGGCCGGCTTCATCGATGTCGATATCGGCAACGTCCAGTGGGTCAATGACGAGCGGCTGCTGTTCGATACGGTAGACCGGCAGCTGGCCGTGGGAGCGATGCGCTACGCACCGGGGCTGTACACGGCCCTGCGCGACGGCACCATGTTCCGGCAACTGGCCGAACGCACGAATCCCATCGTGCGCAGTGGCAATGACCGGCGCATGCTGCCCTGGCATACCTACATGATGGACAGCGTGGGGAAGCAGGATTCCGACTTCGTCCATGTGCGCAATATTTTGTTCAACGGAACCCAGCCGGAAGCGGTGGAACTGCTGCGTCTCAATACCACCACGGGCCACACCACCCGCGTGCCGGCGCCCTTCACGGCCATCGCCTGGATGCTCGATCACGACGGCGAACCGCGCCTGGCGACGTCACGGGACGAAGGTGTGCTGACGGTCTGGCTGCGCGACCGCGCAAGCGGCCAGTGGCGCCCGCTGACGACGCTCAAGGCCTACGTCAACGACGGCAAGTCCTTCTATCCGCTGGGCTTCGGCCCGGACGGCACGCTGTACGCCACCTCTCACCAGGGCCGCGATCACCGTGCGGTGCACACGGTCGACCTGGCCACCGGTACCATCAGCGCCATGCCGGTGCTGATCGTGAAAGATTTCGATTTCACGGGAAGGCTGGTGGCAAACGGCCAGCGTCTGCTGGGCCTGCGCTACCTGGGCGAAGCGTACGAGACCGAATGGTTCGATCCGGGCTTCAAGGCCATCCAGGCCGATGTCGATGCCCAGCTGCCGAACACGATCAACCTGCTGACCGTGCCGCGCAGCCTGGACGCGAAAAACGTGCTGGTGACGGCGTTTTCGGACGCCCAGCCGAAAGTATATTTCATCTATAACACGGCCACGCGCAAGCTGAGCCGGGCCGTGCTGGCCCACGAGCAGATCAGCGCCCGCACGATGGGGCACCAGCATGTGGTCAGCTACACGGCGCGCGACGGCTTGAAGATTCCCGCCATGCTGACCTTGCCGCCGGGCGTCCCGGCGCCGGCGGCCGGCCAGCCGCCGGCCCGCCTGCCCATGGTGGTGCTGGTGCACGGCGGGCCGTATGCGCGCGGCAGCCGCTGGGAATGGGACCCGGAGGTGCAGTTCCTCGCCTCGCGCGGCTATGCCGTGCTGCAGCCGGAATTCCGGGGCAGCACGGGCTTCGGACGGCGCCACTTCGCGGCCGGCCTGAAACAGTGGGGCCTGGCCATGCAGGACGATATCGCCGACGGCACCCGCTGGGCCATCGCCCAGGGCCATGCGGACCCGGCCCGCATCTGCATCGCCGGCGGCGACTACGGTGGCTATGCCACCTTGATGGGACTGATCCGCGATCCCGACCTGTACAAGTGCGGCATCAGCCAGTCCGGCATCACCGACATCAACCTGATGTACACGGGCCACTGGCGCTCGGCGTACGACCTGCCGCAGGAATTCAAGCGCTACGGCATGCCGCAACTGATCGGCGACCCCGTCACGGATGCCGAGCAGCTGAAGGCCACGTCGCCGCTGCTGCAGGCGGCGCGCATCCGCCAGCCGCTGCTGCTGGCTTACGGTACCGCCGACCAGCGCGTGCCGTTGGTCCACGGCACCCGTTTCCGCGATGCCGTGCGCGCCACCAACAAGAACGTCGAATGGATCGAGTACCAGCACGAAGGCCACGGCTGGGCATTGCCGCAGACCCGCATCGACTTCTGGACCCGGGTCGAGCGCTTCCTGGCGCGCAACATCGGCACCGGCGCGGCTGCTCCCACGCCTTGAGCGGCCCAGTCCATTCATATACAATTGACAATTGTCTTTTTAAAAACGATGTGTCGACAACACCATGGATGACCTGAAAGAACCCGCCGCGCCCGGCGCTCCTCCTGCCGCGACCGATGCACCGGCGCCCCCGCGGCCGCGCCGGCGCTGGCTGCGCGCCCTGCTGTATCTGTTCGCCGCGGTCGGCGTGCTGGCGCTGGCCCTGGTCGGCTACGCCGTCTACGACCATTCCAAAAAGCCCGCGGCGCCGGCGCGCGTGACCATCGACGAGGCGGCCGTGATCGAAAGCATGATGGCCGACACCTACGGCAAATATTCGGCTTCGAAGAAGGGCTGGCTGTACGTGGGCGAGGACAATCGCACCTACCTGATGCGGGTGGTGCAGCAGGTGAAGATCCCAGACGGCGCCGACGGTGACGAGCTGTATTTCGTCGCCAGCGGTGGCGGCACTGATGGCGACGGCGCGGTCGTCGGTGTCTTCCACGTGCGTCCCACGGTGCCGCATGACGGCGGCCTGACCCAGGTGAACACGCAGCTTGCCATGCCGTGGGCGCAGGCGGTCAAGCCCGAGCAGGTGCATTTCGAGGCGCTCAGCGAGAACCTGTGGGGCTGGGTCGTCAAGGTGCAGACCGGCAGCGATGCCAAGGTGTCGCCCGTGACCGTCAGTAACATGGTGTTGGCCCCCCATGGCGACGAGATCGCCGTGCTGGGACGCTTCGATGGCGCCAGCGACTTCGATCCGGGCGTGCCCTGCGCCGAGGCCAAGGCCGACTGGGATGCCTACGTCAACCACGTGACGCCGGAAGTGGAAGGCGAGGACATCGAGGAGCCGGAAGAGCCCCTGCGCTGCGACAAGCGTCGCTGGACCTACCGCACCGGTACCGTCAGCGGCAATATTCCCGTGCCGATCACGGTGACGGCCGGCGGCACGCGGGACGGCCTGCCGGTCGAGCCGCGCAAATGGAAGCTGATGTTCGACATGAAGAGCTTCACCTACAACGTGCCGAACGAGTTGCACGAAACCACCGGCGAAGAGTAGGCACAAAAGGGGCGCGCCGGCGAAAACGGAGTAAGCTGGCGGCTCGGCCGGCACTGGACCGGCCGCCTTTTCCAAAGGAGACGCGCATGGGCTCTGGCAGGATTCTGGTGGCACAGGGAGGCGGTCCGACCGCCGTCATCAACCAGTCGCTGGTGGGCGTGGCGCTGGAAGCGCGGCGCTTCCGCGACGTCACGCGGGTGTACGGCGCGCTGCACGGCGTGCGCGGCATCGTCGACGAGGAGTTCGTCGACCTGACGCAGGAAACCAGCCATAACCTGGAGCTGGTGGCCGCCACGCCGTCGTCGGCGCTGGGTTCCACGCGCGACAAGCCGGACGAACAATACTGCGCCGAGATCTTCCACGTGCTGCGCGCCCACGAGATCGAGCACTTCTTCTACATCGGCGGCAACGACTCGTCCGACACGGTGCGCATCGTCAGCGAACAGGCCCGTGCCGCCGGCTACCCGCTGCGCGCCATCCATATCCCGAAAACCATCGACAACGACCTGGTCGGCAGCGACCACACGCCCGGCTTCCCGTCGGCGGCCCGCTTCGTGGCCCAGGCCTTCGCCGGGGCCAACCTCGACAACGCCTCGCTGCCGGGCGTCTACGTGGGCGTCGTCATGGGCCGCCATGCCGGTTTCCTGACGGCCGCCGCCGCGCTGGGCAAGAAGTTCCCGGACGACGGCCCGCACCTGATCTACGTTCCCGAACGCACCTTCGAGCTGGAACGCTTCCTGGCCGACGTCAAGGAAACCTACGCCCGCCACGGCCGCTGCGTCATCGCCGTCTCGGAAGGCATCCATGACGCCAGCGGCGCGCCCATCGCCACCTTGCTGGCCAAGGACGTCGAGAAGGACGCGCACGGCAACGTGCAGCTGTCCGGCACGGGCGCGCTGGCCGACCTGCTGTGCGACGCCATCAAGGCCCGCCTGGGCATCAAGCGCGTGCGCGGCGACACCTTCGGCTACCTGCAGCGCTCCTTCATCGGCTGCGTCTCCGACGTCGACCAGCGCGAGGCGCGCGAAGTGGGCGAGAAGGCCGTGCAGCACGCCTTCTGGGGCGAGCGCGACGGCTCGGTGGCGATCCGCCGCACGGGCTTCTATTCGGCCGACTACGCGCTGCTGCCCCTGACGGACGTCGCCGGCAAGACCCGCACGATGGAAGACGAATTCATCGCCGCCAACGGCACCGACGTCACCGATGCGTTCCGGCTGTACCTGCGGCCCCTGCTGGGGTCGGGAATGCCGGATGCGTTCCGGCTGCGCTGCGCGCGGGTGCCGAAGATTTTGAAACCGTAATCCCAAAAGGAAAATTACATGGCATTTCGAACGATCGCGGCCGGCTTGCTCGTTGCATGCGTGGCGCAGTGCGCCATGGCCGCGGAGACCAACACCTCCGCCGAACTGGCCAATCTGTTCAAGGAAGACCAGGCCGATCGCAAGGCGCAGGAAATCGACTGGAGCGTGGTGGGCGCACGCGACGCGGAACGCGAGCGGCGCGTGAAGGCGCTGATCGCCGCGGATGCGCTGAAAAGCGGCATGGACTACCTGCACGCCGCAATGATCCTGCAGCACGCCCATGCGCCGGAAGACCATCTGCTGGCGCACGAACTGTGCGTGATTGCGATCGCCAAGGGCGAGCACCGGGCGAAATGGCTGGCGGCCGCCAGCCTGGACCGTTTTTTGACGGGCATCGACCGGCCGCAGCGCTTCGGCACGCAATACCAGTCGAAGGGCAGGACGGACCCGCCGGTGCTGCTGCCCGTAGATCCGGCGGTGACGGATGCGCTGCGCCGCGAGATGAGCGTGCCAACGCTGGCCGAAGCGAAGCGGCAGGAAACGGAGTACGCGAAGGAGTTCGAGGAAAGGAAGAAGCGCGCGGGGGCGCGCTAGAAACCTGCCGCGGCGCTGCGCGGCAGGCCGGATCGTCTTAGATCACGATGGTCTGGTGCTCGCGTTCGGCGCGGGCGCGGATAGTGCCGATGCGCGAGACGGTTTCGCCGGCCGCCGTCAGCTGGGCGATGGCGGCGTCGGCGTTGTCGGCCGAGACGATGACCGTCATGCCGATGCCGCAGTTGAAGACGCGGTGCATCTCCGCGTCGGCCACGCCGCCGTGCTGCTGCAGCCACTGGAACAGCGGTGGCATGGTCCAGGATTTGCCGTCCAATTCGGCCGTCAGGTGCGGTTGCAGCACGCGCGGGATGTTTTCCACCAGGCCGCCGCCCGTGATGTGTACCAGGCCCTTCACGTCCATCGATTCCATCAGCGCCAGCAGCGGCTTGACGTAGATGCGGGTCGGGGCCATCAGCACGTCGGCCAGCTTGCGGCCGTGGAAGTCGGCGTCCAGGTCCGGCTTGGCCACCTCGATGATCTTGCGTACCAGGGAGTAACCGTTCGAGTGCGCGCCCGACGAGGCCAGGCCCAGGATCACGTCGCCCGGGGCGATTTTTGTGCCGTCGATCAGCTTCGATTTTTCCACCGCGCCCACGGCGAAACCGGCCAGGTCGTATTCGCCGGCCGGGTACATGCTGGGCATTTCCGCCGTTTCGCCGCCGATCAGGGCGCAACCGGCCTGCTCGCAGCCTTGCGCGATGCCCTTGATGACGTCCGTCGCGATGGCCACGTCCAGCTTGCCGCAGGCGAAATAGTCGAGGAAGAACAGCGGTTCGGCACCCTGCACGAGGATGTCGTTGACGCTCATGGCCACCAGGTCGATGCCGACCGTGTCGTGACGGTTCAGCTCGAATGCCAGCTTCAGCTTGGTGCCGACGCCATCCGTGCCGGACACCAGTACAGGCTCCTTGTACTTCTTGCTGATCTCGAACAGCGCGCCGAAGCCGCCGATGCCACCCATGACGCCCTCGCGCAGGGTACGCTTGGCAAACGGCTTGATCGCTTCAACTAAGGCATCGCCCGCGTCGATATCGACGCCGGCGTCACGGTAGGACAGGGATACATTCGAAGGTTGGCTCATGGTGTATTTCGCAGCGGAGGCGGTAAAATAGAAGGCGGAGGCCGCAATTCATACTTTTTGGGTGCGAATTGGGGCAAGTCCGCTATTTTATCAAAATGGCCCGTCCCTTCCCCTAAAAATCCAGCCATTCCCACTTCATGCCATTTCCGATGACCGAAAAACAAGAACAAACGGCATCCCGGGCCAGCGCCGCGCCACCCTTCCCGGCCCCCCTGCGCCGGCAGCTTCTATAATGCATGCTGTAATGAGCCAAAACACGATGCAGACCAACAGGAAACCGGGGCAGCCGCGATGAAGCAGCTGGTCCTGGACCTGGGCGCCGAACCGGTGCACACCCTCGAATCGTTCGAGGTGGGCCGCAATGCCGAAGTGGCGGCGCTGATGCGCCAGTTCGCCCAGCGCACCGCGCGCGAGCACTTCGCCTACCTGTGGGGCGAAATCGGCGCCGGCAAGTCGCATATCCTGAAGGCCCTGGCCGCGACCGACCGTGCGCGCTACATTTCGCCCTTCTCCATCGAGTCCGAATTCGTGTATTCGCCCGACATCGACCTGTACCTGCTGGACGATTGCGAGAAGCTCTCGCCCGTGGCGCAGATCGACGCCTTCGCCCTGTTCAACGAGATCCGTGCCAACGGCGCCTGGATGGTGTGCAGCGGCGCCGTGGCGCCGGCCGTGCTGCCGGTGCGCGAGGACCTGCGCACGCGCATGGGCTGGGGCCTGATCTACCAGCTGCACGGCCTGTCGGACGACGAAAAGGTGGCGGCCCTGTCGCAGGCGGCAGCCAGCCGTGGGCTGACGCTGTCGCCCGGCGTGTTACCCTATTTGCTGTCGCACTTCCGGCGCGACATGCGCTCGCTGTCCTCGATGCTGGACTCGCTCGACCAATATTCCCTGGAAACCCAACGCCCGATCACCCTGCCGTTGCTGCGCGAGTGGCTGCAGGCCGAGGCGAAAGACTGAAAACTGAGAGACTGCATGAACCTGGCCCTGTTCGACCTCGACCACACCCTGCTCCCGATCGACTCCGATTTCGAATGGGGACAGTTCCTGTGCCGCGTGGGCGCCGTCGATACGGCCGCCTTCGAACGCCGCAACAAGGATTTCTTCGGCCAGTACGAAGCCGGCACGCTGGACGCGGTCGAATACCTGGAATTCGCCCTGGGCACCCTGGCGACCATCGATCCGGCGCGTCTGGCCGCGCTGCACCAGCAGTTCATGGCCGAAGTGATCGAGCCGAACATCCTGCCCGTCGCGCGCGCGCTGCTGCAGAAGCACCTGGATGCCGGCGACCTGGTGGCCATCGTGACGGCGACGAACCACTTCGTCACCGCGCCGATCGCCAAGGCCTTCGGCGTCGAGCACCTGATCGCGGCCATGCCGGAAGTAGTGGACGGCCGCATCACGGGGCGCCTGGGCGGCACGCCCACGCAGGGCGAGGGCAAGATCGTCCACACCAAGGCGTGGCTGGAACAGATGGGCAAGACGCTGGACCATTTCGACGCCGTCTACTTCTACAGCGATTCGCACAACGACCTGCCGCTGCTGTCGATCGTCACACACCCCGTAGCGACCAACCCCAACGCCGCGCTGACCACGCACGCAACCGCGCAAGGCTGGCCTTTACTCCATCTATTCAATGATTAAGAAATTTATCCGCAAGATCCTGGGCGTCAAGGAAACACGCAGCGCCAACGAACTGGAAATACTGGGACCGGAGCAGCACGGCATCGACCCGAAGATGCTGTCGTCGAACGCCGTGCGCGTTACTTCCACGCTGCAGGAAGCCGGCTTCGAGGCCTTCGTGGTGGGCGGCGCCGTGCGCGACCTGCTGCTGGGCGTGAAGCCCAAGGACTTCGACATCGCCACCAATGCCACGCCCGAGGAAGTCAAGCGCCTGTTCCGGCGCGCCTTCATCATCGGCCGGCGCTTCCAGATCGTGCACGTGATGTTCGGCCAGGACCTGCTGGAGGTGACCACCTTCCGCGGCACCGCCACGGCCAACGCGCCGAAGGATGAACACGGCCGCGTCCTGCGCGACAACACCTTCGGCACGCAAGCCGAGGATGCCGAGCGGCGCGACTTCACCATCAACGCCATGTACTACAACCCGGCCACGCAACAGGTGCTGGACTACCACGGCGGCATGCGCGACATGCGCGCGCGCACGCTGCGCATCATCGGCCAGCCCGAAGCGCGCTTCCGCGAAGACCCCGTGCGCATGCTGCGCGTAGTGCGTTTCGCGGCCAAGCTGAAGTTCGACATCGAGCCCTCCACGGCGGCCCCTATCGCCGTGATGGCGCCGCTGATCGACAACGTGCCCGCCGCGCGCGTGTTCGACGAGATGCTGAAACTGCTGATGAGCGGCCACGCGCTGGCCTGCCTCCAGCAGCTGCGCAAGGAAGGCCTGCACCACGGCCTGCTGCCGCTGCTGGACGTGGTGCTGGAGCAGCCGCTGGGCTTCAAGTTCGTCACCCTGGCGCTGGACTCGACCGACCGCCGCATCGCCGCCGGCAAGACCGTGTCGCCCGGCTTCCTGTTCGCGTCGCTGCTGTGGCACCAGGTGCTGGAAAAATGGAACGCCTACCAGGCCGCCGGCGAATTCCCCATTCCGTCGCTGCACCTGGCAGCCGACGAAGTGCTCGACTCGCAGACGGAAAAACTGGCCCTGCAGCGCAAGATCGGTTCGGACATGCGCGACATCTGGGCCATGCAGCCCCGCTTCGAGCGCCGCAACGGCAAGAACCCGTACAAGCTGCTGGAGCACGTGCGCTTCCGCGCCGGCTACGACTTCCTGCTGCTGCGCTGCGCCTCGGGCGAGCTGGATCCGGAACTGGGCGACTGGTGGACCGCGTTCTACGAAGGCGACGAGATCACCCGCGCCGAACTGGTGTCGTCCGCATCCGGCACCGGCGCCAAGCGCAAGCGCCCGGCCCGCCGCGGCCAGCGCCACAAGGACGCGCCGGAAGGCACCGAGCAGGACGAACACGCCGAGCATGACGATCACGCCGCACCGGGCGAGCATGCGGACGCGGAAGCAGCCGAAGCGGCTGCCGACGACGCCTACTTCGATGCCGCCGCCGAAGCGACGGCCGCACCGCGCAAGCGCCGCCGTGGCCCGCGCCGCCGCAAGCCCGCCGGCGACGGCGGCGCAGCACCCGCGGGCGACACCGGCGAATAACGTGGTCATCGCGTATATCGGCATCGGCGCCAACCTGGGCGACGCCCGCGCCAACGTCGAGGACGCGGTAGTGCGCCTGCGCCGGCTGCCCGGGACGCAGGTCACGGGCGTCTCCAGCCTGTATGCCACCGCGCCCATCGATTCCTCCGGCGACGACTACATCAATGCCGTGGCCCGCGTCGACACGAACCAGGATGCGGAAAGCCTGCTGCAGGCGCTGCACGGCATCGAACTGGCCCACGGCCGCGAGCGGCCCTACCGCAACGCCCCGCGCACGCTCGACCTGGACGTGCTGCTGTACGGCGACGAACGCATCGCCAGCGCCACCCTGACGGTGCCGCATCCGCGCATGACGCAGCGCGCCTTCGTGCTGGTGCCGCTGCTGGAACTGGCGCCACGGCTCGACATTCCCGGCCTCGGTCCGGCGGCCGCCTTTGCGCCCGGCGTGGCGGACCAGGGCATCACCCTTCTTCCCTGAGAATTCCCATGCAGATCCCCGTGATTGCGCAGACCGTTGGCCTGTTGACCCTGTCGAATGTCTTCATGACGATCGCCTGGTACGGCCACCTGAAAAGCCTGTCGAGCAAACCCTGGTGGATCGCCGCCTTCATCAGCTGGGGCATCGCCCTGTTCGAGTACCTGCTGCAGGTGCCGGCCAACCGCATCGGCCATACGCAGTACAGCCTGGCCCAGCTGAAGATCATGCAGGAAGCGATCACCCTGACGGTATTCGTGCCCTTCGCGATGATCTACATGAACGAACCGTTCAAGACCGACTACATCTGGGCCGCCCTGTGCCTGGTGGGCGCGGTCTACTTCATCTTCCGCAGCTGACCGCGCCCTCCTCCTGGCTTACCCCTGCAGCCGGCGCGGTTGCGCCACGTCGGCTGTGTCGAATGCCGCCTGCGCGAAGACCGTGGCGCAACTGCGGGCATGGCGGGCGTTGATGTCGAGGGCACTGGTGAAGAAGAAGGTCCCCGTGGTCAGCTCGCCCAGCGCATGCAGGCGCCCCTTGCGGCCGCCCACCCCGATCACTTCATAGCTGCGCGGATCGACGGCGATGCCGCCCAGCGGATGGGCCACGGCCGTGCCCCGTTGCAGCAGGTTGGCCAGCAGGGTCGAGTCCAGCTGCCGGGCCGTGCGCGGCGAACCGGTGGCGTTGATCAGGTAATCGTAGCCCAGCGCCGCCTGCTGCCGGTCGCCACGCGGCTGGACCAGGGGCTTGCCGTCGGCATCGGCCTCGATCGAAAAGTCGCCCGCCTGGAAGCGCAGCTGGCCGGACTTCAGGTAGCCCAGGATCTTCGCCGCGTTCTCGATCGGGATCGACACCCGGTAGCTCATGAAGGTGCTGAAGTATTCCGACAGGAACAGCGCCTTTTCGCTTTCCTTCAGCGCGGCCCACAGCTGGTCGATGATGGCGTTGGTCGAGTACAGCACCGCCTGCCACGGGCGGGGACCGCGCGCCAGCTCGATTTCCCGTTCCAGGTAGGCGGCGAGGTCAAGGGGCGGTGCCGGTGCCCGTACCAGGTCCGGCGGCAGGTCGCCGCCACCGGCGCGGGCGATCTCCTGCCTGACCAGGCCGACGATGTCGCCCAGCCGCAGCTTGCCCTTGGCGCGCACCAGCGCCTCGATGCGGTCCTGGCGCAGGTACTCGGGCACGATGCGACCCTGGGTACCGCGCACGCAGGGGAAATAACCGCTGCGCGAATGGATGACGATGGGCCCGCGGTGGCCGCCCTCGACCAGGCCGATGACGGCGTCGATGCAACTGAGGCGTGCGCCGACGATGCCGACCTTCGCATCCAGAGGGATCTTGTGCGGCAGCTCGGCCACCGGATACGGGTTGGGCAGGATGCGCCCGGCCTCGCCCGCGAACGGCGCCTGCCGTGCCGGCAAGGTGCCGCAGCACAGGAACACGTGATCCGAGTGCAGGGTCAGGCTGCAGTTGGTGCGGGCGATATAACCGTTGCCGACGGCGGCGACGTCGATCACTTCCGCGTCGACCTGGATGATGCGGATGTTCGTGGCCAGCGCCTGCTTGACGACCCAGGCCATCCGCGCCTGCAGGTACATGCCGAACAGGGGCCGCGGCGCGTAGCTGTCCGGATCAGCGTCGAAGGCGGGGAAGTGCCGGCGCCACTGCTGCCCGTTCTCGCGCAGCCAGTCCAGGAAGTCGCCGGGCCGGTCGTGGAAGGGCGTGATGAATCCCGTCTTGGTGTTGAGGATGTTCGACGCCACGTCGGGCGCATAGGCGGCGCCGGGACCGAACACGCCGCGCTTCTCGACCAGGTAGATGGTGGTCTCGGGCCGGCGTTCGGCCGGCACGGCGGCGATATAGTTATACAGGAATGCCAACGACGTCGCGCCGCCGCCTACGATAGTAATGACCATGGTAATGCTCCAATATCTTCAGTCTCAGTGGATCGATTCGAAGCCCGCCATGGGCTTCAATGTGGGAGCGACGTCGAAGTCGCAGTCGACGGCGCGGCGGATGTCGGCCACGTCGATGCCGGGCGCCAGCTCGACCAGTTCCAGCCGGCCTGCGCCCAGGCGGAACACGGCCCGCTCCGTCACGTACAGCACTTCCTTCCCCTGCGTGGCGGCCCGCTCGCCGTTGAAGGTCAGCTGCGACACGTGCGTGTGGAACTTGCAGGTGCGCCCTTCGCGGGCGATGCGCAGCCGACCGTCCACGATCTCCACGGCCAGGCCGCCGGCCGTCAGGGTGCCGCAGAAGACGATTTTTTTCGCCGACTGCGAGATGTTGATGAAGCCCCCCGAGCCGACGAAGCGCCCGCCGAACTTGCTGACATTGACATTGCCTCGCGTGTCGACCTGGCCGAAGCCGAGGAAGGCCACGTCGATGCCGCCGCCGTCGTAGAAATCGAACAGCGCCGATTGCTCGATGACGGCGCGCGGATGCATGACGGCGCCGAAGGACAGGCCTTCGTCCGGCACGCCGCCGATCAGGCCCGATTCAACCGTCAGCGTGAAGTCCGCCATGCCCAGCGCGCGGGCCCGGGCCCCGATCAGTGCCGGAATGCCGATGCCCAGGTTGACGTTGGCACCGGGGTGCCTTGCCAGTTCCAGCGCGGCGCGGTGGGCGACGATGCGCTTGGCGCAGGCGAAGGCCTTGGCCGGCGCGTGCCGCCGCACGGACGGCGCCCCCGTGTAGGCCGGGTCGTAGAAGGTGCCGTAGGTCTGCGGATGCCGGTGCTCCGGTGCCGGCACGACGTAGTCCACCAGGAAGCCCGGAATCCTGACGTCGCGGTGGTTCGGCACGGGACCGTCCAGCAGCTGCTTGACCTGCACGATGACGATGCCGCCACTGTTGTGGGCCGCCTGGGCCTGCGCCAGCGCGTCCATGTACGAAGTCTCTTCGTCGAAGGTGATATTGCCTTCGCTGTCGCAGGCGGTGCCGCGCAGCAGCGCGCAATCGACGCGCCGGGCCGGATAGAACAGGTGGCGGCGCCCGTCGAAGTCGAGCTTCTGCACCAGCGGCGCGAACCTGCGCCGGTCGATCACGCCGCCTTCCACGTCCGGGTCGACGAAGGTATCCAGGCCGACATGGGTCAGCACGCCCGGCGCGCCGGCCGCGATGGCCGCGAACAGCTTGCTGACGACGCCCTGGGGCCAGTTGTGGGCTTCGATCGCGCCTTTCAGGCCCATGTCGGCCAGCGCCGGGCACAGGCCCCAGAAGCCGCCGATCGCCTTCGCCACGAGGCCGGGCACGGCGAGCATGTCGACGCCCTGTCCCGCCTTGTCGCCCGGGCCGGCCCCGAACAGCAGGGACAGGTCGCGCGGGCTGCCCGTTTCATCGAAACGCCGGCGCAGCGCTTCCGTCAGGGTATCCGGGTGGCCGCAGCTGCCGAAGCCGCCGGGGATGACGGTCCAGCCGTCCTGCACCAGCCGCGCCGCTTCATGTGCCGTGATGATCTTCATGGCGGACCTCACGTGAGCTGCTGCACCGGCACGTCGCGCATGGCGAGGATGGTGCAACCGTTCTTCGAGCGCATTTCATGGGTGGTGCCGGGCGCGCGGATGATCAGCGAGCCGGGTGCGAAGCTGACGTCGTTCTCGATATAGTCGCCCTGCAGCACGAATACCATTTCATAGCCCATGTGCAGGTGGCGCGGCGTGAACGCATCGGGCAGATAGCGGATCAGCGCCGCATCGGAGCCCTTCGGGTCGTCCTTCGTGTTGTCGAACAGGGGGTGGATCAGCACCCCCTTGCGCAAACCCGGCTGGTATTCGCGGAACGCGATATCGGGCAAGTGGATCGCGCCGACATCCATCTTCAGGACCTTGTCGAGCAGTTCTGGTGTGTTCATGTTTTCCCTGGCTTTCGAAATATGTTTTGGAAAGTTGGGCGAACCACGCCTTCGCCCTGGCCCAGCCCCGGCGGTAGCACAGGGCTGACGGAAGAGATGCTACCGAACGTTTGTTTGGTTTACTGCGCTGAATATTCCGAGATTTGTAACGACATGGCGGTGTTTCTTCATTTGACGGGCCGAGCCGGGCGGCGTAATCTAGCCAAACATTCAGTATGTTTGAAGCCCATCCATGCGCAAGATCATCGAAAAAGTCGACCTGGTCGACATCGCCGCCGGCCTGTTCCGGATGAAGGGCTACTCGGCCACGAGCATCGACGACATCGCCAAGGCCTGCGGCCTGACCAAGGGCAGCCTGTACCACCACTTCGCCGGCAAGGAGGAGCTGGCCGTCGCCGCGCTGGAGCAGGTGCACCAGTTCTACCGTGGCACCATCTTCGCCATCATCCGCGACAGCGACGCCCCCGGGGTGAAGGAACTGGAGGCCTTCAACCTGGCTGTCGAGCGCTTTTTCACGGATCACCCGCACGGCTGCCTGCTGGCCAACCTGAGCCTGGAAATCGGCGGCGCTGCGGACCTGTTCAGCCCGAAAATCAAGCGCTTCTTCGAGGAGTGGCTGGACTGCTACATGGTGGTATTCTCCCGCTACTTCCCCGCCGAGGAAGCCCGCCACCAGGCCCAGGATGCCGTCGCCATCGTCCAGGGCTGCATCCTGATGAACCGCATCTGGCGCAATATCTCGCCACTGCGGCGCCAGCATGCGCGGCTGCTGGCATCGTGCACGGCCGCGACATTGTCGTGACATAAAACCGCAAACGCAGTGAAATTCCTGTGCCACACTATCAGCATGAAACATACCAAACGTTTGGCATGATTGTCTTTTAACCCACCTTGAAAGGACCCACACCATGTACGCTTTCCTCAGCAAACTGCGCGGCGACGGCGCCGACCTGCCGCCCCAACCCAGCCACAAGAACGTGCTGCTCGCCTGGCTGGGCGGCGTCCTCGCCATCGCGGCCGTGGCGGCGCTGACGGATGCGATGTCGACCGTTCTCCTGCTGGGATCGTTCGGCGCCTCTTGCGTGCTGGTATTCGGCTACCCGGACGTGCCGTTCTCGCAGCCGCGCAACGTCGTCGCTGGCCACGTGTTCAGTTCCGCCATCGGCCTCGTGTTCCTGCACCTGTTCGGGCCGACGTGGTGGGCTGTTGCGCTGGCCGTGGGCACGGCCATTGCCGTCATGATGATGACACGCACCGTGCACCCGCCGGCTGGCTCGAACCCCGTCATCGTGTTCCTGTCCCAGCCCGGCTGGGGCTTCCTGCTGTTCCCCACCATGTTCGGTGCCCTCGTCATCGTCTGCGTCGCCCTGGCTTACAACAATGCCACGCGCAGCGCACGTTATCCGAAGTACTGGTAGGGCCGGCGGAGTCCGGCAAGCGGCCGTGCCGCAGTTTTCCGCACGGTCGTGCTGCAAGGTAGAATACGCGCCGTCAGCACATTATTGAAGGACTCCCATGTCTGGTTATCTGCAAGGAAAAGAAATGGCCGCACCGGCACCTGCCGCGGCGGGTTCGCCGGCACCGGCCGCCAAGGCGGTGGCCAACAAGGCCGTCACGACTCCGTCGCTGCGCGCGCTGCATGCGGCCGGCGAGAAGATCGCGATGCTGACCTGCTACGACGCCAGCTTCGCTTCGCTGATGGAACGCAGCGGCGTCGAGATCCTGCTGATCGGCGACTCGCTGGGCATGGTCTGCAATGGCCACACGTCGACCTTGCCGGTAACGGTGCAGGAAGTGGCCTACCACACGGCCGCCGTCGCGCGGGGCGCCAAGTCGGCGATGATCATGGCCGACCTGCCCTTCGGCAGCTACGGCTCGCCGGAACAGGCACTGGCCAGCTGCGTGCAGCTGATGCAGGCCGGTGCCCATATCGTCAAGATCGAAGGGGCCGGCTGGCTGGCCGACACGGTGCGCTTCCTGGTCGAGCGGGGCGTGCCCGTGTGCGCCCACATCGGCCTGACGCCGCAGTTCGTCCACCAGCTGGGCGGCTACAAGGTGCAGGGCAAGACGGTCGAAAGTGCCGAGGCGCTGAAGGCCGACGCGCTCAAGCTGCAGGCGGCTGGCGCCTCGCTCGTGCTGCTCGAAGCGGTGCCGTCGACCGTCGGCAAGGACGTCACGGCGGCGCTGTCGATTCCCACCATCGGCATCGGCGCGGGCCCGGACTGCTCGGGCCAGGTGCTCGTCATGCACGACCTGCTGGGCGTCTTCCCCGGCCGCAAGGCCCGCTTCGTGAAGAACTTCATGGACGGCCAGGCCAGCATCGAAGCGGCCTTCGGCGCCTACGTGGCCGCCGTCAAGGACGGCAGTTTCCCGGCGCTGGAACACTGCTTCTAAGCGCTGCCAGCCCGACCAAAACCGGGGACTGTCCCCGGTTTTTTTGCATAAGCTTTCCATTTTTTATTCGTTCGTCTCCGCCTTTGCCATCGGTATAGTGTGAACTCCCGCTTCACCTGATTGCCCAACCGTTCATGCCTTACCCGTCTCACATCGCCGACCGCCACGTCCTGTACATGCTGTGCATGGCGCAGTGCATGTGCCTCTCGCGCACGCTCTAATCCGCCACCCTTAAGCCTGCTGTCCCGCACCGTCCCACAAGGCCGGCCAGGGACGCGCTCGCCCTGTCGCATCGTGACGGGGTCACTCCCACCAAGAGGAAACCATGCATCAACCACTTCAGCGCCAGCTCGTCCTGGCCATCGCCGCCGCCCTGCCCCTGTTCGCCATCGCGCAGGAATCTGCCCCCATCGACAAGGTCGTCATCACCGGCTCGAACATCCGCACCACGCAGAAGGAAGGCGCCAGCGCCGTGCAGGTAATCTCGGCCAAGGAAATCGCCGCCAGCGGCAAGGCCAGCATCGCCGACGTGATCCGCGCCATCTCCGCCAACAGCGGCAACAGCTACAACGAGCAGTACACGGGCAGCTTCTCGGCCGGTACGGCCGGCCTGTCGCTGCGCGGCATCGGCCAGAAGAACACGCTGATCCTCGTGAACGGCAAGCGGGTCAGCCCGTATGCGACGGCGCAGGACCTGCAGGAAGTCTTCGTCGACCTGAACAGCCTGCCGATGGCGGCGGTGCAGCGCATCGAAGTGCTGAAGGACGGCGCGTCGTCCGTCTACGGCTCCGACGCCGTGGCCGGCGTCGTCAACCTGATCCTGTACAAGGAATTCACGGGCACCGAGGTGACGGGCCAGTACGGCGGTTCGACGGAAGGCACGGGCCAGCGCGAGAAAAGCGCCGCGCTGCAGGCGGGCTTCGGCAAGCTCGATGCGGACGGCTACAGCGTCGTGCTGTCGGTCGACGCCCAGCAGCGCGACACCCTGCAGCAGACCGACGTGGCATGGCTGAAGGACAGCGACTTCCGCGGCAACCCGAGCGGCACGCTGGGCTGGACCCCGACCAACTACGTCAACGGCAATCCGACCCAGCTGCTGGGCGGCCTGCAAGGCCCGCTGCAGCTGCAGCCCTACAGCGCCATCACGCCCGGCAAGAGCGGCCAGGTGCTGGCCTTCAATCCGTCCCGATACCGCACCTTGATCCCCAGCATCAAGCGCGTGCACGCGTCGCTGCGCGGCACCGTGAAGATCGACGACGACAACGAAGCGTATGCAGACGTCCTGTACGGCCACTCGCGCGCCGACCAGACCTTCGGCGCGCCGCTGACGGTGGGCAGCGGCCTGCGGGCCTGGAACAACGCCAGGCAGCAGCTCGACACGATCAACGTCGTGCTGCCGGTCGGCCATCCGAACAACCCCGGCACGACGCCGCTGCCCATCAACGCCACGCTGTTCGACCTGGGCGCGCGCATGAAGCAGGACAAGGTGGACTTCTTCCGCGTGCTGGCGGGGGCCAAGGGCACCGTGGCAGGCTGGGACTACGACGCCTCCATTGGCCGCTCGGGCAGCAAGTTGAAGGAGACGGTGCAGAACTTCGTCAACCGCTACGAATTCGAGAAGGTGCTGGCCGACGGCAGCTACGACTTCGTCAACCAGGCCAACAACAGCGAGGCGGTGCGCAACCGACTGCGCCTGTCCACCCTGCGCCCGGCCGAATCGAAGCTGACGACGGTGGACTTCTCGGCCACCCGCGAGTTGCTGCAACTGCCGGCCGGCCCACTGGGCTTCGCGGCCGGTGCCCAGTGGCGCCGCGAGGAGATGGATTCGCAAACGTCGACGGCCGTCCTGTCCGGCACCGAGCTGCGCCCGGCCATCAACATCATCGACGGCACGCGCGACGTGGCGGCGCTGTTCGCCGAGTTCAACGTGCCGGTAGTGAAGGACGTGACGGTCAACGTGGCCGGCCGCGCCGACCGCTACAGCGACTTCGGCAGCGCCTTCTCGCCCAAGGCCAGCGTGCGCTGGCAGGCGGCCCAGTGGCTGCTGCTGCGCGGTACCGTCTCGCGCGGCTTCCGGGCGCCGTCGCTGCCGGAGATTACCAACTCGACCTCCGTCAGCTACGGCAACGTGGTCGACCCGCGCGACCCGATCTCGCCGACGCAGGCGCGCGGCGTGACGAACCTGACCATCGCCAACGCCGACCTTAAGCCGGAGCGGTCGAACAACCTGAATCTGGGCGTGGTGCTGGCCCCGAGCAGCCGCACCAGCATCGGCGTCGATTACTATCACATCAGGACCAAGGGCGTGATCGACACCGAGTCGGCCGACAACATCATCGCCAACGAGGCGCAGGCGCCGCAGAAGGTGGTGCGCGACGCGCAGGGCCGCATCCTGACCCTGTATCGCCAGTACGCCAACCAGGGCGACCGCAACGTTTCGGGCATCGACATCGACCTGCGCCACACGCTGCCGCTGGGGTCATTCGGCAAGCTGACCGTCAACGGCCAGTTGAGCCGCGTGCTGAAGTTCGAGGCGCCGCTGGCATTGGGCGAGCCGCTGACGGAAGGCGCCGGCAACAACTGGTTCGGCTCCATCCCGAAATGGCGCGGCGTGACGGGTGCCACCTGGGACATCGGCGCCTGGTCGAACACGCTGGTGTGGAACTACGTGGACGGCTACGACCAGACCACGCGGCCCGGCGAGCGCGTCAAGCCGGTCGGCACCTTCGACGTGACCCTGGCGTGGAAGGCGACACCTGCGGCCACCGTCAGCCTGATCGTGCAGAACGTGGGAGACAAGCGGCCGTCGTGGGATTCGTCGCAGACCTTCTTCGACTTCACCCAGGCCGACCCGCGCGGACGGGTGGCGGCGGTGAAGGTGAATTACCGGTTCTGAGCGTTCCCGCCAACCCGTATGATTGACAGCATGGGAAGCGCATAAAAGGCTTGCCGAGATTTGTTTCCTTAAGGAATAATTAATTCCCCAAAGAAACATCAAGGATTCCCATGAACAGCAGTATGACCGTTCTCGTTATTTTGCTCGTGGTCGCCATGGCCGTGGCGACGCTCGCGGCCCTGAAGACAGCGAAGCGCCACGAGGCTACTTTCCGCGCCCGCCCGCCGATGACGGACAACGAACTGGAATTCTTCGGCCGGCTGGTCAAGGCCGTGCCGGAGCACTTCATCTTCCCGCAGGTTGCCATGTCTGCGATCCTGCAGACGACGGAAACGGACCGCAAGAAGGCCTACGGAGACCATCTGCGCATCGCCCAGCAGCGTGTCGATTACCTGGTGTGCAGGGCCGATGGCAGCATCGTCGCCGTCGTAGAACTGGACGACAAAAGCCACAAGGCGGCCAAGGACCAGTTGCGCGACGCTCGCCTGCAGGGGGCCGGCATCCGCACCCTGCGTTTCGAATCGCGCAAGAAGCCGGCGGTGCCGGCGCTGCGCGATGCGCTGATTCCGCCGCCAGCAGTGGAGACGCCGCGCGCCGTGCCGCCCACCTTACACGTCGTGCCGGCAGCCGTGGCTCAGACCTGAATCCACGTCGTCTTCAACTCCGTATATTTATCCAGCGCGTGCAGCGACTTGTCGCGGCCGTTGCCGGACTGCTTGTAGCCGCCGAAGGGCACGGTGATGTCGTCGTTGTCGTACTGGTTGACGTGCACCGTGCCTGCGCGCAGCGCGCGTGAGGTGCGGATGGCTTTCGACAGGTCGGCCGTCCACACGGCCGCGTGCAGGCCGTAGGGCGAGGCGTTGGCCTGCCTGACCGCCTCGTCGACGTCCGTGAAGCCAAGAACGGACAGCACGGGCCCGAAGATTTCCTCGCGGGCGATGCTCATGCCGGCGTCGACGCCGTCGAAGATGGTGGGCGCGACGTAGTAGCCGCCCGTCTCCAGCCTGACCCGTTCGCCGCCCGCCACCAGCCGCGCGCCGGCCGCCTTGCCCTGCTCGATATAGCCCAACACGGTGTTCAGCTGGATATCGTCGACGATGGCGCCCATCACGGTCGCCTCGTCCAGCGGGTCGCCCGGCGCGAAGGCCGGCACCATCGCCAGCGCCTGCTCGATGAAGCGCTCGCGGATCGATTCCTCGACGAACAGGCGTGACGGCGCATTGCAGCTTTCGCCCTGGTTGAAGAAGATCGAGCCGATCGACGCGGCCACGGCAGCGCCCAGGTCCGGGCAGTCGGCGCAGACGATATTGGCCGACTTGCCGCCCAGTTCCATCCAGGCCCGCTTCAGGTTCGACTGGCCCGCCATCTGCATGATCTGCCGGCCCGTGCGGGTCGAGCCCGTGAAGGCGATGCAGTCCACATCCATGTGCAGCGCCAGCGCGGCGCCGGCTTCATTGCCGAAGCCCGGCAGCACATTGAACACGCCCGGCGGAATGCCCGCCTGCAGCGCCAGGTCGGCCAGCCGGAGCGCCGTCAGCGGCGACTTTTCCGAGGGCTTGAGCACGACGCTGTTACCCGCCGCCAGGGCCGGGGCGATCTTCCACGACGCCATCAGCATCGGGTAGTTCCACGGCACGATGGCACCGACGACGCCGACCGGCTCGCGCGTGATCAAGGCCAGGCTGTCGCTCGGGGTGGGGGCGATTTCGCCATACACCTTGTCGATGGCTTCGCCGTACCAGCGGATGCAGTTGGCGGCGCCCGCGACATCGACGGCCTGGCTGTACTTGATGGGCTTGCCCATGTCCAGCGTTTCCAGCAGCGCCAGTTCGGCCGCGTGCTGTCCCATCAGGTCGGCGAACTTGAGCAGGATGCGCTTGCGTTTCGCGGGCGCGAAAGCGGCCCAGCGGCCGTCGTCGAAGGCGGCGCGGGCGGCGGCCACGGCGACATCGACGTCGGCGCTGTCGCAGCGGGCCACGACGCCCAGCTTGCGCCCGTCGATGGGCGAGTGGTTGTCGGACTGCCGCTCGCCCCGTGCCCAGACTCGTTCGCCATCGATCAGGGCGCGGCCGTCGATCTGCAGGTCGCGCGCGCGTTCGTGCCAGGTAGTGGTCGTCATGCCGGTCTCCTTGGTGGGTTTGTTCGATTCTACTGCGGGGCGCCCCGTGTGGACATTTAGGCAATAGCTATCTCATCGATAGCTACAATAAATTTCTATAATGACAGGTGAGTCGATAGCATAAGCATTCTCCAAACATATAAATCAATAGGAAGAGTATATGAGCAATCTTCTCGCCAGCCAGCCGGCCCGTACGCTGTTGTGCGGCCTCGTCATGTTGTCCGGTGTAGCGGCCTTCGCTACCGGCGCGCAGGCGCAAAGCCAGACCAATGCCCAGACCCTGACCAAGGATAACGGCGCCCCCGTGGGCGACAACCAGAACAGCCAGACCGCCGGCCCCGGCGGCCCCACCCTGCTGCAGGACGTGCACCTGGTGCAGAAGCTGCAGCGTTTCGACCGCGAGCGCATTCCCGAGCGCGTGGTGCACGCCACCGGCACGGGCGCCCACGGCACCTTTACGGCCACCGACGACCTGTCCGACCTGTCGAAGGCCAGGCTGTTCGCCAAGGGCACCGTCACGCCCGTGTTCGTGCGCTTCTCGACCGTGATTCCGGGCCGCTCCGGTGCGGAAACGACGCGCGACCCGCGCGGCTTCGCCACCAAGTTCTATACGCAGGAAGGGAACTTCGACCTGGTCGGCAACAACCTGCCGATCTTCTTCATCCGCGACGCCATCAAGTTCCCGGACATGATCCACGCATTGAAACCGGACCCCGTCACCAATGTGCAGGAACCGGAACGGGTGTTCGACTTCTTCTCGCACGTGCCGGAAGCGACCCATATGCTCACCCGCGTCTATTCGAACCTGGGCACGCCGGCCAACTACCGCCAGATGCACGGCAGCAGCGTCCATGCGCTGAAACTGGTCAATGCCAGGGGCGGCTACGTGTATGGCAAATTCACGTGGACGTCGCGCCAGGGCGAACGCAACCTGCGTCCCGGCGAGATCGCCGCCGTGCAGGGCAAGAGCACCAGTCACGCGACGGTCGATCTGTATGATTCGATCGCCAAGGGCGCCTTCCCCGTGTGGGACCTGACGGTGCAGATCATCAAGCCCGAAGAGCTGGACAAATTCGACTTCGACCCGCTGGACGCCACCAAGGTATGGACCGGCGTGCCGCAGCGTAAAGTGGGCACGATGGTGCTGAACCGCGTGCCGGACAACTTCTTCGAGGCCACCGAGCAGGTTGCGATGGCACCGGGGAACCTGGTGCCGGGCATCGAGGCGTCGGAAGACCGCATGCTGCAGGGCCGCCTGTTCTCGTACATCGACACGCAGCACCACCGCCTGGGCGCGAACTTCCAGTCGCTGCCGATCAACAAGCCGCTGGTGCCCGTGGTGAACAACCATATCGACGGCGCGGCCAATACGTCCGGCCGCACGGGCCGCGTCAACTACGAGCCGAGCCGCCTGGCCCAGGTCAAGGAAGACCCGAATGCCCGCAGCAGCCAGCTGCCGCTGGCCGGCACGACGCAGCAGGCGCGCATCGCCAGGACCCTGAACTTCCAGCAGGCCGGCGAGTTCTACCGCGCCCTGCCGGCGCAGGAGCGTGACGACCTGATCGCCAACCTGTCGGGCGACCTGAAACGGGTGAAGAACCAGGACAGCCTGTACACGATGCTGTCGCACTTCTGGAAGGCCGATGCCGACTACGGCCGCCGCCTGGTGAAGGCCGTCGGTGCCGATGGCGCCAAGGTCGCCACCCTGGCCGCCGGGCTGAAAGAGTAAGCGCACGTCCTGTCCGTGCAACAAGCCGTCGCCCTTTGACCGGGGCGGCGGCTTTTTTGCCCTGGGGACCGCGCAACATGCGTGGTATTCATACTACAATTGCCCGGCACGATATGCCCGGGCGTTCCCTGCCGGCCTGGCGACGCCGGCGCAAATCCGAGGACAGCCTCTTTCCGAAGCTGGTCCAATTGCCGGGTTCTGCCTTTATAATCGCGGATTTTCCGCCCGATATTTCTCGCCCATGAACACCACCCTGATCATCTTCGTCGTGCTCTACCTCCTGGGCACGCTGGCCGTCGGCATGTGGGCGGGCCGCCGCATCAAGAACACGGCCGATTTCGCCGTGGCCGGCCGCAGCCTGCCGCTGATCATGGTGATCACAACGACCTTTGCCACCTGGTTCGGCGCCGAAACCGTGATGGGCGTGCCGGCCAAGTTCGTCCAGGGCGGCCTGAATGCCGTCATCGAGGACCCGTTCGGCGCCGGCACCTGCCTGATCCTCGTCGGCCTGTTCTTCGCCACCAAACTGTACAAACTGAACCTGCTGACCATCGGCGACTACTACCGCCAGCGCTACGGCAAGGGCGTCGAGGTATTCTGCTCCGTCACCATCATCCTCAGCTACCTGGGCTGGGTGGCCGCGCAGATCACGGCCCTGGGCCTGGTGTTCACGGTGCTGACGAACGGCGCCATGTCGCCCGCCGCCGGCATGGTGATCGGCACACTGGCGGTGCTGATCTACGTCGTCGTGGGCGGCTTCATGGCAGTCGCCATCACGGACTTCATCCAGATGATCGTGCTCGTCGTCGGCATGACCGTCATCGCCTTCTTCGCCGCCGACCTGGCCGGCGGCGCCGACAAGGTGCTGGGCATGGCGCAGCAGGCCGACCTGTGGCGCCTGTGGCCCGAGCCGACCTTCACGGACATCGTCTTCTTCTTCGCCGCCGCCATCACGATGATGTTCGGCTCGATCCCGCAACAGGACGTGTTCCAGCGCGTGATGTCGGCCAAGAACGCGCCGACGGCGCGCAGCGGCGCCGTCATCGGCGGCGCCAGCTACATCCTGTTCGGCTTCGTGCCCATGTTTATCGTCGCCGCCGCCGTCGTCGTCATGGGCGACAGCGCCATGGACATCGCCAAGAACGACTACCAGCGCCTGCTGCCCACCTTCGTCATGACGAAGATGCCGCTGGTGATGCAGATCCTGTTCTTCGGCGCCCTGCTGTCGGCCATCAAGAGCACTTCGTCGGCCACCCTGCTGGCACCGGCCACCAGCTTTGTCGAGAACATCCTGAAGAACCTGCGTCCGGACATGAAGGACCGCCAGCTTCTGCTGGCCATGCGCGTGACGATCGTTGTCTTCGCCACGCTGGTGCTGGCCTACGCCATCGCCATGCAGGGCACGTCGATCTACGAACTGGTGTCGAGCGCCTACCAGGTCACCCTGGTCGGCGCCTTCGTGCCGCTGGTGATGGGCCTGTACTGGAAGCGCGCGACGACGCAGGGCGCAGTGCTGTCGATCGGCGCCGGCATCGCCGTGTGGGTGCTGTTCTTCCCGCAGCTGACCAGCTGGGGCACCGCCTTCCCCGGCCAGCTGGCCGGCCTGCTGGCGGCATTCGCCGGCATGTTCGTCGGTTCGCTGGCGCCGCAGGTGCTGCAGGACCGACAGGATGCGACCGCCCGCCTGCACGCAGGCGCCTGAAGCCCCCGCCCTGCCCAGCCGCGCTCAGCTCATCCAGCCGCGCCGCTCCAGGTCTTCCAGCGTGCGGTCCAGGCACAGGCGGATCAGTGCGATCATCTCGTCGATCTGGGCGCGCGTCATGACCAGCGGCGGCGCGATGATCATGCGGTCGCCCACGGCGCGCATGATGACGCCGTTGTTGAACATATGGCCGCGGCAGATCATGCCCACGCCCAGCGACGGGTCGAAGCGCACCTGGTAATGCACGTTGGCGGCCTTGCGCCGCACCAGGTTCAGCCCCGCCACGAAGCCGCAGCTCTCGGCCATGCCCACCAGCGGGTGCGCGGCCAGGCTGGCGAAGCGCGCCTTCAGGTAGGGCGCCGTGTCGTGCGCCACCTGCTCGACCAGCTTTTCCTCTTCCAGGATGCGGATGTTCTCCAGCGCGGCGGCGCAGGCCACCGGGTGGCCCGAGTACGTGAAGCCATGATTGAAGTCGCCGCCGGCCACGATGACGTCGGCCACGCGCTCGCCCACCAGCACGCCGCCCAGCGGCACATAGCCGGACGTGACGCCCTTGGCGAAGGTGATCAGGTCCGGGCGGATGTCGAACAGCTCGGAGGCGAACCATTTGCCGAGCCGGCCGAAGCCCGTGATGACTTCGTCCGCGATCAGCAGGATGTCGTATTTGTCGCAGATGCGGCGGATCTCCGGCCAATAGCCGGGCGGCGGGATGATGACGCCGCCGGCACCCTGCACCGGTTCGCCGATAAAGGCGGCCACCTTGTCCGGCCCCAGCTCCTTGATGCGCTCTTCCAGCCAGCCCGCCGCGTGCACGCCGAATTCCTCCGGCGTCATGCCGGCGCCGTGGTCGGCGTAGCTGGGCTGGTTGATATGGACGATGCCGGGAATCGGCAGGCCGCCCTGCACGTGCATGCCGCTCATGCCGCCCAGCGACGCCCCCGCCATCGTGCTGCCGTGGTAGGCATTGTGGCGGCTGATGATGACCGTGCGGTCGGGCTGGCCCTGCAGGTCCCAGTAGCGGCGCACCATGCGTACATTGGTGTCGTTCGCCTCCGAACCGGAGCCCGTGTAGAACACGTGCTTGAAGCCGGGCGGCGCGATGCGGGCCAGCTTGGCCGCCAGCTGCACGGCCGGGATCGTGGTGGTGTTGAAGAAGCTGTTATAGAAAGGCAGCGTGTCCATCTGCCGCGCCACTGCCTGCGTGATGCTGGTGCGGCCGTAGCCGACATTGACGCACCACAGGCCCGACATGGCGTCGAGCACCTTGCGCCCTTCGGAATCCCACAGGTAGATGCCGTCGCCGCGCACCATCACGCGTACGCCCTTCTCGGCCAGCGCCTGGTGATCGGTAAACGGGTGCAGGAAATGGGCGGCATCGAGCCGCTGCAGGGCTTGCGTATCGGGCAGCTCCGGCACTTGCGGGATGGTCGTCATGATCGACTCCTGGGGTGACTGCGGTGGGTGTTCGGCTGTGCAGTAATGCACTGCCGCGGCGCCGCCCGGCGCCGCTGACCTGCCTGGGCTTCTAGACGTGCAGCAGCAGGTGCTCGCGCTCCCACGGGCTGATGACGGTCATGAATTCCTGGTGTTCGAGGTCCTTGATGGCAGAGTACACGTCAATGAAGCGTTCGCCCAGTACTTCGCGCAGCCGGTCCTCGCCGCGCAGGCGCTGCAGCGCCTCGGGCAGGCCTTGCGGCAGCTCGTATTCCATCTCGTAGGCGCTGCCGGTGGTGATGGCGGTCGGTTCCAGCTGTTCCGTCATGCCCAGGTAGCCGCAGGCCAGCGTGACGGCCAGCGCCAGGTAGGGATTGGCATCCGAGCCGATGATGCGGTTTTCCACGCGGCGGTCCTGCACACCCGATTCCGGCACGCGGAAGCCGACGGTACGGTTGTCCACGCCCCACTGGATATTGATCGGCGCGGCCGTGTGGCGCACCAGGCGGCGGTAGGAGTTCACGTAGGGCGCGACGATCGCCAGCGCGGCCGGCATGTAGCGCTGCAGGCCACCGATATAGTTCTTGAACAGGGGCGACGGCGAGCCGTCCTGGTTGCTGAAGATGTTCCAGCCCGTCTTGGCATCGACCACGCTCTGATGGATGTGCATCGCCGATCCCGGCTCGCCCGCCATCGGCTTGGCCATGAAGGTGGCGTACATCTCGTGCTTCAGGGCCGCCTCGCGCAAGGTGCGCTTGAAGAAGAACACCTTGTCGGCCAGGCCGAGGGGCTCGCCGTGCAGGAAGTTGATCTCCATCTGGCCGGCGCCGATCTCGTGGATCAGGGTATCCACGTCCAGCCCCATCATGTCGCAGTAATCGTAGATGTCCTCGAACAGGGGGTCGAATTCGTTGACGGCGTCGATACTGTAGACCTGGCGCGACGTTTCGGCGCGGCCGCTGCGGCCCACCGGTGCGCGCAGCGGCAGGTCCGGGTCGGAGATCTTCGCCGTCAGGTAGAACTCCAGTTCCGGCGCCACCACCGGTTTCCAGCCCTTGTCAGCGTACATCTTCAGCACGCGGCGCAGCACGGAACGGGGCGCGAAATCGACCAGGCGGCCGTCGGAAAAATAGCAGTCGTGGATGACCTGGGCGGTGGGGTCGGTTGCCCACGGCACCATCGTGATGGTGGTGGGGTCGGCCTTCAGGATCATGTCGCGGTCGGTGCGGGAAATGGCCCGGTCGTAGGCCGGATCGTCGGTGGGCGAATTACCCGTGACGGTCATGCCCAGCACGGCCTCGGGGATGCGCATGCCGCGATCCTCGGTGAATTTCACACGCGGCAGGATCTTGCCGCGGGCCACGCCGGTGAGGTCGGGCACCAGGCATTCGATTTCCGTGACTCGCTTTGCATTGAGCCACTCATCCATATCGGTATAGGTAAAATTTTCGCGAATAGCCATTTCTTGCTCCAAAAAAGTCATTGATCGCGGCCGTCATCACCTGCTCGGCCGCGTACCCGTGAACTGACTCTGGCAAGAACAGCTAAGGGATACCGCCGGACGGAATGAGGAACGTCTTCATCAGGCCCGCTCCTGTCGCCTTGCCTGGTATTCGCGGCACGCGTTGCCGAATGCCAGGAACATCTTCATGGAGTCGGGGTTTTCCGTGATGCGCCACTCGGGGTGCCACTGAACCGCCAGCGAGAAACCCTGTGCCGCATCGATCGTGTAAGCCTCCACCAGCCCGTCGTGCGCCACCGCTTCCACGGTGAGGCCCTGGGCCAGCACATCGACACCCTGCCCATGCAGGGAATTGACGATGATTTCTTCCGGATCGCCCAGCATCCGGGCGAACTTGCCGCCCGGCGTCAGCCGGATCGGGTGGGCCGGCCCGTACTGCACGTCGAGTGCATCGTCCTCGCGGTCGCGGTGATCCATCATGCCCGGCACTTCCTGCACGGCCTGGTGCAGGGTGCCGCCCAGCGCCACATTGATTTCCTGGAAGCCGCGGCAGATGCCCAGCAGGGGGATGCCCCGCTTCACGGCCGCGCGGATCAGCGGCAGGGTGGTGGCATCGCGGGCCGCATCGAGCGGCAGCGCCGGATTGTGGATCGGCTGGCCGTACAGGTCGGAATGCACATTCGAGGCCGAGCCGGTCAGCATGACGCCATCGGCCACCGCCAGCACCGCTTCCATGTCCGTCAGCTCGGCCAGCGCGGGCAGGATCAGCGGCATGCAACGGCCGCCCAGCACGACGGCATTGACATACTTGTTTTGCGCGGCGTGATTGGGAAAGTGACCAATCTGCCGGGTGCACGCAGGCACGAGGACGATGGGACGGCGCATGGATGTCAGCTCTGCTTTCAAATGGCCCGACGCGAAATGCACGCTACGCTTTACGCAACCGTGTGCCGGGCAAAAGCGCCCCGGCGGCACGCAGCACGTGCTCCGCGTTCTCGAACGACCGATGACTTAATTTATCACAAATTCACTTTTGTTATCATTACAGCTACGCACAATCGAATCGCCCCCATTGACCTCCCTCACCTTCTTCACCTTCCGCGCCGCGCCATGAAGGACCTGCCCTGGCGCGATTTTTCCGCCCTCGTCATCAGTATCGGCATCGTCGGCCTCGGCCTCGGCGCCACCATTCCCCTGACCGCGCTGGCGCTGGACGGGCGTGGCGCGGGCACCTTTGTCATCGGCCTCGTCACGGCTGCCAGCGCGCTCGGCATCCTCGGCGTGGCACCCTTCGTGACGGGCTGGGTGGCCCGCTTCGGCGCGCGCGCGACGATGATGGGCGCCGTCTGCATCGCCGGCGGCGCCACGGTCGCCATGCAGCTGCACGGCGACGTCTGGCTGTGGTGCCTGTTGCGGGCCCTGTTCGGCGCCGCCATGGGGGTGCTGTTCACCATCGGCGAAGCGTGGGTCAACCGCATCGCGCCGGACCGGTCGCGCGGCAGAGTCGTCGCCCTTTACACCACCAGCTTCACCTTGTTCCAGCTGGCCGGCCCCACCCTCGTCGCCCTATTGAACGGCAAGCTGGCCTGGCCCTTTGCCGCCTGCGGCCTGCTGTTCGTGGCCGCCCTGCCCGGCCTGATGCTGCTGGACGGCACGCGCCTGCCGGCCGACGATGAAATCCACGCGCGCTGGCAGGACGTGCTGCCGCACATGCCGATGATCGCCATGGGCGCGGCCTTCTTCGCGCTGTTCGATACCTTGATCCTTGCGCTGCTGCCGGTCTACGCGATGCGCCAGGGGATCGTGACGGAACTGGCGCTCATTTCCGCCACCGTCGTGCTGGTCGGCGACACGGCGCTGCAGTTCGCGATGGGCGCGCTGGCCGATCGTTACGGGCGCTGGCGCGTGCACGTGGGCTGCGGCGTCGCCGTCTGCCTGCTGCTGCCGCTGCTGCCGCTGGCGGCCGGCATTCCGTGGTTGTGGTGGACCCTGCTGCTGGCGCTGGGCGCGGTGGCCGGCGCCATCTACATGCTGGCCCTGGTGGCCTGCGGCGAGCGTTTCAGCGACGCCTCGCTGACCACCGCCTCGGCCATCGTCAATGCCTCCTGGGGCATCGCCAGCGCCGCCGGCCCGCTGGCCACGGGCGCGATGATGCACAGCGTCGGCATCAACGCGCTGCCGGCCGTGCTGTTCGGGATGTGCGCCCTGTTCCTGGCCAGCGCGTGGTGGGAGCGGCGCACCGTGAAATAGTTGCCGCAAAAATGGGGACAGACCCCATTTTTCGAGCAACTTTATCGAACGCGCGGCGTCAGCCCGGGTTGAACAAGCCGCCCGGCAGCACGATCGTCGCCTGGAAGCCGCCATCTGGCGCATTGGCCAGCAGCAGCTCGCCGCCGTGGGCCTGCACGATGCCGCGCGCGATACTGAGGCCCAGGCCCATGCCGCCGCTGTTCCTGCTGCGGCCGTGTTCGAGACGCACATACGGCTGGCCCAGGCCGGCCAGGGCTTCCTCGGGCACGCCGGGGCCGTGGTCGCGCACGACGATTTCGATATTGCCGGCGTTTTCGCCCACCGCCAGCTCGACCCGCGCGCCGTAGTAGAGGGCGTTGTTGAGGAGGTTGCCGATGGCACGCTTCAACGCCAGCGGCTTGGCCGTGACCATCTGGCCGGAAGCGGTGAACGACACTTCGTGGCCGGCCAGCTGGGCGTCGCGCACCATCCGGCCCAGCAGCGCGTCGAGCCGCACCTCGGTGGCGTTCTCGTGGATGTCGCTGTCCTTCACCGTCTGCAATGCGCCCTTGACCATCATGTCCAGCTCATCGAGGTCGTCGTGGAATTCGTCGCGCATCGCTTCCTCGTCGAGCAGCTCGGTGCGCAGCTTCAGGCGCATGATGGGCGTGCGCAGGTCGTGCGAGATCGACACGAACAGGCGCTCGCGGTCTTCCATGTAGCGCTGGATGCGCTTGCGCATGTCCTCGAAGGCGCGCGCCGTCGTGACGAATTCGCGGCTGCCCGTCTCCGGCAGCGCGGGCGGGTTCTCGCCCTTGCCGAAGGCCGTCGCCGCCTCCGACAGCGCGGCCAGCGGGCGTATGATCCAGCGCACCACGAGGATCGACACCAGCAGCACCGCCGCCAGCGACAGGGCCTGCAGCAGCAGCCGGTCGCGCGTCAGCGGATTGCCCGTTTCGAGGAAATACGGGTTCGGCATCAGGGTGGCCAGGTACATCCACGTGCCCGGTTCCAGCTCGACCTGGATCAGCAGCACCGGCGCCGGTTTCGGCAGCATGATGTGCTGGGTCCACGTCTCCGGCATCTCAGCCAGCAGGATGCCCTCGTCGTCCACCGGCAGCCGGTCCGGCCACGCGAACGCGATCTGCAGCTTGCGCGCGTTGGGCAGGTCTTCCTTCAACGTGGCCCGCACCTGCGCGAGCGCCGTGTCGGTCAGCTCCTGGCCGCCCAGCGAACGCACCGGCACCGGCGCACGGTTGATATTGACGAGAAAGCGCGTGCCGCCCATCTCGCGGAACTGCTGGATGATCAGGGGCCGGTAGTTCGGCGGCAGGCTGAGGAAAAATCGCACGGCGCTGGACGCACTGTGCGCCAGGTGCTGCGCGGCCGTGCGAACTTCCTCGCGCGCCTCGGCGCGACGTTGCGCGGCCCAGATGATGTTCCCGGCCAGTTGCGTCAGCAGCACGCCGATCACCATGACGAGGGTCAGCCTGCCTTGCAGCGACGACGGCAGGATGTGCCCGGGCAGCCGCAGCCGCCGCAGCCTGTCAAGCATGGGAAGTCGTCACGTCCGCCGAGAACACGTAGCCGACGCCGCGCACCGTCTTGATCAACAGGGGATTGCCGCCGCCGTCGTTCAGGCGCAGGCGCAGGCGGCTGATCTGCACGTCCAGGAAGCGGTCCATCGGTCCCGCGCCGCGTCCGCGCGTGCCTTCGCACAGGGCGCTGCGGTCCAGGATCGTGCCGGCATGCTCGACGAAGTATTTCAGCAGCTGGAAGTCCAGCCCCGTCAGCGGCACGGGGGCGCCAGCGGGGTCGGTGACGGTACGCGCCACCGTGTCGAGCGTGAAGCCGACAAAGTGGAAGTAGCGCGGCGCGGCCGTGTTGTCCATCCCGGTGCGGCGGTGGATGGCCTTGATGCGCGCCACCAGCTCGCGCGGGCTGTAGGGCTTGGAGACATAGTCGTCCGCGCCCAGTTCCAGGCCCACCACGCGGTCGGTCTCGTCGGAACTGGCCGTCAGCATGATGATGGGGACGTTCGAGCGCTGGCGCACCGTGCGGCACAGCGCGAAGCCGTCCGTATCGGGCAGCATGACGTCCAGGATCACCAGCGACAGCTCGTCCGCACTGCGGTTGAACTCGGCCAGGAAGGTGGCACCGTCGTGCGCCAGGTCGACGGCATACTGGTTCTTCTCCAGGTAGGTCTTCAGCAGGGTCCGGGTTTTCTGGTCGTCGTCGACGATTAATATCCTGCGCATGGTAATACTGAACTCACTTATCTGGCTTGTTTGGCTTGTTTGGCTTACTTGGCTTATTTGGTCTTCGTGAAGGTGCTGGCAATGGTGCCCAGCCGGCGCTGGGCATCGGCCACCGTCACGCTGTCGTCGAGGAAGAAGCGGTGGACCTCGGCCACGATGGCATCGCGCACGATCTCGTCGGTGGCCATGCGGTGCACCAGGCTCGGTACCTGCGCCTCGGCGCTGCTGGCGAACAGCTTCCACGAAGCGCGCGCGCAGGCATCCATTTTCGCCAGGGCCGGATTGCGCAGCACGGGAATCGAACCCTTGATGTGATTGTAGTCCGCCTGCACCGCCGGCGACAGGGCCAGCGCCGCCAGCTTTTCCTGGGCCGGGCGCAGCTCCGGGTGCGTGCCCAGCATGCTGAGCGTGTCGATGTTGTACAGGTGGTAGCGCGCCGTGCCGGGCGAGGCCGCGCAGCCGAAGTCCTCGTCCACCGCCAGGCCGCGCACTACCAGCTCGCCCTTGGCCCAGTCGCCCATCACCATCATCGCGGCGCGGTTCTCGGCCACCTCGCGCACGCTGCCCTCCCACCGGCGTTCCTGGATCGGGCTGCCCATCCACCGCTTGGTGGAGCGCAGCCGCGCCAGCGCCGCGGCCAAGCGCGGGTCCGCGTAGGCCGCCGCGCTGCGCTTCTGGAACAGGTTGCGGTACAGGTCCACGCCTTCGGCCAGCACCAGCGTCTCGAACAAGGTGGCGACCTGCCACGGCTCGCTGCTCTGTGCCAGCGGCACGATGCCGGCCTGCTGCAGCCTGGCGGCGACGCGCTCGAATTCCTGCCACGTGGTGGGCACCGGCTGGCCCACGCGCGCCAGCAGCTTGCGATTGTAGAACAGCGTGTTGATGCGGTGGATGCCCAGCGGCGCGGCGTAGACGTGGCCGTCGTACTGGATGGTGCTGGCCACGGTGGGCAGCAGCAGCTTGTTCCAGTGGCCGGCGGCGGCTACGGTGTCCAGTTCCAGCAGCAGGTTCAGGCGCGCCCAGTCGCGGATCACGATGCCGTTCAGTTGCGCCACTTCCGGCGCATCCTTGGCCAGCATGCGGCTGCGCAGCACGATGCCGGCGCCCACGCCCGAGCCGCTGGGGATCATGCCGTCGCGCCAACCGATGTCCTGTTCGCCCAGGCGCTGCGCGATCAGGTCGACCGCCTTGCGTTCGCTGGTGGACTTCCACCAATGCAGCACCTGCAGCGACTGCTCGCGCGCCATCGCCGCCCCGCCGCAGCAGACAGTGAGGCACAGGGCCGCCAAGGCCTTGCGCAAGGGCATGTGTTTGGTCTCCTTCATCGCTCCGGGCCGCCTGCTGGGGCAGCTTATAGTTTGAACAACGTGTGCCGAGTGTGGACTATAACCCAAAGTTTTCGTTAAACGCAGGTAACTATTCGACACATTTTGAAAGGAAACGTCAGGAATTGTTGCGAAATGTTGCGGCGCGCGCAGCCATATCACTTTGGCATGTAAGTTTATGTGAGCAAACTTCACGCGTGACGATTAAAAAAACCATAATAATCATGCACTTAAATCGACGCAACGGGTCTTGACGAGCCCGGTGGTATCACAATTTGGCCGATGTTAATGTCCGCTCCGGCAGCACAAACCAATAACTAAACAAACTAAACACCGGAGACAGCATGATCAAACAGTTCGCCCTCAAACCCCTTGGCGCGTCCCTGGCCCTCGTATTGGCGTGTGGTTCGGCCGTTGCCGCCGAACGCGACGTGGAAGGCTTCCATGGCTACGTGCGCGCCGGCGTCGGCAACAGCAACCACGGCGGTTCGCAAAGCTGCTACGGCCTGGGCGGCGTCTCGATGACCTACCGCCTCGGTAACGAATGCGACAGCTTCACGGAACTGGGCTACACGAAGGAAGTGGCAAAGGCCGACAACGGCGTCAGTTTCGTCGCCACCGTCTGGGCCACGGCCTACAAGAACAGCTCCGACTTCGGCGACGCCGACCTGGAAGTGACGAAGGCCTATGTGGAAGCGCGCAACCTGCCCTTCCTGAAGGGCGGCACGGCCTGGGCCGGCAAGCGCCACTACCTGCGTCCCGACATCCATATCCTGGATCTGCAGTACATCAACATGAACGGCACCGGCGCCGGTATCGACCGGTTCCCGCTGGGCCCGGGCAAGATCAGCTACGCCTTCTTCAAGGACAACGATCTGAATAACACCGACCCCGTGACGGGCCGCGTGACCGATTCGACCTCCGCCACGCGCCAGAACATCCTGTACGAAGACCTGCCGGTCAACACCAACGGCACCATCGACCTGGCCGCATCGATCATCACGGCCGAGGGCCAGGACAAGACCACCCACGACGGCTGGCAGCTGTCGATGTTCCACCACCAAAAAAACCTGCCGGGCAACGGCACCAACAAGTTCGGCCTGCAGTACGGCGTGGGGCCCGGCACCGGCATCGGCGGCGCCTGCTGCTCGCGCATGGGCCCTTCGGGCAGCACGCTGCTGGGATCGGACTACACCCGCGTGCGCGTCTTCGACGAAATTTTCCTGCAGCCGACGCGCGACTTCGGCGTCTCCCTCGTCGCCTTGTACCAGCGCGACAAGAACGGCGCCAACGGCTCGACCACCTGGGCCACCATCGGCGGCCGTCCATCGTATGCCTTCACCGACAACTTCAAGCTGCAGGGCGAACTGGGCGTGAGCACGCTGAAGTCCGACTCTACGCCGGGCACGGCACGCCTGACCAAGCTGACCATCGCGCCGACGATCGCCCTGTCGCGCGATTTCTGGTCGCGCCCCGAGCTGCGCCTGTTCGCCACCTACGGCAAATGGAATGACGCCGCCATCCCTGCGCTGAACGCCTTCAACAATTCCGGCGCCGTGTACGGCAACGACACCAGCGGCTTCTCCTACGGCGTCCAACTGGAAGCGTGGTGGTAACAGCAAGGCCGCAGCACCACCGAACAACACAAGGAGACAAGACATGAAACTGAAAACGACCGTACAAGCCATCCTGGCATCGACCGCCCTGCTGGGCGCCGCCGCGCAGGCCGCACCCCAGGTGGAAGTGCTGCACTACTGGACTTCGGGCGGCGAGGCCAAGTCGGCCGCCGAACTGAAGAAGATCATGGAATCGAAGGGCGTGGCGTGGAAGGACTTCGCCGTGGCCGGCGGCGCCGGCGAGAATGCCGCCACCGCGCTGAAGGCGCGCGTGATGGCCGGCAGCCCGCCGACGGCCGCCCAGATCAAGGGCCCGTCGATCCAGGAATGGGGCCAGGAAGGCGTGCTGGCCAATATCGACCAGGCCGCAGTGGAAGGCAAGTGGGATGCCAGCCTGCCGCCGGTTGTCACGAACATCATGAAGTACAAGGGCCATTACGTGGCCGTGCCCGTCAACGTGCACCGCGTGAACTGGCTGTGGGTGAACCCTGCCGTGCTGGCCAAGGCCGGCGCCAAGGCACCCACCAGCTTCGCCGAGTTCTTCGACGCGGCCGACAAGATCAAGAAGGCCGGCATGGTGGCCCTGGCCCACGGCGGCCAGCCATGGCAGGACGCCACCTTGTTCGAGTCCGTCGTTCTGGGCACGGGCGGCGCGGAGTTCTACAAGAAGGCCCTGGTGCAGCTGGACCCGGCCAGCCTGACCAGCCCCACCATGGTCAAGAGCTTCGAGACCCTGGCGCGCATGAAGACCTATATCGACAAGGACGCGGCGGGCCGCGACTGGAACCTGGCCACGGCCATGGTCATCAACGGCAAGGCCGGCATGCAGTTCATGGGCGACTGGGCCAAGGGCGAATTCACCGCCGCCGGCAAGGTCGCGGGCAAGGACTTCCTGTGCGTGGCCGCGCCGGGCACGGACAAGGCGTTCACCTTCAATATCGACTCGCTGGCCATGTTCAAGGTGAAGAACCCCGAACAGCAGAAGGCCCAGCTGGTACTGGCGAACGCCGTGATGAGCCCTGGCTTCCAGGAGACGTTCAACCTGAACAAGGGTTCGATCCCCGTGCGGGCCGGCGCCGCGCGCGACAAGTTCGACAGCTGCGCCACCAAGTCGATGGATGACATGGCCGCCACCAGCAAGACGGGCGGCCTGGTGCCCTCGCTGGCGCACGGCATGGCCATCGACACGGCCAAGGCCGGCGCGATCCAGGACGTGATCGCCCGCTTCATGAACAGCACCATGACGCCGCAGGCCGCGGCGCAGGCACTGGCCAAGGCCGCGAAGACCATGTAAGCCTGCCGGTTCCGGGTCCACCCCCATGGTGGCTGCGCCGCACGTGCCGCAGCCACCGTTTCCGCTCGCGCGGACGGGCCCGGGCCAAAGCCGTCCCCCGCAGTCTTGCCGCTTCTGGAGAACTCCCATGTCCGTCATACCGCTTCACACCGCCGGCAGTCCGCCCGCGCCGGCCGCGCCGCCCCCTGGCAAGCGCCCCGCCGCCAACGACAGCGCCGCCCGCCCGCCCCAGCGTTCCGGCAGCCGCTTCGGCGCGCTGGCCGACGCCTGGCTGCCCCGCCTTGTGCTGTCTCCCACCATCATCGCGTCACTTGTCTTTGTCTACGGCTTCATCGCGCTGACGGCCTACCTGTCGCTGACCGAGTCGCGCATGATGCCGAACTTCGAGTTCGCCGGCTTCGCACAATACGAACGACTGTTCGAGATCGAACGGTGGTGGGTTGCCGCCACCAACCTGGGCATCTTCGGCGGCCTGTTCATCCTGTTCTGCCTCGCCATCGGCCTGGGCATGGCCATCCTGCTGGACCAGCGCATCCGCCACGAGGGCGCACTGCGCGCCATCTACCTGTATCCGATGGCGCTGTCCTTCATCGTCACGGGCGCGGCCTGGAAGTGGATCCTGAATCCCGGCCTGGGCCTGGAAAAGATGATGCACGACTGGGGCTTCACCAACTTCACCTTCGACTGGCTGGTCAACTCCGACATGGCCATCTACACGGTGGTGATCGCCGGCGTGTGGCAATCCTCCGGTTTCGTCATGGCCCTGTTCCTGGCCGGCCTGCGCAGCGTGGACGACAGCATCATCAAGGCCGCCATGGTCGATGGCGCCAGCCTGCCAACGATCTACCGGCGCATCGTCATCCCGTCGCTGCGCCCCGTCTTCTTCAGCGTGCTGCTGGTGCTGGCCCATATCGCCATCAAGAGCTTCGACCTGGTAATGGCGCTGACTGCCGGCGGACCCGGCACCTCGTCGGACGTGCCGGCCATCTTCATGTACCAGTTCTCCTTCACCCGCGGCCAGCTGGGCCTGGGCGCGGCATCCGCCATGATGATGCTGGCCACCGTGCTGGCCGTGCTGGTGCCCTTGATGTACCTGGAAACGAAAGGAGCGCGCCATGGCCGCTGAATTCCACGGCGAAGGCGGGCGCATCACGCCGGGCCGCATCGCCATCTACGCGCTGCTGGTGCTGGTGGCGCTGTACTACCTGGCGCCGCTTTACGTGATGCTGACTACGTCCGTCAAAACGCTGGACCAGATCCGCCAGGGCAACCTGCTGGACTTCCCGCTGGCGCCCACGACGGCCGCCTGGTCGAAAGCCTGGTCCGGCGCCTGCACAGGCGTGCGCTGCGAGGGCCTGGCGCCCTACTTCTGGAACTCGATGCAGATGGTGATTCCGGCCGTGCTGATTTCCAGCCTGATCGGATCGCTGAACGGCTATGTGCTGGCGCACTGGCGCTTCCCCGGCCATAACGTCGTCTTCACGGCGCTGATGGTGGGCTGCTTCATTCCCTTCCAGGTGGTGATCCTGCCGATGGCGCGCGTGCTGGGCATGGCCGAACTGGCCAATACGACGACGGGCCTGGTACTGGTCCACATCATCTACGGCATCGCATTTACCACGCTGTTCTTCCGCAACTACTATGTGACGGTGCCGGACGAACTGGTGAACGCGGCCCGCATCGACGGCGCCGGCTTCTTCATGATCTACCGCCGCATCATCTTCCCGCTGTCGCTGCCCATCTTCATGGTCTGCTTCATCTGGCAGTTCACGCAGATCTGGAACGACTTCCTGTTCGGCGTCGTGTTCGGCGGCGCCGATGCGCAGCCCGTCACGGTGGCACTGAACAACCTGGTCAACACGTCCACCGGCGTGACCGAATACAACGTGAACATGGCGGCAGCCATCATCGCGGCCCTGCCGACCCTGGTGATCTACCTCATCGCAGGCAAATACTTCGTGCGCGGCCTGACGGCCGGCGCGGTCAAAGGCTGAAACAAGCCGACTGGAGACAAAGATGGCAAGTTTAACGATCCGTAATGTGCGCAAGGTGTATCCGAACGGCGCCGAAATCCTGAAGGGCATCGACCTCGATATCGAGGACGGCCAGTTCCTGATCCTGGTGGGCGGCTCCGGCTGCGGCAAATCCACCCTGCTCAACATGATCGCCGGCCTGGAAAGCGTGTCCGAAGGCCAGATCTGCATCGGCGACAGGGTGGTCAACAACGTCCCGCCGAAAGAGCGCGACATCGCGATGGTGTTCCAGTCCTATGCGCTGTACCCGACCATGACGGTGCGCGAGAACATCTCCTTTGGCCTGGGCATCCGCAAGGTGCCGAAACCCGAGCAGGAAAAGATCGTCGCGCGCGTGGCCGAGACCTTGCAGATGACGCACCTGCTGGACCGCAAGCCGGCCATGCTGTCGGGCGGCCAGCGCCAGCGCGTGGCCATGGGCCGCGCGATTGCCCGCGACCCGTCGCTGTTCCTGTTCGACGAACCGCTGTCGAACCTGGACGCCAAGCTGCGCGTGGAAATGCGCGCCGAGATCAAGCTGCTGCACCAGCGCCTGGGCGCCACCATCGTCTACGTCACGCACGACCAGATCGAGGCGATGACGCTGGGCGACCGTATCGCCGTCATGCGCGACGGCGTGGTCCAGCAGTTCGGCAGCCCGCAGGAGATCTACGACCATCCGACCAATCTGTACGTGGCCGGCTTTATCGGCTCGCCGTCGATGAACTTCCTGCGAGGTAAACTCGTCGACCAGAACGGCCCGGCCTTCGCGCTGGAACACGGTGGCCGCACGGCGCTGCTGCCGGTACCGACGCCTTCGGCCGCGCTGCTGAAGTGGCTGGGCAAGGAAGTCATCCTGGGCATCCGCCCCGAGCACGTGACGGACGCCGACAGCGCACGCCGTGCCTGCACGTCGGCCGACTACCACCCGACGGAAGTGGATTGCCGCGTCGAGATGACGGAGCCGACCGGCCCGGACACGCTCGTCTTCAGCTGGTTCAACGGCGTACGCACCACCTGCCGCACCCACCCGCGCGCCAACGCCCTGCCGGGCGGCGACGTCAAGCTGGCGTTCGACTTGTCGAAGGCGGTGTTTTTCGATCCGGAGACGGAGTTGCGGATCGGCTTAACTTCGGGCTGAAGCCGGGCTGAAAACTTAAGCCGGCGTTAGCGCCGCGGTCGGGCGATTGCGGCGTATCGATGACAGGTGTATAACTCCGAACAACCCACCCGGAGGCACCATGACGACGATCACCGCACCGACCCGCTCGAAACAGGCCAGCCGCCGCATGCAGGCCGCCATCCTGCTCGGCACGGCCTTGCTGCTGCAGGTTCCGCTATTGGGGATGCTGCTGACGGGCTACGTGAACTGGGGCCTAGGCGACTTCGTCGCCGCCGGCGTGCTGCTGGCCGGGACCGGGCTGGCCTACGAACTGGGCACGCGCCGGTTGAGCCGGCGCAGCCACCGGTTGCTGGTCGGTGCCACGCTGGGCAGCTTGCTGCTGGTGGTGTGGGCCGAGCTGGCGGTAGGGCTGTTCCACTGACAAAAGTTGCTCGAAAAATGGGGTCTGTCCCCATTTTTTAAGCAATAATCAGCTGGCGGCCGTTTCCGCCGCCTCCGCCCGTACCACCGCGATCAGCTGCCGGATCTCCGGCACGCAGGAGCCGCAGTTGCCGCCTGCCTTGACGCAGGCGGTGACTTGCGCCGGCGTCGTCAGCTCGCCTTCGCGGATGGCGTTGCAGATGGTGTTCCTGCCCACGCCGAAGCAGGAGCAGACCGTCGGCCCCGCGTCGGCACCCTGGCGCAGGGGCCGCCCGGCCAGCAGGCCGGAACGCTCGGTGTCCGTCAGGACGTCGTTGGCGAACAGGCCGGCCAGCCAGGCCCGTTCCGGCAGGTCCGGGCGGGGCGACACGAACACGCATTGGACGATGCGGTCGTCGACCAGGTGCACGGCGCGGTAGACGCCGGCGCTGCGGTCGCTGTATTCCAGCCAGTCCGCATCTTCGTCCTTCACTCCCAGCAGTTCGCGCGCCCAGGCGCTGAAGTCGCCGATGCGGTTGCGGCCCGCCAGTTCATAGCGGGCAAAGCCGGCGCCCTGGGCTTTCGTCCAGTAGGCCACCTGGTCCAGCGCCAGCGCATCGCGGCTCAATACGAAGCCGTGCCACTGCACGGGGAAGCGGTCCACCATCACCGGCGTGTGCTTGAATTCCGGTTCGCCCGACACGGGATCGACCACCGGGTTGACCAGGCCGCCGACGCGGGCGTCGGATGCGGTCTGGCCGTTCCAGTGGATCGGGATGAAGACGCTGCCGCGGGCGATGCCGCCGCCGTGGCGTACCCGTGCCACCATGCTGCCCCAGGCCGAGCCGATGCGGGCCAGTTCGCCCTCGCGCACGCCGCACAGCAGCGCATCCTGCGGGTGCAGGTCGACGAAGGATTCCGGCGTGTGTTCGGCCAGCTTCGGGGCCCGGCCGGTGCGCGTCATCGTGTGCCACTGATCGCGCATGCGGCCCGTGTTCAGCACCAGCGGGTATTCGCTGTCCGTGCGGTTCACGGGCAGCCGGGGCGGCGTGGGCACGAAGCGGGCGCGCCCGTCCGGATGGGCAAAGCGGCCGTCGGCGAAGACGTCCTTGCCGACCGGCCAGCGCACCGGCTCCAGCGCGTCGTAGGCGGCGCGGTCCATGCCGGCCAGGTTGCCGATGTCGAAGACGCGCGGCAGCTCGTCCGGCGTATTACGCCAGGCCGACAGGCGTGCGTGCTCGTCGAAGATCTCGTGCACGCCCGTGTAGTCGAAGCCGGCGTAGCCCAGCCGACGGGCGAACTGCGCCAGGATCTGCCAGTCAGCGCGCGCCTCGCCCGGGGCCACCAGGAAGCGGCGCTGGCGCGAGATGCGGCGCTCGGAATTGGTGACGGTGCCATCCTTCTCGCCCCACGCCAGCGCCGGCAGCAGCACATGCGCCAGCGCGTTGGTGTCGGTGTCCTGCACCACGTCGGACACCACCACCAGCTCGCACCTGGCCAGTGCGCGGCGCACCTGGTCCGCGTCGGGCAGGCTGACGGCCGGATTGGTGGCGATGATCCACACGGCCTTCACCTTGCCCGATTCGATCGCGTGGAACAGCTCCACGGCTTTCAGGCCCGCCTTGTCGGCAATGGCGGGCGACTGCCAGAACTCGCGCACCGCGGCACGGTGCGCCGGCTTGTCCAGGTCCATGTGCGCGGCCAGCATATTGGCCAGCCCCCCCACTTCACGCCCGCCCATCGCATTGGGCTGGCCCGTGATGGAAAACGGCCCCGTGCCCGGCTGGCCGATGCGCCCGCCGACCAGGTGGCAGTTGATGATGGCGTTGACCTTGTCGGTGCCGGACGAGGACTGGTTCACACCCATCGAGAAGCCTGTCACCACCTTCGCGTTGGCGGCGAAGGCCTCGTAGAAGGCCAGCACGTCCTCCACATTCAGGCGGCAGGCCTGTGCCACCTCTTCCGGCGTGAGGGCGGCAGCTGCCAGCGCCTCTTCATAGCCGTTGGTATGGGCCGCAACGAAGCGGGGATCGACGGCGCCGATGCCGGCCAGGTAAGTGAGCAGGCCGTTGAACAGCCACACGTCCGTGCCCGGCTTGACCGGCAGGTGCAGGTCGGCCAGCTCGCAGGTGGCGGTGCGGCGCGGATCGACGACGACGATCTTCATGCCCGGCCGCGCTTCCTTGGCTTTCGACAGGCGCTGGTACAGGATCGGATGGCACCACGCCAGGTTCGAGCCCACCAGCACCACCATGTCGGCCAGTTCCAGGTCGTCGTAGGCGACGGGCACGATGTCCTCGCCGAAGGCGCGCTTGTGGCCGGCCACGGCCGACGACATGCACAGGCGCGAATTGGTGTCGATATTGGCGCTGCCGATATAGCCCTTCATCAGCTTGTTGGCGACGTAGTAGTCTTCCGTCAGCAGCTGGCCGGAGACGTAGAACGCCACGGCGTCCGGTCCGTGTTCGGCGACGATGTCGCGCCACTGGTTGGCGACCTTGTCCAGCGCCGTATCCCAGTCGACCTGGCGCAGCACGTCTTCCTCGCGCACCTGCGGGTGCAGCAGGCGCCCTTCCAGGCCCAAGGTCTCGCCCAGGGCCGAGCCCTTCACGCACAGCCTGCCGGCGTTCGACGGGTGCGCCGTGTCGCCGGCGATGCCGGCCTTCTGCACGCCCTCGGGCGTGGCGCGCACGCCGCAGCCGACGCCGCAATAGGGACAGGTGGTACGGACAGTCAGGTGTTCCTGGGACAGGTTCATCATCTTCTTTCAGCCAGTCAGGCCGCTTGAGGCACGGGCCCGAACAGCAAATGGTGGCGCAGCGTCGTCACGTCCGCGCCTTTCTGGATCAATTCGAAATACCACGGGCCGTCCTGCACGTCGCCATACAGCACGGCGCCGACCAGCCGTCCGCCGTCGAGCACGAGGCGCTTGTAGACGCCGCGCCGGGCATCGCGCAACACCAGGTCCTCGCTGCCTTCGCCGCCGATGAAGTCGCCCACCGAGTACAGGTCGATGCCGGTGACCTTCAGCCGCGTGGGCGCGGCCTGCTGCACGTAGCGGCGGTGGCCCGTGCCGGCCAGGTGGCCGGCGCAGACCTTGGCCTGTTCCCAGATCGGCGCCACCAGCCCGAACAGGGCGCGGCGGTGCTGCACGCATTCTCCCACCGCGTACACGCGCGGATCGAACGTCTGCAAGGTGTCGTCGACAACGATGGCCCGTTCGCAGTGCAGGCCGGCGCCCTGCGCCAGCGCGATATTCGGGCGCACGCCGGCCGTCATGACGACGAGATCGGCAGCGATCTCCGTACCGTCCTTGAAGCGGATGCCGGTGACGCGGTCCACGCCCGTGATCTCGCTGGTCTGGGCGTCCAGCAGGAAGCGCATGCCGCGCTTTTCCAGCGCCGATTGCAGCAGGCGCGCGGCCGGCTTGTCGAGCTGCTGGTTCATCAGCGAGTCGGTCACGTGCACGACGGTGACGTCCATCCCCTGGCGCATCAGGCCATTGGCCGCTTCCAGGCCGAGCAGGCCGCCGCCGATGACGACGGCGCGGCGGTGGTCGCGCGCGGCTGCGAGCATACCCTCGACGTCCTGGATGTCGCGGAAGGCCAGCACGCCGGGCAACTGGTGGCCCGGCACGGGAATGATGAAGGGCTTCGAGCCGGTCGCCAGCAGCAGGCGGTCGTAGCGCACTTCCAGGCCGGAGCGGGCGCGCACGACGCGGCGGTGGCGGTCGATATGCTCGACCGGGTCACCCGCGTGCAAGGTGATGCCGTTCTGCGCATACCATTCGCGCGTGTTGAGCATGATGTCGTCGACCGTCTTCTCGCCGGCCAGCACGGGCGAGAGCAGGATGCGGTTGTAGTTACCGTGCGGCTCGGCGCCGAACACGGTAATGTCGTACAGGTCCGGCGCCAGCGCCAGCAGCTCTTCCACCGTGCGCATGCCGGCCATGCCGTTGCCGATGACGACCAGGGCGGGTTTCATCGGGCAACCCTCACGCACCGACCCAGACCTTGCCGCCGTCGATGCGGGCCGGCCAGCTGGGCACGGAGTTCTCCGGCGCTTCCAGGCACTCGCCCGTGCGCAGGTCGAAGTGATGCTTGTACAGGGGCGAGGCGACGACGATGCGCTCGCCCAGGTTGCCCACCAGGCCGCGCGACAGCACGGCGGCATTCGCGTTCGGGTCGAAGTTGCCGATGGCGTAGACACGGGGTTCGGCGCCGTCGTTCAGGCGGAACACGGCGACCTGCTCGCCGTTCAGCAGCGCGGCCACGCCCGTGTTGGGCACGATGTCGTCGATGCCGCAGACGGCGATCCAGCTGGCGGCTTGATTATCACGTTTCATGGTCTTCTCCTCAGGCGACTTTGATGGGAATGCGTTTGCGTTCTTCGATCGTGGCCGGACGGATCTGGCCCCGCTCTTCCATGAAGACGACGTTGTCGTCCTTGGCATCGCTGTTGACAAAGGTGCGGAAGCGCGCGCGCGTCTCCGGATTGTTGACAGCTTCCTTCCACTCGCAGGCGTAGGTATCGACGACTCTCTGCATGTCCGCTTCCAGTTCGGCGTTGACACCCAGCTTGTCCTCGATGACGACCTGCTTCAGGTAATCCAGGCCGCCTTCCAGGTTCTCGCGCCACGTGCTGGTGCGCTGCAGGCGGTCGGCCGTGCGGCTGTAGAACATCAGGAAGCGGTCGATGTAGGCGATCATCGTGGCCTTGTCCAGGTCCGATGCGAGCAGCTCGGCGTGGCGCGGCTTCATGCCGCCGTTGCCGCACACGTAGAGGTTCCAGCCTTTTTCGGTGGCGATGATGCCGACGTCCTTGCCCTGCGCCTCGGCGCACTCGCGGGTGCAGCCGGACACGCCGAACTTGATCTTGTGCGGTGTGCGCAGGCCCTTGTAGCGGTTCTCCAGCTCGATGGCCAGGCCCACGCTGTCGTCCACGCCATAGCGGCACCAGGTCGAGCCGACACAGGATTTCACCGTGCGCAGCGACTTGCCGTAGGCGTGGCCCGTCTCGAAGCCGGCATCGATCAGCTCTTCCCAGATCGACGGCAGCTGCTCGACACGGGCGCCGAACAGGTCGACGCGCTGGCCGCCCGTGATCTTGGTGTAAAGGCCGTATTTCTTTGCCACCTGGCCGACGGCGATCAGGCCGTCCGGCGTGACTTCACCGCCCGGCATGCGCGGCACGACGGAATAGGTGCCGTCCTTCTGGATATTGCCCAGGAAGTAGTCGTTCGAATCCTGCAGGCCCGCGTGCTCCTTCTTCAACACGAAGTCGTTCCAGCAGGTGGCGAAGATGTTCGCCGCCAGCGGCTTGCAAACGTCGCAACCGAGGCCCTTGCCGTGGCGCGCCAGCAGGTCGTCGAAGGACTTGATCTGGCCTACCTTCACCAGGTGGAACAGCTCCTGGCGCGAATGGGCGAAGTGTTCGCAGACATGGTTGTTGACGTCCATGCCCAGCTTCTTCATTTCCGCCTTCATGATCTGCGTCACCAGCGGCACGCAACCGCCGCACGCGGTGCCGGCGCCGGTGCACTTCTTCAGCGCGCCGATCGACGTGGCGCCGCCGCCGACGGCCGCGCACAGCGTGCCTTTCGAGACGTCGTTGCATGAGCAGATCTGGGCGCCGTCCGGCAGCGCGTCCACGCCCAGACCGACCTTGGCCTTGCCGTCCGACTGCGGCAGGATCAGGAACTCGGGCGAGGCCGGCAGCTCCATCCGGTTCAGCATCATCTGCAGCAGGGTGCCGTATTCGGAGGCGTCGCCCACCATCACGCCGCCCAGCAGGTACTTGCCGCAGCTGGAGACGACCAGCTTCTTGTAGACCTGCTTGCGCTCGTCCGTGAACTGGTAGCTGATGCTGCCCTCTTCCTTGCCGTGCGGGTCGCCCAGGCTGGCCACGTCCACGCCCATCAGTTTCAACTTCGTGCTCATGTCGGCGCCCGTGAATTCGGCGTCCTGGCCCAGCAGGTGTTTGGCGGTGACGCGGGCCATGTCGTAGCCCGGGGCGACCAGGCCGAAGACCTGGCCGTTCCACAGCGCGCATTCGCCGATGGCATACACGTCCGGGTCGGAGGTGAGGCAGTGGTTGTCGATGGCGATGCCGCCGCGCGGGCCGACGGCGAGGCCCGCTTCACGGGCAAGCTGGTCGCGCGGACGGATACCGGCCGAGAACACGATCATGTCGACGTCCAGGTGGCTGCCGTCGGCGAATTCCATCCGGTGCGCGCCCTGTTCGCCGTCGACGATCTGCAAGGTGTTCTTGCCGGTATGGACCGTCACGCCCAACTGCTCGATCTTGTTGCGCAGCACGCGCCCGCCGCCGTCGTCGACCTGCACCGCCATCAGGCGCGGCGAGAATTCGACGACGTGGGTTTCCAGGTTCATGTCGCGCAGCGCCTTGGCGCATTCCAGGCCCAGCAGGCCACCGCCGATGACGACACCCGTCTTGACGCGGTTGCCCGCTTCCAGCATGGCTTCCAGGTCCTCGATGGTGCGGTAGACGAAGCAGTCCTTGCGGTCCTTGCCCGGCAGCGGCGGTACGAAGGGGAAGGAGCCGGTGGCCAGCACCAGCTTGTCGTAGGCCAGCACGTCGCCCGTGCTGGCGGTGACGGTCTTGTTCTGCAGGTCGATCGCCGTGGCCCGGGCGTTCAGGCGCAGCACGATATCGTCACGCTCGAAGAAGCCCGGCTTGACCAGCGACAGGTCATCGGCGCTCTTCCCGGCGAAGAATTCGGACAGGTGCACGCGGTCGTAGGCGGGGCGCGGCTCCTCGCACAGCACGGTGACGTGCGCACCGGAGTTCTGTTCCGCCAGCACTTCGAGGAATTTGTGGCCCACCATGCCGTGGCCGATAACGACGATCTTCATATCAGTACTCCCTAAACATTCGAACTCAGGACAACTCAGGCGGCGGCGCGGGCCAGCGCATGTTCTGCATTGGTGGAGGCAGAGAAGCGCAGGGCGATGGCGCACAGGGCCGATGCCGTCACGAAGATCCCCAGGATCACCAGCGTCTGCTGGGTGCTGCCCACGCCCTTCATCAGGAAACCGGCGGCGACGGCGCCCACGTTGCCGCCGGCGCCGATGATGCCGGTCACGCCACCCAGGGCACGCTTGTCGATGAACGGCACCAGCGCGTAGGTGGCGCCGCAGGCCATGTGGGTGCACATGCCGAAGGCCAGCATGGCGAAGATGGCCAGGCCCACGCTGTCGGCGTTGGCGAACCAGATCAGGCCCGCGCCTTCGCCCAGCATCAGCACGAACAGCAGGGTGACGCGGCTGTTCAAGCTGCCGCGCAGGGCCGCCTTGTCGGAGATGTAGCCGCCCAGGGCACGGGCGAACAGGGCCAGCAGGCCAAAGCTGCCGGCGGCCATGCCCGCTTCCTTCAGCGACAGCTTGAAGGTATCGACGTAGTAGACGGCGGCCACGTTGTGGATGAACAGCTCGACGCCGAAGCAGGCACCGTAGGTGACGAACAACAGCCAGACGCGGTAGTTCGACGCGGCGAGCTTGAAACTGTCCCAGCCGCCTTTCTTGCCGCCTTCGATCTCGATGCCGGCCGCGCGCAGCTCGGCGTAGTTCCCTTGCGGGCAATCCTGCGTGAAGCGCCAGTACATCAGGCCGACGATCACCATCAGCACACCCGGCACGATCAGGGCCAGGCGCCAGCCGAAGGCCTGGTCCACGCCCAGCATGACAATCGCCGCCAGGATCAGCGGCATGGTGGCCTGCGTGACGCCGCCGCCGGCATTGCCCCAGCCGGCCGTGGCCGCGTTGGCGGTGCCGACCACGCGGGGCGCGAACATCACCGACGTGTGGTACTGGGTGACGACGAAGCTGGCGCCGATGGCACCGATCAGGGTGCGGAAGAACAGGAAGCCTTCGTAGCTCTGCGCGCTGGCCACGCCGAAGACGGGAATGGCGCCCAGCAGCAACAGGCCCGTGTGGGTCTTGCGGGGACCGTAGCGGTCGCACATGGGGCCCACCAGCATGCGCACGGCGATGGTGATGGTGACGGCGGCGATGTTGATATTGGCGATCTGCGCCACCGTCAGGCCGAACTGGCCTTTGATGACCGGCATCAAGGGGGCGCAGGCGAACCACGCGAAGAAGCAGACGAAGAACGCCATCCACGCCATATGGAAGGCGCGCATCTGCGGCGTGTCGAACGAGAAGAGTTTGATGCTTTGTGCTTTGCTGGTCATTTTCGCACCCCGTTATTATTTGAAGAAAAAAAAGGCGCCCGTGCAGTCCCGCTCGCAAGTGAGCGGTGACCGCACGGACGCCGTTGTCCTGGTGCCGGGTCCGTCGTTGGACCGGCTGTGCAAATAATCTGGAGGATCGCCTTTGACCCCTTGCCTCCTACGTTGCAAGAGGCGTGCCAGCCGATTTCAAGGGGCCGGCACGGGCAGCGGGATCAAGGTGGGGTGGAAAAGCGGTGGAAAACGGGTCGGTTGCCTGTTCCCGGTGCATGGTTGCGGTGCACCCGCCCAAGTATGGTGCACTGCAGCGTTAACGCAGCTGGAAGGGGAAGGAGGTGGCGTAGCGCTCGGGATCGGTGCCGTCCCACACGCGGCCGTCGACCAGGGTCGAGCTGCGCGTGGCCTGTGCCGGCACGGCCACGCCGGCCAGTTCGGCCGCCTCGCCGTACAGCTGCATGCGCGTGACGGCGCGCGCCGTGCGCTCGTAGTCGGGCTGGCCCTTCAACAGGCCCCAGCGGTGGAACTGGGTCATGAACCACATGCCGTCGGACAGGTAGGGATAGTTGGCCGCGCCGTCCTGGTGGAAGCACATCGGGTGGCTGTCCTGCCACTGGCGGCCCATGCCGTCGTCGTAGCGGCCCAGGATGCGCGGCAGGATGGCCGCCTTGTCCGTATTGACATAGGCCTGGCCGGCGATGATCTCGGCCATCGCGCGCCGGTTCTCGTCGCTGGCGTCGATCCAGCGGCCCGCTTCCAGCACGGCGGCAATCAAGGCGCGGCAGGCGTTCGGGTGGGCGTCGACAAAGGCGGCCGAGGCGCCCAGCACCTTTTCCGGATGGTCGGGCCAGATCTGCTGGCTGGTGGCGACGGTGACGCCGATGCCGTCCATGACGGCGCGGTGCCCCCACGGCTCGCCCGCGCAGAAGCCGTCCATATGCCCTTCGGCCAGGTTGTAGACCATCTGCGCCGGCGGCACCGTGATGGCGCGGGCGCCCCGCAGCGGGTCGATGCCTTGCGCGGCCAGCCAGTAATACAGCCACATCGCGTGCGTGCCGGTCGGGAAGGTCTGGGCGAAGACATACTGCCGGCGTTCAGCCCGCATCAGCGCGGCCAGCGACGGGCCATCGACGGCGCCAGCCTCCATCAGCCGCTTCGACAGCGTGATGGCCTGGCCGTTGCGGTTCAGGTTCATCAGCACGGCCATGTCGTGGCACTGCGAGCCGATGCCCAGCTGGGTGCCGTAGACCATGCCGTACAGGGCGTGGGCCGCATCGAGTTCGCCCGTTACCAGCTTGTCGCGCACGCCGGCCCAGGAAGTCTCCTTGCTGAGGACAATGCGGATGCCGTGCCGCTCGTCGAAGCCCAGCACGGACGCCATCACGACGGAGGCGCAATCGGTCAGCGGGTTGAAGCCGATCCGCACGGTCTGTTTTTCAATCTGCATATGCTTTCCCCCGGGGTGCACCAGTATTGTGCATCATCCCAGCAAATCCTCGACATCCAGTATGCGTTGGGCGATATCCGCCAGTTTCAATTTCTTGTTCATGGCCATCGTGCGCAGGCGCTGGTAGGCCTGCTCCTCGGTCATGCCGTGGCGCGACATCAGGAGGCCCTTGGCGCGGTCCACCACCTTGCGCTCGGCCAGCTTGTGCTTCGTGTCGGCCAGCTCCAGCAGCAGCTTTTCCTCCTTGCGAAAGCGCGCCAGGGCCACGTTCAGCACGGGCTTGATGCGCTCGGGCTTCAGCCCGGCCACGATATAGGCCGACACGCCCGCCTCCAGCGCGGCCTCCATCGACGAGGTCTTGTCGTCCTCGGTGAACATGACGATGGGGCGCCGCTCGTCGCGGGTGGCGATGACGATATGTTCGAGCACGTCGCGCGCATCCGATTCGGCGTCGACGATGATCATGTCCGGCTGCAGCTGGGCGATCCGCTCGGGCAAGTGGAGATCGGCCGGCAGCGACGCCACCAGCTCATAGCCTGCTTCCAGCAGCCCCGCATGCAGTGCGCAGGCGCGCTGGGAAGCGTCGCTTTCATGGTGCGGATGGACGAGGACGATGCGGAGGTTGCGGCTCATGCCCCAAAGGTGAGCAAGAATCGCGCCAGCATGCGGTCAGACGCGTCAGGTCTGCCTGCCAGTCTCGTGGCTTGGCCCGGACTGCTACCCGGCACTGCGCTGCATGCCCCAGCGCCGCACGGTGACGCGTTCCAGGGTGGCAAACAGCAGGTTGTCCACGGCCAGCCCGATCAGGATGACGGCGGCCAGGCCGGCGAAGACCTTGTCCGTGTACAGCTCGTTGCGGTTCTGGAAGATATACCAGCCGAGCCCGCCCTTGCCGGACGAGGCGCCGAACACCAGTTCGGCCGCGATCAAGGTGCGCCACGCGAAGGCCCAGCCGATCTTCAGGCCCGAGACGATGGCCGGCAGCGCCGACGGCACCAGGATCTGCACGACGAAGGGCAGGCCCCGCAGGCCGTAGTTGCGGCCGGCCATGCGCAAGGTCTCCGGCACGGACTGGAAGCCGCTGTAGGTGCCCAGCGCGAGCGGCCAGAGCACGGCGTGGACGATGACGAACACGAGGCTGCCGTTGCCCAAGCCCAGCCACAACATCGCCAGCGGCAGCAGCGCAATCGCCGGCAGCGGGTTGAACATGGCGACCAGCGTCTCCAGCAGATCGCGCCCGAAGCGGTTCGACACGGCCAGCGCCGTCAGCACGAAGGCACAGGCGATGCCGGCCACGTAGCCTTGGGCCAGCACGGCCAGCGACACGCGTACCTTGGCCAGCAGCTCGCCCGTGACGAGGCCCTCGCCGAAGGCGCGCGCCGTCTGCAGGAAGGTCGGCAGCAGCAGGTCGTTGTCCTGCCATCGTGCCACCAGCTCCCACAGCACGGCCAGCGCCACCAGCAAGGCGCCCTTGCGCAGCCAGGCCTGGTCCCACAGCCGCGTGGCCAGCGGCAGGCACCGCGTCAGCCGGGCCGTGTCGATGGCGGGCAGCTCGTAGCCGATCTCCTGGCGGATCGGCGGCAAGGGCTGCAGCAACTGATCGGTCGTGCTCACAGGGCGATCCTCTCAGGCGGCGCGGTGGCCGGCGTGTCCACGCCGAACAGCAGGTCATGGATGCGCTGGGCGGCGCCCTGGAATTCGGCGCTGCCGCCGCTGGACAAATCAAACTGGTGGCTGTTCAGCTCCGCGCGCACGCGGCCAGGATGGGGCGACAGCAGCAGGATGCGGTTGCCCACCACCAGCGCTTCCTCGATCGAGTGGGTGACGAAGAGCAGGGTGAAGCGGGTTTCTTCCCACAGCCGCGTCAATTCTTCCTGCATGGTGCGGCGGGTCAGCGCGTCCAGCGCGGCGAAGGGCTCGTCCATCAGCAGCACACGCGGCTGCATTGCCAGCGCGCGGGCAATCGCCACGCGCTGCTTCATGCCGCCGGACAGCGTGTGCGGATAGGCGTCCTTCACGCGCGCCAGGCCGACGCGGTCGATCCAGTGCAGCGCCCTCTCCCGCGCTTGCGCGCGCGGCAGCCGGCGCGTGGCCAGCAGGGGGAACATCACGTTCTGCAGCACCGTCTTCCACGGCGGCAGCTGGTCGAATTCCTGGAACACGGCCATGCGGTCCGGCCCCGGCGCGGTAATGACCCGCCCATCGAGTTCGATGCTGCCGGCGGCCGGCGCGACGAAGCCGCCCACGGCTTTCAGCAGCGAGGACTTGCCGCAGCCGGAAGGGCCCAGCAGCACGAAGCGGTCGCCGCCGAAGACGTCGAAGCCGACGTCCTGCGTGGCGCGCACGGTGCCGCCGTTGCCGCGATATTCCAGCGTGACGTCGCGCACCCGCAGCAGGGGCTCGGGTCCGCCCGGCGTGCGCACCACCTGCAGCGGCGCCATGTCAGCTGCCCTCTTTGACGAGCGGGTCGTCGAAGAAGTAGTCGCGCCACGTGCCGGCCCGGTTCCTGGCCGCGCCGACGCGGTGCATGAACTGCGCCAGCCCCAGCGTGTTCTGCGGCGCGATGCGGAACTGCACTTCGGGGTTCTTGAAGATCTTCACGAGCAGGGCCCGGTCGACCTTGCTCTTGTTGACCTTCAAATAGATGTCGGCCGCGCCTTCGGGATTCTTCGCCGCGTAGTCGGCCGCCTCGGCCAGCGCCTGCACGAAGGCGCGATACGTCTTCGGGTTCCCGGCGCGGTATTTTTCGGTGGCGTACAGCACGGTGGACGACGACGGCCCACCCTGCACGTCGTAGGATTTCAGGATCACGCGCGCGTTCGGATTCTGCGCCAGCTCCTGTTCCTGGAACGGTGGCGTGGCGAAGTGGCCGGTGATCTCGGTGCCGCCGGCAATGATGGCGCTGGCCGCATCCGGATGCGGCAGGGTCTGCGTGATCTTGTCCAGCCGGGCGAACTCCTTCTCGCCCCACTGCTTGGCAACGGCCATCTGCAGGATACGCGCCTGCACCGACACGCCGACGGCCGGCAGGCCGATGCGGTCCTTCTCCGTGAAGTCGGCCAGGGTCTTGACCTTCGGGTTATTGGTGACGAGGTAGTACGGGAAGCTGCCCAGCGCGGCCACGCCACGCACGTTCTGGCGGCCCTTGGTGCGGTCCCACAAGGTCACCAGCGGGCCGACGCCGGCGCTGCCGATGTCGATGGCGCCCGACAGCAGTGCGTCGTTGATGGCGGCGCCGCCGGAGAGCTGCTTCCATTCGACGTCGATGTCGACGCCGGCCTGCTTGCCGTATTTTTCGATGAGCTTTTGCTCCTGCGCGATATTGAGCAGCAGGTAGGTCACGCCATACTGTTCGGCGATGCGGATCTTGCCCTCGGCGTGGGCGTCAACGGCAAACAGGAAGGGAATGGCGGCCACCGTGGCGGCGGCGATGCGAAGTGCTTTCATGTTTTTCTTATCCTGGTCAGAACGGGACGTCGCCCTCGATGGTGGTGCGATACAGCTTGCGGCGCTGGTCGGCCGGACAGCCGGCCGCCAGGTGCATCAGCGAGCGGTTATCCCAGAACACCATGTCGTGCGGCTGCCAGCGGTGGCGGTAGATGTGCTCGGGCCGCACGCTGTGGGCGAACAGCTCGGCCAGCAGGGCCGTGCTTTCGTCCTCGGGCAGCCCGACGATGCGGGTGGTGAAATGCTCGCTGACGAACAGCGCGCGCCGGCCCGTTTCGGAGTGCACGCGTACCACCGGGTGGACCACGGCCTTCACTTCGTCGACCTGGGCTTGGGTCAGGTTCGGACGCCACGGGCTGCGCTTCTGCAGCTCGGCATACTGTTTCAGGTAGCTGTGCTCGGCGCGCAGGCCCTCTACGGCATTGCGCAGCGCCGCCGGCAGGGTGTCGTAGGCCAGGTGCATATTGGCGAACAGCGTGTCGCCGCCCTCGGCAGGCAACTCCTGGGCATGCAGCATCGAGCCCAGGCTGGGCTTTTCCTTGTACGACAGGTCGGAATGCCAGAAGTGGCCGGCGTCGCCCAGGCCGATCGGCTTGCCGTCTTCGACGATGTTCGATACGACCAGCACTTCCGGGGTTCCCGCCAGCTGGAAGTTGCGCAGTACATGGATCTGCAGTGGACCGAAACGGCGCGAAAACGCTACCTGCTGTGCCGGCGTGATGCGCTGGTCGCGAAACACGAGGACGTGATGTGCCAGGTGGGCCGCATGGATGCGCGCAAAGCTCGCGTCATCCACGGGGCCTGCGCCCAGGTCGAGGCCAACCACCTCGGCGCCCAGGGGACCGTCGAAGGCACGAATGACAAGGGGGACTTGGGCATCGTGCGCGACGGGCGGGACTGCACCTCGAATGACATCGAGATCGTCACGAACTTCGCGGACTTCACTGAACACTGCGGCCATGGACACGCTCCAGCTGACGGGAATTCCAGTCTAGGCGCGCTCCGATGGAAACAAAACGAATCGATTCGGCTATCGTTATGCGATTCCCGCGTCAAGCGCGAGCGGCGCCGCCGGCCAGGTCCTGGGCCGTTTTCAAGGCCGCGACGATATTGGCGACGGCCTCCTGCCGCGCTTCGGCGCTGGGCACGCGCAGCGCATAGGCCGGGTGGTAGGTGACGACGACCCAGCGCCCTTCGTGCTGGAAGGGCGCATCCATATATTCCTTCATCGTCACGCTGCCCGACTGCAGGATGGATTTCAGGGCCGTGCTGCCCAGCGCCACGACGACCTGCGGCGCCACCTGCTCCAGCTCCGTCTCGAGCCAGTAGTGGCAGGCCATCACTTCCTTCTGCGCCGGGGTCTTGTGCAGGCGGCGCTTGCCGCGCGGCTCCCACTTGAAGTGCTTGACGGCGTTGGTGACGTACACGGTCTTGCGGTCGACGCCGGCCTCGATCATGGCCTTGTCCAGCAGCGCGCCGGCGGGGCCGACGAAGGGCTTGCCAGCCAGGTCTTCCTGGTCGCCAGGCTGCTCGCCCACCAGCATGATCTTCGCGTGGCGCGCGCCCTGCCCCGCCACGGCCTGCGTGGCGTTCTGCCACAGGTCGCAGCGGCGGCATTCGTCCAGCGACGACGGCTGCTGACGCTCGGGCGCGGCCTTCTCGGCGGCGATGGGAATGGTCGTGCCGGTGCGGCGGCCGACCGTATCGAGCTGGCCCACCTTGCGCGCGCCGGCCGCGGCCTGCGACACCATGTGCGGCACGACGGCCGCTTCCGGCAGGTTCTTCCAGAAGCGCGAGCGGATATGGCCATGCATGATGCCCGCGTTCAGGCGGGCCGGGTTGAAGATGCTGCGGTAGTAGGTCAGCCACAGGGCCTCGCCGCTGTCGTCGATATCGGCCGCGCTGCGCATCAGGGGGCCGGTGGCGTGCAGTTGCTGGCCGTCCCACAGCACGGTGGCCTCGGGCGTGCCGATCATCCAGCTGGTCTTGCCCATGCGCCTGGCGAAGTGGCGCGCCACTTGCGGCAGCACGTCGTGTGCCGGCTCGAACCAGGCGACGAAGCGGGGGTCGCCAGCCTCGGGCGGCCGCTCGCGGAAGCGCAGGTAGGCATGCATATCGTGTTCTTCATGGTGCACCGCCTTCACCATGTGCTGCAGGCGGGCGCCGTCTTCGTCGGCCATCGACAGGATCTCCTGTTGTCCCTGCTGCCAGCGCCACAGCACCTTGTACAGGAAGGACCAGCGGTCCGGGGTGCGGTAGCAGGCGGCGCTGTGCAGCATCTCCATCAGCTTGCGGGGAACGTGCGGCGGCGGCGCGGGCGGAACGTCCAGCACCGTCGCTGGAACGATTGGCGGCGCGGCACTCAGCAAATCACCGCCACCGTCCTGGCCCGCCCATTGCAGGGATTCGGGCCGGATGCGGCGCACGATCAGGTCGCGCGCGGCCAGGCGCCATTCGGCGAAGGTGGTGACGGGGATGGGCTGGCCGGCCAGGGTCAGGGCGACGGCGTCGATGGGCTCGATGGCATCGAACGTATCGTCGCCCGGGCCGTCGTCCTGCGGCGCGGTCATGCCGCCTGCAGCTCCGGCCACAGCGGCATCTGCTCGGGCACGTCGGCCATGGCCCGGCGCAGCACTTCGGAGGCCGTCGTGTCGCGCACGGGCCGGTAGTCCGCCGTGATGATGAAGGGTGCGATCTTCTTCATGCTGCACTTCAGGCGCGTCAGGTCGGCATAGCGCACCTGGCGCATGCGGCGCAGTTCGACGATGCGCTTGGCGTTGCGCAGGCCGATGCCGGGGATGCGGGCGATCATGGCCGGCTCGGCGCGGTTCAAATCCATCGGGAAGTGCTCGCGGTTGGCCAGGGCCCACGCCAGTTTCGGGTCGATGTCGAGGGCCAGGTTGCCGGCTGCGGGCAGCAGCTCGCCCACCTGGAAGCCGTAGCTGCGCAGCAGGAAGTCGGCCTGGTACAGGCGGTGCTCGCGCAGCATCGGCGGCGGCGCCAGCGGCACCGACTTCGGGCTTTGCGGAATGGGGCTGAAGGCCGAGTAGTAGACGCGCTTGAGCTTGTAGCTGCCGTACAGGGTTTCGGCCGTGGTGAGGATGCGCTGGTCGTCGCTGGCGTCGGCCCCGACGATCATCTGCGTGCTCTGGCCGGCCGGCGCGAACTTCGGCGCCTTCGGCTCGGCTTCCTTCTCGTCCAGTCGCAGGCGGATATTGCCCATCGCCAGCTTGATCGTGTGGACGTTCTTTTCCGGTGCCAGGCGCTGCACGCTGTCCTGCGTGGGTAGTTCGATGTTCACCGACAGGCGGTCGGCATAGCGGCCGGCCGCATCGATCAAGGCCGGGTCCGCATCGGGAATCGTCTTCAAATGGATATAGCCACGGAACTGGTGTACTTCGCGCAGCTCGCGCGCAATCGCCACGAGCTGCTCCATCGTGTAGTCGGCCGACTGGATGATGCCGGAGCTGAGGAACAGGCCGTCGATGTAGTTGCGCAGGTAGAAGTCAACCGTCAGCTTGACCACTTCCTGCACCGTGAAGCGGGCCCGCGGCACGTTCGACGTGCGGCGGTTGACGCAGTACTGGCAGTCGTAGACGCAGAAGTTTGTCAGCAGGATTTTCAGCAAGGACACGCAGCGGCCGTCGGGCGTGTAGCTGTGGCAGATGCCCATGCCATTGGTGGCGCCGATACCGTCCTTGCCTTCGGACGAACGTTTCGGCGCCCCGCTGCTGGCACACGACGCGTCATATTTCGCCGCGTCGGCCAGGATTTCCAGTTTGTCGTTCAGTTCCATGGCGGCGCTCCAGCTGTATAGGCATACAGTATACCGGAGTTCCACGGCGGGACCTCACCCGCCGCCCCGGGGAGCGGGGCAATGACGGGTCAGGACCTGGGTGTTGCTCGAAAAATGGGGACAGACCCCATTTTTCGGGCAATAGTTGCCAAATAAATGGGGTCTGTCCCCATTTCCAGGCAACTTTTACGACTGCACTTCCTCGTTGTAGCGGACCAGGCGGTTCGACAGGCGCGGGGCCAGGTCGGCGTGGTTGCTGACGGTCATGCCCAGGTCGTGCAGGTGGCCGTCCTTCAGGCCGTAGACCCAGCCGTGCACGCTGACGGGCTGGCCGCGGTCCCAGGCATCCTGCACGATGGTGGTGGAGCAGACATTGACGACCTGCTCGACGACGTTCAGCTCGCACAGCTTTTCGCTGCGCTTCTGCTCGTCCAGCACGGAGCCCAGGTAGCGCTCGTGCTTCTGGCTGACGTCCTGAACGTGGCGCAGCCAGTTGTCGACCAGGCCGACGCGGGCACCCGTCAGCGCGGCGTGCACGCCCTTGCAGCCGTAGTGGCCGACGATGATGACGTGCTTCACCTTCAACACGTCGATGGCGAACTGCAGCACGGACAGGCAGTTCAGGTCGGAATGGACGACGACGTTGGCGATATTGCGGTGGACGAAGACGTCGCCCGGCGCCAGGCCCAGCAGTTCGTTGGCGGGCACGCGGCTGTCGGAGCAGCCGATCCACAGGTATTCGGGCGAAGCCTGCGCGGCCAGGCGGCGGAAGAATTCCGGGTCGCGCTCGACCATGGAGTCGGCCCAGCGGCGGTTATTGTTCAGCAGGTCGTTCAGGTCGGCAGGGCTATCGATACGGTCGCTCATGGTGTTCCTCTCAGACGTGAAAAAGCCGCCAACTGCTTCGATGCAATGGCGGCCGGTATGAAGCAGGCGGTAGTTTAGCCGATCCGGGCCTTGTCGGCCGAACGTGCTTTTTTTTCAGCATCGGCCCAAAGGCGCAAAAGCTACAATCGCTAAATGAAGCCGACCCTACGCACGGATCAGGGCCTCGAGAAACCGTAGCGAGCGGCGTCAGGTCTGGTCGAGAAGCACAGCCGTACTTCAGTACGGCGAAGCATCGCAGGCCGGAGCTGGCGTCGCGCAGCAGGTTTATCGAGGTCCCACTGCTTACTCGAAGAAGTCCTTGACCTTGTCCATCCACGACTTCGACTGCGGGCTGTGCTTGGCGCCGCCTTCGTTGGTGGCCCGTTCGAACTCGCGCAGCAGTTCCTTCTGCTTTTCCGTCAGCTTGACGGGCGTTTCGACAGCCACGTGGCAGAACAGGTCGCCCGGGTAGCCGGAGCGCACGCCCTTGATGCCCTTGCCTTTCAGGCGGAAGGTCTTGCCGGACTGCGTGCCTTCGGGCACGGTGAACGACACCTTGCCGGACAGGGTCGGCACTTCGATTTCGCCGCCCAGCGCCGCCTTGGCGAACGAGATCGGCATTTCGCAGTGCAGGTCGTCGCCTTCGCGCTGGAACACGGCGTGCGGCTTGATGTGGATTTCCACATACAGGTCGCCCGGTGGCCCGCCATTCGTGCCCGGTTCGCCGTTGCCGGACGAGCGGATGCGCATGCCGTTGTCGATGCCGACCGGGATCTTCACTTCCAGCGTCTTGTTGCGCTTGATGCGTCCGGCGCCGGAGCACGATGGGCACGGTTCCGGAATGATCTTGCCGGTGCCGTGGCATTTCGGGCAGGTCTGCTGGATGCTGAAGAAGCCCTGCTGCATGCGCACCTGACCGTGGCCGCCGCACGTGGAGCAAGTGACCGGCGACGTGCCCGGCTTGGCGCCGGAGCCGTGGCAGGTATCGCACTTGTCCCAGGACGGCACGCGGATCGTCGTGTCGAAGCCGTGCGCGGCCTGTTCCAGGGTGATTTCCAGGTTGTAGCGCAGGTCTGCGCCGCGGTACACCTGCGGACCGCCGCCGCCACCGCGACGGCCGCCGCCGCCGAAGATGTCGCCGAAGATGTCGCCGAACGCGTCGCCGAAGCCGCCCGCGCCGAAGCCGCCACCGCCGCCACCCATGTTGGGATCGACGCCGGCGTGACCGTAACGGTCATACGCTTCGCGCTTCTCCGGATTGGCCAGCATCTCGTAGGCTTCCTTGGCCTCCTTGAACTTCTCTTCCGCTTCCTTGTTGTCCGGGTTGCGGTCCGGGTGATACTTCATCGCCAGCTTGCGATAGGCCTTCTTGATCTCGTCATCCGAGGCATTTTTTGCCAGGCCGAGAATCTCGTAAAAATCACGCTTTGCCATAGGGAGGCACCTTGCTTACAGAACTGATGTCATTATGCGAAAAAGCCGAGCGGGCCCCGTATTTACGGCAGCACCGCTCGGCGGGTCAGGGGCTGGGCCGACCGGGACTTACTTGTTGTCCTTGACTTCCTTGAAGTCGGCGTCCACGACGTCGTCCTGCTGCGCACGCGATTCCGCGCCGCCAGCCTGCTGGCCGGCACCGGCACCGGCTTCGGCACCCCCGCCCGCTGCCTGCTGCGCCTGCATGTCGGCGTACATCTTCTCGCCCAGCTTCTGCGCCGCTTCCGTCAAGGTCGCGATCTTGGCGTCGATGGTGGCCTTGTCGCCGGACTTGATGGAGCCTTCCAGGCCCGTGATGGCAGCCTCGATCTTTTCCTTCTCGCCCGCATCCAGCTTGTCGCCGTATTCGGTCAGCGACTTCTTGGTCGAGTGCACCAGTGCGTCGGCCTGGTTGCGCGACTCGGCCAGTTCCTTGACCTTCTTGTCTTCGTCGGCGTTCAGCTCGGCGTCCTTCACCATCTTCTGGATTTCCTCTTCCGACAGACCGGAGTTGGCCTTGATGGTGATCTTGTTTTCCTTGCCGGTGGCCTTGTCCTTCGCGCCCACGTGCAGGATGCCGTTGGCGTCGATGTCGAAGGTCACTTCGATCTGCGGCGTGCCGCGTGCTGCCGGCGGAATGCCTTCCAGGTTGAATTCGCCCAGCGCCTTGTTGCCGGCGGCGATTTCGCGTTCACCCTGGTAGACCTTGATCGTCACGGCCGGCTGGTTGTCGTCGGCGGTCGAGAACACCTGCGAGAACTTGGTCGGGATCGTCGTGTTCTTGTGGATCATCTTCGTCATCACGCCGCCCAGGGTTTCGATACCCAGCGACAGCGGCGTCACGTCCAGCAGCAGCAGGTCCTTGCGGTCGCCCGACAGCACGGCGCCCTGGATGGCGGCACCGACGGCCACGGCTTCATCCGGGTTGACGTCCTTGCGTGGGTCCTTGCCGAAGAACTCCTTCACTTTTTCCTGCACCTTCGGCATACGGGTCATCCCGCCGACGAGGATGATGTCGTCGATATCGGAGACCTTGACGCCGGCATCCTTGATGGCGGTGCGGCATGGCTCGATGGTGGCGGCGATCAGCTCTTCCACCAGCGACTCCAGCTTGGCGCGGGTCATCTTCAGGTTCAGGTGGACCGGCGCGCCGTTCGCCATGGCGATGTACGGCTCGTTGATCTCGGTCTGCTGCGACGACGACAGTTCGATCTTTGCGCGCTCGGCCGAAGCCTTGATGCGCTGCAGGGCGATCGGGTCCTTCTTCAGGTCCAGGCCGTTGATCTTCTTGAATTCGTCGATGATGTAGTCGATCACGCGCTGGTCGAAGTCTTCGCCGCCCAGGAAGGTGTCGCCATTGGTCGACAGCACTTCGAACTGCTTTTCGCCATCGACGTCGGCGATCTCGATGATCGAGATGTCGAACGTGCCGCCACCCAGGTCATACACGGCGATCTTGCGGTCGCCCTTGTCGGTCTTGTCCAGGCCGAATGCCAGCGCGGCCGCGGTCGGCTCGTTGATGATGCGCTTGACGTCCAGGCCGGCGATACGGCCGGCATCCTTGGTGGCCTGGCGCTGCGAGTCGTTGAAGTACGCAGGCACCGTGATGACGGCTTCCGTCACTTCTTCGCCCAGGTAGTCCTCGGCCGTCTTCTTCATCTTGCGCAGCACTTCGGCGGAGATCTGTGGCGGCGCCAGCTTCTTGTCGCGCACGCCGATCCAGGCGTCGCCGTTGTCGGCCTTGGTGATTTCGTAAGGCATCAGGGAGATGTCCTTCTGGACTTCCTTCTCCTGGAACTTACGGCCGATCAGGCGCTTCACCGCGTACAGGGTGTTCTTCGGGTTCGTCACGGCCTGGCGTTTTGCCGGCGCGCCGACGAGGATTTCGCCGTCTTCCTGGTAAGCGATGATGGAAGGGGTCGTACGCGCGCCTTCCGCGTTTTCGATGACCTTCGGCTGGCCGTTTTCCATGATGGCGACGCAGGAGTTGGTCGTGCCCAGGTCAATACCGATCATTTTGCCCATGATTTGTTCTTCCTTAACTTGTGTAGTTTCTGAATGTTTCTTATATGCGGAAAAGCGTATTTTTTTTCAAGGGGACGTGCCCCTCATATAGATGACCGCGCTTATTTTGGCTGGGCAGCCGTCACGATGGCCGGACGCAGCAGGCGCTCGGCGATCATGTAACCCTTCTGCAGCACGGCGACGACCGTATTGGCTTCCTGCTCGGCCGGCACCATGGCCACGGCCTGGTGCTTGTTCGGGTCGAGCTTTTCGCCGGCAGCCGGCACCACTTCGATCAGGCGGTTGCGCTCGAACGCGGAATTGAGCTGCTTGAGCGTCATTTCGACGCCTTCCTTCATCGACTCGATCGTTGGCGCTTCCACCTTCAGGGCCATCTCCAGGCTGTCCTTCACGGGCACCATGGCTTCGGCGAACGATTCGACGGCAAATTTATGCGCCTTGGCGACATCTTCCTGGGCGCGGCGGCGGATATTGTCGCCTTCGGCCTTGGCACGCAGGAAGGCTTCGTGCATCTCCGCCAGCTTGGCTTCGGTGGCGGCGAGCTGCTCTTCCAGACTGTTGGCGCCCTGGGCTGCCGGCTCGGCGGGAGTCGAAGGCTGGGCGGATGCCAGTTCCTCATCGGGATTCGGGCTGGCCTGATTTTCCTGATCTTGCATCTAGAGACTCCTACGATCTGTTTTGTTTGACATTGCGGATGAGGGGAACTGCATATCCCCGTTGCACTGGCCGCATATGGGCCTATCCCCTACCATTTCAAGGGATATTCATCAATCCCTTGTCTGTTCGGCTTGACACAGTGCGCGGCAACGAACCCGGTCACCGGGCGTGACACCCCCTTCGCTGACCGGTTATTTTAACAGGCTGGCACTCCTCCCCGGCAAGTGCTAACAACACTTGCCGGTATCGAAATTGCAACGATGGGAGGATTTATTCCGTTGCGCCCTTCGCCAGCGCCGACTCGCGGCCCTTGGCGGCATCCTGCTGGCGCAGTGCGCGCTCGCTTGGCGACATCATTGTTGGCCAGCCGATCATATGCTGCTCGGCAATTTCAGCCAGGGCCGTGATCCAGTGCGGTGTTTCGTTCAGGCAAGGAATGTACTGGAACTGCTTGCCGCCATTTTCCAGGAAGTCGTGGCGCACCTCCATGGCGATTTCTTCCAGGGTTTCCAGGCAATCGCTGGTAAAGCCGGGACAGATGACGTCGAGCCGGCGTACGCCGTCGCGCGCCAGCTGGGCCACGGTGGGTGCCGTGTATGGCTGCAGCCACTCGGCCTTGCCGAAGCGGGACTGGAACGTCACCAGGTAATCCTCGGGCTTCAGTTTCAAGCGGGCTGCCAGCAGCCGGGCTGTCTTGTGGCATTCGCAGTGGTAGGGGTCGCCCAGCAGCAATGTGCGCTTGGGCACGCCGTGGAAACTCATCACGAGCTTTTCGCCACGGCCGTGCGCGTCCCAGTGCGCCAGCACGCTCTGGCGCAACGCTTCGATATAACCCTCGTGGTCATGGTAATTGCGTATCAGCCGCAGCTCGGGAATATTGCGGATCTTGCGGTAGTGGGCGAACACGGCATCCCAGATCGAGCCAGTGGTGGTGCCGGAATACTGGGGGTAGGCCGGCAGGATGGCGATGCGCTCGCAACCGTCCGCCTTCAGCCGCGCCAGCACGTCCGGCAGCGACGGCGAACCGTAGCGCATCGCCATTGCAACCGTCACTTCGCCATGACCGCGCGCGCGCAGCGCGTCATGCAGCAGCATCGCCTGGTTGCTGGTGTGCACCCGCAGCGGCGAGCCGTCGCGGGTCCAGATGGACGCGTATTTTTTTGCCGACGCGCCGGAGCGGAACGGCAGGATGACCCCGTTCAGGATGAACCACCACACGGCGCGGGGAATCTCGACGACGCGGGGATCGGACAGGAACTGCTTCAGGTAGCGCCGCACGGCGCCGCGGGTGGGCTCGTCGGGCGTGCCCAGGTTGACCAGCACGATGGCGCTGCCGCTGACGGCGCCGTGCTGGTGGGGTGGTTCTTTGGCGAATGACATGGCTGGGGTGGGATTGACTCGGATGGACAGCCATTATATGCCGCGCCACGGCCGAGCCGCTGCGGGAACGCCGGGCGCTCGCCGGCAAAATCGGTCGACGCGGCATATTGCCGGTTTTATCATTGGTATTTACAGATAAATAACAGGATGGTTAGCATGACGAAAGCCTCCGCCCTATCCGTGTTGCGCTGCGTGCTGGCTGTGGTCGGCGGCATGACGGCCATCGCGGCGCCCGCCCAGGAGGCGAGCCTGGTGCTTGCCGGATACCAGTTTGCTTACCGCGAACGTATCGAAACGGCTCCCGGCGACCTGCATGGCGAAACGACGGGGCAGATCGTCATCACCCGTCTCGACGGCAACGACACCGTCTACCTGGAACGCACGCACTTGCGGCCCGGCTGCGGCAGCGAGCCGACCATCGCCCCGATCGGGCCGGACGTCGTCGCCCTGTGCGGCCACCAGGGCGGCCGGCACTACACGAGAAAGCTGTTCCGGCTCGCGCCGCGGCCAGTGCCGCTGGCACAGATCGACTACTTCGACACCCCGGCCGCCATCACGGTCGACCCGGACGGCAAGCTGCGCACCCGCGTGTTGCGGCGCGACCTGTTCGGCTTGCCGGGACCGGTGTATTTTCCGTTCGTCCATGTACTGAACGACGGCATGGTGGTACAGGCCTTCGCGCCCGACTTCAGCGCCGGCGCCCGGCCCCATTATCTCGACTATTACCAGGAACTGAAACGGCAGGCCCAACCCGCCCTCCGCTATCGCGAGATGGCTGCGGCGCTGGTGGCGACAGGCAATACGGCGTTTGCCTGCCGCGAACTGGCCGCATTGCAGCGCGCGCTGCCGGCCACCGTCGACCTGGCGGCATGGCTGCGGGAACTACCGGCCGCCTATCCCGCCTTCGAGGGGCAGCCCTGCCCGGGACATTAGGGACAGCCGTCTTGCCGATATGTTCGCGCTGGCTTTATTGCCCAAAAACCGGTGTCGGATACGGTTTCCAAGCCACTGCGGCAGACCGGGCAGTTGCTCCGCGATGTGTTGCCCATGTGTCCTCACACGCGTCAGCACTTGCTGTGGAGTCGGCAGGCTTGCTTGCGGTGGCGCTGCAGGATGACTTTGGAGATGTGGCCGCTGCGGACGTCGACCAGGGCGAAATCGTTGCCGGTGCGGACCCAGCGGTGGCCGCGCCACGGGGCGGGCAGGTCGTTGGCGCGCCAGTTGCCGACGTCGTAGCGCTGGTGCCAGTAATAGCGCGGCAGCACTTCGCCCCGGTGGATATCGTGGCAGGGGCCGGCGCCGCCGGCACGGCGGTGGGGTCGGTGATTGCGCTCGTGCTTCCACGGGTCGCTGTAGTCGCACTGCTGGCGGGCGTGGCGCTCGTGGTGTTCGTGACGGTCGTAGCGGCCAGCGCCGGCAGCATGGGCATGGACGATGCTGGTGGCAAGGCAAAGCGCGGTGGCGGCGATGGCGAGGAAGGAGGTTTTCATGGCACGGTGCGGATGAGCTGGCGATGACTTCATTACACCGGAGCCGCCCCGCCCGCACCAGTGGTGAAACGGTAAGTACTGTTACAAGAAATGTCCGGCCACCAGCAGCACTGCCCTGCGCGGTGGCCGAGGTGCCTGTCAGGACGCCAGCAGCTCGCGCGCGTGCTTGCGCGTGGTGGCCGTGATTTCCAGCCCGCCCAGCATGCGCGCCACTTCCTCGACGCGGGCCTTGGCATCGAGCACTTCGATGCGCGAGGCCGTCTTGCCATTGTCGAGCGTGCTTTTCGCCACCTGGAAGTGGCTGTTGCCCTGGCTGGCTACCTGCGGCAGGTGGGTCACGCACAGCACCTGCCGTTCCTGGCCCAGGCGTTTCAAGAGGCGCCCCACGACTTCGGCCACGCCGCCGCCGATGCCGCTGTCGACTTCGTCGAAGATCAGGGTCGGCACCGTCGTTGCGTGCGAGGTGATGACGGAAATGGCCAGCGAGATGCGCGCCAGTTCGCCGCCCGAGGCCACTTTCGCCAGCGGGCGGGGCGCCACGCCGGCGTGACCGGCCACCATGAATTCGACCTGTTCCAGGCCCTTGGCGGACGGCTCGGACGGATGCAGCGCCACTTCGAAGCGCCCGCCCGTCATGTTCAAATCCTGCATTGCTTTCGTGACGGCCTCGCCCAGGGCCCGCGCCGCCGTGGCGCGCTGGGCCGACAGCAGTTTCGCCACCTCCAGATAGTCCGCCTTCAGCTTCTGTTCCTGCTTGCGCAGGCCGTCCATGTCGGTGGCATCGGCCAGGCGCGCCAGCTGTTCGGCCAGGCGGGCGTGCTCGGCCGGCAGCTCATCCGCGTCGACGCGGAACTTGCGCGCCGCCGAATGCAGCGCTTCCATGCGCGCATCGACCTGGCGCAGCCGCTCGGGGTCCAGCTCGACGCGGTCCAGGTAGGTGTTGAGCGCGTACACGGATTCCTGCAGCTGGATGCGGGCCGATTCGATCAGGTCCACCACGGGCTGCAGTTCCGTATCGACCGACACCAGCTTGGCCAGCTTCTGGTTCAGCGAGGCCAGTTGCGACACGATGGGCTGCTCTTCCGATTCGGAGATGACGGACAGAGCTTCCTGCGCGCCTTCGAGCAGGCTGGCCGCGTGGGACAGGCGGCTGTGCTCGTTGCCGATCTCGGTCCACTCGCCCGGCTTGGCGGCCAGCTTGTCGAGCTCGCCCACCTGCCATTCGATGCGTTCGCGTTCCAGCAGCACGTTGGCGGCATTCGTTTCGAATTCCTCCAGCTGTTTCGCCACGCCGCGCCAGGCCTTGTAGGCAATCGACACGTCGCGCACATTGGCGCCGGCCTGGTTGTCCAGCAGCTCGCGCTGCGCTTCCGTCTTCAGCAGCGACTGGTGGGCGTGCTGGCCATGGATGTCGACCAGCAGGTCGCCCAGCTCGCGCAATTGCGCGGCCGTGGCGGCCACGCCGTTGATGTACGCCTTCGAGCGGCCGGCATTGTCGATCACGCGGCGCAGCAGCGCACCGCCATCCTCGGAAGTGAACTCATGCGCGTCGAGCCAGGCCTGGGCCTGGGCCGTGACGGCGAAGTCGGCCGTGATGTCGGCGCGGCTGGCGCCTTCGCGCACGATGGACGCATCGCCCCGGCCACCCAGCGCCAGGGTGAGCGCGTCGATCAGGATCGACTTGCCGGCACCCGTCTCGCCCGTAAACACCGTGAAGCCGGCGGAAAATTCCAGTTCAATTACATCGACAATGACGAAGTCGCGGATGGACAGTGTACGAAGCATAGGTTCCAGATTGATCAGATTTTCCCGTCGCCGGACGGGTACTCGTTCCAGTGCAGTTTTTCCCGCAGCGTGTTGTAGTAGCTCCAGCCTTCCGGATGCAGGAAGGTGATGGTGTGCGGCGAACGGCGGATGTGAATGCGGTCCTGCGCCGTCAGGCTGGCGAAGGTCTGCATGTCGAAGTTGACGGTGATGTCGCGGCCGCGCTTGATCTCGATGACGATCTCGCTCGACTCGGGCAGCACGATGGGCCGGTTCGACAGCGCATGGGGCGCGATCGGCACCAGCACGATGCCGCCCAGCGCCGGATGCAGCAGCGGCCCGCCGGCCGACAGCGCATACGCCGTCGAGCCCGTGGGCGTGGACACGATCAGCCCGTCCGAGCGCTGGTTGTACATGAAGTGTTCGTCGACATCGACGCGCAGCTCGACCATGCCGGACCCGGCGCCGCGCGCCACCACCACGTCGTTGACGGCCAGGCCGATGTGGATCGGCTTGCCGTCACGCAGCACGCGCCCTTCCAGCAGCGAGCGGCGTTCGGCCTTGTGCGTGCCGCCCAGGATCTTGGCCAGCACGGGCAGCATGCCGTCGCGGGGAATATCGGTCATGAAGCCCAGCCGGCCCTGGTTGATGCCGATCAGCGGCACCTCGTAGGGTGCCAGCTGGCGCGCAATGCCCAGCATGGTGCCGTCGCCACCCATGACGATGACGACATCGGCCTTCTCGCCGATGCCCTGCGCGCTCATCGACGGGATGTCCGGCATGTTCAGGTGCTCGGCCGTTTCCGTCTCGAACACGACGCTGTAGCCGGACTGCTTCAGGAAGTCGAGCACATCGCGCACGGAATCCTCGATGCCGGCCGTATTGGGCCGCACGACCAGCGCGATCGTGTTGTAGATGGACGAAGCGACGGCAGGCGTGGCGGACATAGAAACTCAGCAGTTTAAGTAAGAGGCCACCCCTGTGGCGACACGCCGAAGAGTAAACCATTCCAGATTGTTCTGCCACGGGTTCCTCCCGCACGCGACCGCCACCGCGCCGCTGCACCGGCACGGCGCTGGAAATACTGTATGTTTAGCCAGTATAAGTGCTGCTGGACGGAACCGCAAGCGCCGCCCGGCAGGCGGCTCAATGGAAGAAGGCGACCCCCAGCCCGAGCACGGCCAGCACGGCCGCCACCAGCGAGACCGCGTGCAGCAGCACCAGTACCAGCCAGCGCCACGCCGTGCCCCAGCGCCCCTTGCGGTAGACGCGCTGCATGGCCCACGGCAGGTAGCCCAGCAGCCAGCAGAACAGCACCAGCTTGACGAAGCCGTCCGGCATCAGCATGAAGGCGCCGAACATGGCGAAGGCAAAGGCGTTCGTGTGCAGCGCGAACAGCACATGCTCGCCATAGCGCCGCCCCGTGCCCAGGTACAGCAGCTTCAGGTAGAAGGCGAACAGGGGCATCAGGCAGAACATGGCGTATGGCGCGTACTTGAAGAAACTGGCGTGCAGGATCGCGCCCTGCTCCTTGCGGTCCAGCTTTTCGAAATCGTCGAAGGCCTGGCGCAGCCCCGGCGCCACCCGTTCCAGCGGCGCCGGCAAGGTGGTGTGGCGCGGCATGTCCGCCGGCAGGTCGTCCGCATCGCCGATGACGGGCGCGGCGGGCTTGCCTTGCGCCGGGGCGCTGGCCGTGACCCGGGCATCCTCCGGGCCCATCTGCACCATCTCGGCGCCCGAGAGCTTCATCGCGGCAAAGAACAGGATGGACAGCGACAGGTACAGCCGCAGCGGCTCGACATAGCGGCGCCGGCGCCCGGCCAGGTATTCATTGGTCAGCGCGCCGGGGCGGAACAGCAGGCGCGCGAAGGTGCCCCACAGCCGCCCCTCCAGCGCCACGTAATGGCCGACGAACTCGTGCACGAATTCGAACAGGCTGGGCATGTGCAGCCGCGTTTCCTGGCCGCAGGCGGCGCAGTAATTGCCGTGCACGGGGGCGTGGCAGTTGCGGCAGTTGGCAGGCACGTCGTGGTGGCCGGCCGGGTCGATCGTCGCTGGGTTCAAGCTCGTTCCATGGAATGGCGGTGAATTCTCCATGCTAAACATTTCATGCGAAAAATGCATCATGGCTTAGGCGCCAAACCAACAGTTCAAGCGCGCGACCGGGTGCGGGTTTCGTCGATATGATGTGATTCAGTCAAGTTTCATTGGAAGGACACCATCATGAGCACCGAAAACAATCCGAACGATCCGCAGCCGAACGAACGCGACCGCCAGGTCAATACCGATGTCCAGGTCGGCCAGACGGGCGGCAAGCGCCTGCCGCACGAACGCGACGAGTCGACCCAGGGCGCCGAACACCAGGTGCCGCGCACCCGCATCCAGCAGGCCGCCGAGGATATCGAACAGGGCCTGGTCGATACGGACCTGCGCGAACAGCGCGGTATCCAGAAGCCGCCGCCGGACACCGGCGCCGAAGCCAATCCCCTGCCCGGCGTCAAGCGCGACTGAGCCAACCACCGAGGACCGCATGCCATGAACCGCACTCTCGCCCCCCTTACCCTTACCCTGCTGCTCGCCGGCGGCGGCGCTGCCGCCCAGGCGCCGCAATACCCGGTGGGCTACGGCCCCAATCCGAAGCTGCCCGAGCCGGAAAAAAGCCTGATCCCCACCGTCAACGTGGCCGAGACAAACGTATGGAAGGGTGACGAGAAACCCGTGGCCGCCGCCGGCTTCACCGTCACGGCCTATGCGCGCAACCTGGACCACCCGCGCTGGCTGTACGTGCTGCCCAATGGCGACGTGCTGGTGGCCGAAACCAATGCCCCGCCCAAGCCGGAGGACAGCAAGGGCATCAAGGGCAAGATCATGCAGATGCAGATGAAGAAGGCCGGTGCCGTGACGCCGTCCGCCAACCGCATCACCTTGCTGCGCGACGTCGACGCCAACGGCGCGGCCAAGACACGCCAGGTCTTCCTGAAGAACCTGAACTCGCCGTTCGGCATGGTCCTGGTCGGCAAGGACTTCTACGTCGCCAACTCGGACGCCGTGATGCGCTTCCCCTACGAGGAAGGCAAGACGGCCATCGCGGCTTCGGGCGTGAAGGTGATGAGCCTGCCCGCCGGCCCCCTGAACCACCACTGGACGAAGAACATCACGGCCAGCCCGGACGGCAAGTTCCTGTACATGACGGTGGGCTCGAACAGCAATGTCGCGGAAAACGGCATCGACAAGGAAGAAGGCCGCGCCGCCATCTGGGAACTGGAACGGGCCACCGGCAAGTCGCGTCTGTTCGCCACGGGCCTGCGCAATCCGAACGGCATGGCGTGGGAACCGAAGACGAAGGCCTTGTGGACCGTCGTCAACGAGCGTGACGAGCTGGGCAACGACCTGGTACCGGACTACCTGACGTCGGTGAAGGACGGCGGCTTCTACGGCTGGCCCTACAGCTGGTTCGGCCAGCATGTGGACGCGCGCGTCAAGGAGCCCCGGCCGGACCTGGTGGCCAAGGCCATCGTGCCGGACTACGCGCTGGGCGCCCACACGGCCTCGCTGGGCCTGGCCTTCTACGACAGCAACCTCTTCCCCACCAACTACCGGGGTGGCGCCTTCATCGGCATGCACGGCTCGTGGAACCGCAAGCCCCACAGCGGCTACAAGGTGGCGTACGTGCCCTTCGCCGACGGCAAGCCGTCCGGCCCGCCGCAGGACTTCCTGGCGGGCTTCCTCGGCAAGGACGAAAAAGCCAAGGGCCGCCCCGTCGGCGTGGCCGTCGCCAAGGACGGCGCGCTGCTGGTGGCCGACGATGTCGGCAACGTCATCTGGCGCGTGGCGCCTGCGGTGAAATAAGTTCGACTCCGGTGCGGTGCACGCCGTACCGGAGGGGATCGCCCCCCTCAACCGGAGCGTGGCCCGACATAATCTCTCCGATTGTCACAATCGCGGCAGTAGTCGCACCACGCACCATTTTGCTTTATATTCCTTGCTTTTTTAGTAAGCAAGGACAGCAATGAAAACCATCGTGCTGGCCACGGCACTCCTGGCCGGTGGCGCCGCGGCGGCCACCTCGCCATGCGCGCAGATCGCCAAGGGCATTCCGTTCGCCGACGCGGCGACGGGAAAAACCGAGGCCACGGCCCAGGTGCAGGCCCTGTTCGATGCCGCCAATGCCGGGGACGAAGCGGCTTTCGCTGCCCTGCTGGCCGCCGTGCCCAATCCGGATGACTACGTGGTCGGCAACGACAAGCTGCTGCACCGCCTGTTGCGCCCGGCGCGCAGCCTGGTCGAGGACGAAGCGGCCTGGCGCAAGGACATCGCCAACACCTACGACAAGGCCCACTTCGCGGGGCAGCAGCGCAAGCATGCGGCCCTGTACGCCGCCAAGACGCGCATGCTGGCACTGGCCCTGCAGGCCGGTGTCTCGGTCAAGGAAGCGGGCGATGGGGGCACGGCCCCGCTGCACCTGGCGGCGCTGTACGGCACGGCCGAGATGGTAAAGATGCTGGTCGCCGCCGGTGCCGATGTGCGGCAGGTGACGAGCAGCTGGCCCCAGGAGGAAGCACTGGAAGCGGCCTTGCGCCAGGAACGGGCCGGCCAGCTGGAAAGCATCGTCACGCCGGCCGAGCGCACGCGCGTGGTGCTGGCCCTGGTCGATGCCGGGGCGCCCCTGCCGGGCAAGCAGATGGACAAGTACCAGGCCTGCGAGCGCAAGGCGCGCAAGGAAGACGACAAGGCGTTCGACCGGCCCGGTGCCGACTACCTGCTGTGGGACGACCTGCTGGCGCTGACGCAGGGCCGCGAGGTGCTGGACCGGATGCTGGCCCTGGGCACCCGCCCCTACACGGACGAAGGTGCCGGGTCCCTGTTCGCCCATGCCGCGGCGGCCGGCAATGTCGAAGGCGTGGCCTGGCTCAAGGAGCGCGTGCCGCGCCATGACAAGGATGGCACCGACCTGTGGGTCGAGGGCGCCATGTGGGCCCTGATGGCCCCGCCGGAAGCGGCCGACCGCATTCTCCACGAGCTGCTGGAGCCCGCGATGCCGTGGCAGCAGAACGGCCCGCGCCACATCGATCATCACGGCCGGGCATGGCGCCATGTGCCGCGGAACGAGACCGCCAACGCGACGCTGCTGGAGCGCGCCATCCTGGCCGGCCGGAGCGACGTGGTGCGGCGCCTGGTCAAGCTGGGCGCCCCGGTGGCCGATGACGATGCCGCGCTGCTGGCGCGTGCCGTGGCGGCAGGGGACGTCGCGATGGTGCGCACGCTGCTGGAATTGGGCGTCTCGCCCCTGGCCGGCGAAACGCCGGCGCTGGAAGTCGCCGTCGCCGGCAAGACAGGCACTGACTTCGACAGCAAGGCCGGTGGGCCGACACCGGCCCGGCGCGGCGAGATGCTGGCCCTGCTGCTGGCGGCGTTGCGCCAGCGCCAGCTTGCCGTGCCGGACGACTCGCGCCTGCTGGACGAGGCCTTGCGCTATGCGACCAGCGCCGAGCGGGCCAGCCTGGCGCGCATGGTGCTCGACGCTGGCGTGCCGGCCCGTAACTTGTCGTTCGACGGCATCCAGACGGCCCTGCGCTCGCCGGACCGGGCCTTGTTCGGCACCCTGCTGGCGCAGGGCTTCCTGCGCACGGGTGCGTCGGATGAGACCTCTGCCGAACGCCGGGAAGCGGCCAGCGCCGTGCTGCGCGAAGCCATCCTGGTGGGCCGGGCCGACCTGATCGCCCCCATGCTGGCCCTGCAGCCGGACCTGGGCTGGCGCGGCGAGGACGGCCTGGGCGCCCTGGACGTGGCGATCCGTCGAGGTGACGTCGCCGTCGTCGACGCGCTGCTGGCCGCGGGCGCCACGCTGGACGATCCGGCCGCGCTGGACCACGCGATCGTTTCCGGCAAAGCCGACATGGTGCGTTTCATCGCCGGCAAGAGCGGGCGGCAGGTGGGCCGCAGTTGCGTGCCCGACGGCGCCGCGCTGGCCGAGCTGGTCAAGAGCGCCGACGATGCATTCTGGACCGGCCTGCGGGCACAGGGCTTCGGCGCACGGGCCTGCCCGGACATGGCGCCGCGGCTGGTGGCAGCGTTCGCCGACAGCAAGGCGCTGCCGTACGCCGGCTGGCTGGGCGAACGGCTGCGCCAGCGCATGGCCGACCTGCGCGCCGACC